>JAFQEL010000012.1 GCA_017399065.1 Clostridia bacterium | reverse complement strand
TAAAGAATCTTCAAGGGTTTGTTCTTTCAATCGTTGTTTAATTTTCAAGGTGCGTTCGGTGTTGCGTTTCAGCCGCAACATTGTGAATTATATCACATCGTTTTGACTTTGTCAACACCTTTTTTCAACTTTTTTCAACTTTTTTGCTCAGTTGCTAAGTTGTTGTGCGCTCTCTTGAGTGCTTTGCTATATTAACATAATGTTCCGTCAATGTCAACACCTTTTTACTAATTTTTTTGGCATTTTTAACATATTATTAATTTTACCCATAAATCAAAACTTTAGTCAAAGAGTCTTGTATATTTTAATGGTTTCTGCTATTATATTATATATTTATTACATTATTATATGTGGAGAAACCAAAATGCCGATTAAAATTGATGCAAATCTGCCGGCTAAAAACAGCCTTGAAAGTGAAAACATATTTGTAATGACAAACGAGCGTGCTGTCTCTCAGGACATCCGCCCGCTTAAAATACTTATACTTAATCTTATGCCGACAAAGATAGAAACTGAGACACAGTTGCTCAGGCTTCTGAGCAACTCCCCTATCCAGGTTGAAATTGAACTGTTACAGACAGCAACACACCAATCAAAGCACACATCTGCCGAGCACATGCTTGCATTCTACAAAACTTTTGATGAAATCAAGCACAACAAATACGACGGTATGGTTGTAACAGGCGCACCTGTTGAGAAGATGGAATTCGAAGAAGTCGACTACTGGGATGAGCTTTGCACAATATTTGATTGGGCAGACAAAAACGTTTACTCATCATTCCACATCTGCTGGGGAGCTCAGGCAGGACTTTACCACAGATACGGGCTTAAAAAGCACAAACTTGACAAAAAGATGTTCGGTGTATTCAAGCACCGTGCCCTTGACCTCTACCATCCCCTGCTGAGAGGATTTGATGAAGAGTTTTATGTACCGCACTCAAGACATACAGAAGTCAGAATTGATGATATAGCTCATATCAAGGATCTGCAGATTCTTGCTTACTCATCAAAAGCAGGTGTACATCTTATCTCTGATATGCAGTGCCGTAATTTTTATGCTTGCGGTCACGCTGAATACGACCGTGACACACTGGCAAGAGAATACTTCAGAGATGTAAAAGCAGGGCTTGAAATTGACGTACCCGTCAACTACTTCCCCGATGATGACCCCGAGAAGGTACCGGTAATCAGATGGAGAGGTGCAGGCAGCCTTCTCTTCTCTAACTGGCTGAACTACTTTGTTTATCAGCGCACACCGTACGACTTATCAACAATGTAATATAATTATAATGAATAACACCGATGTTTTCCGTTTGGATTACATCGGTGTTTTGTTGTATCTATTATTTATTATCTATTCAATATTCTCTATTATCTCACCTTAACGGCAGGAACAAGCCCCTACCCTACGATGCGATTGTCATTACAAGAAAAGCGAGGAATCTGTATGGTAGTTTAAAACTCCCTCAATCAAAGCTAACGCTTTGACAGCCCCTCAAAGAAGGAGTCCTTGCTTCACTTAGACATTATATTTTACAGTGATTGTAAAATAACTCTTGATATGCCGAAGAGTTTTTTGAAGAATGAGATGAGTTTCTGGAAAAAGCCAGCCTTCGAGATCAGATTCTTGCTGTCGGACATTTCATTGCCGCTTGCATCTTTTACAACTTTGCAGTTTTCATCAACAAGTGTTGCTTTTACGGTTGCGTTGCCGTTTGCAACAGAAGTAACTTTGCACTTCATGCCATTTTCTTCAGTTGTCACAGAGAAGCCGCTACCTTCAACCGTCCACTGAACCGACCAGCCTTCGGGAAGTTCAATATTGCCGAAATCAGCATGAAGAATAAGAGTTTCGCCGTAGTTGACTGTTGTTGTAGAAGGAGATTTTATTGAAAAATCATCAATAAAATTGATAGCATCATTAGATACAACAAAATAACTGAACTCATTAGTCACAAATTTGATATATCCGTTTTCTATTGTTCCCTCAATCTCTTCTCGCTCATATCTATCGTTAATATGGTAAATATATATCTTTTCGCTATTCCATCCATTCGGAATAGGAATATAAATTGTAACAGGTGAATTCGGTTGCATCTTTTTACCGTTTTTAACCATAGATATACTATACAGTTCCGCATCAGCCTCAGGTCGGTGCATAGCATCAATATAATCTGCATAATATCCGTAAGTTACTAAAACAGAATGAAAAACTGTTTGACTGTCAGTATTAGAATACGAAATCACTCCGTTTGATGCTTTAGTATTACCGCTTTGCAAATCATAAACATATGCACCTGTTGAATTTCTGTAATCATAAACGCTTTTGCATATCGCTAACCATTTTGCAGTTTTTACCGAACCGTAGAATATTTTGTCAACAATATCTTTTCCGCATTTTTTCAGTGATAAACCGGCAAACAATTTTACCAACTGTTCTTTACCTATTTTTGACGTAACTTTTGGTACTGTTTCAATTACAGCATCAATAAATGTTGTCCCCAAGGTTTTGAACAAGTCTTCAATATCTTCCAGCAAATTATCAGCCATAACAGAAGCATTTTTGGCTGAAAGCAAAGCTCCTTCTTCAACAAATGTTTCACATATTTTTTTCAGATATTTATCCACATTTTTAGAAAGAACGCCTTGCGCCAACTCGTCTGTAACATCTGTTGCATCCACAACCAACCCAACTGACTCAAAAGCAACATCTAAAGCTAAGGAAAAAGCATTATAAAGCAGACAAGATTTTGATGCCGTGACATTTTTTGTAATTACATAATAACCATTCTCAGGAACCGTTACGGATATTGATGTTTTCTTGCTGTTAAGGTCACTTTTTATGTTATTGATACTGTACAGTAAATCGCCCGTGATTATGTCAAGTGCGAAATTACCGACCAATTTACCTGCGTATTCAGCATGAGCAAATAAATCTGTCGGATAATCGCCGTCAAACATTTCAATTATTTGCGAATCAACAACATTTCCGTTTTTATCATAAACATCAACCGCACCATAGCTGTGTCCCATATTGTAAACATCAAATGTTACCGTATGACTACCGTTGCTTTTTTCCTTATGTTTAAAGCTATCAATAAACATATCGTCAAGAATAAAAGAATTATATTCCGTGTACTTTTCCACATCGGTAAAATAATATACACTTGCTTCATCAGTTACAAAAACAGGAAATGTCTGAACTAACTTAGAACCATTATCCGTAACCGTAACGGATGTTGTTCCGTTTTTTAATCCCTTAAGAGTTACAACGGTTCTGTCGCTTTCTCGTTCAATGCTGTTAATTTCAGCCACACCGTTATTTGCAACACTTAACGATATTCCATCCTGCTCGCACGGCTCGCCGTTAAGCAAAAGCACAATACTTACTTTTTGAGATTCACCTTTTGAAATATTAACCGCTCTGTCCGATGAATACACATCAAGTGAATAGCCTTGTTTTTGTGTTGGACTAAAATACGAAAAAGTCCAGTCATCTTTGTTATTTATTCCTTTAAAAAACAAAGTTTTATCGGCAGTTTTAGAACGCACTGCATCGCTTGCGATTTTAATATAATACTTTCTGCCGGGTTCAAGTTTACGGAAAGCATCTTCAAACGTCATAGTTTTGCCGTTATGTTTGTACCCTATATAAAATTCATCTATCTTTTTTACCAATTCATCGGTATCGTAATCATAAATACCTAATGCAATTCCGTCATCATGCAACGTTGATAATCCACGCTCAACATTCATATTGAATGTTAAAACCAAATCATCTTCATACGAAAGCTGAGTTGCGCCGCTTGCAGGGTAAGTTGATATCAAAGTTAATTGTGTAGGATTGTCGGGTGTAGGATTATCGCCGATGGAATTGTAGTGTATATTTGCGTTTAATAAGCACTCGTTGCTACTCTTTATCGCTATCCGTTCCCATTGATCTTCGTTACCGGAATAATAGACGTCTGAAAGACTGCTGCAATTCCCAAACGCACCATAATCGATGGTTGTTATGTTGTCGGGAATTATTACACTTGTGAGACTGGTGCAATTATAGAACGAACACTCACCGATAGTTGTTACGCTGTCTCCGATCGTTACGCTTGTGAGGCTAGTGCAACCACGAAACGCATCACCACCGATAACTGTTACGCTGTCGGGAATTGTTACACTTATAAGGTTGCGGCAATTATAGAACGCACAAGAACCGATAGTTGGTACGCCGTCGGGAATTGTTATGCTTGCGAGACTATTGCACCAAGAGAACGCATAATTACCTATAGTTGTTACACTGTCAGGAATTGTTACGCTTATAAGGCTGTGGCAATTATAGAACGCAGATTCACCAATGGATGTTACATTGATACCGATTTTTACGCTTGTGAGATAATAACAAACACAGAACGCTTTTTTACCAATGGTTGTTACACTATCGCCTATTATGACCGTTTTGACAGATGAGTAGCATGAATCCCACGGTATATCAGATGAAGATGTATAATCCTCCATCGCACCCGTACCGCTGATTGTGAGTACACCAGAGTCTGTATCAAGCACCCATGTGAGGTTATCACCGCAGCTGCCGGAATACGTTGCTGCTTCTGCTTTGAAATCAAACAGACCTGTTAAATCAAGTCCAATAAAACCGCTGAGAGGTGTGGCGGTCAACATCATAACAACGCACATAACCACAGCCAATGCTTTTTTTGGTGTTTTCATTTAATTTTACCTCCTGTTAAAATAAAAAGTGCGCAACCGAAGCTGCGCACGAAAAACACATTGCTCCGATTGCTGCGAAACAAATCTTCTCCCATAACACAAGTATGCGAAAAATGAGCATGTATTTTTACCAAAAGATAAAATTACACACTTGTGTCAGGAATATTAAGATTTGTTTCGCAACGATATTATAACACAGCAAAAAACATAATGCAAGCAACAATAACACCTATGTTTTCCTGTTGGAATTCATCGGTGTTTTGATATATCTATTATTTATTATCTATTCAATATTCTCTATTATCTTTTCCTACCCTGCTTTGATAGAATTACGAAGACGAAACTCCCTCAGTCAAAGCTTACGCTTTGACAGCTCCCTCAACGAGGGAGCCTGTAAAGATTCTTCGCTTCGCTCAGAAGGACATGAAAGGATTTAATTTCCGGGCGATTCGTGAATCGCCCCTACGCATAAGACCATCATCATAAAAGATGCATAGAATGACAAAAAAGACAACTCTACTAACAGTGAGTTGTCTTTTTGATTTAACGAGCTGTTCTTTTTTTCTTTGATTTCTCAACAGAAAAATCCTGCACAGTGGTGAGCTTATGCTCGGTACGGGTTTCGTCACGCTCGACATCGGGAGCTGTACCGTTCTTCACACAGTCAGCTGTGATGATAACCTTTGAAATTGTAGGCTCAGAAGGAACCTTGAACATAATCGGAATAAGAGTCTGCTCCATAATAGAGCGAAGACCTCTTGCACCTGTCTTTTTCTCAAGAGTTTTATCGGCAATAGCCTCAAGTGCCTCCTGCTCAAATACAAGCTCAACATCATCCATACCGACAAGCTGTGTATACTGCTTGACGATAGAGTTCTTAGGCTCGCTGAGAATCTTAACAAGAGCATCACGGTCAAGCTCGTGGAGAGCTGTGAGAACAGGCATACGGCCGACAAGCTCGGGAATAAGGCCGAACTTCACAAGATCCTGATGGATTGCCTGACCCATAATATAGTCGGTCTCAAGCTGACGCTTATCCTTTATCTCAGCCTCAAAGCCAAGAGCAGAACCGCCGATACGTTTCTCAATTATCTTCTCCATACCGTCAAATGCACCTGCACAGATGAAGAGGATATTGGAAGTATCGATCTGAATAAACTCCTGCTGCGGATGCTTTCTGCCGCCTCCGGGGGGTACATTTGAAACAGTACCCTCAATAATCTTGAGCAGTGCCTGCTGTACGCCCTCACCGCTTACGTCACGTGTGATGGATGTGCTTTCGGACTTGCGTGCAATCTTATCAATCTCATCAACATATATGATACCACGCTCTGCACGCTCGATATCAAAATCTGCAGCCTGGATAAGTCTGAGCAGAATATTCTCAACATCTTCGCCGACATAACCTGCTTCTGTTAGAGTTGTTGCATCGGCTATGGCAAAGGGTACATCGAGAGTCTTTGCAAGGGTCTGCGCAAGCATAGTTTTACCTACACCTGTAGGACCGAGCATAAGGATATTACTCTTCTGTATTTCGGCATCGGAATCGGCACCGAAGAAAATACGCTTATAATGATTATAAACAGCAACACTGAGGACGACCTTAGCCTCTTCCTGACCGATAACATACTCATCAAGTCTCTGCTTGATTTCCATAGGTTTCGGCAAAGTAAATCCACCCTTTGAATCAGACTTTGCCTTAGGAGCATTGGCTTCTTCATCCTCAATTATATTGTAGCAAAGTTCGACACATTCGTTACAGATAAACACACCGGGGCCTGCGATAAGCTTATCGACTTGACTCTGGAGCTTATTACAGAACGAACAGCGAACAGGTTTTTCTCTCATTTCGCCATCTCTGGACATTGCGGAATTCTCCTTAAAAAATTATCTCTTGTAAAGAACCTTATCAACAAGGCCGTATGCTGCAGCTTCCTCTGCACTCATCCAGTTGTTTCTGTCGGTATCGAGAGCGATTGTTTCGACAGACTTGCCTGTATTCTCTGCAAGAATCTTGTTGAGGTTGTTCTTGATTTTGATAATGTGCTCGGCTTCAATCTGAATATCTGAAGCCTGGCCTCTTGTACCGCCGAGGGGCTGGTGAATCATAATCTCGCTGTTGGGGAGAGCAAAACGCTTACCCTTTGCACCGGAGGAAAGCAGGAATGCACCCATACTTGCAGCCATACCCATACAGATTGTAGAAACATCACACTTAATGTACTGCATTGTATCGTAGATTGCGAGACCTGCGGAAACAGAGCCGCCCGGGCTGTTGATATAAAGGCTGATATCCTTTTCACTGTCCTGACCCTCAAGGAAAAGGAGCTGAGCGACAACAAGGCTTGCTGTTGCATCGTTTACCTCGTCGGAGAGGACAATAATTCTGTCATTTAAAAGTCTGGAGAAAATATCAAACTGTCTTTCTCCTCTGCTCGTCTGTTCAATTACGTACGGGACTAAACTCATAGTTACATCTTCCTTCCTTAATTATTATTACAAACCGGCAGACTCTTAACAATGAAGGGTCTGCCGGTCGTTTTGCTGAAATTTATTATAGACCGATAAGACCTGAATTTATTCAGCGTCCTCAGCCTTTTTCTCTGCAGCCTTCTTCTTGGGAGCAGCCTTCTTCTTGGGAGCGGGCTTCTCCTCGCCCTCTGCTTCAGCCTTAGGAGCGGCCTTCTTCTTGGGGGCAGCCTTCTTCTTTGCAGCCTTTGCGTTGTCAACTACAAACTGCATAGCCTTCTGTACAACGATGTCTGCCTTGATGCTCTCTACGGGAGCAACCTTCTTGACTGTCTCGATATCGATACCGTATGTGGTAGCAATCTTGTCGTACTCTGCTGCTACATCATCGTCTGTAGCCTCGAAGCCTTCAAGCTGAGCGATCTTCTCAAGCGCATAGCGAAGCTTGAGCTGCTTAACAGCCTCTTCTCTGATCTGCTCGTCGAGAATCTTCTCATCCATACCTGTGTACTGAAGGTACTGCTGATAGCTGATACCCTGTGACTCGAAGCGCTGAATGAAGCTGTCCTTATTCTGCTGGAAAGCCTCATCAAGGAGAATTGCGGGAATCTCTGCCTTGAGGTTTTCTACAAGCTGCTCACGAAGAGCGTTCTCGAATGCGTTGTCAACATCCTGCTGCTTACGCTCTGTGATATCCTTCTTGATGCCAGCCTTGAGCTCGTCGAGTGTATCATACTCGCCGAGATCCTTTGCAAACTCATCGTCAAGCTCGGGAAGCTCTTTAACGCTGATCTTGTGGAGCTTGCATTTGAAAACAGCTTCCTTGGAAGCAAGCTCGGGTGTATACTCAGCGGGGAATGTAACGTTCACGTCAAACTCCTCGTCGATCGACTTGCCGACAATCTGCTCCTCGAAGCCGGGGATGAATGAACCGGAGCCGAGAGTAAGATCGTAACCTTCAGCCTTGCCGCCGTCGAATGCAACGCCGTCAACAAAACCTTCGAAATCGATTGTAACGATATCGCCGTCCTTAGCAGATCTGTCGTCAACGTTGACAAGTCTTGAGCCCTGCTCACGGAGATGGTCAAGTTCGTGATTGACCTCGTCATCAGAAACCTCAACAGCTGCCTTCTCTGCGCTCATGCCCTTGTACTCGCCTACTTCGACATCGGGCTTTGTTGCAACCTTAACTGTCATTTCAACACCGTTATCGCCGATTTCGACAACATTTGCATCGTAGGGTGCGCTTGCAGCGTCGATACCTGACTCAGCAACTGCTGCATCAACTGTTGCGGGGAAGAGATCGTTGAGGGCATCTTCATAAAATACACCCTTACCGTAAAGCTTCTCGATCATATGCATCGGAACCTTACCTTTACGGAAACCGGGAACAGAAATATCCTTCTTCTGCTTGTTGTAAACCTTTACCGTTGCTGCCTTGAATGTGTCGGCATCGATAGTTACGGTAAGTTCATGTACGTTAGCTTCTACTTCTTTTACTGATTTTAAGCTCATTTTTAAAATCCTCCTATTTTTATAACCAAGGTATTATAGCATGTAAATTTCAAAAAGGCTATAGTTTTGGAAATAAAATTATGAATTTTTTTAAAATTTTTCCACTAATTTCGGACAAAATCCGAGGCTGTCACCTGAAATGAGGTGGAATCTGATATTCCTATACTCACCCGTAAATGCATTTTTGATCGAGGCACCGTGAAGATGAGCATAATAACAGCGTTTTACACCAAACTCTGTAAGCAGGTCCACTATCTGCTCGCAGACAGCTCTGTTGCTGATCGGCGGATAGTGAAGAAAGGCCACAGGCTCGCCGCCGAGCTTTGTAGCCTCCTGCAGTGAAAGACGCAGACGGCATAGCTCACGGTTGAGCGCCTTTTCCTCATCTTCTGCACCGCTGTCGTAAAACCAGCCTTTTGTACCTGCAACGCTTATCGGACCGAGGTGAACAGCGTTGTTGAACAAGAAATCTATCGAGCCAATGGAATTGTCATCAAGAAGGCGTTTCATCTTAGCTTTGGTTTCCCACCAATAGTCATGGTTACCCTTCATCAGCAGCTTTTTGCCGGGCAAGGAATCAAGAAACTTGAAATCGGGCAAAGCTTCACCAAGCTTCATTCCCCAGGAAACATCGCCGCAGATAAGCACGGTATCATCATCACCTACTATACTGCGCCAGTTTTTCTCAAGCCGCTTTTCATAATCATTCCAGCCGTGAAAGACATCCATCGGCTTTTCGACGCCGAAAGACAGATGTGTATCACCGATTGCAAATAATGACATTCCATTAGCCTTTCTTTGTAATTAGTTTATACCGAGCATTGCGAATACTGCCTTACGCATATCGCTCTTATCAATAACATCGCTGAAGCGTACAGTCTTATTCTCAAGACCTGTAAGCTGTACGGGGCACTCAACACCTGTTGCGTCAGCAAGAGTCTTTGTCATCTCATACTCCTCACCCTTGACAAGTGAAGCATCAACAGCTGAAAGCACGCTTGCAGTAAACTTGAACGGGCTTGCTGTAGAGGCAATAACGGTAGGAGTTACATCACCCGTTGAAGCACGGTACTCGTCGTATACCTTGACAGCAACAGCAGTATGTGTATCGCAGAGGTATTTCTTATCACTGTAAACTTCGCCGATTGTTGCCTTTGTCTCGGCATCGTCACAGCAGCCTGCGGCAAAGTGTGAGTTTATCTTTGCAAGAATATCAGCATCAACAGTGTACTTACCTGTTGCGGAAAGCTCAGCCATATAGCCTGCAACCTTCTTGCCGTCACAACCGCTGAGGATATAGAGAAGTCTCTCAAGATTAGAGGAAATAAGGATATCCATTGAGGGTGAGATCGTAGCGTAGAAGCTGCGGTTACGGTCGTAAGTACCTGTTGAAAGGAAGTCGGTAAGGACATTGTTTGCATTGGAAGCACAGATAAGCTTCTCAATCGGCAGACCCATTTCCTTTGCATAGTAAGCGGCAAGGATATTGCCGAAGTTACCTGTGGGAACACAGACGTTGATCTTATCGCCAAGGCTGATTGCACCTTGCTCTACCATATCACAGTAAGCTGAGATATAGTAAACAATCTGCGGTGCAAGTCTGCCCCAGTTGATTGAGTTTGCGGAAGAGAACTGCATACCGTTATCCTCAAGGAGCTTTGCAACCTCAGGATCGGTGAAGATAGCCTTGACACCGCTCTGTGCATCGTCAAAGTTACCCTTGATTGCACTTACGCCGACATTGTTACCCTCCTGGGTAATCATCTGCAGTTTCTGCATTGCGCTGACACCGTCTGACGGATAGAAAACAAGAATTTTCGTATTGGGTACATCCTTGAAGCCCTCAAGTGCAGCCTTACCTGTATCACCTGATGTCGCAACGAGAATTACAATCTGCTTATCGCCTACGGTTTTAGCTGCGGCACGTGTGAGAAGATAAGGAAGAATCTGCAGAGCCATATCCTTGAATGCGCAGGTAGGGCCGTGCCAGAGCTCCTGAATATAAGCAGAAGAATCAAGCTTTACAACGGGAGCTGTTTTGTCGCTGCTGAACTTACCGCCGCCGTATGCGCCGCTTACACATTCTGCAACCTCCTGCTCGGTGAAGTCGGAAAGGTACTTTGAGAGCACAGCTACTGCCCTGCCCTGATAGTCCTTACCGACAAGTTCTTTAAGCTCATCTGCCGTAAGAGTCGGGATTTGTGTAGGGACAAAAAGTCCGCCGTCTTTCGAGATACCGTTTGCGATTGCCTGTGCGGCAGATACGTGAACTGAATTATCTCTTGTGCTTGTGTACATCAATTTAAAGACCACCTTTAAATAATTTCATCAAATGCATTTTCTATATAATTAAAATCTGTTACCTTATCATCCTGTGTTATAACCTCAGCAACGTCAAAGCGAGGCTGAAGTTCGGTAGGATTCAAGGTAAGATAATGCTGTGCTGTTGTAATAAGTCTGCGCTGTTTTGCATAGCCCACCGCACTTGCAGGCCTGTCAATAGCATTGACTGACCTAGTCTTGACTTCGACAAAGCAGATATACTCACCCTTACGGGCAATAATATCGACCTCACCGAAACGGCAGGAATAATTTGTATCAATCACCTTGTAGAAGTGACGCCTGAGCCATTTTGCCGTATAAGCTTCACCGACGTCACCTTTAATACGTTTTATATTCATAACAGTTTTTTGAGAAAGCTTCGTCTATGCACAGGCGAAACGCCGTATTTCTCAATCATTTCGTAGTGAAGTGCTGTGCCGTAGCCCTTATGTTTACTGAACTGATATTCGGGATATTCCTTATCAATTTCAAGCATAAATCTGTCACGGCTTACTTTTGCTATTATTGAAGCTGCAGCAATACTCATCGACAGTGCATCTCCCTTGATTACCGTTTCACCTTCTATTGAAAGCGGAGGCATACGGTTACCGTCAATAAGTGCATAGTCGGCCTTAACCTCAAGCCCTTCTACTGCACGGCGCATCGCAAGATATGTTGCCTGAAGAATATTGACTTCGTCTATCTCCTGCTCTGTAGCAACACCGACAGACCAGGCAATTGCATTTTCAATAACTTTATCGTATAAAAGCTCACGCTTTTTTTCGCTGAGTTTTTTTGAATCGTTGAGCCCATCAATAACAAGGCCCTGCGGCAGAATAACAGCCGCCGCATAAACAGGACCTGCAAGCGGCCCTCTGCCGGCTTCGTCTACACCGCAGATATTGTCGTAGCCCATAGCAGATGCTTTTGATTCGTATTCGTAATCGGGCATTTATCTCACGGCCTTTCGAGTGTAATTTTGCCGAGCTTACCGCCACGGTATTCGTCAAGCAGAGTGTTTGCGGCACGCTCCGTATCAATCTCGCCGCCGCTTATAAGCATACCGCGTTTGCGGCCTATAAGCTCAAGAATCTCGTAATCCTCAAACCCTTCGATATTGCCGAGCTTATATCGCTCGGTCAGCATTGAGGTATAGTCCTTTGCAAGCACTTCTATAAGACGTACAGCCATAGTTTCAACATCGACAACCTCATCCTTAACAGAACCTATAAAGGAAAGTCTGTCGCCCACCTTGGGGTCATCAAATTTAGGCCAGAGTACACCGGGAGTATCGAGCAGTTCAATACCGCCGCCGATATTAAACCATTGATTGTGTTTTGTAACACCGGGTCTGTCGGCGACCTTTGCTTTACTCGTACCTATCATACGGTTGATAAACGAAGACTTACCGGTATTTGGAATACCGACAACCATAACGCGAAGACTCTTGCCCGCCATGCCCTTTTCTTCGTTGGCACGGATTTTGTCGGCAAGCACCTTGCGTACAAGCGGACGGTAATTCTGCAGACCCTTACCACTGCGGCAATCAACCGCAATAGCGTGAGCACCGTTGGAATTGAAATAATCGAGCCACAGACGTGTTGCATTTTCGTCTGCAACGTCGCATTTATTGAGAAGAATTATTCTGGGCTTTGAACCAGTCATTTCATCAAGCTCAGGATTCCTGCTGCTGACCGGCACACGTGCGTCTATCAGCTCGGTTACGGCATCGACCATAGGCAGACTCTCTTTGATAAGCCTGCGGGTCTTTGCCATATGACCGGGGAACCACTGTACAACCTGCTTTTGTGTATCATTCATAATCGTAATCACCGAAAATTTTAAATTCACTTATCGGAGAAAATCTGAGAAGCACCTGACCGAGTATATAGTTTTCATCGATAAGACCGATATCGGGTGAGCGGCTGTCAGACGAATGCTCACGGTTATCACCCATAACAAATACCTGACCCTCTTTAAGAGTGAGCGGATACTGCCATGCACCCTCATCGGTAGTAGTAGGAGTAGCAAGATAAGGTTCATCAATAGCCTTACCGTTTATCGAAACTGTTGCTGTTTCAAAATCAATATCGATCGTATCACCGCCTACGGCAATAACACGCTTGACAATAGGCTCGTTGAAGCTGTTGGGCTGTGTGATGATAACAATATCACCGCGTTCGGGCTCAGTAATAAAAGCTGATACCATAAGCCAGTCACCGTTGACAAGCGTATTCATCATCGACGGACCGCTTACACCTACAATACGGAACGCAAATGTAAAAATAAGCATTATGGCAACAATTGAAGTTGCAATAATTGAAACCAATTCTACCACAAGCTGAATGGGACTTTTTTTGTCAGTTTTTTGTGAAACAGCTTCATTCTGTACGTTTATGTTTTCTTCATTCATATTTCAAATCCTCCTGATTAATCCACACCGCCAAAGGGATAAATTCTGAAAAGACAACTGCCCAGGACATAACGTTCATCTATAAGACCTATGCGCGAAGAACGACTGTCAAGAGAGTCGTTTCTGTTGTCACCCATTACAAAGAGATATCCTTCAGGAACGGTCAAGGGAAACTGCACGTCAAAGCTTCTGTAGGTTTTTTCAAGTATGTACGGTTCATCAATTTCTTTGCCGTCAACGTAAACCGTACCGCTTTTAAAGTCGATATCAATAACCTGACCGCCTACCGCAATAACACGCTTGACAACAGGACCGCCCGTCGAGGTTTTGTTAGGCTGTGTAACAATAACTATTTCCCCTTGTTCGGGATTACTGTCAAAAGCAGAAACCACAAGCCAGTTTTTATCCTGCAGTGTCGGCAGCATAGAGTCGCCGTCTACTTTTACAGGACGAACAAAAAATGTAAAAACAACACAAAGGAACACAACTGCAATAACAACCGATGTTATCCAGTCGAACATTGCCTCTGCCGCCTTGTTCTTTTTCTCTTTTGTATTTACAGACTGTTCGGCAGGAATATTATATTTTTTATTATATTCGGTAATTTTCAATTCGTCACCTGCTAAAACGGATTAATTACGAGCAAAAATAGTTGCTCATAATATATTATAACAAAAAAAAGGAACAAGTACAAGACTTGTTCCTCATTTTGTTCAGCAAAAATCAAATTATTTAAGATCCTGCTTAACCTTAGCTGCCTTACCGACTCTGTCACGAAGGTAGTAGAGCTTTGCTCTGCGAACCTTACCTTTTCTGATTGTGGTAACCTTAGCAACATTGGGAGAGTGAACAGGGAAAACTCTCTCAATACCTACACCGTAGGAAACACGGCGTACTGTGAATGTCTCGGAAACACCGCTGCCCTTGTGAGCGATAACGATGCCTTCGAAAGCCTGAATTCTTTCTCTGTCACCTTCACGGATCTTAACGTCAACTCTGACTGTGTCACCAACTTCGGCAACGGGCTTCTCAGCCTTGATGCTGTCCTGTGCAATAAGTTTCAATGCGTCCATTTTGATTTCCTCCATAATTTTTTCAGGCGTTCGTATCGAATGAATTATTGCGAAAGAGGACCGCCAGCCTTAATGTTATTTGCATTAATACCCGTCGCGGATAACGACGGACAACAAACGCTTAGATATATTAACACAAACATTTCCAAATTGCAAGTACTTTTTTAAAATTTTTCGAGATTTGCAAGTAAAATTGCTTTACGGGTAATTTTCTTATATTCTATGCCCTCACCTATAGCAGTTGAAAGAGCGTCAATGAGTATAAACGGGCTTGCGTTACGTTGACTGCCTGCCGCAAGAACAATATCAATAAAAACGCTCTCACCGTTATCCTGCACCGTATACTCGCCCATAAGCTCGCTTACATTAATCTGCTTTGTAACCTTTTTTCTGCCTGCTTTACCGAGCTTTTCTGCAGGCAGGTTACCGCTTTCAAGTGCGGAAGATATCTTGTCTGCAAGTCCCTCCTTCGGATAAAGCTCAATATGATATCGTGCAAAAGCGATATCACCCGGCTTATTGACCGCATCGACAACATCAACGACCTCAATACCCTCAGGCATTGTTTCGTTGAGTCTGTCACGCACCTCGTTGTTGGTCATATCACCCTCAAGGCGTATATCAACAGGCTCACCATCACTCTCGACACCGAGAGGAAGCGGCAAAGCAAATGTGACATAAGGGTGAGGGTTGAAGCCCTCTGTATACCACAGCTCAATTCCGGCACGGCGTACGGCACGCATCATGCAACGCTGCATATCAAGATGTGATGTATATTTAGCTCTGCCTCTTTTTGCAAGCAGCACTCTCACGCAACGCATCGCACTCGCCTCCGTTCAGTTTATTCGCTCCGCAGCCTGCACATTTCTCACGGCAGTGCGGTGTGGTTTCATTATTGTGAGCTTTGTTGTATTCTCTTACAAGGTGAGCCTTTGTTACACCGTAATCAAGATGATCCCACGGCAAAATTTCGTCAAGCGTACGCTCACGGTTTGCATAAAACTCAGGTGAGATTCCGCAATCATCAAAGCTCTGCATCCAGTCATCAAGTCTGAAGCACTCTTCCCAGCCGTCGAGCTTACAGCCTTTTCGCCAAGCAGTTTCGATAACTGCGGAAAGTCTCCTGTCACCTCGTGCAAAAACACCTTCAAGGAAGCTCATCTCTGTATTATGTCTGGTGAGTGAAATTTTTCTGCTCGTAAGACTGTTGATAACAAGCTGCTGTTTACGGAGCAGCTCCTCTTTTGTATTCTGTGCCTCCCACTGGAAAGGGGTAAACGGCTTAGGCACGAAAGGAGCAACACTGATACTGACATTTACACTCTTACCCTTTGGTTTATTGGGGTTGTGATAAAACTCTTCAACCACCTTCTGTGCAAGCTGAGCGATGGCAACAATATCCTCATCAGTTTCCGTAGGCAAACCGAGCATAAAGTAGAGCTTGACGCTTGTCCAGCCGCCGTCAAAAGCCTTGCGTGCGGCAGAAAGAATTTCTTCCTCAGTGATATTTTTATTTATAACGTCACGCATACGCTGTGTGCCCGCCTCGGGAGCAAAGGTAAGGCCGCTTCGTCTGACAGAAGCAAGACGCTCGGAAAGCTCCTTGGAGAAATTATCGGCACGTAGTGAAGGCAGAGCAATATTAACCTTATCCTTTTCCGTCCAGTCAAGAAGCTTATTCAGAAGCTCCTCAAGATTGGTATAGTCGCTTGTACTTAGGGAGCATAAAGAGACCTCATCATAGCCTGTTGAATCACAGATACTCTTACAGTTGCGATTAACTGTATCAGCCTGTTTTTCACGGATAGGACGGTAGATATAACCTGCCTGACAGAAACGGCAACCACGGATACATCCGCGGAATATTTCCGCAACAGCTCTGTCGTGAATTATCTCGACAGAAGGCACAATAAAAGTATCGGGGAAATAGACTTTATCAAGGTCGGAAATTATACGCTTCTCTACCTTTTCGGGAGCTGTGCCGAGAGGCTTTATCGCCTTGACTGTATTGTCATCGTTATATTCCACATCATAGAGTGACGGCACGTATATACCCTTTATTTTTGCAGCCTCAAGCAGAAATTCCTGCTTTGTGGAGCCCTTTGCTTTATGCTCTTTAAGTAGGTCTATAAGGTCGTTTGTAACCTCTTCGCCCTCACCCGGCAGCATTATATCAAAGAAGTCTGCCATAGGCTCTGCATTACATACGCAAGGACCGCCTGCAATAACAATCGGAGTCAGCTCGTGTCTGTCTGCCGACTTAAGAGGTATACCTGCAAGATCGAGCATATTGAGCACATTTGAATAGCTCATCTCATACTGAAGCGTAAAACCAACCAAGTCAAAATCCTTTATAGGATCGCCGCTTTCAAGTCCGTAGAGCAAAATGTTATTCTTGCGCATCTGCTCTTCCATATCAACCCACGGAGCAAACACACGCTCGCACCAAGCATCCTCACGGGCATTGACAAGCGAATAGAGTATTTTGATACCCAGATGCGACATACCTACCTCGTAAGTATCGGGGAAGCAGAAAGCATAGCGGATATCGACTTCTGATGCATTCTTTACAACGCTGTTCAGCTCACCGCCCGTATATCTGCCGGGCTTCTGAACAAGCGGTAGTATTCTTTCAATCTTTTCGGAAAGCATAAATTCCTCCAAAAAACAATAGTGCATCTATTATATAGGATTATTCTCTTCTTTTCAAGAGCATATAGGACAAATAAATGCTCGCCAGCAAAAGAGTTATGTTATATCTGCTCTTAATAAGCACTAAAAAGCCCATTGCAGCAACAGGCACAAGACAAACCGCACCGATTATAAAAACTGTTTTTTCGGCTCTTAGCGTATTCATCCTGCACATAAGCCAGCAGCGTACTGCCCTGCCGCAATCAAGCGGCTCGATAGGCAAAAGATTAAACAGTGCAAGTGATAAGTTGACGGCAATCGGTTTTATAAGCCTTGTCTGATGACAAATAAGCACAATAATAAACATAACAAATGCCGCAATAATGTTTGCAAGAGGTCCTGCAAAGGCAATGATCATCTCTCTGCGGTAGCTGCTCATGCCGCACCTCGTTATGCTGAAGCCGAAAGGTGCGATAAAAATACTCGACGGACGCTCGCCGTAGAAGAGCATACAAAGCAGATGACCTCCCTCGTGCAAGCCCGCCGCCCAAAGAGCTGTCACCGCCGTATCGGTTGTATCAAGCACAAGTGCCACACACACCGTAACAAAGAAAAAGAAGCTGATACTTACACAGCTTCCTTTTATTTTAAAGGTCATTTATCAACCACTCCGGATTGCAGTATTTACCGCCTATAAGAATTGAGAAATGAAGATGAGGTCCCGTAGAATACCCGGTGCTTCCGACTTTTGCTATAATCTCACCTTGTCTTACAACAGCACCTTCCGGGGCTACAATCTCGCTGCAGTGCAGATACAGTGTCTGCGTATCCCCGCCGTGAGAGAGAAGAATATAATTACCTCTCACACTGTTGTGTCCTATCTCCTCTACCCTGCCGTTAAATGCAGCATATATAGGAGTACCTTCAGGTGCGGCAATATCCGTACCGTTATGTACACCGAATTTACCCGTAATCGGATGATACCTGTAGCCAAAGCGTGACGTTATCTCACCTTCAGTCGGCTTTACAATATCAACAGTTGTATCAAACGGCGCAAAGCAGACGTTCTGAGTCGCTTCATATATTTCAATATCTTCTCCGCCTGAAGCTGATGTTTCTTCAGTAACTTTTTCGGCATTGTCAGCCGATTCATCCGTTCTATCTTCAGGAACAAGCACCGAATAAATCTTACCTGCAACCTCACGCACACTCATATCAGTCTGCATAAATATGTCAAATTCATCCTTGAGTGCAAAAAACGTTGACGGTGACGACTTTGAAACAGCCAACAGTAAAGCTATGCCGATACACGCAAGCATCAGCTGTACAGCAGACAGTGACACAAGCCAGTCGTGTTTTTTACTTTTCTTATTCTTTTCCGCCTTTATTCTGCGGGAATCGGAATAGGTTTCATCAAACTCGTCCACATAAATCTCCCCTTATATTAAAATTTTTTACTACTGAGTAAATATTTATGTAATCCGTTCGACTAATATTACGTAAAGCTGTTGCAAATTTGTAAACTGATTATTAAAGATATTGCGGTAAAAAAACGCTTATGATAAAATAGAATCATAAAATAGAAAAAGGATGGAAAAAAGATATGAAAAAGATAATTGTCGCAGACGATGAAGCAAGAATCCGCAGACTTGTATGTGACTTTCTCGTAAGCGAAGGATACGAGCCTCTTGAAGCAAACGACGGTGATGTAGCACTTGAGCTTTTTGCCGCACACGACGATATCGCCGCAATAATCCTCGACGTTATGATGCCGAATATCGACGGTTGGGAAGCTTGTAAGAGAATACGCAAAACGTCTGACGTGCCGATACTTATGCTCACCGCACGAAGTGAGGAATTTGACGAGCTGATGGGCTTTGAGGTCGGTGCGGACGACTATGTCACAAAACCCTTCAGTCCGAGCGTACTTATGAAAAGAGTTGCCGCACTTATCCGCAGGTCAAGCGGAGAGCCTGAAGCAAAAACAGAAACGGTTTCACTCGACGGTCTTACGGTTGACGAGGTTGCCCACGTTATAACGCTCGACAACCGCGCACTTGAGCTCACTCTTAAGGAATACAACATACTTCTCAAGCTTCTTTCTTCCGTGGGCAGGGTATTTTCCCGTGAGCAGCTTCTCGATGATATCTGGGGCTATGACTACGCAGGAGATATACGCACTGTAGACAGCCACGTCGCAAGGCTTCGCACAAAGCTCGGCAAATGGGGCGATGCTCACCTTAAAACCGTTTACGGAATAGGCTATAAAATAGAGGCGGAATAAACCGATGAAACTACTACGAAAACTTTTTCCCAAGCTGATGAGCAGAAAATATTCAATGCGAGCTCAGCTTTTCGGAATCGCCGCATTCTTTATATGCATAGGCAGCTTTGCCATTCTTATTGCAAATTCTCAGCTAATTCCGCTGGTTTATACACTCAGACAAAGCTACTATATGCAAGAGCTGGGTGAGGATATTGAGACTTTGATTTTACAAAGTGACGATTTTTACAATGATATGGCAATTATTGAAGAAAGCAATAACATTGAGGTAGAAATCTACAACGAAAGTAACAAGCTTGTTTATGACTCAACTGTAAGCAGGCTAATGCAGGATTGGGAGAACGGCAACAAAGTGGATCTGCTTGAAATTCTTACCAAAAGGAATCTGAAGGTCACAAACCATAAGGATCTCTCTTCCGGTGCCTGCTTGGAAAGACTCGTTGATGAGAAAACCAACCTCCAATATATGATGTATACCGCGCCTCTCGGTCAAGGCGGTACACTCAAGGTTTATTCACAGCTTAACTACATTGAAAACGCATCAAATGCAACCACACGCTACGTCAGCTTTGTCGCAATAATAACCTTTGCTCTTATTATGATTTCATTGTATTTATACCTTCACCATTTCACAAGACCTTTTGTCGAAATGAACAAGATTACAAGAGCTATGGCAAAAATGGATTTTTCTCAGAAATGTCCACCATACAGTAATAACGAAATCGGTGAGCTCGGTCAAAGCATAAACACACTTTCAGGAGAGCTTGACAAAACGCTTCGTGACCTGAAACAAAAGAACGAAAAGCTTGAAGCTGATATTGAACATGAAAGACGTGTTGAAAAAATGCGCAAGGAGTTTGTTTCAAACGCTTCACACGAGCTTAAAACTCCGATTGCAATAATCCAGGGCTACGCCGAAGGTCTCAAGCTCGGTATCAAAACCAATTCTCAGAGCAGTGACGAATACTGCGACATTATAATAGAAGAAACACACAAGATGAATCGTCTTGTGTGTGAGATGATGGAGCTGTCAAAATTCGAATCGGGTGCCTATACGCTCAATCCGTGTGAATTTGACATAAAAAAATTTATCATCGAGAGTACCGACTCATACGATATACTTGCAAAAGAAAAAGGAATAGAAATAGTCAGAAGCATTCCCGATGATCTTACGGGATACGGCGACCCGGATAAGCTCCATATGGTACTTAACAACTACGTATCCAACGCACTCTCACACGCTAAGGGAGATAAAAAGATTATCATTTCAGCTTCCGAAACTTCAACATCCGTCAAAGTAAGCGTTTTCAACACGGGTGACCATATACCCGAAGAAGAAATGCCGAGTCTGTGGCAAAGCTTCTACCGTTCGGACAAAGCTCACTCCAGAGCTGAAGGTCGCTTCGGCATAGGTCTTTCAATAGTAAAGGCTATACAGCAGCTTCACCGTATGCCTTACTCGGTCGAAAACGTCGAAGGCGGCGTAGTTTTCGGATTCTATATCAAAAAAGCACAAGAGGAATTAACAGATGGAACAGAAAAGCAAGGCTAAAAAAGCCGTAAAACTGATGCAGCGCATCGACTCGGATATGATAGAGTGGATACAGGAAAGAATGAAGGATTTTGACCTGTTGATGTCATACTACCGATGCGCTATGATGGAGATCGAAACGAAATTTAAGGTGCTGAATGAAGAGTTTTCGCTTGAGCACGACCGCAATCCGATCAGCTCTATAAAGACACGAATCAAATCTTTCGACAGCATCACGGAAAAGCTTGAGCGAAAAGGCCTTCCGTTTGAGGTTGACTCGGTAGAGAAGTATATAAATGACGTTGCAGGTATAAGAGTTATATGTACTTTCCCCGAAGATGTGTATCTGCTCGCAGACGCACTCCTCAAGCAGGATGATATTATGCTCATACGTAAAAAAGATTACATAGCCGAACCCAAGGAAAACGGCTACAGAAGTCTGCACCTTATAGTCGCCGTACCGATTTACCTTGCACACGAAAAGCGGCTGATGAAGGTTGAAATTCAGCTTCGCACACTTGCTATGGACTTCTGGGCAAGCCTTGAGCATCAACTCCGATACAAAAAAGATTTTGAGTTTACACAAGAGATGGCAGACGAATTAAAACTCTGCGCCGAACAAAGTGCCGCACTCGACCTGAGAATGGAAGCACTCAGGAAACAAGTTAACAGCCAATAAAATAAGCCGTACGGTCTCAGTGAAACCGTACGGCTTGATATTTTATGTATTGAGTTATCAATCTACCTTTGTCATTTCAGAAGCAGTTTCAAAGAGACTTATAATCTCTGAAGAGGGCTTCTTGTCGATAAGAGAAACAATGACACAGAAGATGAGACCTGCAATAAAGCCGGGAAGAAGCTCGTATACACCTGTGTCGTAAACAAGAGCTCCGTCACCAACAAAGAGGTTCATCCAGAGCACATCGACAACTGCACCGCCGATAACACCTGCTACAGCACCCTTATATGTGAGTCTCTTCCAAAAAAGAGAAAGAATAATAACAGGACCGAAAGCTGAACCGAAGCCGCCCCATGCATTATCAACCAGTGTCATAATGCTTGCTGCGCCTTCAGATTTGCTGCTTGCAATAAAATAAGCAACAACAGCGATGATAAGAACAACAATTCTGCCTACCCAGAGAGTTTCCCTGTCGGAAGCCTTCTTGCGAAAAACAGGCTTGTAGATATCGCTTGTGAAAGAGGATGATGCAACAAGAAGCTGTGAATCAGCCGTGCTCATTGCAGCAGCAACGATAGCGGAAAGAAGAAGACCTGCGACAAATGCCCAAGGACCGTTGAATATATCTTGAACAAGAGTTACGAATACAAGCTCCTGAGTTTCTGCAGCAACAAGAGACTGTGTGGGAGCATAGCCTCTGCCAAGAAGAGCCATAGCAATTGCAGCACCGAGTGAAAGGATAACCCATACGATACCGATGGTAGCTGATTTTTTGAGAACTTTTGTATTTTTGGTTGACATAAATCTTACAAGAATGTGAGGCATACCGAAGTAACCGAGACCCCATGCAAGACCTGAAGCTATATCCTGCCAGCTTGCAGCAAAAGGATTGAGCGGATTAACGCCACCTTCGACAGTTTCGAAAACACTGTAGTCGATTTCTTTAACCGCAACAAGAACAACAGGAACAGCCAGAAGAGCTGCGAGCATCATAAGGCCCTGGAAAAAATCAGTCCAGCAAACAGCCTTGAAGCCGCCGAGGAAAGTGTAAGCAATAATGATAACTGCGAAGATAATAAGTGCGATTTCAGGTCTTTCGGCGAGCTGCGGAACAACCTGAATGAAAACCTTCTGACCTGCAACGAAGCTTGATGCAACGTAAATTGTGAAGAAAACAAGAAAAACAATCGCACAGATTATCTGAAGCACGGGGCTTTTTGACATAAAGCGGTTTGAAAGATACTGCGGAATTGTGATTGAATCGTTTGCAGTCTGGGAGAAAGCACGAAGCCTGCGTGCAATAAAAATCCAGTTAGCAGCTGTGCCGAGCGCAAGACCGATACCGATCCAGACCTGACCCATACCGAAAGCAAGAATGCTGCCGGGGAATCCCATAAGCAGCCATCCGCTCATATCGGATGCCTGTGCACTGAGTGCTGTGACCCACGGACCCATTGAACGTCCGCCAAGAAAGTAGTCCCTTTCACTTCCGCTCTTCGACTTGATAAAGAAGAAGAGGCCGATACCAAGGACAACAACGAAATACAAAATAAATGCTGCAAGTTGTGCTGTCATAATTTTAAAAACCTCTCTTTTCCGTAATGCTTTAGCAAATTAAAGCGTTACAAAGATAAAATATATGCTATTTTATCACTAAAACACAAAATATGCAAGCTATTTTGAAATTTTAATAAAAATTTCAACCAACGATTGGTTCTCTCTTTTCAAAAGGGAGATACTGCCTTTCGCCATTGACCACAATATATGCTCCCGGACAAGAAGGATAGGTTGCGGCACGTATACGGCGGGCAACTTCTTCTTCATCGTGCTTCAGCGGGTCAATTTCAAAAAGCTCGTACATCTCTTTTCTGGTAAAAGGTTTACGCTGCCATTTTTCTTCAGAAACAGGCAAATCTTCCCCTGCACATATATTAGCAAGCACTTTTTCAAAAAGATATAACAGATGGTTCATCGATTTAAGCTTAAGTGTTTCGACCGTATCGTATGGCATAATATCAAAATAAGACGTCATAACAATATCGCCGGAATCAACTTTCTCTTTCATATGGTGAACCGTTACACCGTACACCTTGCTGTTTTCATAAAGAGCAAAATTATAGCATCCTGTACCGGGATAATCAGGAGATCCCGGATGAAAATTGATAGCCGCTTTTTGAGCTGAATCAAGAACAGATTTTGAGATTATCCACGGTGACACAAACGAAATAACATAATCCGCCTGATACTCGTTTATATCATAACTAAACTCATCACCTACTACACCACGAAAAGATAAAAACTCATCCTCTTTTAATACTGTTTTTAATAATGCTTCGGCATAATCACAAAAAGCATTATGTGCTTTCGCAAACATAACAACTTTTATTTTTTTCATTTTATTCACATCTCCTTTTACGGCATATACGGATTTTCGCTGTACGAATAATCCTCAGGCATAATAAAAGGCTTTACAAAGTTGATTGTGTAATCAATGCCCCATTGACCTACCGCACCGTGCCATTTATTTGAATGAGGCTCGATAGAGAGCATACCGTTGTAATTCTTTATGTAAAGCAGAGCAAAAACAGCGCCCCACTTTACATCATCCAAACCTGCAGGCGGGTCATCGTAATGCTCACCGTTGATATATAGCGTGCCTTTGATATGGAAGTGATAGAATCTGTCACCCCATTTTTCCATTTCTTTCAGGTAATCGCCGCCTCTGTTGATACAGTGCGATGTGTCATACTTTATGCCGAGCTCGGGCAGTCTGCCAAGCACAACCGACCATGCGTTGTCTTCTACCACGAAGTTTGCCCAATCACAGTTATAGACGGCAATTTTAACATTACGCTCTTTGCCGTATTCAATAAGCAGTGAGAGATAATTGACCGCGATATCACAGTTTTCCATAAAGCCCTTTGTTTCAACCTCATTACAGCCGCAGTTAAATACGGGACAGCCGAGCTTTGAAGCAAGGTCGATACAGTTTTTATCGTGCTGCAATGCTTCGGGGATAACCTCTCCGTTATCGTCTACCCTATCCATACCCCATCTGCCTATTGAGCCTACACGCACACCGTACTTCTCACAGCTTGCCTTGATTTCGTCAGCCTGAGCAAGCACTTCGGCACTGTCATAATTGTGATTGACACAGAATTCAACCCACTTAAGTCCTTTTTCGCTGACAGCCTTGATACATCCGTCAGACCAACCGTTTATAATTCCGAGATACATATCAGTAACCTCCGTTTAAAATATTTTTGTTTTATAGTCTGCACCGCACTCTCTTGCAGGAGAAAAGCTGAGTGCATAAATATCATCTGCTGTACATTCAAGATTGAAAATTTCTTTTGCCCTGCCTTCGAGCGCATTAAACTGCGCCGCACGGGAGATAAGCGGCACTTTCGGCTTTGCCGCAGAAAGAATCTCTTTGCCTTCTTCGTTGCAGGCAAGTATGCGTATATAAGGCGGCATACCTTGTGTATGCTCTGCTTTTATACCGAGGAAAAGACTGAGAATTATCCGCCTTAACCTTGCTGTAGGATATCGCTTTGTCTTAATCATCTCCAACAGTTCCTCCACCCTGCACGCTTCACGCACCGCAGAGTAAATTCTGTTTTCAAGTCCCTCAGATACATCGGGAGCAAGCGCAATATCAGTTACGTTCAGCTTTCGCAGTGCATACAGCACAGCCGTTTCAAGTCTGCTCTCATCCGAAAATTCGTCAGAATAAAGCTCTTTTGCTTTTTCAGGTACAAGCGACGAATAATCTTCTCCGTTTCTTATAAGTCCCCGTATTGCTGTAGCAGATGCAAAACTTTCGCCGGAATATTTTTCATAGTTATATCCGTCTCCAATTCGGGACACCGCATTAAGCTCAAACGAAGAATTAAAGAGATTTGTTGCCGCAATATATTCAATTGCAAGTATGTTATTCGGACTTTCGAGTAATGTCGAATATTCACTGCCGAGTATATCGCCTACCGCACGCTGACGAGCTGCCGCAAACGACGTACACTCCGGCAAAGCAGCATTTAAATGCTCCTCAAACTCAGACGAATACAGAGAATCTGCAACCTTAATCAACATATCTGCTTTACCGCATTCACAGCCGAAAGACAGCATATCGACACAGCCGAGTGCATCGGCAATGCTTACCGCACCACGCGCAAAGGTTTGTGCACCGCTCACAGCCCACGGCAAAGGCAACTCGACAACAAGGTCGGCGCCGCACTTAACAGCCGCAGAGGCACGCAGGAATTTATCGAAAACCGCCGCTTCACCACGCTGAACAAAGTTGCCGCTCATAACCGCAACTATATGCGTTGCGCCTGCACGGTGTGTCATTTCAAGCTGATATTCGTGTCCCTTGTGGAACGGATTGTACTCGGCAACAACAGCCGCAGTTTTCATTAATTCACCACCAATGCAATTTTATTATATAAAAAATCGATAGGCAGACAAAATGTCCGCCTATATATTATAACAATATTAAATTTAATTCAATACCATTTCCTTTTTTATATGCTCTATTATTCTTTTTTCTAACCTTGAAATATAGCTCTGCGATATACCGAGCATATCAGCAACCTCTTTCTGCGTGTGCTCACGCTCACTGCCTATACCGAAACGAAGCCGCATTATAGTTTGCTCACGCTCGTTTAGCGTATTGACTATAGCTATCAGATTATTTGCTTCATCCTCGTGCTCAATATCAACGTTAATACTGTCCGAATCACTGCCTAAAATATCCGACAGCAAAAGCTCGTTTCCGTCCCAGTCAATATTAAGAGGCTCGTCAATCGATACTTCAGTCCTCATATTGGAAATTTTCCGCAGATGCATAAGTATTTCATTTTCAATACAGCGTGAAGCGTAGGTTGCAAGCTTGATATTGCGTGACGGACAAAATGTATTCACAGCCTTTATCAGACCTATTGTGCCGATTGATATAAGGTCTTCAATTCCTACTCCCGAGTTTTCAAACTTGCGGGCAATATATACAACAAGCCTTAAATTATGCACAATCAGAAGCTCACGTGCGGTTTCATCTCCTTCTTCAATCCGACTCATAGCCTCCCTCTCCTGCTGTGCTGTCAACGGTGCAGGCAGGGTCTCTGGTCCGTTTATGTAGTAAACTCCTTTTTTTCCGAATTTTGACCTTAACCTTTTTATCCATCTTCTGATTCTTTTTATCATACTCTCTTCCTCCCGTAATATAATCTGCCGTATCGGCATTAAGCAGCACGGAACAATCTGACCCGAAGCTTGTCACCGCACCCACGGCAACAGACGGATTTTCAAATTTCGCATTACCGCATTCTGAACTTATTTCAATGCTGTCCGCGTTGAATACACACATCAGCGAAGTACCGCCTGCAGTGTTCGAAACCGTAAGATGCATACCCTGCGGCAATTCACTGCATACAGGTGAAAACGTTGCCGCAGCACACTCAAGCGGTAACAACCGAAGGGCAAGATTTCTGTCAATTACCGTGACGCTTTTACCACTGAAGCTGTCTTTAAGCGTGTTACCCGTATCGATAAGGCCATCTGCCGCAACTGTTTTGCCGTTGTAAGTAATATTAACCTTCACCCGCATCTGCTCACGGTGATTCCTCTCGAAAATTTTACCGAAAATACGGGCAGCAATATAAAAAGCCGTACCTCCGAGCACAAGTGCAAGAAAGCTGACATCAAAATATACCGAGCCGTTACGAACTGCCAGCCCCTGCGGTTTCACTAAAAGCCATACCGCAGTTATCAGCCCTGCAAAGCCGAGAGTCACAACGACAAGCGTACCGAAGCAGCGCAGAAACCGCCTCACAGAGCCGAAGCCGAATACGCAAAAGCTGACAACGGCAAGAAAAACTATTCTAAAAAGCAGCACAAACACAGTATGTAAGCTCGGCAGAAATATGCTCAGCGAATATACGCCACCCAACAAAGAGCCTGCCAATACCCGCAGAGTTTTTGGTCTTTCACGGCACAGCATACCCGCGGCATTGATAAGCAAAAAGCTGACAATCATATTGAGTGCAAAAAGCACGTCAACATATATCACCTGTTTCAAAAACAACTCACCGCCCTTGCATCAATACTAACGCAAGAGCGGTGAGAATTCAGTCGCAATAAAGAGAAAGAAATATTTATTTTAAGGTATTATTCCATAGCACTGACAGTATTATCTGCAGGGTTGCCTACAAGGAACTGCGGGAATTCGGGTGTTGAAGTAACAGTCGGCTGACCGTCATACGCCTCAAGCCACTCAATAAGGTTTGTGGAATAGCACCAGTGTGAGAAGCCGCTGACAAACCACGTGCTTTCTGGGAACATACATGTTGAAGCATCAACACTGCCGTCGGGAGCAATGTGGTTATGACCGTCATCAACCTTCTGCTTATATTCATCGCCGAAGGACTCGCCCATAGGAGCAAACGTTGCACCGCCCGAAGAATTTGCAGAGTCGATAAGAGCGTCAGACTGATAAGCCATATCGCCTACAAGCGGAAGCGGATAACAACCGTAGTGAGAAACAACAGCTATTGCCATACCCTTCTCCTGCTCTGCCTTGAGTATTTCCTCTGCATTTATCTGTGCGTTGTGGTATCTTGTGAGCTTCTCAACAAGTACGGCATATTCAGGGTCATCACCGAATACCATATCTATCGCATCATCGAAATACTCGGCAGGCACAAAGTTGAACACACCGGGCATACAGGCAAATATCTCCTTTGCAAAGCCGTTATATATCGTGTCAAAGCATTCATCAAGAATCTTATTTACAAGACCTGTAAGCAGATGATAAATGCCTGTATACTTAAGCACAGAAAGCAGAGTTGTGACGCCATCATCAACGTTTGCAGCAGGCATCATTGTACCGAGGAAGTTTGCAAGCTGATTTGCATCAACCGAGCAGTCATTTGTAAAAAGCTTGCCGATAAGTGTAAGACCCTGGAAAGCGGAGCACTGAGAAATAAACATCTCTACCTTCTCCGAGCCGTATTCGTCGAAGTAAGCAAGAGCTATCTCTCCGCCCTCACTGTATGCGTTGATAATAACCTTTTCGTGACCTGTTGCTTCGATTATCTCGTCAATATATGCATCGAGCTCGGCTGCTGACTCATAAGGGTCAAGACGCCAATCATAGAGAAAGTTGAATTCGTTATCATCAAGATGTTCATCCATTGTAGCAGGGTCACATTCATCCGCATAAGCAGGCAAAACTGAATTACCCTCATTATCGCAATCCATACCTGCAAAAAGCTCGCAAAGCATTTTATCGAGCGATTTTGCAAATGACTCCCAACCGCCAAAAATACCGTTGATAAGAGCAACCGGCAGATATGTAAGAATAACGCTTGTCATTGTGTCGCTCTCAATAGGGAATATTTCAAATTCCTCACCGTTTTCGTCGGTTGCATAAATCATACCGCCGATACCGTTTACAAAAATAACGGGAGCATTGTCGCAGTCACAAGCCTGCGTTTCGGTAGCAAATGCAGAAGACACAAGCGTGAAAGTAAGAACAAGTGACATAAAAGCCGAAATTATTACTTTAAACGGTTTCTTCATATAAAGTCCGCCTTTCTTGCTGTATTTCCTTTTTGTTTGAAACTTATTCTATACCGAGCTGCTCTTTGACGTGCTGAGTAACTCTGTACATCTGCTCAATTTCATATTTACGGCCGATAAAGAAATCATCCATATTGCGTGAACGTGAAGTATAACCCATATCAACACCGTCAAGACCAAGATAGTACTTTGCATTGATGGGGTAAACCTGGCACTCTGCAACAGAGAAGAAACCGACAATATCCTGTACCATCTCTGCCTTTTCGGGCTCCTTATCGTAATTCTTGCAAAGCCATGCATACAGCTCGGGATGGAAGTTTGCCATAACACCCGAGAAGCCTGAAACACCCATACGGAGAGTTTCAAGAAGAGTCGCGGAGTTAGCGTTATAGATCTTCATACCCGTACCCTTGACAGCTTCAAGCTTAGCCTTGATCTGAGCGGGATTACAGCAGGTATCCTTAAGGAATGTAAATCTTCCGGTACGTGCAAGCTCGCCGAGAGTTTCGGGAGTCATAAGACGCTTGTAGGGGTACGGACATTCATAAATACCGAATGCAGTATCCTGAATCTCATTCATAAAGATATCAACGTTCTTAAGGAAAACATCGTCGCTCTCATCCTGCTTTGCAAGACGGTTTGAGATGAAAACATAGCCGTCAATACCGACATCTACAAAAGCCTTAGCCTCTTCAAGCTGTGTGCCGATATCGTCTGCCGTATGTCCCGAAGCAACGATTGAAATATTCTTCGGAGCACGATCTACGATAAACTTGAGAAGCTCCAATCTCTCTTCAAAAGAGAGAAAGAAAATTTCACTTGACTGGCAGATGGCAAAAATACCGTCAACGCCTTTTTTGCAGTACCAGTCGATAAGCTGCTCTACAGCATTGTAGTCGATCTTGTTGTCTGCCGTATAGGGAGTTACCATAGTCGGGTAAACACCGTTAGGGATGGATTTAATCATTGCGTATATCTCCTTTATAATAGAATTTTATTATATCTTCTTTAATTTGGCAAACTTTGCCATAAGCTTCTTAGTACCGGCTTTATCGAAAGCGATTTCAAGCAGGATATCGTTACCCATAGGCTTTGCAGAGAGCACAACGCCCGTGCCGAATGTGCCGTGCGAAACACTGTCGCCTACAGAAAGATTTACAGGCGGCTGCTCGGCAGGCTTTGGTGCAGGCTTTGGTGCTGCAGTAGCCTTCTTAAACTGTGTTGCATACGGATTGCCGCCGACTGAGTTGTCACGCATACCGCCCATTCCGCCGCCAAACATCGGAGGCTGTGCCGCAACACCCGTATTCTTGATAAGCGTTACGGGAATTTCATCGACAAAACGTGAAACACGGTTGTGCGTGGTTGATCCGTACAGCATTCTTGTACGGGTTTTGGTAAGGTAGAGTTTTTTCTTGGCACGTGTAATACCGACGTAAGCAAGCCTGCGCTCCTCTTCAATTTCACCCGGATTGTAGATTGCCTGCATACCCGGGAAGACGCCTTCCTCCATACCGACGATAAAGACGTTATTGAACTCAAGACCCTTTGCAGAGTGTAGAGTCATCATAACAGCTCTGTCTGCCTCTTCGTTCATATTGTCAAGGTCAGTCATAAGTGCAACCTCTTCGAGGAAGCCCGTAAGCGACGGCTCGTCATTCTCCTCGGTATATCGCTGAAGGTTGTTTGAAAGCTCGTTGATATTGGCAAGCCTTTCGGTATAGGTCTGCGGGTCAAGTGCAAGCGAATCGACATAGCCACTCTCTTTCATACAGGTGTCAAACAGATCCTTGAGTGAAAGCTCTTCTGCTTTTTCAACAAACGAGCTTATCATAGCGGAAAAATCTTTAAGCTTGCCCGAAGCGCGTTTAAGCTGCGGATAATCCTCGGAATTGGAGATAACCTCAAAAAGGCTGATTCCGAGTGAAGTTGCGATATCTGCCGCGTTTGAAACGGTAGTGTCGCCTATTCCCCTCTTGGGTTCATTAATGATTCTGCGAAGCCTTATATCGTCCGCAGTGTTGTTTATAACTGTCAGATAAGCTATCGCATCCCTGATTTCTTTACGGTCATAGAATTTGTGACCGCCGAAAATCGAGTACGGAATACCCATACGCACAAACGCGTTTTCAACTGCGTTTGACTGAGCGTTTGCACGGTAAAGCACGGCAAAATCGCTGTAACGCTGACCCGTCGCAACACCGTCAAGAACGGTATCGGCAATAAACCTTGCCTCGGACTGTTCATCGTATGAGGTGTTTAGAATGATTTTTTCACCCTCACCGTTATCTGTCCAGAGGTTTTTGCCCTTACGCTGTTCGTTGTTTGCAATAACTGCATTTGCTGCATCAAGAATAGTCTGGGTAGAGCGGTAATTCTGCTCAAGCCGAATAACCTTTGCGTTAAACTGTTTCTCAAAGCTGAGAATATTCTCAATCGTAGCACCGCGGAATTTATAGATACTCTGGTCATCGTCGCCGACAACGCAAAGATTTCTGTGCTTTGCGGCAAGGATGCTGACAAGCCTGTACTGTGCGTGGTTGGTATCCTGATACTCGTCAACCATTATGTATTTAAAGCGGTTCTGATAGTATTCAAGCACCTCTTTATCTGTTTCAAGCAGTTTGACCGTATTAAAAATAATATCGTCAAAATCCATAGCGTCAGCACGCTGAAGGTTCTGCTGATAGTGCTCATAAAGTGCCGCTATCTTCTGCAGTCTGAAATCGCTTCCTGCAGTCTGCTTGAATTCTTCGGGACCTATAAGGCTGTCCTTTGCCTTGCTGATTTCAGCAAGAGCAGCTTTATATCCTATAATACGCTCTTCAATATTGAGTGCACGCTGGCACTCCTTCATAGCTCTGCGTGAATCGTCGGTATCGTAAATAGTAAAATGATTTGAGAAACCTATACGCTCACCGTATCTGCGAAGAATACGTGCACAGGCAGCGTGGAAAGTGCTCGCCCATATCTCCGAGCCGTCGGGGCCAAGCATACGCTCAAGCCTTTCTTTAAGCTCGGTTGCCGCCTTATTGGTGAAAGTGATAGCAAGTATCTCCCACGGACGCGGAGTGTTGACACGCATAAGGTCGTCAATTTCGGCATAGGCAAAATCGTCGCCTGCAAGATAAGCTTCGATAGCGTCAATATCGCTCTGCATAACAGGTCGGCAGCAGTAATCGGAATAGTATGCATCGCCGAACTGCATAATATTGGCAATTCGGTTGACGAGCACTGTAGTCTTGCCGCTGCCTGCACCTGCAAGCACAAGCAAGGGACCCTGAGTGCTGAAAATAGCACTCTGCTGCATGCCGTTCATTCTGCCGAATTGCTTCTCAATAACCTGTCTTCTTAACTCAATAAATCTCTGACTGAACATAATATACCACCATTATAAGATAATAGTATTTTACTATATATACATATAAAAGGCAAGGCTTTATATTTAAACTTTTTATTAAACAAACAGCAGACAGAAGTCGCTAAACCTCTGTCTGCTGGTATCTTTACTCTTCGTCCGCAATCTTACGTACGAGTGCACCTGCATGAACAGGCACATCACACCTGAAACTGCACTTCATCATCGGATGCGGTGCAACTTCAATCGGCTCATCCTTTTCGTTTCTGAGCTCCTCAACACGAATGGTTATCGGCTCGGAGCCTGCAACCATTATTTCAAGCTCGTCACCCTCAAAGAAGCGGTTGCGCTGAGTAACATAAAGTCTGCCGTTTTCCTGGCGGTTAACCTCTGCCATAACATTCCAGTTGCGCTTATACACACCGTCATAATAAATCTGTGCATCGTCTCTCGGGTCACTGAAGAAAAAGCCTGTACAGTACTCTCTGTGGCTGACTTTTCGTGTTTCGTCAATCATCCACTGCTCAGGCTTATAATCATCTGTCGGATTCTTCAGATATCCGTCAATAGCAGCTCGGTATGCATTGGTAATAACTGCAGTATAATACGATGACTTCGCTCTTCCCTCAATCTTAAAAGAGGTAATGCCTGCATTTATCATTTCAGGTATATGCTCAATCATACACATATCACGTGCATTCATAATGTATGTACCGCTGTGATCCTCGCCTATCGGCAGATAAAAGCCCGGGCGTTTTTCTTCCATTATAGCGTATTTCCAGCGACAGGGCTGAGCACACTCTCCCCTGTTGGAATCTCTGCCGAGGAAGTAGTTAGAGAGCAGACATCTGCCTGAAAACGAAACGCACATCGCACCGTGTACAAAGCACTCAATCTCAAGCTCAGACGGTGTTTTTGCTCTTATTTCGGCAATCTCCTCAAGAGACAGCTCACGGGCAAGCACAACACGCTTTGCGCCCATATCGTACATCGCTCTTGCCGCCTCGTAATTCACAAGACCTGTCTGTGTTGAAATGTGAATTTCCATATCGGGTGCAAGCCTTTTGACCACAGAAAGCACACCCATATCAGAAATAATCATAGCATCAACATCTGCATTAACAGCAGAATCAATAACACCGTGCAGATTCTCAAGATCACTGTTGTGAGCAAGCACATTACAGGTAAGATAAGCCTTCTTACCCTTACCATGACAAAGTTCAACAGCACTCCTGAGCTGCTCAGCATCAAAATTCTGCGGAGCAGCACGCATACCAAGGCTTGTAGAACCAAGGTAAACCGCATCTGCACCATACAATACGGCGGCTTCAAGACGTTCTCTGTCGCCTGCCGGTGATAAAAGTTCGGGTTTAATCATAATCAGTCTGCCTCATTATCTCTGAGTACCTGTGCCCAGTTGGCCTGGAACTCACTGTAGGTTTTTGCCATATAGATCTTACCTGCCTCGTTATGGCAGAAATAGAAGTAATCTGTATCATCGGGGTTGAGTGCCGCCTCAATAGCATCGACACCGGGGTTACAGATAGGACCGACAGGCAAGCCTGAACGGATGCTGTTGGTATCGTAACCGCCGAGGTATGAGCTCGCACCTGCAGTACCCAGTACCGGTGCAAGGTAGTTGTTAACGTAATTTTTTGTCGAATCACAGCCGAGCGTAGGATATGACGACGGGTTATTGAGTCGGTTATGGATAACGGAAGAAACCTTGCCCATCTGACTCTTATCGGCAGCTTCTTTTTGAATAATTGAAGCTATGATAATAACCTCGTCCATAGTGAGTCCAAGCTCTTCGGCTCGCTGTGTGTACACTTCACTCCACTTTGATTCAAAGTTGCCGAGGAATTTATTGATAATACTTGTCGGGTTTTCACCAATACCGTTCTGTTTTTCACTTACAAAGAAATCGTAGGTATCAGGGAATATATATCCTTCAAGGGTGTAGCAACGGGCACCGTCCTTCGGAATTGAGCCGACAAATCCGTATTCAAACTCAACCTCTTTAAGTGCCGCATAGATATACTCCGCAGGACAAACGTTATTCTCGTCCAATTTGTTAATTATTTGCGGTATAGTCCATCCTTCGGGGAAGGAGAGACGAATAGTCTTATCTGACATCTGATTTTCAAGCATTGCGGTAAGCATACCCTCAACGCCCATATCTGCAGTAAGATAATGCAGACCGTTAAGATAGCTTTTTTCATCAAAACCTCTGAATTTGGTTATTATCTTACAGAACCACTCATGTTTGATAAGTCCGTTGTCACCAAGGGTATCTATTATCTCTTTATAGTCAGCATCCTTCTCTATATTGACGGTTACAAGCTCATCTTTTCTGTTTAGCGCAAGCACGTCATTTATACATGATATACCGTATGTTGACAGAACTGCCGAGCAGAAAAATATAATAACAAAAACAAGGATACGCCTGAGTCTTTCAACCTTATCACGGTCTTTTGCACGCTGTTCAGCTACAGCCTTTTTCTTTTCTTCTCTTGCCTTTTCCTGAGCATTTCTGTGCTCAATCTGAGCTTTTGAAGGCTTTCGTCCTGCAAAATAAACAGACTTATCCCTTCTTTTAGCAGGCTGTGCAGGCTCCTCATATGCCGGTTTATTGTATTCTTCTTCATCAATCTGTAACTTAAAGTTCTTAACAACCTCGCGGCGGCTTACAGGAACGGCAGGATCACCGTTTGAACTGACAGGCTTGAATTGCTGTGAATCAGGTCTCTGCTGTACGGGTGCCGCAGGTCTCGGCTGTGCAGGTGCCGCAGGCTTCGGCTGTGCAGGTGCCGCAGGCTTCGGCTGCGCAGGTGCCGCAGGCTTCGGCTGCGCAGGTGCCGCAGGCTTCGGCTGTGCAGGTGCCGCAGGTCTCGGCTGTGCAGGTGCCGCAGGTCTCGGCTGTGCAGGTGCCGCAGGCTTCGGCTGTGCAGGTGTTGACGGCTTCAGATCTTTGGTAGCCTGCTCATGCTGAGCAAGCCAAGAATCAAAGTCATCGTCAAATTCAATTTCAAACTTCTTCTTATCGTCCATATGTAACTCCTTTGAACAGCGTAATCAAAATCACGCTCAGCAAAAATAGTTATCTTTTTCGGTTACTATTATATCCACTTTACGGTCATATTTACCGTGAGGTAAATTATCTTTTATCAAATTTGAATACCCGAGTCCGATACACGCTCCGCTGTAGCCTGAAAGGAATCTGTCATAATATCCTTTTCCGTAGCCAAGACGATAGCCTTCTGTATCATACATCAATGCAGGCACAATACATACACTCGAGGTGTAATCCTTGAGAAGCTCGCATTTTTCCGGATCAGGCTCAAGCACACCGAATGCTCCCGGAGCAAGGTCAGATTTATCTTTGATAAGATAAAAATCCATATCACGCGTACCGGGTACGCATCTCGGTACTGCAACCTTTTTGCCGATTGCAAGCGCACGCTCAATTATAAAGGAAGTATCTATCTCCAGAGGCTTTGAGCAATAAGCCAGAACTGTGCTGACCTCACGGAATTTCCACAGTGTGAGGAATTTATTCTGGATTTTAAAATCCATACGCTGTTTTTCACTCCGACCTAGATTTTTGCGCCATTCAAGAGATAAAGCTCTCAGTTCATTTTTTTCGGGTCTGATATCTTTAATCATTATAAAGCGTCTCCCAAAGCCCATCTGCTTTTTCTTTGCCTATAAACTGCTCGGCAATTACTTTGCCGAATTTAAGAGCAACACCGCAAGCTTTAGCGGTGATTATCTTACCGTCAACGCAAACCGATTTCTCACTGATCGTTGCACCGTAAAGATACTCTTCAAAACCCGGGAAGCAGATTGCCTCTTTACCTTCAAGCAAACCTTTTTTACCAAGAATACTCGGTGCGGCACAGATTGCACAGACGTACTTTCCGTTTTCGTAAGCATAGTCAATAAAAGAAATTACCTTCTCATCCTTTTCAAGGTTTAGTGTACCGGGCATACCGCCGGGCAACACAACAGCCTCAATACTGTCATCAGGTTCTACGGCTTCGATTACCGTATCGCATTCAACAGGAATCGAGTGAGATCCGCTCACCGTTGCACCGGTAACGCCTACCGTCTTAACATCAAGACCTGCTCTGCGGAGCACATCGACCGTCGCAAGAGCTTCGACCTCTTCAAAACCCTCTGCAAGAAAAACATAAATCATTTAACTTCCTCCTTCATTCAAGCGTAAGTCCTATATATGAATTGAGTTCTGTCAATTTATCGGCACCGTCATCAAGCGGCAACAGCATACCGTAGCGGTATTCTTCGCTTTTCTCTGCAGGCACTTTGATATATCTGCCATCAAAAACAGAATATATCACACCGTCTTTTTCATAAATATCTGTGCCGTATTTTTCGTGCTCACGCATTATATATTCCGTATGCGCACTGCACCAGATAAAGCTGTTTTCGGCATCATTTATTCTTTCTGGCAGCGGTTGCTTTTTTGCATAAAAAGCTGTTTTATAGCCGAAGCGTGAGTAATAATCGAAGAGTGTTCCTTCCGCAGGTACAAGGGCAATAAAGCTTTTGCCGTTGTCTTTTGCAAAGCTTTCCGCTTTTTTCAGCAGAGTTGCCATATATCCTCTGCCTCTGAATTTCATAAAAGTAGCGGCGGCAAAAAGGTAATATCCCTTCTGACCACAAAGCTCACCGTCAATCAGATAGAGTGCACTCGTAAGCTCATCGCCATCTGTCAGCATTAAACAAACGCAGGAATCGTGAGCAGAGTGAAAAAAGTCAATATACTCTTCACTGTCTCCGAATGCCTCCTGCCACAGCTTTACGGCATCTTGCCTTAACTCTTCAATTTCAAACTTAACCAAAATCAATCACACTCGGCAATATATTTTTCAAGCCATATCTCGGGATAGTAAGAGCGTTTGGCCTTACGCAGACCCGGTGCACCCGTATCCTCTTCTCTGTTGATAAGCTCATACTCATCGCAAAGGCGAATCGCCATTTCGCGGTTAATAATAGGATAAGCACCCTGAATTGATGAATACGCTTTTTCAAAATGAGTACAGAAAATACCGTCTTTCAGCTTTTCGCCGAAGGAAAATGCAACGACCTCGTGACCTACACGGATAAGACCGCCGTAAAAGCCGAGCTCATCAAAATGAGCCAGAGCAACATTAAGTGCGTTATGCTCGGCCGAAATTGCCTCTTCGTCCTTATACTCGTTGAGCATAAGCCAACGCTCGTTCATGGAAGCACACTGGCCTATATTTGCAGGGTTAATCTCTTCAAAGCTCCAGTCGGGATTGTTCTTGATAAAAGCGGAAATATGATTTCTCTTGCCGTGATATTTTCTGCCCGAAAGCGTGGCAAGATCAGAACTTTTGTAAATATAATCAAACTTACTGTCGTCTGCAGTAAAGGTGAATTTACCGGGAAAAAGCTCGTCCAGCTTCTGCTTTTCAGCAAGAGAGCAACCGGCAATCACAGGTTTTACACCTTCGCGGTGAGCATCCTCAATAACAAGCTCAACCATTTCGGCAAAGTCTCCGTCACCCGTAGGACAGCAGTAGTTGACACCATCCTGCATATAATATTTGGCTACGAGCATATCACCGTGATAAGCGATCTGTGTTTTATATACATCTTTCCAGATAAACAGTGTACCGAAGCAGTATTCACAGCCCATATTATCGGTGTCGAACAGAATCTTTTCGGCACGGGATTTATCTGCAAGCGTTATAGGGTGAAATTCAAGCATAAACTAACTCTCCGGGTAATGCATCAATAATCATCTTTGCAATTTTTTCTATTGAAAGCGGCTTACCGTCCTCAGCACAATTAATAACGTGCCAACCCATTTTTTCTGCGGCATACATAGCTGCCTCACGGCAACGGTAAAGGTATCCGACATCAGCCTCGTGCACATCTTTTTTCTCGCCTGTCTTTTCACTGCGAAGCGACATAAGCTGCTGTGAAATCTCAATAGGCATATCAAGATAGATAACTGCATCAGGCTTCGGTATACCAAGCTTTACATATTCAAAATCTTCAAGCCACTCAATATAGCTATCCCAAGCCTCATGGGGCATTTTTTCAAGCTGGTGGTATGCGTTAGAGGTGGTGTAACGGTCGGCAAGAATAAGCTTGCCGGACTCGTAATCTGCCTGCCAGTGCTGTTTGAAGCTTGCAAACCTGTCAACTGCAAAAAACGCAGAAGCGGCAAAAGCACCGACATCCTCGGGCTTTTTGCCGAAAGCACCGCCGAGATACATACGCACAAGTGTGCTTGACGGGTCTTCATAATCGGGCAGCTTAATCTGTCTGTAAGCACAACCCTTTGATTCAAGATACTCTTTAAGCAGTGAAATCTGAGTTGATTTACCGCTTCCGTCAAGACCTTCTATTACTATCATTTTACCCATTTTCTTTTAACAAGCCGTAAAAAACAGCCTTCCTCCGTACATACAGAATTTAGCAAAACATAATACACCTAATTATACATTTGACATTATAACACAATAATTCTGATATTTCAATTATTTAATTTATTTGTAATAATTAAAATTATCTTAATACAAAATTACCTCCCCTTGTCATTCTGACAAAGAGAGGTGATTGTTTGTCATTCTGTATATAAAACAACAGGCCCGTACAATCCGCCTGATACGGAGTCTTTTGCATAATCAAGCTCCGGTTCAAAATACGGTGAAAGCTCTTTTATGCTCCACTTATCAAAATAATCGGTGTTCAGATACCGATTTGCCGAAGTATTTGTTACAACAATCTTCAACTCGTTATCTTTATTAAGCAAACCCGACGGTATTTTCAGCCTGTACGACGGCATCAGAACCGTGCCCAGACAGCTTTTATTCAAGTATACACAAGCAGAGAAATGCACTTCGCCAAGACTGATTTCACCCTCTTTACCTATCATTTCATTGGGCAGTGTAAATGTGGTTTCATAAATACAGCTGCCGGAATAAGCACTGCCGACTTCACAAGACCAATTACCGAGGTTTGTCATAACCGCTTTTTCGGAATAATTGATATTTTCAAAGCCGTTTTCACCTAAGACAAGTTCTGTTGTTTTGCGAAATGTAAAATTATCGGATATATCAAGCTTCGATTTGTAGTCTTTTATTTTTTCTGCATTGTATTCTTCGTCCGTCAGCAGCACAACAGCCGATTCACCTGTCACAAGAGAAACGTACAAAACACCGTTTTCAGCTTGTAAATGCTGTAAATCACCGCTCATCAGGTCAAGCAGATAACCTTTTGATGAAGGTAAATTAATACGGTAATCAGTAAATTCTTCCGATTCATTGAAGAGAATATAAATGTCTGCGTTCTCCGTTTTTCTGTGCATTGCACGTAAGCCGGCACAGTTTGTCTGTATTACCGGTTTTGCTTCTGAAATATCACAGGTAACTTTTCCGCCGCAACAGACAAATTTATTCAACACTGCTTGCGTAGCTTCGGGAACAAAAGCACCTTCGGGAATGATAATATGCTTGTACTCTGCTCTGCCGATACGCATACAGCCGTTGTCGTTTATTTCGGCAGTCTGTATAACGTCATCGTCAACGATATCAAAATCCACCGACATATCTTCGAGCTTTCTGCCGACAGAGTCAAACTCGTTTGCAACTTTTTCTGCGTTTAGTCTGCCCTGAAAATCAGAAACAGGATAGTAAAGTGCAGTTTCATATACTCTTTCTCCAACAGACGATACGTAAGACAGACGCTCTGTATAGCGGTTAAACTGACCGAGATAACGGTAATACAGCTGATTTTCGGTAAAAATCGGCAACTCCTGTGCAAGAAGCTGACCTTTACGTCCGAGCGGAAAATTGAACAGATTGAAAATATTTATCCCCCGCACAGCCTGAAAACCTACAGTGTATCTCATCATATCGTAAGTGAGTCCCGGACCTGCAACGCCGAAAATCTCACTCATTGCACACTTTGTACCGTTCTGTGCGGCGGCAGACGAAGCATATCTCGGATAGAATCCGTTATAAGCGTTCATATCGTCCTTGATATCAACTTTGCTTTCGGGATAAATCTGACGCCATATGACGTCAATGCCGGGGATATCAAAGCACCTTAATGCACGCATCAGGTTGAAGTTACCGCCGCCGTTCATACAACCGTCGGGGCTGTGGTCCTTATCAAGATGACCCGTAAAAGCAAAACCGTTTTTGTTTGCCCATTTTTTGCATGGGAGCAGATAGCTTTCGCAAAACGTACGGCTGCATAAATCATACCAACGGTGAAGTATATGAATGTTTTCTTTTGTCGGCATTTCTTCGTTTTCAATGAGCGGAAGATACGGCAAAAATGACTCCCCGTATATTTCTTCATATTTATCGGCTAATTCTTTACTGAACGGATTTGACGGAGCTTTCGGCTCATCGGTAAATACGGCAGAAAAATTACGTGTTGCCGACACATAGTTTTCGTGAGTTGTTTCAATAAAATATTCCGTTGCTTTTTTATTAAGCAAATCGGGATAATTGCCGCCCGCAGAATACTCAGGGTGATCTTTAACCACCCTTCCGCAGGCACCTCCCGAAGGCCAGCCGCCCTCGTCATAAATCCAGCAGTTCATTCCGAGAGCAGTTCCCTTGTCAATTGCATAAGCACAAAGCTCGAAGTATTCTTCGGAAAGATATTCGGGTGAAAGGCTTGTGGGCATGCTGTCGGGTCTGAATTCTTTCGGTTCGGGAAGAATATAAAACGCACGTATGCCGAGCCTTTGCATTTCAGCAAGCTGTTCATCTATAATCTCACGGGTGCATATATCATTCCAAACCCAGATATATACGGGTGAATAAGAAGCATCGGGGAACTTAAAACAGTTCAGATCAAATTTTTCATTATTATTCATCATCAACACCTGAAAACTTAAACTTTCGCATCATATTTGCCTTGTTTTTTCAAACACCCGATAAAACATTTAAGTGCAATAACCATCGTTACATAAAGCACGGCAAGCAGAACAGGATATATCTTTATTCCGAAAATTCCGCTCACAAGGCCTACCATCGGGGGTGCAAGCATAACACCGATATAAGCAAAAGCAATCTGCGAGCCCATAATTGACTGCGACATTTCTTTGCCGAAATTGTGCGGTGTGAGGTGTATCATATTCGGATAAATTGCGCCGTTACCTAAACCTATAAGGAATAAGCCGATTACCGTAAAAACGCCACTCAACGGAAGAAGCATAACTATAACAGCAGGAGCAAGAATAGCTGTACCTATACCGATTCTCTTCCACGTGCTGATTTTATCGGCAAGCAAGCCTGAAGCAAATCGGCCGATGGACATACCGACATAATATATTGTCAACGCAAGTGCACCGTACTTTGTCCCGAATCCTTTTTCTTCAACAAGATATGTACTGCCCCATACTCCGCAGGCATACTCGATTGCATTGGTCACAAGCATAATCAGCCACACAAGCCGTACCTGTGACATTTTAGCCATTTGCAAAACAGAAAGGTTTATACTTTTTTCTTCTTCAGCCTGTTCAGCGGAAGAGCTCTTTTTCCAAAGCGGAATTGAAAGAATAAGCATTATTGCAATAGCTGCCTGAACGTAAAACGCATAGCGGTAACCGCCTCGCCATCCTATATTGCTTAATGCCCGCGACATAAGATAAGGGCTGAGAGATACGCCCACACCGTAAAAACAGTGAAGAAAATTCATATGGCTTGCCTTGCAGTGAAGAGCCACATAGTTATTGAGGCCCGAGTCAATCGCACCTGCACCGAAGCCGAGAACAACCGCAAGCGGAATCATAAACCAGAAAGACGGTACAAAAGAATAACCAAGCAGTGCAGCTGCAGTCATAGCAGTACTGAAAGCCGTAACCTTCGCAGTTCCGAGTTTATTGAGAATCTTTGAACTGAACATACTTGATAATACGGTGCAGCCCGAAATAAGCAACGTAATAACGCTTACCGCTTCAACAGGAATGGTAAGTTCCGTATGTATTGCCGGCCACGCAGAGCCGATAAGAGAATCCGGCACTCCGAGACCTATAAATGCAATATAGATTATAATGAGGAGTATAGTTGTCATAAGCAGATACCTCTGAAAAACAATTTAATATATATTAGCGATTTACCGCTTTTTATTTATTGACACAGCGGAGCACTGCGTTACCGTCACGGCAGAAATCAACAACCGTAATTGAGGTATTATCAAGAGCAAACCTGAATATATGGGGATCAACTCCCAAAGCCGTAGGAATAAGATACTCAAGAAATCCATGATGGCTGAAAACGGCAACACGGTCACCGTATGTAAATCTGTTTTTGATGTAAGAAATCACTTTTTCGGCACGGATAACGTTATCTTCAAAAGCTTCACAACCGAAATCATAGTTTACAGTACCGAAAAGCTTATCGCACATTTTTGTGTTTTTATAATACCGCTGAAGATATTTTTCACTGCAGCCGTAATATCCGGGAGTACAGCCGCATTCCACAAGCTCGGGGCAGATTTCAAGTAAGGGTACTTCATCCTTTGCGTTACAGACTCCGACAGCCGTTTTAAAGCTGCGGAGCAGAGAGCTTGTAAAGTATGCATCAATCGGCAACTCTTTAAGCTTTTCTCCCAGCTCAACGCACTGCTGCTCACCTTTAGCGGTAAGCTCTCCATCACTCGGGTCACGGTCACCGATATCGGTATAGTTTGTTTCTGCGTGTCTTATAAAAACTATCTGCAACGAATCAAGCTTTTCCATATCCTTACCCTCTTAACAAAATTTTTTATCGTTCAAACAATTTTATCATATACTAAGCCAAGTATCAATAGCCGATCCAACAACTTAAATTAAAATGCTTTCTTGACTTTTGACCTATAAATGTTTTATTATAGTATAAATATGTTTAAATCCACTCTTTTTCGGAGGTTTCTGATATGGAATATAAATCCGGCGTATATGTACTCGGCTACAGCAACTGCGGCGAAAAAATGTGTGCCGCAGGCGGCAGAATCTCAACCCAGCCCGGCAACGCACTCGGCATATGGGAAAAGTCGCAGGATAATGAAAAAAACGCAAATCTTATTGATAAAGTTACACGCTCAGGTCACAACTCAACCGTTGAGCACATTATGTTCAACCTCGCATTTAATGACGTTTCCGTTATTGTTGAGCAGTTTATGATTGAGTTCAGACTTGCATCATTTACCGTAAAGTCACGCAGATATGTTGACTTCTACGATGCAGGCTTTTATGTACCCGAATTTAAAAGTGAAGAAAACAAAGCAAAATACATTTCTCACATCACATCGCTTTTTGAAACCTACAAGAAGATGACCGATGCAGGCGTACCTAAGGAAGATGCTCGCTTTGTACTTCCCTACTGCTTCTACAGCAATTTCTTCTGTTCAATCGGCGGCAGAGAGATGCTCCACGTGCTTCACGCAATGCTTCACGGCAGAGGCAGTAAAGTACCAGAGATTTATGCACTCGGCAAACAGCTTTTTGAGCAGGTAAATAAGATTGCACCCGGTGTGCTTACAGGATTTGAGGAGCGTAAGCCCAAAAAATCCGACGTGCTTGACCTCAGCTTTATCGAGGCAGACCGCAAGGCTTCACCCGATGAGCTTGTCGAATACATAAGCGGCAGTAAGGATGCGGCAAAGACTGTTGCAACGGCGGCAATGCTTGAAGCAAACATTTACTCTGCCGAAACTGTAAAAAAATCGGTTGAAGACAGCGAAACAAGAGCAAAAATCATCAAGGCTGTTACCGAATGTTCACGCCCGAGAGCACTCGAGAGCGTACAGTTCACATTCGCACTCAACAAGGTTTCGCTCTCTACTCTCACCCACTTTGCAAGACACAGAATTCATTCAATCCAGATTCCCGCTCTTAGTACCGTTGACCGTAACGATTGGGTCAAGCCTGAGAGCATTTCTTCTGACGAAGAAATTTTTGTTTCTTACAACGCTTGCTTTGAAAACAGCGTTGCACTTTATGAAGAGTTTAAAAATGGCGGCGAAGAAGAGGCACTGCCCTACCTTATCTTAAGCGGCAACACCCTCAGCATTGTATCAACAATGAACGGCAGAGAGTTAATGCTGTTTATGAAGCTGAGAAGCTGTACAAGAGCACAGTGGGAAATCCAGATTTACGCAAACCAAATGCTCAAGATACTCCGAAATGAAGAGCCCGAGCTTTTCCGCTACTACGGCCCGAGCTGTTATGTACAAGGCTACTGCCCCGAAGGCAGACTCACCTGCGGCAGAGCAGCGGAAATTAAAGAAAAATACAGTGTATAAAAATCAAGCCCTCGGTTAAGCCGAGGGTTTGTAACGTAAAACGAAAGAAAAGATTTATTATGCACAACTCGCTCAATAACAAAAAATCAAATTTCCTAATATTTCTTTGCTGGGCGGCATATACAGCCGCTTATGTTGCCAGGCTTAACTACAACGCATCTATGGTTGAAATACTGGAGCAGTTGAATGTAACCAAAGAAGCTGCAGGCACCGTCAGCTCATTTTTCTTTTTTGCTTACGGTGCAGGTCAGCTTGTCAACGGCTTGCTGTCAAAGAAATATAATACAAAATATTCCGTAACTATAGCTCTTGCTGCCTCGTGTGTTATCAATCTTGGTATGACGTGGTGCAACGGTATCGGTACAATGAAAATACTTTGGCTTCTAAATGGTATTTTCCAGTCGATACTCTGGTCGTCTCTCATAAAAACCTTATCGGACAATCTTGCTGACAGCAAGCTTTCAAAGGCGGTAATGGCAATGAGCACGACTGTAGCGGCAGGCACATTCACAGCCTACGGTCTTTCAGCCCTTTTCTCCGCACTTAAGATGAGCTGGACTTCAATTTTTTATGTTGCCGCGGCACTTGCAGGTATTATGGCGTTACTTTGGTTTACAGGTATAGGAACCATACAGAATCATCAAAATGTAACGAATGCCTCAAGCTCAAAAATGACAGGCAAGCTCAGAATTACTCCCGTTTTTATCTTTACGGTTATCGTAATTCTGATTTCTGCAGTAACAAACGGCTTTATTAAGGACGGTGTGACCACATGGGTACCGTCAATACTAAAAGAAGAGTTCGGCGTCCCTGCTTCACTTTCAATTATCGTCACTCTTCTTCTTCCCGTGCTTTCAATTTTCGGTGCATCACTTGTAAAAACACTTCATAAAAAATATAAAAACGAAAATGTACTCAACAGTATATTCTATTCAGCATCAACTGTACTGGCAGCTCTTATAATACTCACGATAAATCTGAGATCCGCTCCGCTTACCCTCACACTTTTCGGCGGTATTGCCTGCCTTATGTCAGCAATAAACAATGTCATAACAAGCGTTGTGCCGCTTTATTCACGTGACAAAATCGACTCGGGTCTTTCGGCAGGTCTGCTCAATACCTTCTGTTACGTCGGCAGTACGCTTGCCACTTCACTTCTCGGCAAAATCGCAGACACCAAGGGCTGGAACGATGTATTTATATGTATATTGCTGTTTACTGTTGCCGCCTTTGCGGTATGCTGCATTTCGGTAATTGTGACGAAAATAAAAAAACGCAACACATAAACTTAACCACCCGACAGATTTCAAATATCTGCCGGGGTTTGTTATATATTACCCCAAAGTGAATAATACACCAGAATAACCGCACCTAGTATAATGCGGTAATATCCGAACACCTTAAAATCTTTACGTTTAACGTAATTCATAAGACCTTTTACAACCGCAAGCGAAACAAGGAAAGCTGTAAGTGAGCCTGCAGCAAGCACGGCAATTTCCTTAGCTGTAAAATCAAATCCAAAGCCTAAAAGCTTTATGAAACTCAGCCCCAACATTACGGGCACGGCAAGGAAAAAAGTAAACTCAGCCGCTGCAACACGCGACACACCTATAATCAGTGCGCCGATAATTGTAGCACCCGAGCGTGATGTACCCGGAATTATCGAAAGCACCTGAAACAGACCGATAAGCAGCGCTTCTCTATATGAAATCTCTTCCAACGCTTGAGTTTTCACCGTTTTATTTTCGGCTTTAAGCTCAACCAAAATAAAAGCAATGCCGTAAAAGACAAGCGCAGAGGCTATCACAGCGGGTGTGTGAAGATGTGACTCAATAAAATTGTCAAATAGCAGAGTTATTACGGCACCGGGCACGCACGCAAGTGCAACCTTAAACCATAACGATAAAGTCTGATTTTTAAGCTTGATTCCGTTTGAAAAATCAAGCGGAATCATCTTTTTCCAAAACAGTAAAATGACCGCCAGAATCGCGCCGAGCTGTATCACTATAAAAAACATTTCTTTGAATTCTTTGCTTAAATTGAGTGTCAGAAATTCATCTGCAAGCAACATATGACCCGTACTGCTGACGGGAAGCCATTCTGTTACACCTTCAACAATGCCGAGAAAAATCGCCTTGAGCACCTCGGTAAACATAAATAAATCACCGCCCTTCTTAATCTTATGAAAGAAGGGCGGTATATATTATTTAATTGTAAACTCACCGCAGAGCTTGTTGATTGACTTGTTTTTCCAGAAGCCCTGTGCTGTGATTTCTGCGATATACTCCCCTGCCTCAAGCTCTGTTATCTTCTGCTCAACAGTTTCGGGCATATCGTTGAGATAGTATCTTGACCAGAAGCACACCTGCTTGACGATAGCGTTATCCGACTTTCGTCTGACAGTGACTTTATAGTCGTTTACTCTGTCTTCTTCAATCTTTGCCTGGTCAAATTTAACGTTTACACTGTCGCCGTCAACCGTAAGCTCAAGCTTTGCATCAAGAGCAAAATACGGTCTTACATCAGTCAGGTAACGTTCATCTGTATATTTAAAGCTGTCGGGATCCCATGGTGTTTCCACAGTCCACTCGTAACCGAAAAACCTCTCTGTAATAACATCATAAGGTCTGATAACAACCTTGCCTGCGGCATCAGCCTCGACAATTATAAACTGTGCGGCATTCTGTTCATTAGGAGGAACAGTACCGTAAACCTTGTCAAACTCATCAAGCTCAAAATACTTGAAGCTGCCTGTACCTACACAGGTAAAGTGCTGCTGATGAATCGAACGCGGATCGTTGACGGGAGCATGGGAGTGACCTGAAAAATCGATAATCTGCGGATAATTCATAAGTATATCTGTAATTTCGTCTTCGCCCCAATATACGTTACCGTAAACAGTTCCCTGAATATGGGGATGCTGGAAGAAGAAAATCGGCTTGAAGGGATCGTCCGCAGCAGCTGCAGCAAGCTCTTTCTTAATCCATTCACGCTTTTCGTCGCTGAATTTACAGCCGCGTGTTGTGGTAACGCTGATAAAGTGAAAGCCGTTGATAACAATGTGGTTATCCGGCTCCTGCTTCATAATTTCTTTAAGCCTTTTAAGTGCACCTTCTTCACCACCATCTGAAAAATACTCGTGGCTTGCCATTGTAAGCATCCACTTTGTTTCGGGTCTGATGCAGGTATCGAGGGTTTTACGGAAATCGTTGAACTGCTCTTCACTTCCGCTGTCAGCAAAATCACCCACAACGTAGAGAGCATCAATTTTATCGTATTCCTGACCTGCGGCATACTCGTATGCAAGAGCAAGGCCATGCTCGTAATTGCGAAGCCTTGACGGGTCTTCACGGTTATAGTGAATATCGCTCGAAGCGATAAATCTGAGTACAGGTTTGAAATCGGACATAGTTAAACACTCCTGACAAATTTGATATGTATAAATTTTACCATAAGAGATTACAGCGGTCAACAAGTCGGACAAAAATATCTTATCTTATTGACTTTTATTCCGATTTAGATATATAATCACTTATCATTAAAATTTACAAAGGAGAATTGATATGCAGAAATTACGCAGATTTTTATCCTTGGCAACAGCAATCGTAATATTTATTACAGGCACAGCATTTGTATCTAATGCACAGAGCTTAACAAAAGATGCGTGGGATTCATACTATGCGGCATCAACAGAAATCATTGATGCAGCTGTTATGATGACACCCGGCAACAATGAAACAGAAAGATACATTTCATGGTACTCCGACGTTGACAGCGGCAGTGTAACATTGCTTGATGCCACAGGTAACAAAGCGGGTACATTCACAGCAACCGCAAAAGCAACACCCGACGGTGATCACAGACTCGGTGCAGTAATAAGCGGCCTTGAAGCCGGCAAAGCATACAGCTACTACTGTGAGTCAGGTGATTTCAGAAGCGACATATATTCCTTCACCACAAATAACAACAAGTCATTCACTGCATTGTATACTACCGATATTCATATTTCCAAAAGCGACGTTGATGAAAACGCAATTCGTGACAAGGCATACAACCTAAACTCTGTAATCACCGCCGCTGTAACAAAAGCCGCACTGAAAGGCAACACTGTAGATCTTATACTTTCAGCAGGCGACCAGGCATCCGACGGACTTAGGGATGAATATGTAGGTCTCTGCTCAACGCCTTACATAAAATCAATTCCATTTGCAACGGCAATCGGCAACCACGACAGAAAAAGTGTTGACTACCGCTATTTCACTTTCCAGCCTAACACAGCAAAAATGCGACTCAAATCCTACGTCGGCACAGACTACTGGTTTATCAAAGGCGATGTGCTTTTCCTTATTATGGACAGCAACAACATCAGTATGGGTGACCATCGCAGATTTGTAAAGGCAGCAGTCGAAGCCAACCCCGACGTAAAGTGGAGAGTAGCTGTAATGCACCACGACCTCTACAGTGCAAGAATCCCCAGCCGCGAGAGTGAAAACGAAATGCTTCGTTTGATGTGGGCACCCATTGCCGATGAATTCGGTCTTGACCTTTGTCTTCTCGGTCACAGCCATTACTACACAATTTCAAACGTAATGTACAACAACAAAACAGTAGCTGCAACAGAAAACGGCGGCACAGTAACAAACCCCGAAGGTACTGTTTATATGGTATCGGGTTCAATCAACAACCCCCGCAACGACGAAAACGTAGGTCTTAGCGAAAATATAGGCCACGCTTACCTTACGGAAGAAAAGATATACAACCTTATTGATTTCAGTGAAGATTCAATTGTCATCAATTCTTACGTGCTTGAGAGCGACGAAAAAATCGGCAGTATCACAATAGAAAAGACTACAGACGAAGGCGGTCACGTATACAAAACACCTGCAAAGTGGTACTATCCGCTTGTTGAGGTAATCGGCTTTATTGCAGGCTTCTTCAACAATATCGGCAGATATTATGACAACACTCAGCTCGGCTATGATATTCCTCTTTTTGAAGGTCTCTTCGGTTAATTAAAAGCAGAAAAAAGCCTGCAGTGACAATGCATCACTGCAGGCTTTTGCTTTATCTGCTTAATATCTGATATTTGAATATGTTGTGTTATTTACTGCGGCGCCGTCACCTGGTACGGTAATAAAAGCAACCGAAACAGCAAGCATTGCATCAAAGTCGTATGAATACTTCATCTCGGCAATTTTACCGTCTTTGACAGTAACGGTAACCTTGATATTCCAGTAGTTAACCGCCGTTTCTTTAACCTTGATCGCGCTTGTAAACTCGGCAATACTTGCCTCAACCTCTTCCTGAGTAACAAAATCGTTTGTAAATCTTGCGAAAGGTGTTGCGTTGGTTTTCTTGGGGTCGCTTACCTTTGCAAGAGTAAAGGTATAAACACCGTTTGAAGCTGTGAATGAGCCAAGGTCACTCTCGCGTACGGATGAAGCTTTGATTTTGTAATCGCCCTTTATATCATCTTTCGGAATTTTACCCTGAGTTGTACCCATACCAAGGAAGATGCCGATTACGGAATCAATACTTGAGTTCTCATCAATAGCTTTGATAATTGCATTAATAGGCTCGGTTGCACCGCCGATATCCACAGCCCTTGTGTAAGAGCATTTTCTGACAAGGTCATATGTACCGCTCTTTGCAATCTTTGCTGTTTCCGCATTGAGGAAATCGGCAAATTCAGCTCTTGTCATATCTCCTGAGGGAACGGTCGTGTTGTCCTCTGCTATAGTTTCTTCGGGTGCTGTAGTTTCGTCTGCAGCTGTTGTAGAATCAACTGCTGTAGTGTCAGCTTCTGCCGCTGTTGTCTCATCAACTGTTTCACCCGTTGTCGCATCAGCTTCAACCCCGGGTACGGTTGTTGTTTCCGGTGTTTCATTGCCGCCGCAGGCTGCAAGAGAAAGCACAAGAGTAATTGCAAGAATAATTGCCATAAGCTTTTTCATAATAAAATCCCTTACTTTCACTTATTGAAATGCCTCCGCATCATCTGATACGGAGGCAAAAGTTTTAAGTTATAACTGTAGATTAATAGCTGATACCTGTGAATGCACCGTTTGTTTTAGCAGCACCTGTACCTGTGATAGCGAAGCCTACCTTAAGGGAAAGCTGTGCATCAAACTCATAAGAGTACTTGATAGATGTGATCTTGCCGTCAGCAACAGTAACTGTAACATTGATTTTCTTGTAGTTAACAGTTGTGCTGTTTACCTTGATAGCTGTTGTGAAGCCTGCGATACCGTCAACAACCTCTTCGTGTGTGATGAAGTCGTTTGTGAATCTTGAGAAGGGAGTTGCACCTGTCTTCTTGGGGTTGGTAGCGTTAGCAAGTGTGAATGTATATGTGCCGTTAGAAGCCTTGAATGAACCAAGGTCAGCGGGCTTGAGAGAAGTAGCCTTTACTTTGTAATCGCTGTCAACATCGTCCTTGGGAAGTGTACCCTTCTTTGTACCGATGCCGAGGAAGTCACCGACAACTGTATCAAGATTTGAGTTTTTATCAATAGCGGTAATAACGCCATTGATAGCATTTGTTGCAAGTGAGCTGCCGAGGTCGATGTTCTTTGTGTATGCACAAACTCTGTTGTAGGAATACTTGCCGCTCTTTGCGATCTTTGCTGTTTCAGCATTGAAGAATGCTGCAAACTCAGCTGCAGTCATATCAGATGAAGCTGCTGCAGTTGTCTCGCCTGCAACTGTTGTTGCATTTGCGTCTGTTGTAGCATCAGCTGCAGTTGTATCGCCTTCTGCTGCTGTTGTGTCACCCTCTGCTGCAGTTGTCTCGCCTTCTGCTGCAGTTGTGTCGTCAGCAACATCGCCTGCTGTTGTTGCATCGACAGCATCTGTTACTTCATCGGGGTTGGTTGTTGTTTCGGGTGTCTCATTGCCGCCGCAAGCAGCAAGTGAGAGTGTGAGTACAAGTGCCATAAGGAGTGCTAAAAGCTTTTTCATGGTCTAATTTCCTTTCGTTGAGTTAATTGATTTATCTTTGATATTGATTGCCTTATCAGCCTTATCAATATGCGAAGCCTGAATACTTAACTGTTGTGTAGATGTTACCTGTAACAACCTTAACTTTAGCAATTGTATACTTAACATTTGTAAGGTAAGCATCAGAGCTGATTGTGTAGTCAACAGAGCTGAAAGCCTTTGTATCAACAGCAATCTTAGCCTTAATAGTAGCGGTTTTTACAGTGATATCAATAGTTTCGACAGCAGCGCCTGCCTCCTCAAGACCGGCTCTCATTTCGTTGATATCTTTATAGTCATTTGTGAATCTGTTGAGAGCACTCTTACCCTTAAGAGGGTTCTTTTCGTTCTTAACAGTGATTGTTACTTCATAATATTTGCCGTCTGCTGAAAGCTTGCAGGTAGCATTTGCAACATCAGCTGCTGTGAGTGTGCTCTTAACAATTTCTTTACTTGCCTTTCCCTTGGCAACAGTTGCAGTCTCTGTACCCTCGCCGAGGAAATCGCCTACTGTTTCACGAACAAGGTCAATTTTTGCAAGTGCACCCATCTTAAGGTCATTGAGTTTTGTTGTAACAGTCTTCTTATAACCGGGCTTTGCTGAAACAGCCTTTGCTGTTGCCTCATTGTAAAGAGCTACGATAGCTGCAGGACCCTGAGGAATAGCTGTACCTGCTGCGGTTGTGGTCTCACCTGCGACTGTTGTTGCGTTTGCGTCTGCTGTTGCATCAACGTCTGTTGTCGCATCAGCTGCTGTAGTTTCATCTGCAACTGTTGTGTCGCCTTCAGCTGCTGTTGTATCGCCTTCAACAATGTCGCCGCTTTCTGTTGCATCAGCCTCAACATTAGGGACAGTTGTGGTTTCGGGCTCTTCGTTGCCGCCGCAAGCTGCAAAAGATACTACCATTGCAGTTGCAAGCAGAAGTGCGAGAACTGAAAAAAGTGCTTTTTTCATTGGTTTTCCCTCTCATTTCGTTTTGTAAATTAGGATCTGATTGAAAGTATCCTTATACACTATACCAAAAAACATAGGTAAGAGTCAACAAAAAAATAATAACAAACCGTATAAATTTACTTTTATGTTATGAACTGACATATAATAACGGGTAAAAATACGGCAGGCAGGCTGTTCATAACCTTGATTTTTGTTATACCGAGCATATTGAGTGCTATTGCAATGATCAGAAGAGAACCGACACAGGTCATCTGTGCTACAGTATAGTCGTTGAGAAAAGGTGCGACAAAGCCCGCAAGCAAAGTTATTCCGCCCTGATATATGAAAAGCGGCACTACGCTCAGAAGCACACCGTAGCCGAGTGTTGATGCGAGCACTATCGAAGAAACACCGTCTATGACGGATTTTGTGGCAAGCGTACTGTAATCGCCGCTGATACCGCTGTCAAGCGAGCCGACAACAGCCATTGCACCGACACAGTAAAGCAGCGTTGCCGAAATCATACCCTGAGCCATATTTGTCTTGCCGTCTGATTTTTTACTCAGCTTTTTCTCAACCTTTGCGGCAAAATTATTCATATGCTTATCAAGATCGACCGCACTGCCGAATATCGTGCCTACTGCCATAGAAATAACAGCTATCAACGCATTACTGCCCTCAAGACAGCCGTCAATACCTATGTACAGCACGCAAAGACCAAGCGCCTTCATAACAGCATCCGATACACGCTCGGGCAAGCCTTTTTTGAGCAGCAAGCCCAATGCACCGCCTATGAGGACCAGAGCAACATTTATAAAAGAGCCGGTAAGGGAAAGAATTTTTTCCATATATTCACCTCTGAAAAACCTGAATCCGGATTATTATATCACCAATCATTTATATGTACAAGCACTAAGCACAAATCCAATGCGTAAAATAATGCAAGGAGGTTTTCGGCAATGCTTGTAACCAAAGAATACAATAGAAAAAACGCGCTCGAATATGCACGCCGATGGGCACTTGACCGCAATCCGCTGTTTTTCAGCTTCAACGGAATCGGCGGTGACTGTACAAACTTTGTTTCACAGTGCATTTTTGCAGGCGGCTGTGTGATGAACTACACTCCTACCTACGGTTGGTATTATATATCATCAAATGACAGAACACCCTCATGGAGCGGAGTTGCATTCTTTTATGATTTTATAATCAACAATAAGGAGCAGGGGCCGTTTGCGCGTGAAACAACACGTGAAGAAATGGAGCCGGGCGATGTAATACAGCTAGGCAACGAGGAAGGCACATTCTACCACACAATTATAATAACCGACATAAAGGATGACGGTGAAATATTGATAGCCGCTCACTCAGACGATTACCTTGACCGACCGCTCAGCGATTATGACTACACATATATAAGGTATCTGCATATTGACGGCATACGCTTCGAGTCACAAATACGCGATGTCTGCTTCCGTACACTTATTGAAGGCGGAATAGAACCGCTTGAAGAATGAATTTTTTGTTAAATACCTTGAAAAAAACAAACAGATAATATAGAATAGATAAAATTATATAATTATTTAGGCAGTTTTTGCTGCCTTTACATACATCGGTTATAAGCCCAGCTTTATTTCAAGCTCGATAAGTTCAGTAAGATATTCGCTTGTCTTTCTTAGATACCCGGCAGTTTTTTCGTCATTGAGCAGATACTTGCCCGCTCTTCTCACTGCTCTCACAAAGCGCCTGTCAAGCTTTGCTTTATGCGCACACAACGGACAGGAAGCTGTTGCACGCGGGTCATAAATCACGCGGATGCGCTCTTCACCGTTTTCATTTACAACAAGCGGAAAAAGCGGATATATCCTGCAGGCAAGCGGTCTGTTTTCACGCTTGCAAGTGCCGTTGCACTTAACGGCAGGGATTTCGCCGTCAATCACTTCGAATCCGTCAAGCTTTTCAAAAATATCCTTCTCATAAGGAAAAAGTTCCATACTGTCGCCGAGCGCATCACTGCAGCAGTATGCCTCACATACGCTTCCGCAGTCGTTTCTGCCTAACGGTGTTGTATTTTCAAGCAAAGCATGAGCTTCTCTGAGCTGTTTATTTTCAATATTCATTATTTAAAACTCCAATCGTCAATTTAAATAGATTTTAATACGTTTAAAATAAAAGTCAATACATAAAATCCTTTCAAGGAGGACAAGATGAAAACTATCAAGCTTAAAACCACACTCAACAGATTCTGCACATTCTACGCAAAGGATGATGCGGCAGTGCCTGCCGAGCTCTTTTCGGCAGAGTCGTTAAAGCCCGACCTCTCATCCGTCAAAATCCCCCTGCCCTCACGCAAGAAGGACTACACCTGCCACGCTGTCAATGAAGACGGCACAATGTGGCTCGGCTCAAACGGCGGTGTAACACGTTGGTGTCCTGCAGAAGAGGACGATGAGGATAAGACTATGCACTTCACTGCAAACCGTTATCTCTATGACAACGTTGTTGTTTCAATAATCAGCGACGGCGATAAAGGCTGCTGGGTACAGACCGAAACAGGCGTTGTACATATAGAAATGAAGCCTCTTTCAACAAGAGAAAAGGCTGAAATGCTTCTTCAGGAGTCACTCGATATCGTCAACAGACGCGGTATGATGAGCCAGAAGGATCTCACAATCCCGAGAGACTTCAGCTCAAAAGTACCCTACGGTCATTGTGATAATGACGGCGGCTTCACATCATGGTTCTCTGTCGGTACACTCTTCCGCTACGCAACACTCAGACGTGAGCTCGGCGACGCTGCACCCGAAACAGTTGCAGCAAAAGAGCTTGCCATACGCACCTGTGAAACCTGCCTTCTTTTCATGCATATTTCAAAGAGAGGAAACGGTTTCCCCGCACGAAGCTATATGATGCACGACGAACCGATTCCCGATGACGGTCTTTTCTACCGTGTACACGGCGACAAGGCTACCTGCGTTGAAACATCATTCTCAAAGAAAAAAGGCATTGCAAACCTTGAAATAGACGCAAGTGCTCCAATTCCCGAAAGACTCCGCCGTTGCTTCACAGAGCACGGCTATACCGAAGAAGGTATGGTTTACAAGGGCGACACAAGCAGTGACGAGGTTACCGCTCACTTTATGCAGATGCTCTTTGCACATATGTTCCTTGCAGATGTCGATCCCGAGCTTGATGAGCTTATCAAGCAGACTGCAACCGCACTAATGACTCACATTGTCGAAGGCGGATATCAGCTTGTCGAATGCGACGGTAAGCCGACAACATGGGCAAAGTGGAACCTTGACTATTTCAACACCTTTATGGGTTGGACTGATGCCTGCCTTAACTCCGCTGAGCTTCTCGCCTACCTCAAGGTTACCGAGTATATCACAGGCGACAGCAAATGGACAGACGAATACAACAAGCTCATAGATATGGGCTATGCTGACCTTACGCTCAAGCACTATGACAGAGCTTTCCAGACCTCACTCTTCGAGGGTAACGATATCGCCGCAGAGCTTATGTACGGCGACAATATGCTTGCCGTATCATCATTCTGGATGCTTGCCACACTCGAAAAAGACGAAAAACTGCTTGATATCTATACACGTGCATTTAACACATGGAGAGGTACAGTATGCCGTGAAAACACACCCGGCTACGAGTATCCCTTTGCACTCAGCGTAGGCACCGAGGGCATTGACCTTGAAAAGAACGCAAAGTGGTTTGAGCGCTTCAACGTCAGCAGACTTGCTGCAGGCGTCAGTATGGACACACGCTTTGATATTGCAAAGAAGCACCGTTGGTGCTATGACTATATCGAAACATCGGCAAAGCTTCAGCCCGATGAGCACTTTATTGCAAAATTCGACCGTAATCCGTGGGAATTCAAAGACGAGGACTCAGGCGGAATTTACGTTGTTGAAAGCTGTTACGTATACACATTCGGCTACTGGATCGGTATGTATTACGGATTTATTGAGGAATAAGGGAGGAGAAAAGAAATGGCAAAAGTACATCTTATCGGCAACGCTCATCTTGACCCCATCTGGCTCTGGCGCTGGCAGGAGGGCTGCAATGAGGTAATGCAGACATTCCGCTCAGCACTCGACAGACTTAACGAATACGACGACTTTGTTTTCACCTGCTCCTCCGCCGCATATTACCGCTGGGTTGAGGAAATCGACCCCGATATGTTCAAAGAGATTCAGCAGAGAGTTGAAGAAGGTCGCTGGTGCATAGTCAACGGCTGGTGGGTACAGCCCGACTGCAATATGCCAAGCGGTGAGAGCTTTGCACGCCAGGCTCTCTACAGCCAGCTCTACTACTACGAAAAATTCGGCAAAATCTGCAAAACAGGCTACAATGTTGACTCCTTCGGTCACAACGCAATGATGCCCCAGCTTCTTCGTCAGGGCGGTATGTGTGCATATGTTATGATGCGTCCCGGCCAACACGAAAACGCTGAAATTCCGCAGAATGCTTTCTGGTGGGACAGCCCCGACGGCTCAAGAGTACTCACCTACCACATTCCCGAGGGCTACGGCCACTGCGGTCCCGAACATCTTAAAGAAAAAATCAAGGAATACGCAGAACGTTCAGATAATTCCGGTCACGGCATGATGCTCTTCTACGGTATCGGCAACCATGGCGGCGGACCTTCCAGAGGCGATATTGAATACCTTATGGAAGAAATGAAGAAGGAAGAATTCTGTGAGCTTGAATTCTCCAATCCCGACGATTACTTCCGTGAGATGCTCATCACTCCGCTCGATATTCCTGTATGGACTGACGACCTTCAGCACCACGCAAGCGGCTGCTACTCAGCAACTTCACTTGTAAAACAGCTCAACAGAAAGTGCGAAAATCAGCTTGCAGCAGCAGAAAAGTTCAATACAATTGCTTCAAAGGTTGCAGATGCAACACCCGCAACAAAGCAGTTTGCAGAAGCATGGAGAAATGTATGCTTCAATCAGTTCCACGATATTCTCTGCGGCTGTTCAATTATGGAAGCCTATGAAGATGTAAAGGAGAGCAGCGGCTACGCACTCGACGTTGCATCAAAAATATACAACACTGCGCTTATCAAGATTGCAAGACAGATTGATACATGGGTTGAGGGTGTATCTGACCCTGTTTGCACAGAGGTACGCAACCTCGGTGCAAGACGCGACTTCCCCAGACCTATAGTTGTGTTCAATCCCCTTTCATTTGATATTGATATGCCCGTACGCGTTTATCATCCGAGCGAAAAAGTAACAGACAGCGACGGTAACGATGTTCTCTTCCAGAATATCCGCTCATCACGCTCTAACGACAGCCATCTTGACACACTGTTTATGGCTAAAGTTCCTGCAATGGGCTACGCTACATACTGGCTCAGCTTTGAAGCAGAGATGCCCGAACTGAAGAGTGCACTTACCTGCGGTCAGTCTGATGATGTTTTCTTTATGGAAAACGACCTTATCAGAGTTGAATTCACAGAAAAAGCAGGCGGTATTTCAAAACTTGTTGATAAGACAAGCGGCATCAACTATGCTGAAAATTCTTTCCTTGCTATGCCGTTTGTTATTGACGACCACGAAACAGACACATGGGCTCACAACGTATTCAAGTTTAACAAGATAAAGGGTCTTATGGATGTTAAATCCATCGAGCTTGTTGAGCAGGGTCCGCTTCGCGCAAGCGTAAGAATAAAATACACATTCAACACCTCAACACTCACTCAGGAATTCTGCCTGACAGATGGCAAAAAGGTTATCAGAGTAAAGTGCAAGGCTAACTGGAGCGAACAGTTTACAATGCTTAAGATTCCCTTTAACATCGGCGGTACTGATGCAATTTCTACTTACGAAATTCCCTGCGGTTACATCAAGCGTCCCTGCAACGGTGAAGAAGAGCCGACTCAGCAGTGGGCTGATATTACATCAACAATAGGCGGCAAGCGTGCAGGTATCGCGGTTATCAACGACGGCAAATACAGCTACGACTGTCCCGATACAACACTGCGTATGACAGCTATCAGAAACGTTATTTTTGCTGATCACTACTCACACAGACCTGCCGCAGACTTCAACTTCACAGACGAAGGTATACAGAGATTTGAATATGCAATATTCCCGCACGAGGGTGAAGTTGAAAACACAGAGATTATGAAGCTCGCCGCAAAGTTCAACTGCAGACCCGTTACTGTAGCAGAAAGCTACCACAAGGGCAACGGCAGACCGCAGAAAGACAGCTTCCTTGAAATTACTGCAGACAACATTATCGCAACAGCATTCAAATTCTGCGAAGACGGCTCAGGCGACGCAATCATCAGATGCTTTGAAACCCAGGGCAAAAAGACCCGCACATACATTATGTGTGATATGCTCGATGCAGCATTCAAGGTTGACTTCCTGCCGCACGAAATAAAGACATTCCGTATTGATGCTCAAGGCAAAGTTGACGAGGTCAACTTCCTTGAAGGTATCGTAAAATAAAAATCTTTGAGAGTTGACTAATCCCGAATCGGATAGTCAACTCTCTTAACAAGAGGCAAGAGTATGAAAATTTACACTTCCGCTCAGATGAAACAGATTGAGGCTAACGCCAACGAAAAAGGCTATGCCTACATTGATATGATGTATAGTGCAGGTGTTGCCTGTGCAAACCTTACTGAAAAAGCATATCTTACAATGAACGAAAAGGTCGCAGTTATCTGCGGCAAGGGCAAAAACGGCGGTGACGGCTTTGTTGCCGCAGAGTATCTTCGCTCAAAAGGCTATAACGTAAGTGTTATTCTTGCCTGCGGTAAGCCTGTTGCTGACGATGCTGTTACGATGTACCGCAGAATGAACGGTATATCTGTTACTGATTGGCTGACAGAAAAAGAAAAATCCTCTGAAATTATCAGAAAAGCCGACGTTATTATTGACAGCGTATTCGGCTTCGGTTTCAAGGGCAAGGCAGACGACAGCACAGCCGAGATTTTCGCCGCAGTTAATTCTTCAAAGGCAAAAGTAGTTGCAATCGACCTGCCAAGCGGTGCAGAGTGCGACACAGGTGCGGTAAACGGCGAATGTATAAAAGCTGACCTGACGCTTGCAATCAGCTGCCGCAAGCCTGCACATGTGCTCAAGCCTGCGTGTTCTTTCTGCGGCAAGGTGAAAACGGTTGATATAGGTCTCGACGAATCTGCAGTACAAGAAGAATTCTTTGTATTACCCAAAAGCTTTAAGCCGAATTTTGAGAGACGCAATCCCCTTTCAAACAAAGGCGACTACGGCAAGGTGCTGAGCGTTTGCGGCAGTAAAAAATATCCGGGCGCGGCATTTTTCGCCGCCTCAGGTGCTGTGAGAATAGGTGCAGGTCTTGTCACCTGTGCATTCCCCGTTGATGCTTATTCTGCAATAGCACCAAAGCTCAACGAACCGATTATGATGCCGCTCCCCTGCTGTGAGGATGGTTTTCTCGCAAGAGGTGCTCTTGATTTACTTATTCCTGCCGCAGAAATATCAGACTGTATGCTGGTGGGTTGCGGTCTGGGCAACACACTTGGCACATCAAGTGTTGTCGAAGAGCTTCTCAAAAGCACTACCTGCCCGACCGTTATTGATGCTGACGGCATAAATATTATATCTGCGAATATAAATATGCTGGAAGCAGTCAGAGGAAGAGCGATTATAACTCCTCATCCCGGAGAAATGGCAAGGCTGTTGCGACTGAGTGTAGAACAGGTAGAGTCAAACAGAATTCTGCTCACAAAAGCCGTAGCAAAACAGTTTGGCATTGTAGTTGTGCTTAAAGGTGCAAATACTGTTGTATCCGATGGCGAGCAGGTTTATGTAAACCGCACAGGCAATGCAGGTATGGCACGCGGCGGCAGCGGTGATTTGCTTGCAGGTATAATTGCAGGTCTTGTCGCACAGGGTTACTCTGCCATGCAGTCGGCAATGCTCGGCACATACATCCACGGCGCTTGCGGTGACGTTGCAGCAAAAACACTCTCCGAAGCCGGTATGACTCCGACTGATATGATTAAAATTTTACCGAGGCTGCTTTCTGACTACGAATAATTTTTCGGAAAGGATGACAGCAACTTGAGAAAACTCTTCGCATTATCGGCTCTTATCCCTGTTATTCTGCTCTGTTCCTGCAGTTTTAATAACAAGCCTGCCGAGATATGCGTAAACCGTGTTTTTAACGCCGAAATGAATATTCAATTTAACGAAACAGCGTATACAGCCGATTTCACTTGCAACGAAAACGGCTGCAGCGCTGTTTTTTCTTCGCCTGAAGAAATCAGCGGCCTTACGTTTTCAACTGACGGCAACACAACAACATACTCACTCGGTGAGCTTGAATTTACAGCCGATGAAACTCAAAACCAGACACAGCTGATAAACGCCATATATTCAGCCATAGTATCTCTCCCCGAAAGCGCAACCGTAAACGAGCAGACGTATATACTGCAAGGCACATCTAAATACGGTAACTATATAATGTATTTAAATAAAGAGAATTTTACTCCAACATTTATTGAGTACGAAGATAAGGATATCACTGTCAAATTCAAAGAGATTACATAGTATATCTTAGTAAAAAAATCAGCTCCCCGATGATTAAGTACAACGCTTGACGGCAAAAATAACTATACAAGCGGTGCAGCCGCACATATAAATCGGAGAGTGAGATTATGAATGTAAAACGAGGAGAAATATATTATGCAGATTTAAGCCCCGTCGTCGGCTCTGAGCAGGGTGGAATACGCCCCGTACTTATCGTACAGAATGATGTCGGCAATAAATACAGCCCGACCGTAATAGCCGCCGCAATAACAAGCCAGAAATATAAAACAGGCTTACCGACTCATATCAAAGTCAATGCAGACGGCTGCGGTCTTGCCAAAGATTCAATCGTGCTTTTGGAGCAGGTAAGAACAATTGACAAAAGACGGCTCAAAGAAAAAATGGGCAATCTTGACGCAGTAGATATGAGCAGAATCAATAAGGCTCTCAGCGTCAGTTTCGGACTCGACAGCAGCGTAGCAAGCATATAATTATACTTTTAAACGCATACCAAAGATTGATTTTGCAAAAAAATCAATCTTTTTTAATATTTTTTCTATTAGGTATTGAAATTAGTGCAATTTTAGTATAATATGTATACAGATGTCATAAAAGACATAGTTTTTTACCAACTTTTTTGGAGGTTTTGTATGAATTATTCATTAACTACGGCACAAGCAAAGGAGCTTATCGCCGGCAAACTTTCACACTTTTTCGGCGTAACACCCGAGGAAGCAACATATGAGCATTATTACAAGGCTGTTGCAATGGTTATCCGCGATATGCTCACCAAGGGCAGAGCGGAATTTGCACACGAGGCTAAGAAAACGGATTCCAAAAGCGTTTACTACCTTTCAATGGAATTCCTTATGGGCCGTTCTCTCAAGAACAACCTCTTCAACCTCAACCTTACCGATACTATAGACAAGGCACTTTCCTCATTCGGCATCAAACTTGAGAAGCTTTACGACTGTGAGCCCGATGCAGGTCTTGGTAACGGCGGTCTCGGCAGACTTGCCGCCTGCTATCTCGACGGTCTTGCAACTCAGGGCTACAACGGTATGGGCTACTCTATTCTTTACGAGTTCGGTATCTTCAAGCAGAAGATTATCGACGGCTGGCAGACCGAGATGCCCGATTTCTGGCTTCCCGGCGGTGAAGCATGGCTCGTAGAGCGTCCGCAGAGTGCACAGGAAATCCGTTTTGAAGGTTGGGTAGAAGATTTCTGGGATACTCACTATCACCACGTAGAGCTTAAGGACTATACACCTATCAAGGCTGTCCCCTACGACCTCTTTGTGCCGGGTAAGGACGGTAAGGCAGTAAGCGTGCTTCGTCTGTGGTCTGCAAAGGCACCCGGTCTTGATATGGAAAACTTCAACCAGGGTAACTACCTCAAGGCTGTTGAGCAGAATGCTATGGCTGAGGTCATCAGCAAGGTGCTCTATCCCTCCGACAACCACCCTGAGGGTAAAAGCCTTCGTCTCAAGCAGCAGTATTTCCTCGTATCCGCTTCTGTTCAGGATATCGTTGCACGTCACCTTCGCACTTACGGCTCAATCGAAAACTTTGCCGAAAAGAACGCAATCCACATCAACGACACTCATCCCACTCTCGCAATTCCCGAGCTGATGAGAATTTTCCTCGATGAATGCGGCTACGGCTGGGACGATGCCTGGAGAATTGTAAGCAACACCGTTGCATACACCAACCACACAGTTATGAAGGAAGCTCTTGAGTGCTGGAGTGAAGACCTCTTCCGCCGTCTGCTTCCCAGAATTTATCAAATTACAAAGGAAATCGACAACCGTTACAGAGGATACGCTTGGTCAATCACTCAGGATGCTGACTATGTTGAGCGTACAGCTGTTATCGCAAACGGTTCTGTCCGTATGGCTAACCTCTGCGTTGTTGCAGGTCACTGTGTAAACGGTGTTTCCGCACTCCACAGCCAGATTCTCAAGGATACGGTATTCAACGATTACTACCGTCACACACCCGAGAAGTTCACAAACGTTACAAACGGTATTGCTCACCGCCGCTGGCTCAATCAGTCCAACCCCGAGCTTGCAGGCTACCTCACCTCTCTTATCGGCGACGGCTTCACTTACAACGCTGATGAGCTTATCAACCTGCGTGAATACAAGGATGACAAGGCTGTACTTGCAAAGCTCGAGAGCATCAAGCTTGCAAACAAAGAGCGTTTTGCAAAGCTTATCTTCAAGAAGCAGGGTGTAAAAATCGACCCGAACTCAATCTTTGATGTTCAGGTAAAGCGACTTCACGAGTACAAGCGTCAGCACCTCAACGCACTTCAGATAGTCTCAAAATACCTTGCAATCAAAGAAAATCCCGACGGTGATTTTACACCGCACACATATATCTTTGCCGCAAAAGCTGCACCCGGATATATAGTTGCAAAGAGAATCATCAACTTCATCTGTGAGCTCGGCAAGCTTATTGATGCTGACCCCGATGTAAGAGGCAGACTCAAGGTTGTATTTGTTGAAGATTACAACGTATCAATGGCTGAGGCACTTATGCCGGCCGCAGATATCAGTGAGCAGATATCACTTGCAGGTACTGAAGCCAGCGGCACAGGTAATATGAAGCTTATGCTCAACGGTGCAGTCACACTCGGCACAATGGACGGTGCAAACATTGAAATCCATGATGCAGTAGGCGAAGAGAATATCATTATATTCGGTATGAAAACGCCCGAAGCAAATGCGCTTAAACCGAATTATAATCCCCGCACCTACTATGAAAACAACAGCGAGATCCACAAGGTTATCGACTTCATCAACAAGGGTATCAACGGCAAGATGTTCCCCGATGTCAGTGCTTCTATCATCTACCACGATCCCTATATGGTTCTTGCTGATTTTGCCGATTACCGTCAGGCTCAGCTTAAGGCAGAGGAGCTCTGGAAAGACCGTGAAACATGGAACAGAATGTCACTTATGAACATTTCCGGTGCAGGCAGATTCGCCGCTGACAGAGCAATCAACGAGTATGCCGCAAACATCTGGAATACTCAGCCTGCAGTAAAGCCCGCAGCCAAACCCGAAAAGAAGACTGCAGCTAAGAAATCCGCAACAAAAACAGCAGAAAAGAAAACAGCAAAAAAGGCTCCGGCTAAAAAAAGTAAATAAAATCTTGACAAAGAGATATTATAATACTAAAATTGAATAGATGAAGTTTTATCGCTTCAAATTCTCTATCAAAGGAGGCAAACTGTTTTGGACAGTAAGGACAGCATACCTTTATGTTGCTCGGCTTTTAAAACAAAACAGCATCCGTTCCGTGCCCTCGGTTCAGCGTGCATTGGCCTCCTCACCCTTATCGGGTAACAGAGAGCCGATTTAGTTTGCATTGCCCTTTCTGCATGGAACGATATGCAGAAAGGGTATTTTTATGGATGAAAAGATTTTTGACGAACTTTTCGAGCTGCTGAGTGCAGGAAAGTTCGGTACTTTAAAATCTGAGCTTTCTGAAATGAATGAGGTTGATATAGCCGAATTCTTCAGCTCGCTCGAACCCAAACAGCAGCTTCTTGTGTTCCGTATACTGCCAAAAGATATTTCGGCTGAGGTTTTCGCCTACCTCGAAAGCGAAGACCAGATGAACATTGTTAACTCGATTACTGACCGAGAGCTCAGTGAGCTTGTCGATGAGCTTTTCCTCGATGATACGGTTGACTTCCTTGAGGAAGTACCTGCAAGCGTTGTAACACGTGTTCTCAAAATTGCGGACAAAGAGACAAGGCAGCTTATCAACCGCTTCCTGCGTTACCCCGAAAACAGTGCAGGCAGCATTATGACAATCGAAATGGTGCAGCTTCACGACAACCTTACAGTTGCACAGGCTATCGAAAATATCCGTCGCACAGGTATCGATAAAGAAACAATCTACACCTGTTACTGTATCGACAAGGCACGTCATCTTGTCGGCACAATCAACCTCAGTGAGCTCATTTTTAACGAAGACAGCACTCTTCTGAGCGAAATCATGGAGGAGGATGCTTCGCTCATCAGTGTGAATACACTTGACGATCAGGAATATGTTGCCGACATCATCCGTAAGTACGATCTTCTGAGTGTGCCTGTAACCGATAACGAGGGCCGACTTGTCGGTATAGTTACAATCGACGACGCTGTTGACGTTATGGAAGAAGAGGTCACAGAGGACTTTGAAAAAATGGCGGCTATGACCCCGTCAGACGATGAATACCTCAAAACAGGTATATTCAAGCTTGCAAGCAACCGCATCGTCTGGCTGCTTATCCTTATGATATCGGGCACGTTTACAGGCATGATTATCGAGGGCTACGAAACCCTGCTTTCGGGCTTTGTCGCTCTTACCGCTTCAATGCCTATGCTTATGGGTACGGGCGGTAACGCGGGCAGTCAGGCTTCAACCCTTATCATACGCGGTCTTGCAGTCGGCGAAATTGAAATAAAAGACTACTTTAAAATCGTATTCAAAGAGCTTCGCGTTGCCGCGGTCTGCGGTGTCGTGTTAGGTCTTGCAAATATACTGCGAATGTATATATTCAGTGAGGGTGACCTTAAGGTTTTCCTTGTTGTTTCACTTGCAATGTTTATCGCTATAGTCGTCGCCAAGCTTATCGGTTGCTCACTTCCTATTTTTGCAAAAATAGTAAAACTTGACCCTGCTCTTATGGCAGGTCCGATGATTGCGACACTTGTCGATATCGTTACACTCGTTATTTACTTTGCTCTTGCAAAGGCTTTCCTTATCTGATAAAAGGAGTCCGTATGCATTACATTCCCTACAATTCCCGTCTCAATTTTCATAAGAACATTTTCGGTGCAATCTGTGAAGGCTGCACCGTTTGTTTACGTGTCATCCTTCCCCGTGATATGCAGTGCAGCGGTGTAAGGCTTGTATGGCACCGCGACGGCGAAGCCGAAAACAGATGCGATTTTGAATGGGACTGTATGGAGGGCAGCAGTGAAGAATGGTGGAAAATCAGCTTCACTCCCGAGTCGGCAGGTCTTTATTGGTATCATTTTGAGTATGATATCCCCTACGGCAAAGGCGAAATACGCAAAACTGCAAACAACGTTGGCAAATTCTGCAGCGACGGCGAAGACTGGCAGCTGACAGTATATCAGAAAGATTTCAAAACTCCCGACTCTCTTAAAGGCGGCGTTATCTATCAGATTTTCCCCGACAGATTTTACAGAGCCGAAACCGTGCTGCAGAAAATCCCGAATGATCGCATACTGCGTGACGACTGGGGTGCTCAGCCCGAATGGAGACCCAACGAAAACGGCAAAGTGCTCAACAACGATTACTTCGGCGGCAACCTCAAGGGCATAGAAGAAAAGCTCGACTATATAGCTTCTCTTGGTGTTACCTGCATTTATCTCAATCCTATATTCGAGGCTCACTCAAACCACCGCTACAATACGGCCGATTATACGAGAATCGATCCATTACTCGGCAGTGAAAGCGATTTTATATCTCTATGCGATAAGGCAAAAGAAAAAGGTATTGATATAATTCTCGACGGTGTTTTCAACCACACCGGCGACGACAGCATATATTTCAACAAAAAGAACCGATACCCGACATCGGGTGCTTATAATTCGCAGAGTTCACCCTATTATTCGTGGTACACATTCCGCCGTTGGAATGATGACTACGAGTGCTGGTGGGATTTTGACACTTTGCCGAATGTAAACGAAAAAAGCGAAAGCTACTGCGATTTTATTTTCGGTGATGACGGTGTTATACGCAAATGGCTCAGGCTCGGTGCATCCGGTTGGAGACTTGACGTTGCAGACGAATTGCCCGACGATTTTCTCGATAAGCTCAACGCCTGCGTAAAGAGCGAAAAAAAAGACGCAGTAATCATCGGCGAAGTGTGGGAGGATGCATCAAACAAGCTCGCCTACCACAAACGCAGAAGATATCTACTGGGCGGTCAGCTTGATTCGGTTATGAATTATCCGTTTGCAGATGCGATAATGTACTTTATGCGTACAGGTATTGCCAACGGCTTTACCGACAAAATTCTCACAATTCTCGAAAACTACCCGCCTCAGTGCATACCCGTGCTGATGAATCATATCGGCACTCATGACACAATGCGTGCAATAACAGCAATCGTCGGTGAAAGCTGTGAGGGACGTGACAGACGATGGCAGGCTCAACAAAAGCTGAGCGATGAGCAACTTGAAATCGGCGTACAGATGCTGAAAACCGCCGCCGCAATACAGTTCACCTTGCCGGGTGTGCCGAGTATATATTACGGCGACGAAGCAGGTATGACGGGATATAAAGACCCGTTTAACCGCGGTTGTTACCCTTGGGGTAACGAAAACCGCGAGCTTATCGAATGGTACAGAGAATTAGGAAAAATAAGAAAAGAAAACACCGCACTCTACGACGGCAGTTTCCACCCCGTATCCGAAGCGGCGGGCTGTATAGCATACGTCCGAAGCACCTACGGCAGCCGAATTATGCTTATTGCCAACCGTAATGTACACCCAATCACCTACTATCTGCCGGAAGACTGGCACGGTTCAAAATTGTTACTTGGCGGCAACGGTATAGACCACACAAGCGTTGATATTCCCGCATACTCGGCAGTTATTTTGTCCGATTCCAATTGACAAATTAAATAAAATATGAGATAATATACTAAATTTTTTGGAGGTTATAGCATATGAAAAATCGTACAAAACTTCTGAGCATACTGCTCACAGCAATTATTCTTATGCAGGCAGGCTTTATGGCTTTTGCCGCAAGTGAAAGCAACTACACAATCGTTTCTCCCTACGACAAAGTTGTATGGGAAGGCGACGAAGCATGGGGTGCATACAAAGGCACACTTCACACTCACACAACCTACAGCGACGCTGATCTTGACCTGCCCACAATGATCAAGGGCTACTACAACCGCGGCTTTGATTTTGTTGCAAACGCCGACCACGGTGTTACAGGTGTAGAATGGAACAAAGAGCCTGCTCGTCCGCTTCTCTATATGTATCAGTACATCATCGGCAACAAGGTCGGCCACCTCACCGATGAAGAATACGAAGGCATCATCAGCGGTACATATCCGCTTGAGAACGGTCAGCCCAGAGGCACAGGTATGACTTGTGTTACAGGTGCTAACGAGCTCGGTTACATAACACTCACAAAGAGCCACGTAAACGGTTACTTCCTTGATCCCAGCGTAGGTAACGCATGGGACGGCGGCGAAAACGGCTACGAAGAAGCTATCAAGTTCATTGATGACAACGGCGGTCTTTCTCACATCAATCATCCCGGCGACTGGCTTCAGTCCAACTCTAACCACAACGTTGTAAACGACCCCGAATACGTTAAATACTTCAGCGACCTTGTACTCAAATACGATTCCTGCCTCGGCACAGAGGTTTTCAACGAAAGAAACGGCACAACAGGCTACGACAGAATCCTTTGGGACAATATGCTTATGTACTGTCTGCCCTACGGTAAAAACGTTATCGGCTTCAGCAATACAGATGCGCACTGGCTTGACACCATCGACACTTCCTTTATGATCTTTATGATGGAAGAAAACACTATGGATGAAGTCAAAGAGACAATGCAGAGCGGCGCTTTCTTCTCAGTTACAAGAAAGCTTCGTGCAAACGAATTTGAAATCGGTCCGACAGAGGAAATTGATGTTGCAAACACAGACCTCCCCTACCCGATGTTCTCAAACGTTATCACAGACGGTCACAAGGTAAGCGTTAACTACTCCGACGCAAAGCAGATTCAGTGGATTGCAGACGGTAAGGTTATTGCAAAGCAGGCAGTAAGCGGCAACGGTACATATACAATTGACCTCGACACAATCGACGGTGCAGAAAACTACACATACATCCGTGCAGAGCTTCTCGGCGAAGGCGGTATGTGCCTCACTCAGGCTTTCGTTATCGATGACGGCAGTGCTCCCCTCACATGGGAAGAAGAAGTTGTCGAGATGACATTCTTCGAAAAATTCATGGCTTGGTTTAAGGACACAAGAATCTACGTTCTCTTCCAGGAAATCAAAAGAGCTATAGGCTGATAAAACAAACTCAAAACCGCTACTCAGTATGGGCGGGGTTGCTAAGGACATAAACAAATATCCATACAGTTGTGAGACGCTTTTTATAAGGTGTCTCACATTTTTTTTGATAAAAAACAGACACTTTCGTACTGAAAGTGTCATAGTGGGTTATATACTAAAAAAACAATTACTATTTTCTAAAATAAGTTTTTTCGGTTAGTAACAGTGATATTGCAAATTAAAATTTGCAGTGATATTTTTGATAAATCAAAAGTGATATTGAAGCTTTACGGCTTCAGTGTTATTTTATTCGCATAAAACTGTCCGAAGGACAATAACACAATGCGTAGCATTATATAACTGCGAAGCAATATCACTCGCCGTATGGCGAATAAAACTGCCGAGTGTCCTTACGAACACTCGGCCTACGAGCAGCGGTTTTTTACTTGCAAGAAATCGAATTCTGTATTATAATAACATAAATATGCTTTGAAAGGAGAAAAGATATGGCTGATTTTAAAACAGAGTCACTGGGCAACGGTGTTTTTGCCATACTCAGCGATATACATACATTTGGTACAGACGCTTTTCTTCTGTACGATTTTGCTCAGGCCAAACGCAAGGAAAAAATATGCGACCTTTGCAGCGGCTGCGGAATTATTCCTCTGCTGATGCTCCGGGAAGAAAAACAGCACCCCGTAACTGCAGTCGAAATCCAGCCCGATGCCTGCGAGCTTATACAAAAAGGCATTGAACTCAGCTCACTTGAGGGTAAGCTTAATGTACTTAACAAAGACCTTAAAGAATTAAACAAAGAAATCGATGCTGGTACATTTGACCTCATTACGGTAAATCCCCCTTACTTCCCTGTCGGCAGCGGTTACGACTGTGAGGATGAGCCTCACAGACTCATACGCAGTGAAGTCGGCTGTACGCTTGAGGATATTGTCCGCCAAACAGCGTGGCTTCTCCGTTCGGGCGGCAGAATGTGTATGTGCCACAGACCCGAAAGGCTGACGGATATAATTTGCTCTATGAGAGCGAATAAAATCGAGCCCAAGAGACTGAGATTTGTCGCCAAGAACGAAAAGAGTGCACCCTGGCTTGTACTTATAGAGGGTAAAAAGGATGCAAAATCCTCACTCAGCACAGAAAAAACACTTTATATGAACGACGGAAAAGAACTCGAAAGGATATACGGCGGCTATGCAAACTGATAATAAAACAGGCACACTTTATATTGTCGGCACGCCGATAGGTAACCTCGGCGATTTTTCGCCGCGTGCAATAGAGGCACTTGAAAACTGTGATTTCATAGCCGCAGAGGATACAAGGGTAACTCTCAAGCTCCTCAACCGCTTTGAAATCAAAAAGCCGATGGTAAGCTACCACGAGCACAATCGCACTCAGCGAGGCAGTCAGATCATAAACCGAATAGCCGCAGGTGAAAACTGCTGTCTGGTAACCGATGCCGGTATGCCCGCTGTATCTGACCCGGGCGAAGACCTTGTCAGACTCTGTCACGAGATGAATATTCCCGTAGCATCTGTCCCCGGTCCGTGTGCATTTGTCACTGCACTTGCTCTTTCGGGAATGAGCGCAAAACGGTTCACCTTCGAGGGATTCTTAAGTGTAAACAAGGTCAGCCGCAGAGAGCATCTGGCACAGATACAAAATGAAAAACGCACGATGTGCTTTTACGAAGCACCTCATAAGTTGCCTGCCACTCTCAAGGATATGGCACAAGCACTCGGCGACCGTAAAATAGCAATAGTGCGTGAGATAACAAAGATTCACGAGCAGGTAATTCACACCACCCTCTGCAAAGCCGCGGAAGAATATGCCGACGGTCAGCTTAAAGGTGAAATCGTAATAATAATCGAAGGTGCACCCGAAGAAGAAACACCGTCAACATTAGAAGAAGCTGTTGAATTTGCCGCAAAACAGCTCCAAAAAGGCATTTCAGCAAGTGAAGCGGCAAAGTTAGCTGCAAAGGCAACAGGCTTCAAAAAAGGCGATATTTACAAGATTCTGATAGACCGAGGAGAAGATTAAAATGAACGGATTTATTGAAAGCATAAAACATTTCTGGTATCTTTACCTGCTTCTCGCACTGCTTATCATACTTACGGTATTTGTATTCAAAAAAGCTATAGGCGCCGCATCAAGGCACAGTAAGGAATTTAACGAAAATCTCGCAAAAGTCAAGCGTGCAAAAGAGCTTCGCGATGCATACTCAAACCTTACAGAAGAGATAATAGCCTCAGCTCCTGCCGATACACTTTTTGAGGGCACGGCACTCTGTCTCGAATACATCTGTCAAAAAAACGAAGATACCAACAACTTCTATGAGTCAATGACTCAGGGCGAAAAGGACGTTTATGCACTGTATTACCTGATTTCAGATGCCTCAGAGGGTAATCTTTCAGCCTTCTTCAAATCAAGCTACAGACCGCTCACAAGCGATGCGGTAGAAGCGGCAGAAAAAATACTCGACAGCGAAATATATAAGGTAATCAGAATGATGTTTGACAGATATGATGAGAATAACGAGGAGCTTTCCGTTATTCCTCACGAAATCGACAGACTCAACGGAGAATTCCGCGACCTTACGGCAGGTAAAAACCTTTTTGCCGCAGGCGGTGAGTATATAAAAGCCAACCCGAATGAATTTATCAAGTAAATTTAAACTGAATACTATACAAAAAGAGGTACGGTCCGCACAAACGAACCGTACCTCTTTATTTTAAAAACAGTTAATTATTCAGCCTCACAGCATGAGCAGGAAACATAGTTCTCCTCATCGCCTGCCTCAGCAGCTTTCTTCTCCTTGATCTTCTTAACTGCGAAGAAAACACCTGCAGCAACAGCAGCAACAGCGGCAATAATACCGACTATCTTAAGTACTTTTTTACACATTTTAAATATCCTCCTCTTTTAATTGTTATCAACAGTATACTCGCATTATAAACCAAAGTCAATACTTAAATAGAAATTAGTTAGTAGAACTGCATAAAAATGCGGCCGACCTCTATCTCCCGATTACTTGAGAGACACAGGTCGACCGCAGTGACTGCAAGGCAGTCTGCGAGACCGATACAAACGTATCAGTCTCGAATAAAGCTGCATTAGTAAGAGCGGATTAATCAACTCTCCCTTAAGCCTTGTTTGCCTTAACTGTAAGAGCAGACTTCTTTCTTGCGGCGTTGTTCTTGTGGAGAATGCCCTTTGCTGTAGCCTGGTCGATCTTCTTGATCGCAGCCTTTACAAGGACATCCTTATCTGCAGAATTAGCCTCGATTGCAGCGTTAGCCTTTTTGATTGCAGTCTTGAGTGCAGAGTTAGCAGACTTGTTACGAGCTGCCTTTGTCTTGTTGACAAGAACTCTCTTCTTTGCTGATTTGATGTTCGGCATTTGAGTACACCTCCTTTTTACTATCACACATCTATGTATATTATCATTTATTAAAGCAAATTGCAAGTTATTTTTTAAGAAAAGTTTAAAAATATTTAAATATGACATACTAAACAAGAAAGGACGCTGAACTTATGGATTTACGCACGGATTTAGCACTTGAACAGCACGAAATCAGCAGCAGATCTGCACTTGACGGGATTGAGAAGAAGCAAACCTCGCACAGAAAAATTAAAATAACAGAAATAAAAATCACAAACCAAAACGGTGAAAAAGCACTAAGGCGTAAAATCGGCACGTATATCACTGTTGAACTGCCCGGCTTCGGGTCTGCAACCGATATATTCGGTGACGGAATGAAGGCTGTGGCTTCCGAGCTTAAAAAGCTTTTGCCTGCCGAAGGTCTCGTGCTCGTCGCAGGTCTCGGCAACAATCAGATAACGCCCGATGCTCTGGGACCCGAATGTGCATCACTGATTTTTTCTACCAGACATATCGGCAAAGAGCTCCGGGAATCGATAGGCTTTGAGTCACTGCGACCCGTAGCGAGAATCACACCCGGTGTGCTCGGTCAGAACGGAATCGAAACCGGCGAAATACTTGCAGGTATAATAAAGCAGGTCTCCCCTGCTGCAGTCATCACCGTCGATGCACTTGCCTCCCGCAGGCTGTCACGGCTCGGCTGTACCGTACAGCTTTGCGATACGGGCATCACCCCCGGCTCGGGAGTAGGCAACGCAAGAGCAGAAATCAGCCGCGATACGATGGGTGTACCCGTAATTTCACTCGGAGTGCCTACTGTAGTCGATGCCGCAACTCTCGCCTATGACCTTACAGGTACCTCGGGCAAACTCGAAAAAAGCGGAGAAAAAATGATGGTAACACCGCGTGAAATCGACCTTATTATCGAGCGTGCATCAAAACTCGTCGCAACAGCCATAAACTCTGCCTTACAGCCCGATATAAGCGCCGAGGAGCTTTATTCGCTTGTATCATAAGCATTCTTCGTCTGTCATATATATTGATATAATAATATGACAGCGGAGGAATTTCAAGTGAAAATAAAATTTGATACGGTTTACGATATTTTTTCTGCAATCACCGCAGTATTACTTATTGCCGCACTCACTGCAGGAATAAAAAGCGAAGCTGTTTCGCCGATAATCGGTTTTATAAATAAAGCTTCTGAAAAATCAGCCGAAACAAAAGAATACTTCAACCTTCTGTTTGACAGCAACACAAATGACGAAGATAATCTGCAATCAGCCGACCGTACGGTTTTTGCATCAAATCCGCTTGACAGCCTCACTGCAACACCCGAAGATATAAAGTTGCTTATTGACTCAGCCAAAGCAGGTGCCGCAGACGATGTCGAGGACGGCAAAATAAGCGAAAGGCAGTACGGCAAAAGCAATGTTACAACCGCTGTCGGAAATATACTTGTCAGAAACAACACAGACACACAGCAAAAGCTCGACCTGAATAAATTCCTTACCGCCAAGCCCAATATTAATATAACCGACAAATCTCAGCCGACAGTGTTGCTGTTTCATACCCATACTACCGAAAGCTACGAAATACTTGACAGAGGCTGGTATGCGCAGGATTATATCACCCGAAGCAATTCATCCGACCGCAATATGGTAAGAGTCGGAACCGAAATCAAAGAGCAGCTTGAAGCCGCAGGCTACAGTGTTATACATGACACAGAAATTCACGATGTAAAGTATACGGGTGCATACGATCATTCACGCAAAAGCGTAGAGAAATACCTCAAACAGTATCCGAGCATTCAGATAGTGCTCGACATTCACCGTGATGCAATTGAGGAGAACAACGGCACAAGAATAAAGCCCGTGGCAACCGTTCTCGGCAAAAAAGCAGCACAGATGATGATAATAACAGGCTGTGAAGAAGGCAAGGTAACGTCATTCCCCGACTGGAAACAAAACCTGACCTTTGCGCTCAACCTGCAAAGCGTATGCGAAGAAATGTACCCGGGGCTTATGCGACCCGTTTACTTCTGCCAGCGTAAATATAATATGGATTTGTCTCACAACAACCTGCTCGTTGAAATGGGCAGCTGTGCAAACACCCTCGAAGAAGCTGCCTATTCAGGTAGACTTCTGGGCACTGCACTTGTAAAACTGCTTGACCAAAGCAAAGGATGAAGATTTTGAAAAACATTGTCAAATACTATTTTATAATAGTTTTTATAATAATACTTGCAGTATTCAGCACCTGCGGAGTGCTTACCGTACAGGAAAAAGGTGCATATACCGTGTTCGGCGAAGAAGCGGAAACAATTCAGCTCAGCACCGATATCTTCAGTGCTGAGCTGAGAAAGTTATTCTGATTATTTTTTCTTTTCGTCACGCTCGTGTATTACAAAGCGTGTCGGAGTACCTTCAAGACCGAATACCTCACGAATCTGGTTATCGAGATAACGCTGATAGCTGTAGTGAAAAAGGTCTTTTTTGTTGACAAAGCAGACAAATGTCGGCGGACGTGTCGATGCCTGAGTCATATAGTAAATCTTGAGTCGCTTACCCTTATCGGTAGGCGGCTGTACCCTTGCTGTTGCATCGGCAAGCACCTGGTTGAGCTTACCGGTTTGTATACGCATTGCATTCTGCTCGTCAACAAAATTGATAAGCTCAAACAGTCTGTCAAGTCGCTGACCTGTTTTAGCAGAGATAAAGATAATCGGAGCATATGACATAAACGAAAAATCATTCATCAGCTTTTTACGGTAGGAGTCCATTGTCTTGCCGTCTTTTTCAACTGCATCCCATTTATTTACGGCAATAATGCAAGCCTTACCCATTTCGTGAGCAATACCCGCAACCTTTGAATCCTGCTCGGTAAAACCTTCCTGAGCATCAATCATAATAACGCATACAGTTGCACGCTCAACAGCCATTTTAGCACGCAGTACAGAATATTTTTCAATAGCATCGTCAACCCTGCTCTTACGTCTGAGACCCGCGGTATCAATAAGCACGTATTTGCCGAATTTGTTTTCGATATGCGTATCGGTCGCATCACGTGTCGTACCTGCAATATTTGATACAATCGCACGCTCTTCACCCGAAATTTTGTTAACAAGTGAGGATTTACCTACATTGGGTTTGCCGATAATGGCAACCTTTATCGTATCATCTTCCTCTTCCTGCTCCTCTTCTTCGGGTATATACGAAAGCACTGCGTCAAGAAGATCGCCCGTGCCGTGACCGTGTACCGAAGAAACAGCAATCGGGTCGCCGAGACCGAGATTATAAAACTCGTAAAACTCGAGCGGAGGCTCACCTATCGAGTCGCACTTGTTAACACAAAGCACAACGGGCTTACCGCTCTTCTGAAGCATCGCCGCAACCTCTTCATCGGCCGCAACAACGCCTGTACGAACGTCACATACGAGAATTGTAACGTCTGCGCTGTCAATCGCAAGCTGTGCCTGACGGCGCATCTGCGACAGAATAATATCGTCCGAATACGGCTCAATACCGCCCGTATCGACAAGAATCATATTTCTGTTGACCCATTCGCATTCGCCGAAAATTCTGTCACGTGTGACACCGGGTGTATCATCAACAATAGACAGCCTTTTACCGCAAAGCTTGTTGAAAAGCGTCGATTTGCCGACATTCGGTCTGCCGACAACAGCAACTATCGGTTTTGCCATATTATCACTCGCCTCCTAAAAATTTATCTAACAGCTCGTATCCGTCCGCAACACAAGAAGCCACAGGGATACCAAGCTTTTCGGAAAGCTCCGTTACCGTCATATCGTCAAGGAATACGTCCTCACCGTCACGCAGAGCAGAATCGGGAATTATCAGCTCATCACCAAGGTCTTTACCCGCAAGCTGAGCGAGAATATCCTGACCCGTAAGCAGACCTGCTACGGTAACGCTTTCACCGAAGAAATCGTTATTTATCTTAATTACATTTATCTTCAGTTTATCATACTTCTTTTCTGCCGAGAGTGCAAGCTTTTTTATAAGGGGATATGCCGCGGCACCCGTTACAGCAGTTATGTTTCTGCTATCTGCAAGCTCATATTCACTGTCCTCAAGGGCAGAATTAAACTCATCCTCCAGAAGGCGCCACATTCCGACACCGTTTTCAAGCTGAGGATATTCGCCGTAATAATCTGCATCGGGAATCTCACGGCCTGCACAAAGATAAAATTCATCAGCAGCAAAAGCAATAGTTTCGCCTTTGAAAAACTTAAAATGAGCATTGAAATCGTCAACCGTATCAATAACTGCGGCTGCCGTTTTTTCGTTATAGGCTTCAAGCGGATACAAGCCCTCACGGTGTTTTGTCAGACCTACGGGCACGCAGGCAATGCTCTGCACAGCAGGATAGAGCTTGCCAAGCTCACTCAGGCTGAATTCAAGCTCCTTGCCGTCGTTTATTCCCGGGCAAAGCACAAGCTGAGTGTTGAGCTTTATACCTGCATCCGCAAGACGGTTGAGGTAACGCAAAGATGTGCCGGAATTCGGATTCTTCATCATCTCTACACGAAGCTCGGGGTTCATAGTGTGCACCGAAACATTTACGGGGCTGATGTGCATCTCAATAATTCTGTCAATATCACGGTCGGTAAGATTTGTAAGTGTAACGTAGTTGCCGAAAAGGAAAGACAGACGAGAATCATCATCCTTAAAATACAAGCTCTCCCTCATACCCTTGGGCATCTGGTCGATAAAACAGAATATGCACTTGTTTTTGCAGGAATGGTGCTTGTCCATAAGATAAGTTTCAAAGCACAACCCCAAATCGTCATATTCATCCTTCTTGATTTTAACAGTGCGGCGCTTACCTTTTTCGTTTTCAATCTCAAGCTTGAGCTTACATTCACTGCAATAGAAACGGTAATCAAGCACGTCGTTTATCTCGTGAGAGTTGACGGATATAAGTGTCTCACCGCCCGATATTTTTTTGTAGCATATTGAGCCCGGCTCAACATCGGTAATTTTTACTGACATGCTTATCACCTACCTCTATTTTTTCAGAACGGTCAAGACCGTTCCCTACGTTTCAATTATACAAGAAATAAAAATTAATGGTTATCACCTTTAGAAACTTCCCATTTCAAAGGGTTTTCTTCTATATATCGACAAAGTTCTGTATAAGCTTCTCTATTTCTTATAATTTCATCATAGAACGATTTTTGCCATATTTTAAGTTCGGGAGAAATTTTGTGTATTTCCCGAGAAACTCCAGATTTATACAACCCGACTACCGTTCCCTACGTTGTTTTCAACCGTTCAGTCTCAAATCACGGTAATATAAATCTTCACGTATTTTAAACCCTTGTTTTTCCCAAAAAGCATTTCCGTTTTCATTCGTCTTGAAAACAACTAAAAACACTTTATTTATGCCTTCTGCTTTTAAAGCATCCACAGCAGCCTTAACCAACAAAGCACCTATACCGTTTCTGCGAAAATTATCAGAAACACAAGTATGATGAATATACCCTCTGTAACCGTCGTGTCCTGCCATTACTGTACCGATAATCTCATCATTTTCAACAGCAACAAAACTTGTATAGGGATTACGAGCAAGAAATTTTTCAATGTATACCTTGTTATCATCAGGATTAACACCTATATCCGGTGAACTTGTCCATAGCGTCATCATTGAATCGTAATCATTCGGAATCATATTACGTATCTTCAAAAAGCTCACCACCTGCATTGCATATAAATTATATAATCGACGGTAGGGCAGAGGCTTGCCTCTGCCGTGTTTGCCGTCATATCACATTTACTGCGGCAGAGGCAAGCCTCTGCCCTACATGAGAATCGTTTAAATAAACAGTCATCTGAGCTTCAACAACGGTCCGTCGACAAGCGCCGAACCCTACTCATACAAACCCGATGTAGACTTGCCGCTCTTACCTGTAATACCGACTACTCGGGGCCATTTATTTGTTTCAATAATTGTTGTTGCATTGATATTTCCCAAATGCGCATAGAAATGCCTTATTTGCGACATCATCAAACTCAAGCGATTAGCTTTACATCCATCCGGTATTTCACAAAGCATATCATCGTTTAAGCAACTTAAATAATTGTATATTTTCTTTTGTATATTTTCAAGATACTCAAGAAGCTGTTCTCTTGAAAGAGATGTTTCACTGTATTCATTCAAGGAATTTAAACCGTCAATATGGAAATCAGGCTCACTATATTCTTTAGGATTTATAAACCATTGGTCAAGTGAGTGCAGCATATGATAAGCGTGTTTCCATATAGGCAAATCACAAAGAATAAAATCCATATTGCAGGTTTGAAGCATTATATCTGCATTAGTAAACATTGCATCAACATTAACTTTTATTGCTTTTACCAATTCTTCAGACATAATTTCACCATCTTTAATAAAGTTAACATAAACCTTACGGAAAGTTTTATACATCAACAGCACAATTTCACATAATCGAACATATATCAAGCAGATTATCAAAGCAATAATCTGCGTTTTTATCAAAGCCTTTGTGGACTAAAACCGTTGTCATACCTGCGTTTTTGCCGCCGATAATATCAGCAACGGGATTATCCCCTATCATAACAAAATCTTCATCGGGATAAAACGATTTTGCAAAATCAAATATCTCTTTTCTCGGCTTATCGTAGCCGACAAGTCCCGAAATAATCAATCTGTCAAAAAAATCCGTAATACCGAGTGCATCCGTTATACACTGCAATTCAGGATAATTATTTGAAAGGATTATATTGGTGTGTCCTTTTTCTTTTGCTTTTTCGAGCACAAAAACCGTATCGTCAAACAAGTTGTAGTTTGACGGAAGCATTATTATCTCTCTGACCTTTTCGCTCGCTAACTTTGCCTGTGCTTCGTTGATACCGAGCGAAACAAAGCTCCTGAAAAAATGAGCATTCATAAACTCCCACCATTTTTCACCGACTAAATCAGAAAAATCCTCCTCTGGAGTATGCCAGGTAAAACCACTTGCGTTGCAACGCCTTATATCCTGAAAGGTAACAGTATGATTCTCAACAGTTTCATTAAGTGCACGAAAAACACTACCGCTCCATAAATGATTACAGTAGGCAAGCGTGCCGTCAAAATCCCAACAGAATACACTCATTATTTTCACCTATGAAGAAAAGGTATTTCGAATCCGAAACAACGCAAAGTCACCGATATTTCAAAATCAGTTTGCTTTATAATTTGGTGTGAGTTCAAGGCGCAAAGGCGACGGAATACAAAGGTATTTCAAGCCTGAAGCGACGACGAAATCACACAAATTATAAAGCAAAAGGCAGGGAGGGTATAACAACGCCTCTCTGCCTTAAAGCCTAAAGCTTATGCCTCTGTTTCAACTACCTGTCTGCCATTGTAGTAACCACAATTAGCACACAGTCTGTGCGGTCTCTTGTACTCGCCGCACTTGGGGCACTTGACGAGCTCAGGTGCATTAAGCTTCCATACGCTGCTGCGTCTCTTGTCTCTTCTTGCCTTAGAGACTCTTCTCTTCGGAACTGCCATTTTGGAACCTCCTTGCTGGTGTGTAACTTCTACTCATCGTTATTATTTAACAGTTGCTGCAATGCCGCAAGACGTGGGTCTATCGGTGCAGAACAGCTGCATGAGTCGTGATTAAGGTTTTTGCCGCAATACTGACAAACACCTTTGCAATCTTCCTTGCACAGATGCCTCGTCGGCAAGCCGAGCAAAATATCCTCCGTAACAAGCTCATCCAGATTGAAACGAAGCGATTCGACAAGAATCAGCTCATCGTTTTCTTCATCGTTGAGCGAAGTGACCAGCACATGGTCAACGGGGATAGAAAGATTTTTTTCTGTGTGCTGTGCGCAACGGTCGCAAGGCGCGGAATAAGTAAAAGATGTATCAGCCTTAAGCTGAACAATGCCCGCCTTGTTAAAAACGCTGCCCTTGACCTTAACGGGTGTGGCAAAGGGATACAAAGTGGAAACGTCGATATCGGACAAATCGAGGTCGTAATCGAACTCCAGCCTTTCGCCTATGTTGTTAAAAATGGGTTCAAGCTCTATAAACACCTTTGTTGATACCTCCGTAAAGGGTACACAAGCACCGTGCCGAATAACACGCAAAGATTATTATATCGTTTCAGTTGCGCTTTGTCAAGAAAAAAATTTAATTTTTACAGTACTTCGCAAACCTCGAAGACCTTTGCGGGGATTTCTTCCTTATCAGCGGATACTGTGAAGATAACATCCTTACCTTCTTTAGCAGAAAGCTCAGCAACCTTGAGAAGGAAATCTGCAAGCTCATCATAGTTTCTGCCGCCGATACGGAGAGTAGCGTCAGCAAATACGTCTGTAATATCGTGGTCACCTGCGAAGATACCGCAGATAAAACCGTAGTATGCATCATAACCGCTTACTTTATAGTCGTCAGCTGCTGTAAGTCTGCAGCGATGTGTAATATCATAAGTAAGAGCAGCCTCTTTTTCGATGCAGACAACGTTACCGTTGGACTTTTCAACTGCTGCGTTGACAAGCTCAATAAGCTTCTTTGTTTTACCTGCACCCTTGTGACCGAGAATAAGTTTTACCATTGTAATCGCTCCTTTATATTTATTTATCTGTTGAGTTTTGCTTCCAGCTCTGCTTTCATGTCTTCGTAACCTGGCTTGCCAAGTAACGCAAACATGTTCTTCTTGTAGCTTTCTACACCGGGCTGGTCGAAGGGATTTACACCAAGCACATAGCCTGAAATTGCACAGGCCTTTTCGAAGAAGTAGATGAGCTCACCGAGGTTATACTCATCCATCTGCTCAACCTCAAGTACGATGTTGGGAACATCACCGTCGGTATGTGCAAGGAGTGTGCCCTCAAAGGCCTTGCGGTTTACGAACGAAACCGACTTACCTGCGAGGAAGTTAAGGCCGTCAACGTTTTCGGGGTCAACCTCAATGCTGACGTCAGCCTTTACTTTATCGAAATAAACCACAGTTTCAAAGAGCATTCTCTCGCCTTCCTGAACGTACTGGCCGAGTGAATGAAGATCAGTGGAATAAATCGCAGAAGAAGGATAGATGCCCTTGTTTTCTTTGCCTTCGCTCTCACCGTAGAGCTGCTTGAGCCATTCGCACATAAGTGTAAAGGAGGGCTCGTAGCCTACAAACATCTCAACCTTTTTACCTGCGCGGTAAAGAAGGTTGCGAATTGCAGCGTACTTGTAGCAGTCGTTCTCAAGTGAAGGAACCGAATACTTTTCTCTGGCATCTGCCGCACCCTGCATAAGTGCGTCGATATCTATACCTGCGGCTGCAATGGGAAGCAGACCGACAGCTGTAAGAACGGAGTAACGGCCGCCGACGTCATCGGGAACAACGAAGGTCTGATAGCCTTCTTTGTCTGCAAGGGACTTGAGAGTGCCCTTTGCCTTGTCGGTAGTTACGTATATACGCTTTACTGCCTCTTCCTTGCCGTATTTCTTTTCAAGAAGTTCCTTGAATACACGGAAAGCAACGGCAGGCTCTGTGGTAGTGCCGCTCTTGGATATAACATTTACCGAAAAATCTTTACCCTCAACAAGGCTCATAACCTCAGCAACTGAAGAAGAACTGATCGTGTTGCCTGTAAAGAATATCTGAGGAGTATCCTTTGCAAGGAGGTTATAGTTGGAGGATTTGCAGAACTCGATAGCCGCACGTGCGCCGAGATAAGAGCCGCCTATACCGATAACGACAAGCGCCTGTGAATCGGACTTGATTTTGTCGGCCGCCTTCTTGATAGCCTCAAACTCTGCCTTGTCGTAGTTAACGGGCAGATCGACCCAGCCGAGGAAATCGCTTCCCTTACCGGTACCGTCGTGAAGCATCTTGTGTGCGTTGATGATTTCTGCTTCGATTTTTGCGAGCTCGCAGGCAGAAGCTCTTTCGCCTGCATAGGAACTGTTCAACTTGATTGCCATAGACTTTGCTGTTTGCGGCATTCTGCGGATAATGCCGACTCTCCTTAAAAGTAGAATATTATTAATGATTATTTTAACCGAAAATCAATCGTATTGCAATACAAAAATATTAATTTTTTAAACATTTTTAATATTTTTTTGCGCTGTTCACCCTCTGTCTTTTGTAAAGCTTGCAAAAGAAGTTAAAAATCGCCGCAAAACCTCAAGGAAGTCGAGTTTTTTTATTTCTTCAGGTGCAACTATGGGACATTCGGCGACAGTTTCACCGTCAAGCTTAAAGGTCAGCGTGCCTACCCTTTCGCCTGCGGCTACGGGTGCCTGCACGTCAACGGCAAGCTCAACATTCTGCTCAAGCTTCCCTGCACTTCCTTTTTTCAGCAGCATTGCTCCGGGACTTTCAACCTTCGGCGTAAAGCTGTCCTTGTATCCGCCTATGACCGTCACGTCGGTTATCAGCGAAGTGTCGGGCACAGGCGTCACTGTTTCGTAGTTTGCAAACCCCCAGTTAAGCAAAGCCTTTGCCGCACCGAAGCGGTCATCACTCGTAGGGCTGCCCATAACTACAGCAACAAGATGCGTGCCGCTACGCTCTGCAGATGCTGCAACACAACACCCGGCTTTTGAAGTTGTACCCGTTTTCAGTCCCGTTGCACCGTCATAAAAACGGATCAGTTTGTTCGTATTAACAAGCTGAGTTGCACCGTCACGAAGCGAATCCATCCAGACGGTTGTATATTTCCTGATAAGGTCGTGTTTGAGAAGCTCAACCGACATAAGTGATATATCATACGCAGTCGTCAGGTGCGTGTCGCTCGTGTCGTCAAGACCTGTGCAGTTGTCAAAATGCGTGTTTTTCATCCCGAGCTCAGCCGCTCTGCTGTTGAGCATTCCGACAAGCGCTTCTTCACTGCCCGCAATATGCTCTCCCAGAGCCTCACAAGCATCGTTTGCACTGTAAATAGCTGTTGCACGAAGCAGCTCGTCAACCGTCATCGTTTCCCCCTCTTTAAGCCATATCTGCGAGCCGCCCTTTGCGGCGGCAGTAGGGCTCGTAACAACCGTATCGTTTAGATTGAGCTCACCCGAATCAATAGCCTCCATAACAAGCAGAAGCGTCATAATCTTCGTAACCGAAGCAGGGTAAAGCCGCTCGTGCTCATTCATTGCCGCAAGCACATGACCGCTTGAAACATCAACAAGAATTGCCGACTTTGCATTAACCGTTACGGGCATACCGGGGCTTTCACTTTCAGCCGCTACCGCAGATAAAGAAAAAACAAGCACTGTACAAAGAACTGCCGACAGCATTCTTAACAGCTTACTTTTCAATTTACATCTCCCCTTTCATATCAAGCTTATGAGATGTAAAATAAATAAATTACAGTATACGATATTGCGTAAATGCAAAATTTAGGTTATAATTTATTTTAAGTGACAATAAATCTAAGGAGCAAAGCTATGAAAGCGGCTTTTTATACACTCGGCTGTAAGGTAAACCAATATGAAACCCAGGCTCTCAGCGAAGCACTTATGCGCGAGGGGTTTCTGATTGTACCTTCAAACGAGGATGCCGATGTATACATCATAAACTCCTGCACCGTTACGGCAGAGAGTGACAAAAAGACAAGACAGGCTGTCAGACGCTTCAAAAGGCTTCACCCCGACAGCACAGTTGTACTTACCGGCTGTATGCCACAGGCTTACCCGCAGATTGCAAGCGAGCTTGATGCGGCAGACATAGTCGCAGGCAACAAAAACAATATAGATATTCCGAAAATGATAAAGGAATATCTTAAAAATCACAATCGCAGTGTAGATATTATTCAGCACAGCACCGGTGATGAATTTGTACCGTGCAGCATCAGCAGCTTTGATGAAAGAACGAGAGCAGCAATCAAGATTGAAGACGGATGCAACCGCTTCTGCTCATACTGTATAATCCCATACGCAAGAGGCAGAGTCCGCTCAAAGCCGCTGGACAAAATCAGAAAAGAAGCCGCCGCACTTGCGGCAAACGGATACACCGAAATCGTGCTTGTCGGCATCAACCTTTCATCCTACGGCACGGACTGCTCGCTTTCCCTTTCCGATGCTGTAGCAGCAGTATGTGAAACTCCCGGAATCCGTCGAGTAAGACTCGGCTCGCTTGAGCCTGACCACATGACGGATGAAATGATAAACGGTCTTAAAGCTCAAACCAAGCTCTGCCCGCAGTTTCACATTTCACTTCAGAGCGGTTGTACCGAAACGCTCAAGCGAATGAACAGACATTATACCGCTGAAGAATATGAAAAAATCTGTCAAAGACTGCGTGAGAGCTTTACCGACTGCACGATAACCACCGATATTATGGTAGGCTTTGCAGGTGAAACTGAAGAAGAATTTGAAGAATCGCTCGCCTTTGCAAAAAAGATAGGCTTCGAAAAGGTGCACGTATTCCCCTACTCGCAGCGAAAAGGTACTCGTGCCGCAGAATTCCCAAACCAGCTTGACCGTAAAACCAAGGAAGAGCGTGCACACAGAATGATTGCTCTTACAAATGAAATCAGAGCCGACTTTCTTAAATCACAAATCGGCAAAACGGTAGAAGTGCTTGCCGAAACCAAGGACGAAAAAGGAGTGTGTACGGGCTACACCGCCAACTATACACCCGTCAGAATTTTAAGCGGTGCCGAATGCGGTAATTATTACAAAATAAAAATCACAGCCGCCAATGATGACGACTGTGAAGGTGTAATTGTATAAACTTTATACTGTGTATTCTTTGAGGAATTTGGTGTACATTTCATCGAATTCCTCAGAATCTTTTTTGAGGCTTCTTACAAACTTGTGCATATCAAATCTTGCGTGAGCCGTTTCTATAACGCAAGCCGCAATATTTGAACAGTGGTCGGAAACACGCTCGAGGTTTGTAACAAGATCGTTGAAAACAAAGCCCTGCTCAATCGTGCACTCGTTTTTACGAAGACGCTCTATATGGCCGTGCTTCATGTCCTCTTTAAGCACGTCGATAACCTGCTCAAGCGGCTCGACAAGCTTTGCACTTTCAAGGTCGTTATTTACAAACGCATCAACCGACAGCTCAAGAATACGTGTGGTTGCCGCAACAATATTCTGCATTTCTTTCTGAGCCGCACCTGAGAAGGAAATCTTCTTATCCTTCAGTTCTTCAGCAGATTCAAGTATATTCAAAGCGTGGTCGCTCAATCGCTCAAGGTCGCCTATAAGGTGAAGCTGCATAGTAAGCTCACGGCTGTCCTCGTCTGAGAGGTCACGAGCACTGAGTCTTACAAGGTAATCGCCTATTGTATCTTCATAATTATCTGCTTTTTTCTCGCCTTTACGTATGCTCTCTGCCGTTTTCTCATTATAAGAATTAAGCATCTGCATAGCATCAAGCAGCGTTTGCTGACTAAGCTGAGCCATCTTGACTGTCACCTTGCGGCTCTGTTCAACAGCAACTGCCGGTGTGCTGAAAAGGCGTTCATCGAGCATCTTTGCTTTTTCATCTTCACCCTTATCCTTAACGGTAAGGTTGGCGAGCTTGACAAGAAGATTGGATGCCGGGAAGAGAATTGCAAGCGCAACGATCTTGAAGCCTGTATGAACCACAGCAATACCTAAAGGATTTGCAGGCTCATTGAGAATCGGTATATCCACAAAAGAGGTTACACCATAGAACACAGCAAGCAGAATCACCGTAGCTATAACGTTGAAATAGAGATGTATAAATGCGGCACGCTTTGCATTTTTGTTTGCGCCGGCACAAGAAATTATGGCACTGACACAGGTACCTATATTCTGACCCATAATAATCGGGACAGCAGTCATATAGTTTATACTACCCGTAAGGGTCAGAGCCTGAAGAATACCGACAGAAGCTGAAGAAGACTGAACAACAGCCGTAACAACTGCACCCATAATTACACCGAGTACAGGATTTGTAAACAGAACAAGTGCGTTTTTAAACCACTCAAGCTCTGTGAGAGGTTCAACCGCATCGGACATTATTTCCATACCGAACATAAGCACGGCAAAGCCGAGAAGAATTATGCCGATATCCTTGCGTTTCTCTTTTTTTGAGAACATATTAAGGATAATACCGATAAGAGCAAGTATAGGCGTAAATGTAGCGGGCTTGAACAAAGAAATCCAGAAATTATCGCTTTCAATACCTGTCAGACTGAGAATCCACGAGGTAACCGAAGTACCGAGGTTGGCGCCCATAATAACTCCGACAGCCTGCGTGAGCTGCATTATTCCCGAGTTAACAAAGCCGACAACCATAACCGTAGTCGCGGACGAGGACTGTATAACAGCAGTTACCGCCAGACCGAGTAAAAAGCCCTTGAATTTGTTTGAAGTAAGTTTACCGAGAATTGTCTTTAACTGGTTACCTGCACTTTTTTCAAGCGCATTACCCATTACGTTCATACCGTAAAGGAAGAACGCAAGGCCGCCGAAAAGCGTAGCAACATTCATAAATGACATAAAATAACCTCCCTTGAGGAAGAAATATGACGAACCTTGTCCAAATGCGATTATAGTTAAGCTTTGTCAAATTATTGTTCTTATAAAGAAAATAAAAGAAAATTTTCAAATTTAACATATTGTCTTTATTTTTGCCGAAAAATAAGTTATTATATGTTAGTTAAAGATTATTATTGCAGTACGCTGTAACCACTAAAACTTTATTTTTTATCAATGTAAAATTGTACTGTAGGGAAGGGTCTTGACCCTTCCGTAAGGCTTGATGTAACTTGTCGGAACGGTCGAGACCGTTCCCTACACTCGCTCTCAATAAATGAGATTTGAATTTTTACATTTTGTAAAGTTTTTAGATGTTACAGCGTAGCAGGGGTGATTCACGAATCGCCCGCTAAAAACATAATTTACAGGAGCAGTCACTTATGTATTTTCATGAAGCTACATACGATTTAGACATACTCTGCAGACAGAATTTGCATATCCATTCAGCATTTTCAGGCTGTGCAAAGCCTGAAATGAAGTTGCATGATATTGTACATACTGCTGAGAAATGCGGACTTGAGATGATAGCAATTACCGACCACGTCCAGGCTGACACCGAGGATGAATTCAGAATAAGCCTCTCAATGCTCAGAGAGCAGGTTAAAACCATTGAGTCACCCGTACGTGTGCTTATCGGTGCAGAGCTTTCGGCATACGGTGTCAACAATTTCAATTATCCGAATAACGACATTGAGCTTGATTACAGACTCTGGGCACAGAACCACTACCACGTTTCAAGTTGGATTCAGCCAGAGGATACAAGCCCGGTAGGATACAAAAACCACATTATCGAAACACTTACAAACCTTATAAATTCCGACAGAGCCGACTGTATCGCCCACCCGTTTCACGACAGATACCTCACAAACTCAAAAAGGCTTAACGTCGGCTTTGAGGCAGGCAGTGTCCCTTCGTGCTTCAGCGACAACGAAATAGGCGACCTGCTCACCCTCGGCAGAGAACACGAAACAGCATTTGAGCTTAACCTCAACGCAATGGCAGGCTATCCCGATTTCTGCAGAAGAATGTACAATATCGGCAGAGAGGTCGGTGTATACTTCAACATCGGCACAGATGCTCACCGACTCGACGCAATCGATACAAAACAGTTTATTGAGAGGACAAAGAACTATCTTTTATGATAAAGAATATTATATTTGATATGGGCAATGTCTTGCTCGATTATAACCCCGATGCGGCTATGCAAATGCTTGGCATAAACGAAAAAGCAAAGCCCGTTATATTAAAAGAGCTTTTCGGCGGTAACGAATGGGTACAGCTCGACCTCGGCAATATCAGCATTGACGAAGCTTTTGAAAGCATAAAGCAGCGAGTACCCGAAGAATATCACACGGATTTACGTAAGTGTATCGACGAATGGGACGTGTGTATGGTACCCGTTGAAGGTGCGAAAGAATTTTGTGACTATGTAAAAGCAAATGGATATAATGCTTATGTTTTGTCAAACGCACATAAGAGCTTTTACAGATATTTTCCGCGTTATTTCGACCTTGATTTTTTTGACGGCGTTGTGGTTTCCGCAGACGTGCACACCGTAAAACCCGATATTAAAATTTATAAACATCTGCTTGAAAAATACAGTTTAAAAGCCGAAGAATGCCTGTTTATCGACGACAGAGCAGATAACGTTAAGGGCGCAATTAAAGCAGGAATGCGAGCACATCAGTTTAAAAATGATTTTGAAGAAATAAAACAATATATAAAGCACCAATAAACTTAAAGAGATTTAAAGTCCCCCTTGCCTAAAGGGGGATGTCAGTCGTCAGACTGACAGGGGGATAAAATGGATAGAAAGCACAATCCAAAATTAACCGAAAATGCAAAAGCACTTCGCAAAAACATGACAAAAGAAGAACGGCATTTATGGTATGACTTTCTACGCTCGTATCCGGTAAGATTTCTGCGGCAGAAAGTCATAGACAACTATATTGTTGATTTTTACTGTCACGACGCACAGCTTATTATTGAGCTTGACGGCTCACAGCATTACAGTAACGAAGGGTTATTAAAAGATAGAGTTCGTACAGAAATAATAGAATCCCGAAATTTGACAGTTATACGAATACCCAATAACGAAATTTTTAATAATTTCGAAGGCGTTTGTGAATATATTGATGCTATTGTCAAAAAATCCCTCCACCGCTAACGCGGTCCCCCTCCCTTTAGGCAAGGGAGGCTTGAAAAAACACTGCGAGCGACATCCAAATTGGGTGCCGCTCGCTTTTGTTGTTTAGGGTTTATTCTGTTTTTTTGTTGTTGCCAGATGTCAAATAATCAATTTTATCAAGTATACTATCTATTTCGTTCATATTCTCGGAATCACAATAAGCATATACAGCAGTATTCTCGACATATATGGCAACATTATATTTATCTTTGGAATCAAGAAAATACAAATGGTACCCTTGATTTTTATATTGTATTTCAGTCTTTTGCCATGAATTATAAGTTTGCGTTATTTTTTGATAAGCTTGACCGTAAATATCTATTGCATTATCTTCGTTGTTAAATTCGAAGAATTGAAAAAATATGTCATCTTTCTCAAAACCAACACATTTTATCAAGGATAGCTCAAAACTAACATCTGTATTGTGGTATCCTTCGGTATAATCTTTTGGTTCATAGCCTTGTTCTTCAATTATTTTCCACACTTCATCAGATGTTGCAGGTATTTTATGTTCAAGGTCTATAACTATAAAACCAAATATGGCAAAACCAATAAAAAAAGCAACAACTGCAAAAGAAGCCACTATACTTTTTGTACTTACACTGCTTGTATAAGCAGGCTTTCGTTTTGAATATTTACTCAATATATTTCATTCCTTAGCTGTTGATAAGGTCTTTTATTACCTCGCCTGCGGCGATGAGTCCTGCAGCAGAGGGTACAAACGAAACACTGCCGGGCACTGAACGCTTATCTTCATTCTCCGGCTGAAACAGAGGCTTTATCGGCTGCTCGGTTGAAAAAACAACCTTAAGCGAATTTATACCGAGGTTCTTGAGTTCACGCCTCATAACTCGTGCAAGCGGACAGCCGCTCGTCTTTTTTATATCGGTAACAGTCAGTGCAGTCGGGTCGAGCTTATTGCCCGTGCCCATACAGCTGATAACGGGAATATTCTTATCCTTTGCGGTTTTTATGATGAGCAGCTTTGAGGTAACCGTATCAATCGCATCTATTATATAGTCGTAATCGTCAAAGCGAAAATCCCCTGCTGTTTCTGCTGAATAAAAACAAGGGTAAACCGTAACCTTTGCATCAGGGTTAATATCCTCAATACGCTCACGCATAACATCAACCTTTAATTTATCAACGGTGCTGTTTAACGCTACAAGCTGACGGTTGATATTTGAAACCGATACAGTATCATTATCGCAAAGGCCGATATGACCGACACCTGCACGTGCAAGAGCCTCTGCCGTAAAAGAACCGACACCGCCGACACCAAAAAGCAATACAGATGAGCTTTTCAGTTTGTTTATGCCGTCCTCACCTACAAGCATTGCCGTACGCATATATCTCTCTTCCACAGCTTCACCGCCTTTAATAGAACAATAATGAAATTATATCACTGCATAAACCTTATGTCAATTTTATGTTGACACACTGTTTTGACAAGTGTAAAATAAAGGCAGATTATAAGGAGGATGATACAATGAAAATCTTTAAAAAATTAACTGCACTTCTTCTTGCGGTCGCTACTGTTTTCACGCTTGCTTCCTGCGGAATGACAAAATCAAAGCTCAAGCCGTGGTTTAACGACGAGTTTTCCGTAGCCTACAACACCTGCTTTAAGGACAATAAAGAGGCACCATTCCCTGATATATCGCTGATGCTGACCTCTTCAAGCTATCTCAACAGCGTGTTTGATTATATTACCGACGGCACTCAGCCCGAAGCCGCTGAAATCACAGAGGAAGACGGTGTTTACATCTACAAAGCACAGAGCTTCACACAAAAGGTTGAGCTTGACAAAAGTACATCCTCTGTAAGGGTTACTTCTTTAATGGAGTTCAACGGCGAAGCAAAAACAAACTTCATAGTCACAATGAGAGAGCATAAAAACACATATTATATCCAGTACCTCTCTCCGGAATTTTCAACATACTATGAGGTCAGCTTTACCGCTGAAACTTCAAGCATAAAGTACGAAAGCAGAAAAGATATACCCTATACAATATTCGGCGAGAAAATTCCAGACACATTCGCAAAGGAGAACTGATAATGAAAAATGAGCTTCACGATTACGATATTTTCCCCAAGGTATTTCCAAAGGATAAAGAGGTTGAGATTACAATAAAACCTCTCGGTGCTCATGCCGCATTTACAAAGGATGAGTACTATATGGAGATTTTACCCCTTACAACAGGTCCACTCTGGGCATATCCCAACACCTCACTTGCTACAAAGGAGTTCACCGTAAAGCCCGATGCTGACGGCTGTATCCGTATAAAGCATGTTTTCAAAGGTGAGCAGGAGCACTATGTCCGCTTCCTCAAGGACGATATGAGAAAGGATTTTCAACTTTCCGTATACTCGGTCAGCGAAGACCTTATCGGCAGATATCCCTTTGCAGGCGACCTTCATATGCACACCTTCCGTTCAGACGGCAACCAATCACCCGCGATCGTTGCAGCAAATTACCGCAGACACGGCTACGATTTCCTTGCTATAACCGACCACCAGCGTTACTACCCCTCGCTTGAAGCTATCGACGCATATAAAGATGTTGAGCTTGAATACACACTCATTCCCGGTGAAGAGGTTCACCTGCCCAAGGGCGAGCCTGACCACATCAACGACGTACATATGGTAAATTTTGGCGGCAAATACAGCATCAACGCACTCACAACCGCCAGCTCACACATTGCAGATGTCGGCGACAGTAAAGACAAGCGCAGTATCGACGGCAACTGCCCTGACCCGATAACAAAGGAAGAATTCTGGGCAACCATTGACGCATATGCAGATACACTTGATATCCCCGAAGGAGTTGAGAGATTCCCCTTTGCCTGCTGTACATGGATCACAGAACAGATACGCAAGGCAGAAGGCTTAAGTATTTTTGCTCACCCATACTGGATTGCAGATGTATTCCATGTGCCGGATTCGCTCACAGACGCTATGTTTGAAAAGGGATCATTTGATGCATTTGAAGTGCTCGGCGGCGAAAACTACTTTGAGCAGAACGGCTTCCAGTCAATCTATTACTACGAGCAGTGTGCAAAAGGAAACAAGTATCCTATCGTCGGCAGCACAGACAGCCACAGCAGCTTCAACAACCGCAACGCATTCATTTGCTCAACAATAGTTTTTGCACCGCAGAACACAAGAGAAAGTCTCATCAGCTCAATCAAGGATTTCTACAGTGTTGCAGTAGACACAATCAGTGCCGAATACCGTATGGTCGGCGATTTAAGACTTGTACGCTATGCGAGCTTCCTCTACGAAAACTTCTTCCCGCTTCACGATGAGCTTTGCTATGAAGAAGGTCTGCTGATGAAGAAATACGTCACCGGCGAAGAGGATGCCAAGGCTCAGCTCAAGGCAATCCAGGGCAGAATGAAGCGCCAGAGAGAGAAATACTTCGCATTTTAAAACAAACATATACTCATAATTTCGTCCCGATTTGTACTACCCTACAAATCGGGGCTATTTCTTTTTATAAAGTTGACTTTTTTATAATATATATGTAAAATAGAGGATGTTGTAATTTAAGTTAATCTCGGAGGTTTTAAAGAATGAAACTTGATAAGCTCGTCGGCGAAAGATTTAAAGAGAAGCCGTCAGACTGTATAATCGAAAGCCACGCTCTTACTGTCAGAGGCGGCTATATTAAAAACGTTGCAAACGGCATATACTCTTCTTATATGCCTATGCGCAGAATCACAAAGAAAATTGAAAACATCATCCGTGAAGAGATGGACAGAATCGACGGTCAGGAGGTCCAGTTCCCCGTTGTTATGCCTGCTACTCTCTGGGAGGAGAGCGGCAGATACGACTCAATCGGCAGTGAGCTTCTTCGCTTCAGCGACAGAAACAAGAGCCCGATGGTCCTCGGTATGACTCACGAGGAGGCTGCTGTTCACCTTGTTCGTGACTATGCAAACAGCTACAACAAGTATCCCTTTATGATATACCAGATTCAGACCAAGTTCCGCGACGAGGGCAGACCCAGAGCAGGTCTTATCCGTGTACGTGAATTCACAATGAAGGACGCTTACTCCTTCCACACCTCTCAGGAGGACCTTGAGCAGTATTATGACCGCTGCTACGAGGCATACAACCGCATTTTTGCACGCTGCGGTATCCCCGAGGTTGTTACTGTCAAGTCCGACTCCGGTATGATGGGCGGCAGCGTTTCTCACGAATATATGCTCCTCACAGCCGCAGGCGAAGACAGCATCGCAGTCTGCAGTGAGTGTGACTTCAGAGCAAATATCGAGGCTGCACCCTGCATCGTCGAAAACGAAAAGGATGCAGTAGTCGAAGAGCTTACTCTCGTCCACACACCCGATATGCACACAATCGAAGAGGTATGCACATTTCTCAACGCACCCGTTGAGAAATCCTGCAAGGCTGTTGTTTACCAGAGAAATGCTGATGACACATACATCGTTGCTTTTGTCAGAGGTGACCTCGAGGTCAACGAAACAAAGCTCCGCAATACAGTCGGTTGCGAGATTCACCCTGCAGAGATTACTGACGGCTGCGGTCTGTTTGCAGGCTTTATCGGCCCCTACAATATGGACGAGCGTATTACCGTTATTATAGACGGCTCACTCAAAGGCACAACAAACATCTCCTGCGGTGCAAATAAGCTCGACTACCACTACACCGGTCTCTGCATCGAGCGTGACCTCGGTGAGGTCGAATACGCAGACGTTGCCGCTATCAAAGACGGCGGTATCTGCCCACAGTGCGGCAAGCACTCCGTTACTCTTTCAAGAGGTATCGAGGTTGGTAACATCTTCCAGCTCGGCACAAAGTACACAAAGTCAATGGGTATGACATATCTTGACAGCAACGGTCAGGAGCAGTACCCCATTATGGGCTGCTACGGTATCGGTGTAGGCAGACTTGCCGCAAGCGTATGCGAAGCATACCACGACAATTACGGTCCCATCTGGCCGATGTCAATCGCACCCTGGCAGGTACACCTCTGCTGCGTACGCTCCGACGATGCCGCAACAAAGGAATGCGCAGACAAGCTCTATGAAGAGCTTCAGGCAGCAGGTATCGAAGTAATTTACGACGACCGTAAGGTAAGTGCAGGCTTTATGTTCTCCGATGCCGACCTTCTCGGCGTACCGCTGAGAATTATCGCAAGCCCGAGAAACCTTAAAGAAAACGTTTGCGAAATCGTCAGCAGAGACAAGACAATCAGCCGGAAAACAGATATCGGCGAGGTTGTCTCCACAATCAAAAACCTCATCAGCGATATGATGAAATAATACGGAGTGAATAATTTGAAAGCTTCCGCATCCAAGCTGACATACACTCAGATAATCGCACTCTTTTTCGTTGCGGTTATTGCAATCGGAACACTTCTTCTGTGCCTGCCGATTGCATCCAAAAGCAGAGAGTGGACTCCCCTGCTCGATTCTGCTTTCACCGCAACAAGTGCAACCTGCGTCACGGGTCTTATTGTCCGCGACACTTTTACCCACTGGTCGCTTTTCGGTCAGCTTGTAATCTTGTCAATGATACAAATCGGCGGACTCGGAGTAATGACAATTATAATGACCTTCTCCGTGTTCGCCAAAAAGAAAATAAGCCTTTACGAAAGAAAGCTGCTTATGCAGTCTGCAGGCACAATGAGATCAAGCGGAGTGATCCGACTGCTAAAACAGATAATAAAGGTTACCCTTATATGTGAGGGGGCAGGCGCAATACTCCTTGCAACAAGGTTCTGCCCCGAGTTGGGCTTGGCAAAAGGTCTTTATTACTCTGTTTTTCACGCAGTATCCGCATTCTGTAACGCAGGCTTCGACCTTATGGGGCGGTATGGAGAGTTTTCATCCCTTACCCCGTTTTACAGCGACATTACCGTTAATATGACGGTTTGTGCGCTTATTATATGCGGCGGTATAGGCTTTATAGTCTGGCAGGATATTGTGACACATGGGCTGAAAATAAAGAAATATTCCCTTCACTCAAAAATCGTGCTGACTACCTCTGCCGCTCTCATACTTTCAGGCTGGCTTGTTTTTTTCATTACCGAAAGGAACGCAAGCCTCAGCACACTGACAACAGGCGAAAAAATACTCGCTGCGTTTTTTCAATCCGTAACTTCAAGAACAGCAGGCTTTAATACAGTGCCGCTCAATCATCTTTCCGGAGCCGGAGTTGTGCTTATGAGCGTGCTTATGATGATTGGCGGAAGCCCCGGTTCGACCGCAGGCGGCATCAAAACCACCACTGTTGCGGTAATGTTGTTTGAGCTTATTGCCGTCGCAAAGGGCGACAAGGATACCGTTGTTTTCAAACGCCGCCTCGAAGATGACACCGTAAAACGCTCGGGTGCAATAATAAGTGCATACCTGGCAGCCGTAATAATTGCTCTTATTGCCATATCATCTGTAGAGAATCTGCCGCTTTCCGATGTGTTGTTTGAGGTTGCATCTGCAGTCGGCACTGTAGGTCTGACAGTAGGCATCACTCCGACACTCAGCAGCTTTTCTCACATAATTCTGATGCTTCTTATGTTTGCAGGCAGAATCGGCGGTCTTACAATAATAGTTGCATTTGCAGAGCGTCGCGATCACGCAAAGCTCACAAGACCCAAAGAACAAATCCTTATCGGTTAAGGAGAATTGATCAATGAAAAATATACTTGTAATAGGAATGGGACGTTGCGGCACGCATCTTGCACGCAAAATGCAGGAGCTCGGCAACGACGTTATGATTGTAGACAAAGACGAAGAAGTAATCGAGGAGCTTGCTCCCCTTTTCACCGATTCATATATAGGCGACTGTACAAACGAAGGTGTCATACGCTCACTGGGCGTAAACAACTTTGATATCTGCTTTGTTTGTATCGGTGAAAACTTCCAGTCATCGCTTGAAATAACAGCCTTGCTCAAAGATATGAAAGCAAAATATGTTGTTTCGAAAGCAAACCGTGACATTCAGGCACGCTTTCTCAAGAGTGTCGGCGCAGACGAGGTAGTTTACCCCGAAAGAGAAATCGCCGAAAAGCTCGCGGTAAGATTCAATGCCGACAATGTTTACGATTACATTCAGCTTACAGACGACTATTCAATTTTCGAAATACCCGTTGTGCCTTCATGGGTAGGCAAATCGGTATTGCAGGTAAATGTAAGGCGAGAATACAACGTCAATATAATAGCAATCAAACACGGCGAGGTGCTCAAGCCCTTACCGGGCGGAGATTATATCTTCACCCCTGATGACCATCTGGTTGTCATCGGAAAAAGCTCCGATGTATTTAGACTCACATCAAAGAAATAAACAAACAGCAGAGCGAAAAATCAAAATCGCTCTGCTGTTTTTTCATATCAGATTAAAATTTAAGAAGATAAACGAGTGCATTAAATATGTTTTTAAAGAAGTTGATTACACCGGCTATCGCCTGCTCAAATGCGTTGTCATACTCAGCATAAGGCTCGTCGGTCTGCACCGTAAACTCACTGTTTTCGTAAACGTAAATCTCCGTTTCGATTGAGCCTGTATTTTCATCAATCGTTATTGTACGCACACCGTAGGGGCCTGCCTTTGAAAACTGACAGCCGTAGGTCATACCGAGTGTAATGCCGTCCCAGACTCCCGTATATCCGCTTGTATGCCAGTGGCCGAAGAAAGCACCGACAACGTTTTTATTTTTCCACGCAGTAAATTCTTCCGTAGTCTGACCGGGCTTTACAATACCCTCTGCGTGACCGTCTACGTCAGCCTTAAGTCGGTAAGCCGACGTGCCGTCAATAATCGCACCCTCGTCCCATATATTACACTCCTCATAGAGGTTGCCTATATCGTCTACGGGCACGTGCTCAAAAACAAGAGAAGGAACATTGCCGTTATCGTAACCCTTAAACCATTTAAGCTGACCTTCGGTAAAGCTCCTGCCGTTGTCAAGCATCCATAAGCCGAATGCAGGCTCGTCCGAATCGGAAGCAAACACGGGAAAATAGCAGTCGATTTTACCTTCTTCATCGTCGGACATATCAACTGTCATATTATTAGGAAATGAAGCATAAATCTCAAGCCAGTCTTCATTTGTAACGTCGCTGTTATAGTCGTTATTGCCCTGAGAAACCGCATAAGGAATACCCGAAGCTTCAATGGGCGCAAATATATCAGCACAGGCTTTTTTTACATTTTCAAGAGTTGCGGCATAATCACCGTCTACAGTTACACCCTCCTGAAAAATCTTGTCATCAGATATATCGCCTGCACGGGAATCCTCTACAATATCACCCGTAAGAACAACAAAATCGGGGTCAGTCTCTTCGATAGCCTTCTCGATAAACTCTTTGAGACCGTGAGCAATATACGCATCATCCTGCGGGTCGGTAATCTGAAGCACCGTAAACTTGCCGTCGGAGCCGAAACGCAGTGCCTTATTCTCGGCACTCGCACCGAAAACAAAGCAAGAAGCCAATAAACATACACTGAGAAGCACGGAAATTATTTTTTTCATTTTGATTTCCCCTTTTAAAAAATCCCCGACTTACCGCCGAGGATTTTTGAGTTAAAACTCACTTCGTAAGAAGTGAAGCTGCATCCTTATCAAGGTATACAACTACATCGTCATGATTCTGAAGAATAGATGCGGGAAGCTGAGGTGTGACCTCACCCTCAATCATACCCTTGATTGCCTGTGCCTTGCCTGCACCTGTAGCGACAAGCACAATCTTCTTTGAGCGCATAATTGAGCCGATACCCATTGTCATAGCGTATCTCGGCATCGGAGCGTCGTCGAAATAGATTGAGTTTGCATTGATTGTGCTCTCGGAAAGAGTTACGCGGAAAGCCTCGTCCGTAAACTCGTCAGCAGGCTCGTTGAATGCGATGTGGCCGTTGTGACCGATACCGAGAAGCTGTACGTCAATACCGCCCTTTGCCTTGATAGCCTCAGCATAGCGCTTGCTCTCTGCATCGTAATCGGTTACATTACCGTCAAGGAAACCGACGTTTGCAGGGTCAATATCAACGTGGCTGAAAAGATTCTGAAACATAAATGTGTAGTAGCTGTTTTTGTTATCCTTGGGAAGGTCGCAGTATTCGTCAAGGTTGAATGTGCTTACGTTCTTGAAGCTGACCTTGCCGTCTGCATAAGCCTTTGTTATGTAGTTATATGTAGGTACGGGAGTTGCGCCGGTTGCAAGACCGAGTACGCAAGAGGGATTTTCGTTGATAAAATCAACATAGAACTTGCCAAGCTCCTCGCCTATCTGTGCTGCATTTTCAAGTACAATAACTTTCATCTTTCTATACCTTTCTTTCCTTAGCTTTTTTATTTAATGAATTCATTATATATCGCTCTCAGCTCTTTTTCAACACTTTTGCAGGAATATTTTTCACTGCGCTCGTATGCAGCTTTACCCATTTTTCCGCAAAGCTCTGTATCGGAACAAAGCTTATTAAAAGCCGTCGCTACACCGTCTGTGTCACCGAAATCAACAAAAAATCCGCTCACACCGTCCTCAACAAGCTCATTGTGACCTCTGTTATACGAAACAACCGCAGGCTTTGCTGAAAGCATACCTTCTATAATATTTACAGGCAGACCCTCGCGGTAACTGCCTGCGCATATAAAATCGCTGACCGTCAGAAGCTTATCGATGTCCGTCCTGAAGCCGAGGAACATAACGTTTTCCTCAACGCCGAGATTCTTTGCAAGACCGCGGAGCTCATCCTCTTTGTCACCTATACCGGCAAGCATCAGCCTGAATCCGGGGTTTTCTTTAACCACCTGCGGCAAAGCGGAAATAAACATCTGCTGGTTTTTGTTGGCATTGAGTTCACCCGTACAAAGGCAGACTTTTGCATCTGCATCAAGCTCATATTCCTTGCGCATTTCCTGCTTTGTCTCTTCATATGCAGGCACAAACCTTTCACTGTTTACGCCTACGCCGTGGATACGCCGTATATTTTTACAAAGCTTATGCTTCCTTGCATTGGCTTCGTCCTCATCACATATCGTGATTATGCAGTCGGTAAACAGCTTACCGAAAGCCTTCTCAAGCGGATAGAATAAAAGCCAGTTAAGCTTGGGTGCACCCTTGTAAAAATGGAAACCGTGAGCCGTATAGACAACCTTAGTCTCCTTCTTGCGACACTTTCGTGCGGCAAGCCTTGTGATTATGCTTGCAACGGGTGTGTTGCAGTTTATAATATCGTAGTCATTTTCGTCTATTACCTTTTTGAGCTGTCTGTAAGCCTCTTTGTTTTTAAGGCTGAAAGGCGACCTTTCAAAAGCAATATCGTGAATCTTCTCAGTTTTCTCTTTGAGCTTCCGGTGATGCTTACCGCCCATTACGTCGTGTGCGGCAATCTCAACAGCGTAGCCGTTTTCGTGAAAAATATCTATAAGCGGAAAATGGAAAGCGTTGAAATGATGCTCAACACTTGCTGTAAGCAGTACTTTTTTCATTTATCTCTCCATCGCCTCCGCTTCAACTTGTTCCGTCGCTTTTGCTTCACCTGTAAATCTCTCCATAGTAACGCAGGTTTCGCTGCTGATACCTTCACGCTTCAATACACCGGCGACGGTTTTAAACAGAATTTTTATATCGAGCCAAAGGCTGATATTCTCAACGTATTCAATATCGTATTCAAATCTGTCATTCCACGTGAGCAGATTACGTCCGTTAGCCTGAGCAAGACCCGTAAGACCTGGGCGTACGTTATGGCGCATCGCCTGCCGCTCACTGTAAAGCTCGAGATACTCAACAAGCAGCGGACGTGGGCCGACAAAGCTCATATCACCCTTGAGAATATTTATAAATTCGGGCAGCTCATCAAGCGAAAGACTGCGCATAAGCTGACCGAATTTTGTGAGTCTGACCTCATCGGGCAGCAACTCACCGTTTTCGTCACGCTCATCGGTCATCGTGCGGAATTTATACATAGTAAATATTTTTCCGTTTTTGCCGGGGCGCTTTTGCTTGAAAAGCACGGGGTTGCCGAGCTTGACACGCACCAATACACACAGCACACAAAAAACGGGGCTGAGCAAAACAAGAGCAAGCAACGCACCGAAAAAATCGATGGCTCTTTTTATTACACGGTCGTAAAACTTTCTCAAAACATCCGCTCCAAAAATCAATTAAAGAATGACCTGACTATAGAAATAACCTTAACCTGCTGCTCCTCGGTCATATTTGTGTCCGAAGGCAGACAGACACCGCTTGTGAAAAGCTTTTCGGCAACCGAGCCGTTGTCGATATAATCATACTTTTCAAAAAACGGCTGAAGATGCATCGGCTTCCATATCGGTCTTGATTCGATATTTTCCGCGCCGAGCGCATCCATAATCTCATTCGGGCAAACCTTTTCACCCGCGAGAGTAAAGCAGGTAAGCCAGCAGTTAGGCTCACAAAAATCATTAATCGGCATCATATGTATATCGGCAATATCCGCAAAAGCCTCTTTATACCTTGCAAAAATAGCTCTCTTCTGAGCAACACGCTCATCAAGAACTTTAAGCTGACCTCTGCCGATACCGGCAACAATGTTGCTCATACGGTAGTTGTAGCCGATTTCGCTGTGCTGGTAGTGTCTTGCAGGATCACGGCTCTGAGTAGACCAGAAACGCACCTTCTGAATACGCTCCCTTGCGGTTTCATCATCGAGATTACATACAAGCATACCGCCGCCTGATGTTGTAATTATCTTGTTTCCGTTGAAGCTGTATATGCCATAGTCGCCGAAAGTGCCGGTCATTTTACCCTTATAGGTTGTGCCGAGACTTTCTGCGGCATCTTCAATGATAACCGCACCGTATTCGTCGCAAATATTCTTTATCTCATCAATATCCGCAGCAAGACCGTAGAGGTGTACTACAACAACGTATTTTGTATCGGGATATTTCTCGAATGCACGCCTGAGTGCTACAGGAGACATATTCCACGTTTTTTCGTCGCTATCGATAAATACCGGCTCAGCACCGAGGTAGATAATCGGGTTTGCAGTCGCTGAAAATGTGAGAGTCTGACAGAATACCCTGTCGCCCTCTTTAACGCCTGCAGCCTTTAAACCGAGGTGAATTGCCGCAGTACCTGCACTGAGTGCCGCCGCCTGCTTTGCACCCGTATACACACACATTTCGTTTTCAAATCCGTCAACGTTCTGACCGAGCGGAGCAATCCAGTTGGTATCGAATGCGAGCTTTATGTACTCCATCTCATAGCCCTGTGAGCTCATATTGGGCGATGAGAGGAAAATCCTTTTATTTTCAGCCATTACAGTATAACCTCGTGACCTGTTCTTGCAGACTCGTAAACAGCATCGAGAATCTTCATCATCTCAACACCGTCCTCAGCCGGAGCAAGGCATTCTGCCCTGCCGAGTATTGCATCGATGTAGTTGTCGATTTCCTTCTGGAAAAGACCGTTGAAATCAAGTGCGGTAGGCTGAGCAAAGCTGATATTGATCATACGGTTGTTCAGCTCTGTGAATATCTCAACGTTCGGGCTGAGCTTTGCGCCTGCCTTTGTACCGAAGAGCTCAATGTTGCCCTCGTCTTCTTTGATATTGAGGCTGAATGCGGCCTCAACACTGAGCACTGCACCGTTGTCAAAACGGATAATAGCACTTGCAAGGTCCTCAACGTCACATTTGTCCTGTACTCCTACAGCACTTGCCTTCCAGGCCTTACCGCCTACAACTTGGGGGCGGTTGAAAAGCTTCTGAAATGTAACACCGTAAACAGATACGGGCTTCGGGTTACCGAAGATAAAGCGTACAAGGTCAATAACGTGAACGCCGAGGTCGATAAGAGGACCGCCGCCTGAGCGTGATTTATCGCCAAACCAGCCACCGGGGTTGCCGTTACGGCGAAGATATGTAGCCTTGGCATAGTAAAGGTCACCGAAAGTACCCGAATCAACGTTCTCTCGTACAACCTCGCAGTCGTTACCGTGACGGCGTACAAAGCCTATCATAAGGAGCTTATTATTTCGCTTTGCAGCCTCAAGCATTTCCTTTGCCTCATCAGCATTCATAGCCATAGGCTTCTCGCAGATTACGTGCTTGCCTGCATTAAGTGCAGCAATTGTACACTCAGCGTGAGCACTGTTCCACGTGCATACGCTGACAGCATCAATTTCAGTCAGTGCCTTGAGCATTTCATCCTTATCGGTGAACGTACGCTCGGCAGGAATACCGTACTTCTCTGCCATCATTGTAAGCTGCTCGGGATTTATATCACAGAAAGCGTAAAGCTCCGTATCGGGGTTATTTATGTAACCTCTTATGTGTTCGTTACTTATACCGCCTGTACCGATAACCGCCATTTTAAGCTTTGCCATAATGCCAAACTTCCTTTCGGATATAGTTTTAGTTATAACCTTTTATATTTTACATTCTTTATCAGCAAATTTCAATACCTATTTATATTTTTATAACGCAAAAAGCTTTTTCGTACCTTTTCAAGTGTATTCCGACACTCTTTCGCAAAATTGTTGTTCTCTGATCTATAATTAAAACTAACATCTTCCCAAATGCGCACAGTAATTAACTTGCTCCCTCTCCGTAAAAGAGATATGCCGTGACGGAGGATTGCTGAATTAAATATTGATATGTTTCTACAACAACCCTCAGTCACTTCGTGACAGCTCCCTTCAAAGGGAGCTTTGACAAAACACATTTACAACGACATTAAAAAGGGAGGCAAAACGCCTCCCTTACGATTATTCAAATATCTTTTATATGTATTAATTCAATATTCTCTATTATCTTCTTCTGTCATCCTAAACGTGTAGTGGCAAACCTGTGTGGTCGCCCGTTTTTCTCAGAATAACATTTGAGTCCATTTTTCAACAATTGAGAATTGCGCATTATGAATTGCAAATTGCCCCATCTTTACAGCCCAACCGCAAGAAAAGAGCCGCCCGGAAAGGACGGCTATATCACTATTCATCTTCAGAAAATTTTATATCAGAGAAAAGAGAATTCATCGTTCGAAGCTTAGCAGAATACGGCTTTGTAACATTCCAGAACACTACACCAATCTTATGTCTACCGTTACCTATACCGCCCCACATCAGTTCCTCGCCAGGCATAATCGGTGAACCACCTTCAATTTCAGTCAACACACCATCTCTTATATGATAGGATATATAGTAGTCACATGTAAATGAATATACAGCCTCATCAGACTCAACAGACACATCATCACTGTATCCGACACAAATATTGTAATCGCCAGATATTTCTTGCAGTTCTACCAGAACTGCATTCTTACCGTCTGACATTTCCCACATTTCAAGTTCAGACATAACGGTGTTAACCATATCTGCATATTCATTTGGAACAGTAGAATTCAAAACAACGGTAATAATATCAGAAAAATCAGTTTTTAAAGTCACTTTATCAACTGCATCAATGCCATCTCCATCAACGACAATCTTTATACTGATTACTTCATTATTGTCAAATGTACCGCTATCATCCATAAGCCGTATTGTGTAAACTCCATCTCCCAGCTCCAGATGGTACTCTCCGGATGTAACTGTCTTTTTTACAACTGTTTTAGCGCTTCCAAAAAAGCCGGTGATATAATTTATCCGGGGCATTTTAACTACCTCAAGTTTGAAACTGGCGCTGTCATTGCCGTTATGGCTCTGTACAACCAGATCGAACTCATTCTTCACTGTCTGCGTAACAGTATAAGCAGCGTTCTGTATGCCAACCCTTTTGAATGCATCTGTTATTGTCTCATATTGTACCGATGTGATATCTTTGTTTCTTAACATAATTCTGCCGGCTAACTCAACTGCATTTCTGCACTGTGAAAAATCCGCATCAGACTGCAGAAGTAGCAGAGACTGATACCAGAGTTCTGCGAGATCATCTGTATCAATACACCTGTCCGAACTGCCGTCAAGTCCATTCCACATCAAGTATGCACAATGAGAAATTATTGTAGACATTTGATAATGATAATCATCTTCATTGGAATTCTCTATATCTGATGTATTATCAAGATGTCCTGTTGACGTGGGATCAGATAAATCTCTAAGCACCTCTGATAAATGAATCATTCTCCAATCAGGCTCTACAGAATCCTCATACAATATCCCAAAAATATCAGAATAAGCTTCAAGCAATGCTTTATTTTCAAGGGATTCTTCATCCCAGTTAACCAGTAGCCCAGTAACTCCGTGCGTAAACTCATGTGCCGTAACATCTTTCTCATCAAAATCATATTGACTACCCATCAACATAATAGCTTTGTCAACGCCATTCTCATTTAAACCGCCACCACGTGCATTACTTCCGTTTTGATAACTGTCATTTATAGCAAGGTGTATTCGATCGAAACCTTTAAAACCTAAATCTTCAAAATAATCAGCAATACTTATTACATCGTTCATAAGTATAATCGCATTTTCATCAAAAATATTAGTTTCAGAGTAAAGAGTATCGATCCCATATTTTTTAAAATCAGTGTGCACCGTACCTTCTTTACTTGTTGTAATGATGCCATCCACATCAAATACTTCAATTTTATACTCATCATTATAAAGATGATAACTGCCGTCACTGTTTCGCCATCCCGTACCGGTAACCTCATTATTATGCGATCTTATTTGAGCTGAAACATTATTAATATTATCGTTAACTTTTATAACTTTTCCTGTTAATGCATTAATAACAATCTCAATACTGTCATCAATCAATAGGCTATATGCCAATACAGCCTGCCGGTTTTCAGGAGCATAAATCACCAGATTATCGGAGCCCAAACTTTGCACATTAATATCTTCAACATCAAAATATTCCTTAATTGAGCTTTCCGCCTCTGTCTGAGATACCATAGGAATTGTCTGGATATTTTCAGTAAGATTTTTGAAATTAGCCGTTAATGCCAATGCATTACCTTTACTGTCTGCAGAAACTACTACAGTTCTGCCATAAACCGGTATTCCTGAATAATACTGCTGAACCCTATAGAACTTATTTCCGCCAACTTCATTTATATCAACAACCTTTAACTCTTCCTGTGGGCTTTGTATTCCAAGATTATCGGCAACAGTAGATATAGCTTCAATCGCCGATTCTTCATCAACAATCAGAACCGATGTAAAACCTTCCGCAAAAGAATTATAGTTAACGGAAGCATTAGAGGTTTTTTGCTGGCTAGCTACAAAAAATGAAACAACTGCACATATCATCAGAGCAGGGCAAAGAACTGCAAATACTATTTTGGTTTTTTTCTTTCTCATCTTTTTCTTAATTTCACTCTTATTACATCTCTCGCAAAGTTGGTACTTCGGATTTAATCTCTGACCACATTCAACGCAAAAATTACCTTTCATGCCAACACCTCAAAAAACAATTTTCTTTATTATAACAAACAATCAATTTAATCGCAATACCAAACAAACCGCTCTGTACAGAATCCTACAAAAAAGCCGCCCGGTAAACCGGACGGCTCTTTGTTTAATTATTGCGTTGTGTGGGATTAGCCCTCCTGAGCTGCACCTACGGGGCAGGAACCTGCGCAAGCGCCGCAATCGATGCAAGTATCAGCATCGATAACATACTTGCCGTCGCCCTCAGAGATAGCACCTACGGGGCAATCTGCTGCACATGCACCGCAAGCGATGCAATCGTCAGAAATAACGTATGCCATTGTGATTATCCTCCTCTTTAGATTTATGAGACAATTGTATCACACAATTGTAAAAATGCAAGTACTAAATATTTGATTATTCAGCGGGAGCATAGAGATCCTTGAGTCTGAGAAGGTGATCGTATCTGTCGATAGATGCCTTTTCAGCCTGTGCGAAGAGCTCTTCAGCACGCTCGGGGAAGGAACGTGTGAGTGATGAGTAACGAGCCTCGCCAAGGATGAAGTCGCGGTAGCTGCCTGTTGCGGGCTTGGAATCGATTGTGAAGGGATTCTTGCCCTCAGCCTTGAGTGCGGGATTGTAGCGGAACATATTCCAGTAGCCGCAGTCAACAGCCTTCTTCATTTCATTCTGGCAGTTCATCATACCGCCCTTGATGCTGTGCATCTCACAGGGAGCGTATGCAATGATGATTGACGGACCCGGATATGCTTCAGCTTCTGTGATAGCCTTGATTGTCTGGTTCATATCAGCGCCCATAGCAATCTGAGCAACGTAAACGTAACCGTAGCTCATAGCGATTTCGGAAAGGCTCTTCTTAGCGATTGCCTTACCTGCTGCTGCGAACTGAGCAACCTGGCCGATCTGAGAAGCCTTGGAAGCCTGACCGCCTGTGTTTGAGTAAACCTCAGTATCAAATACCATGATGTTTACATCCTGGCCGGAAGCAAGAACGTGGTCAACACCGCCGAAGCCGATGTCGTATGCCCAACCGTCACCGCCGAAGATCCATACAGACTTCTTAGCAAGGTAATCCTTGTTGTCAACGATATCCTTGCAAAGCTCGCAATCGCACTTTGAAGCTGCTGCAACAAGAGCATCTGCTGCTGCGCCGTTCTTTGCACCGTCGTTAACTGTGTCAAGGTATGCTGCACAAGCTGCCTTGATTTCGTCGCTTGCCTTGTCAGATTCAACAAGTGCCTTAGCATCGTCGATAAGTCTGGAACGGATAGCGTTCTGACCGAGGAGCATACCGAAGCCGTGCTCTGCGTTATCCTCGAAGAGGGAGTTTGCCCATGCAGGACCCTGACCCTTAGCATTTGTTGTGTAGGGTGATGTTGCTGCAGGACCGCCCCAGATTGATGAACAACCTGTTGCGTTGGAGATATACATTCTGTCGCCGAAGAGCTGAGTGATAAGGCGTGCATAAGATGTTTCTGCACAGCCTGCACATGAGCCGGAGAACTCAAGAAGGGGCTTCTTGAACTGGCTGCCGATAACTGTGTTATCGCACATATCAGCCTTCTCTGTTACATTAGCGACCATATAATCGAATACGGGCTGCTGATTATCCTGAGACTCTCTGGGAACCATTGTGAGGGAGTTTGTGGGACATACGCCGATACAAACACCACAACCCATACAGTCGAGCGGAGAAACAGCAAGAGTATACTTGTAAGCATCCTTGCCCTTACCCTTCTTGTCAACGATGATTGCCTGCTCGGGAGCATTGGCAGCCTCGTCAGCTGTAAGAGCGAAGGGACGGATTGTTGCGTGGGGACATACGTATGAGCAGCGGTTACACTGTGCACACTTGGAAGCATCCCAAGCGGGAACCATAACTGCAACGCCGCGCTTCTCGTATGCGGAAGCACCGTGCTCGAACGTACCGTCAGCATGGTCTGTGAAAGCAGAAACGGGAAGAGAATCACCGTTCATAAGACCGACGGGCTTCATGATACCGTCAACCATCTTAACGAGCTTCTCTGCACCTACGGAAGCTGCGGGAGCAGCATCATCAGCAGCGTCAGCCCAGTCAGCAGGAATGTCAATCTTAGCGAATGCGCCGAAGCCTGCATCGATAGCCTTGTGGTTCATGTCAACAATATCCTGGCCCTTCTTGAGGAAGGATCTTGTTGCTGCATCCTTCATGTAGCCGATAGCTTCGTCCTTGGGAAGAACGTTTGCAAGTGCAAAGAAAGCAGCCTGAAGGATTGTATTTGTTCTCTTGCCGAGACCGATTTCTGCAGCAAGATCGATAGCGTTAACAGTGTAGAGCTGAACATTGTTCTTTGCAATGTAGCGCTTTGCTTCAGCAGGCATCTTAGCGCTGAGCTCGTCAGCAGACCACTGGCAGTTTACGAGGAATACACCGCCGGGCTTAACGTCGTTAACCATCTTGTAGCCCTTCTCAACATAAGAGGGGTTATGGCAGGCAACGAAGTCAGCCTTGTTGATGTAGTACGGGCTCTTGATGGGCTTGTCGCCGAAACGAAGGTGAGAAACGGTGATACCGCCTGTCTTCTTGGAGTCGTACTGGAAGTATGCCTGAACGTACTTGTCTGTATGGTCACCGATGATCTTAATGGAGTTCTTGTTAGCACCGACAGTACCGTCGCCGCCGAGACCCCAGAACTTACACTCGATTGTACCCTCAGCAGCTGTGTTGGGAGCTTCCTTCTCTTCGAGTGAAAGGTTTGTAACGTCATCGTTGATACCGATTGTGAACTGAGGCTTGGGAGCATCCTTTGCAAGCTCATCGTATACTGCGAATACGCTTGAGGGAGGAGTATCCTTAGAACCGAGACCGTAACGGCCGCCTGTTACTGTAAGGCCTGTTCTGCCTGTTGCAGCAAGAGCAGCAACAACGTCAAGGTAGAGAGGCTCACCGAGTGAACCGGGCTCCTTTGTTCTGTCAAGAACAGCAATCTTCTTAGCTGTTGCAGGGATAGCTGCAACAAACTTCTCTGCTGAGAAGGGACGGTAAAGGCGAACCTTTACAAGACCGACCTTCTCACCCTTAGCTGTAAGGTAATCGATAACTTCTTCTGCAACGTCACAGAATGAACCCATAGCAACGATTACGCGCTCTGCGTCCTCTGCACCGTAGTAGTTGAAGAGCTGGTAGTTTGTACCGAGCTTTGCATTGACCTTGCCCATATATTCCTCAACGATAGCGGGAACTGCATCGTAGTAGCTGTTGCAAGCCTCACGGTGCTGGAAGAAGATATCGCCGTTTTCGTGTGAACCACGCATTACGGGATGCTCGGGGTTGAGTGCACGGTCACGGAAGCCCTTGACAGCGTCCATATCGCACATTTCCTTAAGATCTTCATAGTCCCAGATTTCAATCTTCTGAAGCTCGTGAGATGTACGGAAGCCGTCGAAGAAGTTGAGGAAGGGAACACGGCTCTTGATTGTTGCAAGGTGAGCAACAGCACCAAGGTCCATAACTTCCTGTGTATTTGTCTCGGCAAGCATTGCGAAACCTGTCTGACGGCAAGCGTAGACGTCGGAATGGTCGCCGAAGATGTTAAGAGCATGTGAAGCTACGCAACGAGCTGATACGTGGAAAACTGAAGGAAGAAGCTCACCTGCGATTTTGTACATATTGGGGATCATAAGAAGAAGACCCTGGGAAGCAGTATAGGTAGTTGTGAGAGCACCTGCTGCAAGTGAACCGTGAACGGTACCTGCTGCACCTGCCTCAGACTGCATTTCTGCAACCTTTACTGTTGTTCCGAAGATGTTCTTGAGTCCCTGTGCTGACCACTGGTCAACATAGTCTGCCATGGGGCTGGAAGGTGTGATCGGGTAGATACCGGCAACTTCCGTAAACGCATAGGATACATATGCCGCAGCGTTGTTACCGTCCATGGTTTTCATTTTTCTGGCCATGTTTTATATTCCTCCTATATTTAAATAGCAATGCTGAAAATGCACCGTCAATATATTATCACTTTTGTACGGATATGTAAAGAGTTTATTATATGTAAATTATAATAAATTTAGCAACTTTTTGTACAAAAACACAAACCGACGCGGTAAAAATAAAAAAACAGCAAATATCACAAAAGATAAATGCTGTTTCGGAATTATTTTGTTTTTTCGTTTTCAGGCTCACCCTCCGGAGCCTCGGGAGCAAACTTTGCTTCCATCTTCATCTGCTTAACAAAAGCATCTCTTGCAATTTCAATCACTACAATCGGCACAAAGCAATGTATCAGATAAATCGGTGCAAAGCTGTCAAAAACCGCACCTGCCGTAGCAAGCACACCCTGAGCAGAAGCACTGAGCTGATTCGTTGCAATAATAAGGAAACCGATACAGAAAGAAACGAGTGAAGCCATTACGCTTACTGCACTTGCAATCCTCATAAGACCGAATTCAAAGTTAAGATACTGGAACAGTATCAGCGGCAAGGTTGTAAGGCAGGCGATAACGATGATCACGCACATATAAATCAGACGAAGCGTGCCTGATTCCTGCAAGAAAACCGAAACATAGTAAGCCTCAACGATAGCGTTTACAATAAGGGAAATTATCATTCCGGCACAAGACCGCCTTGCAAGAGCGTAGTCGCCGCCTATTTCCATATAAACGGAATTACGGTGAGCAAACAAGCTCAGCTCTAACGCATAGAAAAGAGTCATTATAACACGTATTACAAAGCGCGGATAATTCTGACAGTGCGGAATATTGATAAGACCGATAACAACGTAAACACCTGCAAGCACTGCTGCTATAATCATCACGGACACGCACCGTTTACGGAATGCTTGATTCTTAAAAACAAATTCTTGTTCCAATTCATTCATCCTAATTATGATTTTTAGTGCATACTTACACACTATTATAATAGTTTAATATCTTTTACCCGCTTTGTCAACACATTTTGACATTTAGTAAATTTAACCTATATCAGAATGTAAGTTTCGTCGCTTTTCGTCTCAAAAGACACCGTGTCCCCTGCTCTCTCAAATGCTGCTTCACTGCCGTCCGACTCACGCACAATACGGCTTATATCAGAGCATTCGACATTGCACCTTCTGCCTCTGAGACTCTTGATTTTAAGCTTTGTCAATTTGCCACCCTTGTTTTCGGCAGATACAAGAAATGCACCGTCAGCACGCAGGTTTTCAAATGAAGCATCCGATTTTCTGTCCCAGCAAGGGAATAGTCTGATCACACCTTCATAGCTCTGCATAAGCATTTCGTTGACGGTTGCAGGCACCGTGGTCAGGTGCTCAATACCGCCGCCGTGGTGACGGAAAAGTCTGTTAGGCAGAGCAAATTCCTTTATATTCTGATGAATACCCTCAATAATGAAATCAGGATCAACACCAATTCTCGCACCTGATGGCAGATACGAGTTAGAGCCGTTGTCATCAAGCCTTCTGTCATTAATAAAATATGTGTTGCGGGCAATTTTCAGCAGCTTCTCACCCGAAGAAAAACCAATCTGCGATACAGGATAAATATGCTGCAGACCAACAGTATTTTCATCTCTCCAGCGTATACCGAATTTTGAATAGCGAAAGCACTTTTTGCCCTTCTTTATAAAGGTCGGAAAATCGCTCAGATTTTCAATAATATTCTCCCACAAAGAGTATTTTTCTTTGTTGAGTCCGAGCTCTCTTGCCATATCATAAACCGCAGCAAAAAGCAGCTTTACCAGACCGAGTGAATTTATCGCATTAACGGTATTTACCTGACCGAAATGAGTAATATATCGAAATTTCTTTCCGCGATAATAAGGTATTTCATGTGCCGCATCACCTTTTATTACATATTTACCTCTCTGCTTTACAAGGTAATCCTCCCAGAAAGCGGCAGTATTCAGCACAAAATCGTAATAATTTTCAAGCGCATATTCTTTGTCATAGGTTGAAAACCAGTGCATTATCGGAATTACACAGGCATAGGCAGCGTGACTCTTCTGACCGAGGAAGAGTATGCCGTGCTCCTTGCAGTCTGCCTGACTGTATACGTCAAGCGCCTTCGGCCCGAAGCTTACAGGGAAGGCGTAACCCTTACAGCCGAACAGCTTCGCAAATCCTGCCGCATTCTCCTTCATATCATTGATCGGAGCCATATAGCCGTCAAACAGCTCAGGATGATTGGCAGAAAATATACAATAATACGGAGCCTCATAATTATAATTCATATGATAGTCTCCTGCCCAGGGAAAGAAATCATCGGTTATGAAATTGCCGAATAAGCCGGGAGGAAACTCTCTGTTACCCATACATCCTGCAAGGTGATAAAGGCTTGAATTATAGTAGCTTTCTATAACCTTATCTTCAAGCGTAACCTTGGATGCAGAGAAAAAGCTTGTCCACTTCTCCCGTATTTTGTCTTTATCCGCTTCATAATCACAAGCCCCAAGCATGTCCGCCGCTTTTTCTGCATACTTACGGTCATCAAAATTCGTAACAACAGAAATACAGTAACGTGCATATCTGCAGCCGTCAGCCTCGTATGACGCCGTCTCTTTACAGCATACAGCAACACCCGACTCACGCTCAAGCTCAGCACCTTCAAACTTACGCACACAGCACTTCACACCGTCATTCTCCGTTTTTGAGTTGACAGAGCCGCAGGTAGAGGGCATATCAATATCAACACACGGAAACTCAGCAGAAACCGGTGCTTTGATTTCAAAATATATGAGATTTTCGGGAGCGACAAAAAATTCGATTTCAGTGTCGCCGAATTTACATTCAAGCAGACCCTTGTCGAAATACTGCCTAATATTATATGAATTCAGATCAACATTTTTAATCCGCAGATTGCCAACCGTCTTGATTCCTCCGTCTTTATGCACACCGTGATTAAACTTCCAGAAATCGCACTTTGATATATGAATAACAAGACCGTTATCATCATTATCAAACACGACACCGAGGTCTCCGTTACCGCACATAGCACCTGCAGGGATTTTGTAAAGCACACCGCCATCGTCAGTATTCACCGGCTTTGAAGTTATTTCATTAATGTAAGTATTCATTGTTAAATCTCCGAATAATTATACTTCTTTATCATTTAACTTATGATTTTATCTTCGCTAACTCATTACCGTCAATCAGTCTGCACTCGCCCGAAGCAAGCTTTTTATCAAGCTCCAGTCCGCCCATCGAAACACGGTGCAGCTTGTTTACGTGAGATCCGCAGGCAGCCGCCATACGCTTTATCTGATGGTATTTACCCTCTCTCAGCTTTATTTCAACCGTCAGACCGTCATCAGTCAGAACCTTTATACCGGCAGGCAGACACTCATATCCGTCAGCAAGCGTAATACCTATACGGAATTTTTCAAGCTCAGCCTCCCCTATCGGTCGGTCAAGCTGAGCTATATAAGTCTTTTCAATATGCTTTTTGGGTGAAAGTATTTCGTGCGCAAACGCACCGTCATCAGTTATCAGTACAAAGCCCGTCGTGTCCTTATCAAGCCTTCCTGCAGGAAAAAGTCCGTCACGGTAAAGCTCCGCAGGCACAAGGTCAACAACGGTTTTTTCACCGGGCGAGCGGCTTGCACTGACCACACCTTCAGGCTTATTTAACATTATATATATAAACTCGCTGTAGCCGAAAGCTTCGCCGCCGACAGATATGCTGTCCTTTTCGGGATCAACCTTCATACCGCAGTCGGAAACAGCTTTGCCGTTTACGGTTATCTCACCGTTTCGCGCAAGTCTTTTCACATCACTGCGGCTGTACTTACCCTGCGATGCTATTATTTTGTCAAGTCGCTGTTGTGACATTTCCTGATGTTTTCTCCTTCTGCGGATAGACAAAGCTCTGCATAAAACCGTCAGTTTCAAGCGAGCATACATCGCCGCCTATAACAATTCCGTCAAGCACAAAGACATTCGCCTGAACAAGGTCGGAGCCTTCGTATCCGGGGTAATTCTTAACCTCGTATGTCCACCGTTTCGCCCTTTTACCGCGATACCTTGACAGATCAAGACCGTGCTCTTTCTGCATCTCATTATACTGTTCATATGCCGTATCAAACTCGGCAGGAATTATAACCTCACGAACCTCTACCGGGTCCTGCTCGACCTCCCAGCCGAACTGTGAAAGAAAGCTCAGCCTGCCCGAAGCATCAGCAGCCTTATAGTCAATACCGTTTTTAGCCGACTCAACAGATGCTGCTACACTCTTGCTTGCGGCATACATGCCAAACATTGCCGAAGCTACAAGCAGTACTGTCAGTACACCTGCTTTGATTGATGATTTTTTTACCGAAACGACAAACATAAACCCACCTCAATGCACTTATTTATGGTATCACAGAAATATATGCAAATAAGGTGGGGATTATTCTTTATTTACTTCTATATTCATCTATAAGGTATTCGTCGCCGATAACCTTACGGATATGCTTATAGATATATTCAATTGACATATCACTGTTACCGTGTGATGCGGCAAGCGAATCGGTGTAGTCAGCAAGTCTGTAGAGCTTTATACCCGAAAAGCCTGCACCGTAATGAGTGATTACAATATCAAGCTGAGGCTTGCTTACGGTAACCTCACCGGTAACGTGATTCTTGGTAAACGTAACATTCGCCATACCGCCTATAAGACGTCTTACCTTATCCTGAGCAGATACAAAGTTGCCGAGCGAATAAAGCACGGGCACATCCTTACCCTTACCGTTATTAAGGTATTCAACAGGCTGAAGTGTGTGCGGATGCGTGCCGATTACAAGGTCAGCACCCCAGTTTACAACATTCTGTGCAAACTCACGCTGAATATCGTTCTCATCATCCGAATACTCAATGCCTGCGTGCATCGAAACAACAACCACGTCAGCTATAGTCTTGGCATATTCAACCTGAGCCTTTACGTCATCAAGCTCATCGAGGTATACGATATAGCTCTCCTTTGACTCGGGTATGGTAATACCGTTTGTATGCTCAGTGTATGACAGAAAAGCAAAGCTTATATCGTTTACGGTAACCGTCTTGAGCTGACTGTATTCGTCTCTGCTGTGGAAAGCACCTGCAGCAGTAAGACCCGGTGTAGCATTGATAAGGTCAAGTGTTTCTATAAGTCCCTTGCTCTGCTTATCAAGCATATGGTTATTTGCAATCGTCAGCACATCAAATCCGAGTGAAGCCAGCTGACCAGCCATAACCGTGGGCGTATTGAAACACGGATAAGTAGATACCTCGTAGCTCTGTGCCATCATCGTTTCCTGGTTGATCACCGCAATATCCGCAGCCGCTACAGTATCGGCAAGATTCTTATAAATCGGCATAAAATCATAACTGCCGTCCGCAGTCCTTGCCTGAGCCTGCTCATAAATAGGTTTATGAATCAAATTGTCGCCTACCGCCAGCATATCTACGCTCGTCATACGGGGCTTCTCGGGTACTGTGTAACCAACCGTCTGAAACTCTATCGAATCCTTATCGACAGACGGGCGTGTAGCAACAGCCACACCTATAGCCGTGCAGGCAATAACTATCGCCAGCAGCATTGCGACAAACTGTGAAGTTTTCAAGTTATATCACCCTGATTACTGCTGATTGCGGTTGCCGATGGCATTGTGGATGTTATCCTTTGCCTGACGTACGCTGCCAAGGCTGTTTGCGAGTGAACGCTCAGTCTGACCGATTATGTTCTCAACAAAGTTTGCTGCAGAAGCGCATATGTCGTTTGCCCACTTTGAAGCCTGCTCTTTGGCTGCTGTTGCCTGCTGGTTAGCTGTTTCAACTGTCTCTGCAGCTGTTGCGTTTGCGTTTGCAATTGTAGCTTCAGCCTGAGCCTGAGCCTTTCTGAACATCTCGTCGCAGTACTGCTTTGCACGTGCAACAACTTCGCTCTCCTCAACCATCTGCTGTGCCTTTGCATCAGCATTAGCAATTGTAAGGCTTGCTCTCTCCTCAGCCTGTGCAACGTTTGTTCTTGCAATCTCTTCGGAAGAAAGTATATGTTCCTTTGCCTTTGCATTTGCCTTGTTGATTGTCTCCTGAGCTCTTTCTGTTGCCTTACTGAGTGTTGTTTCAGCCTGCTGGGTTGCATCGTCAATGAGCTTGTTTCTGTCACGTACGATATTGCGTGCCTGGCGTACCTCTTCGGGCATGTTTGCACGTATCTCGTCAACACAGTTACGGATAGCCTCGACGTCAACGGTAACCTTTGAAGAGAAAGCTACCTTCTGACCGTTATCGAGTATTTCCTCAATCTTTTCAAGTAAATCTTCAACTCTCATATATTTACATCCTTTCTGAGTCTTTTTACTATATCATCCCGTATTTCGGCAGGTACAAATTCTGAAATGTCACCGCCGAAACCGCAGATTTGTTTGACAACGCTTGAAGAGAGGTACATATTTTCCGCACTTGCGGTGAGGAAAACGGTTTCAACCTCGCTGTTGAGTTTCTTGTTTGCAAGTGCCTGCTGAAACTCCGCCTCAAAGTCAGATACGGCACGCAGACCCTTGACTATTGCTACAGCGTCTTTTTCCCTCGCATAGTCAGCAAGCAGACCGTAGTAACAGTCAACCTCAACGCCGGGAATATCACCCGTAACGCGTTTAATAAGCTCAACACGTTCCTCAGGGGTAAAGGCACTTGTCTTTTTGTGGTAGTTAAACATTACGACAACAATTACCTTGTCGAACATCCTGGCAGCACGCCTGATTACGTCAAGATGACCTATCGTAACCGGGTCAAAGCTGCCGGGGCAAACAGCAATTCTCATCTGCTCACTCCCTCTTTATCTGTATACAGCAAGCTCTGTCTTGCCGTATTTGTAGCGTTTGAAAAGTGTCAGCCCGCCTGCTGTTTCGGGTAACTCCTCACCTGCGGAAAACTCGCAGACTATGAGTGAGCCTTCTGCCATTTTGCCGTCAAGAGAAGCGAGTGCTTTCTGAAGCAGACCCGTACCGTACGGAGGGTCAAGCAGAACAACATCGAAAACCTCAGGTGACATACGCAGGAACGAAAATGCATCCATCTGCGCAACGGCTGCCGAGTCGGCAAGCTTTGTGTGCTCAAGGTTGCTCTTGATAACAGCAACAGCCTTAGAGTCAGCATCAACAAAGGTGCACTTCTCCGCACCGCGGCTGAGTGCCTCAATACCAAGCTGACCGCATCCTGCAAAAAGGTCAAGCACTCTCCTGCCCTCAATATCGAACTGGATTATGCTGAACATAGCTTCTTTTACTTTATCTGTTGTCGGGCGTACTACTTCGCCGCCCTCAAGTGTAGCAAGTACTCTGCCCCTTGCGGAGCCTGTAATAACTCTCATAATACTCCTGAAAATATCAAAATCAAAAATGTTTACCGTTCAGCAAATTCTGCACTAAACGGCATTATACTCTTTTATTATCTTTTATTCTTTTGGATTTGTCAAGTTTTTTAAATAAATTTCAATCTTCGTTCAAACTGTGGAAATAATCGTAAACAGCCTTTGCAGAGCGTGAATCAACACCTTTCACACTGCAAAGCTCATCAACGTCAGCTTCTTTTACTGCATTAACCGACTTAAAATGCTTCAGTAATGCCGCCGCACGTTTTTTACCTACGCCTTCAATCTGTGTGAGCGTTGTAGATATACCCGCACTTCTGCGTTTACGGTGATACTCGATTGCATAGCGGTGAACTTCCTCCTGAATCCTTGAAACAAGAGTAAAAGCACTGCGTTTGGAGTTTATCGAAATCTCACCGCCCTCGCCTGTTATCGCTCTCGTGCGGTGGCTCGAATCCTTGACCATACCGTAAAGCGGTACGTCAATACCCAGACGCAGAAAAACAGCCCTTACCGCATTGACCTGCATCTCAGCACCGTCAAGCAGTATCAGGTCGGGCAGCTTTGCAAATCCCTCATCGCGCTTTTCGCCTTCAGGCTTTGCATTCTCTTCAAGGTAGTGAGTAAATCTGCGTTCGAGCACCTCCGCCATTGATGCACAGTCATCCTGACCCTCAAAGCCTTTGATTTTAAAACGTTTGTACGCTTGTTTGTAGGGTTGACCGTTTTTGAACACAATCATACCTGCAACATTTTCCGTACCTGCGGTATGTGAAATATCGTAAGACTCTATATATTCGGGCGGTGAAGCAAGGCCGAGAAGTCTTGCAAGCTCGTCGAGTGCGGCTGTCTCCTTACCCTTTCTGCCGAGACTCAGTGCAAGCTTTTCACTTGCATTGGAGCGGCACATTTCAAGCAGCTTCAGCTGACCTCCTCGCTGAGGTACAACAAAGCTGACTTTCTTGCCGAGCTTTTCACTGAGCCATTGCGAAATAAGCTCAGCATCCTGCGGCAAAGAGTCGATAAGAATACGGGGCGGTATCCGCTCACGCATTGAATAATAGCTCATTATCATTTCATATTTTGCTGCTGCATCATCATCGGGTGCGTCAATTATAAAATGCTCCGTATCGCAAAGCCTGCCCGCAAAGAAACGAAGTACAGCAAGACACGCCTTATCCTGCGACTGTGCAAGTGCAAAAACATCCTGCTCGGCAACGTCGGCACTTACAACCTTCTGCTTTTCGCCGAATTTTGTTATTGCGTTTATTCTATCTCTGAGCACTGCCGCCTTCTCGAAATCGAGATTCTCTGCCGCCTGCTCCATTTCAGCCTGCATACGCTTTACGGTTTCCGCAGAGCCGCCTTTAAGGAAATCGACAGCTTGCTCAACACTGCGTTTATAATCTGCCTGCGATATCTTGCCTGCACACGGTGCAGAGCACTGCGAAATATGAAAATTAAGGCACGGACGCTGTCTGTGAGTTACCGGGAAAGTCTTTGTACACTGAGGCAGACGGAAGATTTTTTTCACCTCATCAACGGTCTGCCGCACGGCAAAAGAGCCGGTGTACGGCCCGATATACTCGGACCCGTCATCCACCAGCTGCATTGCCGCATCTATTCTCGGCCAGTCGCCCTTCGTTATTTTGACGTAGTGATAGCCCTTGTCATCCTTGAGCAGAATGTTGTACTTCGGGCTGTGCTGTTTGATAAGACTGCATTCGAGCACAAGTGCCTCAAACTCGCTGTCCGTCACTATATAGTCAAAATCCTGCACGTGCTCAACCATACGTATAACCTTTGTCGTGTGGTTGGTATGTGAGCCGAAATAGCTGCTGACTCTGTTTTTGAGCGCTTTTGCCTTACCGACATAGATGATCGTGCCGCTTTTATCCTTCATCAGATAGACTCCGGGGCGAAGCGGCAGACTCATCGCCTTTTTGCGCAAGCGCTTTTCTCTGTCAAGCTCAGTTGTCATAAAACTCTCACTTTGTGAAGAATGTTAAAAATCCTTTGTAAGCCATATAGAGGTCAATCTTTGAAATAACCTCGTAGGGTGCGTGCATTGAAAGCACGGGCACACCGACATCAACAACATCAATATTGTGGTAGGCAACGTACTTTGCAACGGTTCCTCCGCCGCCTTCATCAACCTTACCAAGCTCACCTACCTGCCAGATAACGCCGTTTTCATCAAACAGACGGCGAACTCTGCCCATAAATTCTGCACTTGCATCGGATGTGCCACCTTTGCCTCGTGAACCGGTATACTTTGTAACAACAATACCTTTGTTTGCAAAGGATGCATTCTTTCTCTCATGTACACCGGGGAAGGTCGGGTCAAACGCTGCATTAACGTCAGCGGAAAGGCACTGGCTGTTACTCATCGCAATACTGCCGACACCCCCCTGCATACGTGCAAGGTCGCTGATAAAATATGCCATATAAGCAGAGTCAAGACCTGTGTTACCTTCAGAGCCTGTCTCCTCTTTATCTGCAAGCACAGTAAGTGCAGTGTACTCGGGTACACCTGCATCAAGTATTGCCATAACGGAAGGATATGCACATACTCTGTCATCGTGACCGTATGCACCGATAAGGCTTCTGTCAAGACCGACATCATCTGCACCGAATGCAGGCACAACCTCAAGCTCTGCGCTGAGGAAATCGGACTCAACAATACCGTATTTTTCATAGAGAATGTTCATTATATTCAGCTTTACGCTGTCGCCGCCTTCATCATCCTTAAAAGGACGGCTGCCGACAAGAATATTGAGTTCTTCGCCCTTGATGCCTTCGGCGAGTGTACGCTTCATCTGGTCTGCGGCAAGGTGAGGCAGAAGGTCTGTCACAACAAACTTCGGGTCGCCTGCATCTTCACCGATGTTGACTTTTACGCTTGTACCGTCAGCCTTGATTACAACACCGTGAAGCGCCAGCGGAATTGCGGTCCACTGATACTTCTTGATACCGCCGTAGTAATGTGTTTTGAAAAGTGCAAACTCTGCATCCTCATAAAGCGGATTAGGCTTGAGGTCAAGACGGGGAGAATCGATATGAGCAGCAGCAATACGTACACCCTCTTCAACGGGCTTTGTGCCGATAACAGCAAGAATTACAGCCTTGCCTCTGTTGTTATAAATAACTTTATCACCTGCTTTGTAGCTTGCCTTGCTGTCAAAGGGTACAAAACCGTTGGCAGTTGCAAGCGCAGAAACATACTCAACAACCTCACGCTCAACCTTGCACTCGGTCATAAAATTCTTGTAGCCTTCTGCAAAATCATCAGCCGCTTTCACCTCGGCTTCATCCATAATTTTACAGCCGTGCTTGGGTTCATAGAAAAGTTTTTCTCTGAGTTCTTCGTTCTTGCTCATTGTTTTCTCTCCTTATATGCTTCAATTATTTTTTCAGTTTCGTTTTCAATATCATAAGGCAGGAAATTACGGATTATCACATCCGCTTTCTGCTCATATTCACTGTTTGTAAGCTGTGCGTGTATTCTCTCTTCAGCCTTTTCTTCGGTTATTCCGTCACGGCTCATCACACGATTTTTTCTTACCTCTTCGGGAGCACTCACAACAGCTGTAAAGGTACACAGCTTGTCAATTTCACTTTCAAAAATAGCCGCCGCATCCAGTAATACAGCCGTTTTGCCTTCAAGTGTAAAGCTGTTTACCTTTGCAATAGCAATCGAAGTGATGACAGGGTGAGTTATGCTGTTGAGGAGCATTGTCTGACCCTTTGAAGCAAATGCACGGGAGGCTAACAGTGCTCTGTCAAGGCTTGAGTCGTCTTTGATAACGTCCTCACCGAAAGCCTGAGCAATCTGCATCAGTATCGGCGAGCCTGACGACATAATTTCTCTTGCAATTTCATCACAGTCAATGTGTGCAAAGCCGTACTTTTCACAGATGTGTTTTGCAACAGTCGATTTGCCTGCACCGGTCGGCCCCGTAAAACCTATCATCATTGCACCGTCAACATCAAGCACAGTGAATGCCGCCGCACGGAGCAAACGGTTTATAACCGCAAGACCTACACCGTCGGTATCGGGACACCTTGCATAAGCAGTCTGCACACCCATTTCGTCGAGCTTGCGAAGTGCATCAAATATCAGATGTGCCTGAGCCTGACTGTCATGCTCTCTGCCGATTTCGATAAACGGTATATCAAGCTTATCTCCCTCACCGTCAAAGCAAAGTGCAGCACAGTCTTTTTTGTTGCTCACAAAAAGCTTGTAGTTTTCAAAACTGCCCTTTACTATTATTACCCTCGCTTTGGGTGAATAATGCTTATATTTCATACCGGGTGAAGCCGCCTGCTGACCCGGCTCAAGCTCCGAGAGCACAGCACTGTCAACCTCAACCTCACCGAGCACGCTTTCAAGCTGTTCAAGCGAAATGCCGCCGGGTCTGAGAAGCCTCGGCTTTTTACCGACAAGTGAAACAACCGTTGACTCAACACCGACGTCACACATACCGCCGTCAACTATAGCATCTGCCCTGCCCCACATATCGTCAATTACGTGCTGTGCAATAGTCGGGCTCGGGCTTCCCGAAAGGTTGGCAGACGGTGCGGCAAGCGGTACACCTGCAGCAGAGATTATCGCACGTGCGGCACTGTGAGACGGCATACGCACGGCAACCGTTTCAAGTCCACAGCTTACCTCGTCGGGGATATTATCTCCTTTAGGCATAATTATTGAAAGCGGACCGGGCCAGAATTTCTCCGCCAGTTCATAAGCACCTGCAGGCACAGATGAAACGACCGAATCAAGCTGTGAAATCTCGCTGATATGAACAATCAGCGGATTATCCTGCGGCCTTCCCTTTGCCTTGAATATCTTTGCGACTGCAGAGCCGTCAAATGCATTTGCGGCAAGACCGTATACGGTTTCTGTCGGTATACCGACTATTCCGCCGTTACGAAGTATGCTGCCTATCTCGTTAAGCATCTGCAGATCGTTTTCTTCATATCTGAATAACTTTGTTTCTGCCATTATTTTACTTCTTTCATTCTGTTATTCCTGTGCACGGAGCTTTTCTGCCGTATCTGCAGTAATCAGCGCATCAATAAGCTCATCAAGACTGCCGTTAAGTATAGCCTCGAGCTTATAGAGTGTAAGACCTATTCTGTGGTCAGTCAGTCTGCCCTGCGGATAGTTATAGGTGCGGATTCGTTCGCTTCTGTCGCCCGTACCTACCTGTGAGCGACGCTCGCCTGCAATCTCGCTTGCCTGCTTCTCACGTTCAGCCTCAAGTATTCTCGAGCGAAGAATTCTCATTGCCTTGTCACGGTTTTTGTGCTGACTGCGCTCATCCTGGCACTCAACAACTGTACCTGTAGGCAAGTGAGTTATTCGTATTGCAGACTCGGTCTTGTTTATATGCTGACCGCCGGCACCGCTTGAACGGAATGTATCAATCTGCAAATCTGCAGGGTTAATCTGTATATCAACCTCTTCAGCTTCGGGAAGCACGGCAACTGTAACCGTTGACGTATGAATCCTGCCCTGGCTTTCGGTTTCGGGCACACGCTGTACACGGTGCACACCGCTCTCAAACTTAAAGCGTGAGAAAGCACCCTCGCCGCTTATCATAAAGCTGATTTCTTTAAATCCGCCTACCTCTGTTTCGTTGGCAGAGAGAATCTCACTGCCCCAGCCCATTGTCTGGGCGTACATCGAATACATACGGTAAAGCGAATTTGCAAACAGCGAAGCCTCGTCGCCGCCTGCCCCGCCTCTGATTTCGACAATAACATTTTTATCGTCATTCGGATCACGCGGAAGAAGAAGCACTTTCAGCTCCTGCTGAGTTATCTCAGCCTGCTCCTTTGCTGCCTCAAGCTCTTCCATAGCCATCTCACGAAGCTCGGCTTCAAGAGAAGAATCGTCGACCATTTCCTGTGCGCCCTCAATATCGGCAAGTGCCTTTTTGTGCTCACGGAATTTCTCAACAACTGGTGTGAGATGCTTCATCTCCTGCATATACTTTTTATAGAGCTCCATATCCGAAACAACGTCGGGCTGACAGAGCTTTTCATTTATCTCTTCAAATCTTTGTTCTACCTGTGCAAGCTTATCAAGCATAAATTAACCTTCATCTTTTCTGTCGATTTTTCTTATATTCTTCTCTGCCTTTGAGCGCGGTATCATCAGCTCTCTGCCGCAGCCCGTACAGCGCAGACGGAAATCCATACCGATACGAAGCACTTCAAACGCCGCTGTACCGCAAGGATGCTGTTTTTTCATATGAAGAATATCGCCAAGCCTTACATCCACGTATACCACCTCATTTTAAACAGTTATTTCGATATTATAACATATATATGCAAAAATATCAATCACCAAGGGAATGTAAAAAGAGAAAACGCATATATATAAACCAACGGCAAAAAACCAGCAAGGGAGGGAGCGGCGTAAGAACTGCGCCGCACAGTAAATGAGAAGATACAAACCCGAAGGCAAGCTGATATCAACCCCCGAAAACCGTGCGGCACTGACCGATATCGGCTCAATAATGCAGGCATACAGCAAAAAAATGACACTCGAAGCCAGAGTTCTGCTCTGCGACAACGAACACAACCTTCACCTCGACCTCGGACCCGTGAGAGGTATTATCCCCCGCAACGAAGGTGCAATCGGCATAGAAGACGGCAGCGTGCGGGATATAGCACTCATATCCAGAGTCAACAAGCCCGTGTCATTCAGAATAATCGGTTTTGAGGAGGATAACTACGGCGAAAAAATCGCAATTCTCAGCCGCAGAGAAATCCAGCAGGACTGTTATAACGAATACATTTCCAAGCTTTCGCCCGGTGACGTAATTGATGCCAGAATTACCCATATAGAAGGTTTCGGTGCCTTTGCCGATATAGGTGCGGGGCTTATCGCACTTATGCCTATTGATGCAATTTCCGTTTCACGTATCCCGCATCCCAACGTGCGTTTTTCAACGGGCGACGATATAAAAGCAATTGTCAAGGATATTGCTCCCGACGGAAAAATAACGCTCTCCCACAAAGAGCTTCTCGGCACGTGGGAACAGAACGCACAAAATTTCAGCCCGGGTCAGACAGTGCCGGGTATCATACGCTCAGTCGAGAAGTACGGCGTTTTCGTCGAGCTTGCCCCGAACCTCGCAGGACTCGCCGAGCCCGTTCCCGACGTATATCCGGGCCAGCACGCAACCGTCTATATCAAGAGCCTCATTCCCGAAAGAATGAAGGTAAAGCTTATTATCGTCGATGCCTTCAATGCCGAGTATCCGCCTGATAAGCCGCAGTATTATACCGATACCAAGCATATCAGCCGCTGGATCTACTCACCCGAATGTTGTTCACGTCTCGTCGAAAGCAATTTTTAAAAAGCACAACGCTCTCCCGATAAAAATTCAGGAGAGCGTTTTTATATTCCTATATCCATTACAGTATTGAATATATTCGACGCAACCATCATTGCCGCAAGTGAAGTTATTACAACCAGCTGTTCATCGGTAAAAAATTCTTTCATTTCTTCAAGCTGGTCTTCATAAACCTCGTGCGGGTTGTCTGCAACGTTTCTGCCGAACGAAACAAGAACCTGCTGTACGGGTGTCAGTATCAGCGTATCAAAATCCACACCCTGCTCGTCAAGAAAAGCCTTGAATACCGCCGAGCAAGCCATACAGTCATTCTCAAAAGATATCGCATAACAGAACAGATTCACATCAAGCTCAGACAGAAACTTCTTTGCCTCATTGCAAAGCGTGTGAAATCCGTTCATCACATCAAAAGCGACCGCACTGTGAAGCAGTGTCATTTTCATATTGTTAGGCTTAGCTTTTTTCGCATATTCATCGTATGCCGCTTTCGCTTCATCGCTCATATTTTCATATTTAATCGGCTCTATTCTTGCCATTTTACCTGCCCCCAAGCATTTTATATCAATATTTTATCCTTTCCTTGCCTTCCTTGCAATAGTTTTAGTTGATTTTAGGATATTTATTTGTTATAATAGCGGTGCATATATAAAGAAAGGTGTTTTGTTATGAACAAACTTCTTATAACAGGCGGTGCAGGATTCATCGGCGGTAACTTCGTTTACTATATGCTCGAGAATTATCACGACACTCAGCTTGTCTGCCTCGATGCCCTTACATACGCTGGCAACCTTGAAACTCTAAAAGATGCTTTCAAGTCGGACAAGTTCACCTTTGTCCAAGGTGACATAACCGACCGCAGCTTTATCTGTGAGCTTTTCGAAAAAGAGAGCTTTGATGCTGTTGTCAACTTCGCCGCAGAGTCGCACGTTGACCGTTCAATAGAAGATCCCGAGGTATTCCTCAAAACAAACATTCTCGGCACTCAGGTGCTTCTCGATGCCTGCAACAAATACGGCGTACCGAGATTTCATCAGGTCTCAACCGACGAGGTCTACGGCGATCTTCCGCTCGACAGACCGGATCTTATGTTCACCGAGGATACTCCGATTCATACCTCTTCCCCCTATTCGGCAAGCAAGGCTTCTGCCGACCTTCTTGTCCTCGCTTACTACAGAACCTTCGGCACACCCGTCACAATTTCACGTTGCTCCAATAACTATGGCCCGTATCAATTCCCCGAGAAGCTGATTCCTCTTATGATTGCAAACGCAAGCCACGATAAACCTCTGCCCGTATACGGCGAGGGTCTTAATGTACGTGACTGGCTCTATGTCGAAGACCATTGCCGTGCAATTGCAATGATTCTTGATAACGGTACAATCGGCGAGGTCTACAACATCGGCGGTCATAACGAGCGTGCAAATATCGAAGTTGTAAAAACCATCATCTCTGCTCTCGGCAAAACGGACGACCTCATCACCTATGTCAAAGACCGTCCCGGCCATGACAGACGATATGCCATCGATCCGACTAAAATCGGCAACGAGCTCGGCTGGGCGCCGCAGACAAAGTTTGACGACGGCATCAAGATGACTATTCAGTGGTATATCGATAACAAGCAGTGGTGGGAAAACATCCTCAGCGGCTGTTACCGTAATTTTACTAAAGAGGATTTTATATAATATAAATATATGTATTTTTATTCAACTAAACCATTTTTTATATTCATTTTTTGGTAGATATTACATAGGGACAAATCAGTTCTTATATGATATAATTATATTTGCAAAAAATTCCTACAAATTTCAGGAGGAGAAAAAAATGCAGACATCATCCCTTTCCAAGCGTCTTCTTGCTGTCATTCTTGCAGCAGCTATGATGCTTACAGCAATCCCCTTCACTGTCACAGCAGATGATGCAAAAGACACACTCGTTTTCGGTTCTTACAACGGTAACGCACTCGTTTGGGAAGTTCTCGAAAAAGAGGCAGACGGCGACCTTCTTATCGTAACAAAAGACGTTATCAAGAAGGCAAAGTTTGCTGCATCTGCACCCGACTTCGCAACAAGTGATATGTACAAAGAGCTGAACTCAAACTTCTATGCAACTTTCACAGAAGCCGAGAAGGCTGCAATCGCCACAACAACAATCACTTACTCCAGCTGGGATGCAACAGCTGCTTCAAAGACAGAAAAGACTGTCACAGCAAACGTTGTTCTTCCCACATCCGCAATGGCAACAAAGTATTCTTTCGGTAAGGCAACCCTTATCGGCACAACAACAGCAACAGCATACTACCTTGCTGATTCAAGAGCTGACAGAGCAGCTGACGTAAACGTTATTTCAGTTGCAACAACAGGTAAGCTCGCTTCCGCAAGCTGTAAGGTAACGACAACAGGCTACCGTGCTCTTATCACTCTCAAGGCAGGCAGCTATGCTCAGTTCCCCGCTGCTGAGGGCGTAAGCTACACAGTAAACGATCAGGCTGTTACATACTACTCAACAGTTGCGGCAACATCTTTCAAGGTTGTTGTCGATGCAGAAAACTATGACGCAAGCGAGCTTGCAGTTGCTCTCGGCACAGAGGCTCTCACAGCAGCTGACGGTGTCTACACGATCCCCGCAGGTTCTGCAGCAGAGCTTTCACTTTCCGGTGTCAAGGCTCAGCCCGCTGACTTCACTGCTTATGATGCAGCAGTTGCTCAGGCAGCTGAGGTTGACAGAGACCTTTGCGACACAACAGACCTTGATGCAGCTCTTGCAGTTGATGTAAGTGCTTGCACAAAGCTTGAACAGGCTAAGGTTGACGAGGCTGCAGCAGCTATTCTCGACGCTATCGCAAACCTCAAGTACAAGCCCGCTGATACAGCAGCTTACCTCAAGGCTCTTGCTGAGCTCAGAGTTATCAAGGCTAACGAGCCTGTTCAGATTACAGAAACACTTACATCCAAGCTCTACAACCTCAATGCTCAGGCAAATGAGATCGGTGACGACTTCAATAACGTTATAGCTGAAATGCTCAACACTTACGAAGACCGTGCACCTACACCCATCAGCAGTTACACAATCGACAAGCAGGCTGATGTTGATGCAGCTACAGCAGCTATCGAGGATGTTATTTCCCGCGTTCCCCTTATGAGAGCAAGCACAGCATCATGGTCATCAGCTCTCAACCAGATCAGAAACCTTTCTCCCAACAGATATTCCAACGCAGCAGAGCTTATTGCTGAGGCTAACGCTCTTGCAGCTGAAACAGATTACGTTGCTCTCAACCTTGATATCACACATCAGGCAGAGATTGACGAAGCAACAGCAAAGCTCAGAGCAATCGCTGCTAAGGCAGAGGTTATCCCTGCAGACTTCACAGCACTTGATGCAGCACTCGGCAAGGCTGATACATACGTTGCAGAAAACTTCTATACAGAAGAAGAGATGGCAGGCGCAGGTGAAGCCTGGAATGCATTCGTCAAGGCACGCGACGCAGCTCTTGCAATTGACAGATCTCTCTACACAACATACGCTGACAACCAGAGTGCAATCGATACTCTCACAGCAACTCTTGTAAAATCAATGGAAGCACTTGTTGCGTATGAGCGTCTTACCGAAATGGAAGAAGATTTCATCAATCCCACAAAGGATTTCTTCACTAAAATTATGGACTTCTTCGGTATGATCAGCGGTCTTCTTGTAGCTCTTGCAGGTCTCCTTCCTCTCGTTATCATCGGTGAACTTGTTCTTTATGACGTATTCGTTATGATCGGCGACGAAGACCTCCTCGCATTCGTTGAAAAGATCGGCATCAAGCCGCCCGAAGAGGAACCCGTTCCTGAAGAAGCATAAAAAATACCAACCAATACAGAAAACTGATTAAACGGAGGAAATAACAGTGAACATAACAAAAAAGATTATTTCCATCTTGCTTGTAATTGCTACAATGATGTGCATCACCATTCCCGCAATTGCAGCCGAAGGTGAAAAAGCAGAAGAAGCACTTCCCAACGGAGCAGCATATGCTCTCGACCAGCACGCTAAAGATACTGCTTCCGAAGAAAAGAATTGGTCCGGCGAAGAAAACACATATACAGACGATGACGGCAACACTTGGAAATACGTCAACGGCCGTAACTATGTAGTATCCAAGGACGACAGCAAATACTTATACAGAGAGATTGCTGACAACGAAATCGCTATCATCCACGATTATACAGCTGAAAGCTTTGACGGCGAAGCAATAATCCCCTCAGAGCTTGACGGCAAGACCGTTACCAAAATCGATGCTTATGCATTCTACGGTTGCGTAAACGTAACAGGTATCCGTATCCCCGATACAGTAAAAGAAGTCGGCTACTATGCTTTCGCATACTGCTCAAACATCGAGCGAGTTGTTATCGGCAGCTCTGTTAAAATATTCAACGTTCAGGCTCTTTACAATGTAACAAGAACTGTTCAGATTTTCTTCACAGGTTCAGAGGAAGATGCTGACGCTATCGTTGTATGGGACAAGCAGAAGCTCAGTGCAAAGATAAAGTTCAACTGGCATTCTCTTACAAACAACAATAAAGAAGAAGAGAAAGAAAACTTTGTACAGTACAACGTTGATGCTGATAAGCTTGAAGAAACATCAACAGAGTACAACCTCTTCGTTTGGTTCTTCAAGGTTTACTTAAAGAGCTTCTTGGATAACTTCGTAGCACTTATAAAGGCAAACTTCGAAGGTATCAAGATTCTCTTTAAGGGTTCTTCAACCTGATCCGAACAACAGCTAAATTAAATCTTAACAGTTTGAGGCGTGGGCGTATGGCCAC
>JAFQEL010000011.1 GCA_017399065.1 Clostridia bacterium | reverse complement strand
TAAAGCTGAAATGTATGACACCTATGGAATTCCATACAGCTGCAGCATAAAAATTCCACCTTGCTGCGCTGCAAGGTGGAATCCACTCAATTAAATATTCTTTTGTTTTTTCGTCTGTCTACTTGACAGGGGGCACTTCACCCTTTGCAAGCTCTTTTTATTTTATCATCTCTATTATTCTGTCTACGCATTGCTCTGCCGTAAGACCTGAGCAGTCGAGGTTTATATCGGCATATTTTTCATAAATTGATTTTCTCTCTTCGTAAAGCTCAGCTACCGTTGTACCGTTTTTCATCGCAACACCTCTTGTGTGTATGTCACCGAGCCTGCGTTCAATTTCACCGAGCGGTAACTGAAGATAAACTACAGTGCCGTTTTCTTTAAGCTTTTTCATAGCCTCTTTGCCGTATATCGCACTGCCGCCCGTTGCAATAACGCTTCGTTCAAACTCACCCGAGTATATTACGTCGTTTTCAATTTTCAAGAATTTATCCGTACCGTTTTCATCTATAATATCGCAAAGGCTTTTACCGTAATTGTTCTGAATCATCAGGTCGGTGTCGATAAAGCTGTAGAGCATCGATTTTGCAAGCAGTACGCCTATCGTGCTTTTGCCTGCACCCGGCATACCTATAAGTACAATGTTTTTCATTTGCTTCTTCTCCGTTTCGGTTGATGAAATTTATTTTATTATAAATAATATTTTTTATCAACAGTTTTATAAATATCGCTGTAAATTTGTTTGAAATGTAGGGGCGGCAATCTGCCGCCCGTTTTTATTGTCATATCTCTTTTACGGCGGGCGGATGATATCCGCCCCTACAATATGCGCTTTTATGTGTATCTGAATTTTTATACTTGTATAAATTCTCTCTTTTCACAAAGAATAATTTTAAAAAGGGGAGATTTTTTATGGATAAAAAAACATATAAAAATATGGTGCACAAGGCTGTGCCGCCATCACCGAAAATTAAAAACACGCTTTTTGCATTTTTATTCGGCGGCGGAATCTGCACAATCGGTCAGGCATTCCGCACGCTGTATATTTACCTCGGAGCGGATAAGGATACCGCATCAACTCTTGTTGCTATAACTCTTATTGCGATTGCGGCTATCCTTACAGCCGCAGGTGTCTTTGATAAAATTGCACGCTATGCAGGGGCAGGCACAATCGTGCCGATTACAGGCTTTGCAAATTCGGTCGTGTCACCTGCAATGGAGTTTCAGACAGAGGGCAGAATTTTCGGCACCGCCGCAAATATGTTCAAAATCGCAGGCCCAGTTATCGTCTACGGCACCGCCGCTGCATTTGTCTACGGCGTTATTTATTGGATTACAACATTATTTTAACCAAACAGGCTTGACCAAATCGGCTAAGCCTTTTAATCAATTTAGGAAGTCTTCGAAAAGTGCAGGGTCAGCTTCGGTTTTATCAACCTTACCATTTAAATAATATGACAAACAGACATCATATATCATAGAACCATCAGGATCGTTCTTCGTGTAGATTGAAAACAAAAACTCTTTTTCAACGATATATGCACTATAATTAACACCATATGTAGAGAAACAAGCCTTCTCAGCAGGGATATCCCACTTGTTTGAAGATAAGTAGTTCTTTGTAATGTTGATAAATTCCACTTTTGTTAATTGTGGATATTTATCTGATGATTTCATTATTTCAGATAGATAATCTGTGTTCACATTAGGTCTTTCGATTTGTTCTTTGGAACACCCCACAAAAGAAAAAAGAACAAACAACAAGGATAGCAGAATACATATAGTTTTTTTCATATACCACACCTCACTTTACTTCATTATACTACGCCACCGTTTTATTGTAAATATTTTTTGCCAAACCGGTGTGTCCTATATTGACAGCAGCAGAGGGCAATATCCTCGGCACTGCCGCAAATATGTTCAAAATTGCAGGGCCCGTAATTGTTTACGGTGTAAGTGCGAGTGTAGTTTACGGATTTATCTATTGGTTATCAACGTAACGGAGCAACCTGCCTGCTTGATATTAAAACAAGCAGACAGGTTGTTGAATTTGGTGTTAATCGTTCAGATCTTTTTCCGATTTGATTATTTTTCCTGTAACGGCGTTTATTTCGTACTCATACTCGTATCTGCCGGCAGAGAATTCAACGTCGTAATGTGCCGTAAGGTCGTCAAGGTCAAGCTCTGCTTTCAGGCGCTTGGCATCAGCTGCTGCAACTGCCGCGTGCTTGAGTGCGATTGACTTGGCTTCGTCGGCTGTTATATAGTTGCTGTTTGCCTGTGCAGTAGGTGACGGCGTGTCAGCCTTGTCTACGTCTTTTTCAAGTACTGTGCCGTCAGCGGCTTTTATTTCGTATTCGTATTCTTTGCCGTTTGCTTCAAATTTTATATCGAAGTGAGGCACGAAGTCATCTGCATCGTAATACGCTTTTATAAAAACTACGTCCTTGGGGTCAACATTCGCGTCGGCTATTGCCTTGGCTTTTGCATCCTCGACGCTGATGTAACCCTTGTTTTCGGGCTTTGTCGTTGACGGCTGAGTGCTATGCTCAGGCTTGGCTTCTGCTTTTTCAGTCGGTGCACGGTCGGGTCTTTCCTTCTCGGCTTTTAATACCTTCCCGTCACTGACGGTGATTTCATAGTCGTACTTTACGTTGTTGTATACGAATTCAACCTCGTAATGCGGTACAGCATCGTCATTGTCAAGTGAGGGTGTGCCGAGCAATGCGGCGTTTTCTCTGGAGACGCCTGCGTGACCGAGGGCGATGTCAATAGCCTTGTCGGGAGTGATGCTTGACAGCTCTTCGCCGTTTACCGTCGGTGCGGAAGCGTTGGGCTGATTGACTGTTGCATTCTCAACTGCGGGCTCATTGTTACCGCAGGCGGCAAGCAGGGTGAGTGAGAGTACAAGTGCCAGGGGGATTGCGAATAACTTTTTGTTCTTTTTCATTTTAATTTTCTCCTCTCTGTAATTTAGTTCAACACTTTATCTGAAAAGCTTTGCAAAGAGATTTTTCAGAAATGCGACGAGGTTGAAGAATTCAAATCTGTCAGGAGCATCGTAGTCACGGTCGTATTCAACGATTCTTCCGTTTTCTGCGTTGAGTGTGTAATCGTATTCAAGGTTGCCTTCGGCTCTGAATTCGATTTCATACTCGTATCTGCCGTCGTCAAAATCAAGCTTTACTTTTGTGAATCTTACGTCTGCGGCTTCGTAGCCTGCGTGCTCAAGAACGATTGCCTTTGCCTCATCTTTTGTGATAAGGTTATCCGTCGGTGCTGCAAGAGCGGTTGTGCCGACAGTGAATACAGCGAGAAGAGCAAGTGTTAAAGCGATAAGTTTTTTCATAGTATCAGTTCCTTTCTTTGTTGGTTTTGTTTCAGTTCATCTTTGACTGTACCTGAATAATAAACCGCAAAGATTAAAGGAACATTAGAAAAAACTTATTTTTCATAATTTTTTGAAAATCACGGAAATTTCGGTGAATTTATCATATTCAGACTCTGCTTTACATTCAGCCGAGTGAATCTCGGCAATTTTTTTAACAAGTGCAAGCCCGAGTCCGAAGCCCTCTGTCTGCGACCTTGAGCGGTCTGCCCTATAGAATCTGCCCCATATTTCGGGCAGGTCTTCTTTGCTTATGCCTATGCCGTTGTCACGTACGGAGAGCTTTACGCTGTTACCGTCACGGAAAAGTCTGACTTTTATTTCTCCGTTTTCTCTGCCGTATTTATCTGCGTTTGAAATTAGGTTTTCTATAAGTTGAGTCATCAGAGACGCGTTTATATTTATTTCAATATCTTTTTCGATGTCGGCTTTGAGTGTAATGTTTTTGGAGGGCTTATATTTATTACATATATCTTCTGTCAGTGTGCTGAGGCTGCCTTTCTCAAGTGCAAAGTTTTTTGTGCCTTGCTCCGCTCTTGTTACGGCAAGCAGCGATGAAACGAGAGAAGCCATTTTATCTGCCTGAGCGTGAATCGACTCGAGTGCTTCGAGTCTGTCGTCACCGTCTGCGTTTGAGGACAGAGCGTATTCACACTCAGCTTTTATAACAGCAAGCGGTGTGCGGAGCTCGTGGGAAGCATCAGATGTAAATCTCTTTTCATTCTCAAACGCAGTCTGAAGCCTTTCAAACATTTCGTTGAAGGTATCGGCAAGGTTGTGAATTTCGTGCGGTGCCTTGTCGGTATCCAGACGCTTCGTAAGGTCGCTGCCTGAAGAAATTTCATGTGCCGAGGCAGTGATTTTTTCTACGGGGCGTATTGTCTTGGCTGAAATAATATATGCGCCGAGTGCTGCCGCTATAACGAAAAACGGCAGGAGATACAGTGCGCTTTTGCCTACCGCATCAAATGCGGAAACGACCTTATCTGAAGGGCAGATTGCCCGTATATACACTTCGTCATAAGGAGATTTTTCGCTGGTGAAATCGATTCTGAAAACTTGTCTGTCATTGCTTGCAGGTATTTCAACAGCAATTATTCTGGCGTCCGCCTTATCTATTCCTGCGTGCTCAAGTGCGATTTCAACAGCACGCTCAGAATCAATTCCGCCTTCAAATCTCGTAACGGAGTACGGTACCTGTGTAAGTTCGTTTTTGGGCGTTACGTCAGCCTCATAAGATATGACCTGACCCGAAAAAACGTCTATTTCATATTCGAATTTTGTGAACTCAAGCAGTTTACAGCAAACGTAATACGGCTGACCGTCAAGCTCGGTTTCGGTTACCGTAACGGAGTTAGCTGTGGGTGATTCTATAAGAGCGTGCGGAGTTTCGCCTGCAATATACTCACCGTTTTCGCTGAACAGGTCGCAGTAGATTCCGCCCGAATAATATATAAAATCGTTCTCGATTTCAAAAATTCCGTTGCTGTATTCCATTTCGTCCGAGTTGCCGTCAATGGCAGATGTAAGTGTCTGTCTGAGCTTTTCGTCGGCAGAGCTTCTGCCCATAAGAATTATAGAGGTTATGCTTAAACCGCATACCACGGCAACGAGAAACGTTATCCAGAACGTTGTTATTATTTTAAACGATAGCTTTTTCATTATTCCTCCCTGAGCACGTAGCCCATTCCTCTTACCGTATGTATCAGCTTTTTATCAAAGTCGTCGTCGATCTTCTTTCTGAGGTAGCGTATGTAAACGTCAACGACGTTTGTGCCGCCCTCGTAGTCGTAATTCCAGATGTGATCTTCTATTTTTTCTCGGCTGAGCACAATACCGTTGTTTACCGCAAGATACTGAAGCAGCTCGTATTCCTTTGCCGAAAGCGTTATATCCTTGCCGCTTCTCGTTACTCTCCTGGTCGATATATCAACGCTGAGATCCGCTACTGAAATAACCGTGGATTTTGAAACAGAGTTTTTGCGTATCATCGCTCTTACTCTGGCAAGAAGCTCCTCAAAAGCAAAGGGCTTTACGAGGTAATCGTCAGCACCTGTATCAAGCCCCTCAACTCTGTCCTCAATGCTGTCGCGTGCCGTAAGGAAGAGCACAGGCAGATTGTTGCCGTCTTTTCTGATTTTTCTCAGCAGGGCAAAGCCGTCGGTTTTGGGCATCATAACGTCAAAAATTGCGGCATCGTATTCCGTAACCTTTATAAGCTCGTAAGCTTCTTCTCCGTCAAAGCAACAGTCAACGCTGTAGCCCGCCGATTTGAGCTGTTTTGCAATTATTTTGTTAAGGCTTTTTTCATCCTCTGCAATAATAATTCTCATTCTGTTTCTCCTTCCTTCAAATATCAGACTGTACTTTTATTATCGCAAATGTAATTTTTCCTGTCAATAAAAATATTAGCCGACCGTATGCTTGATAACGTTTTAAAGATGTGATATTATATTCAGTATAAATTTATCTTCAAGTAAATATAATAGTTTATATGTTTTAAAGGAGTGGTTTTAATGAGAATTTGTGTTTACGGTGCCGCATCACCGACAATAGACCCCGAGTATATAAAACTCACCGAAATAATGGGCGAAGAGTTGGCAAAAAGAGGTCACTCGCTCGTTTTCGGCGGAGGTGCAAGCGGACTTATGGGTGCGGCTGCACGCGGTGTCAGAAAGGGTGGCGGCTCTATTCTCGGTGTTATTCCCAAGTTTTTTGATGATGAGAATATTGAGGCGATTTATACGGAATGTAACGAAATGCTGACTCCCGATACAATGCGCGAGCGCAAACAGCTTATGGAAGATAATGCGGATGCGTTCATCATAACTCCGGGCGGTATCGGCACTTATGAGGAGTTTTTTGAGATTCTTACGCTCAAACAGCTTTGCCGCCACAACAAACCTATAGCAATCTATAATATTATGAATTACTATGACGGACTAAACGAAGTAATTCAACAGGCAATGCAAAAAAATTTCATACGCGAAAACTGCAACAGCCTTTTCATAACCACAGACAACCTCGACGAGCTTTTTGCTTATATCGAAGCACCTGTCGACAACACGCTGACAGTAAAACAGCTTAAAGACGGATAAAAAATTAACTGCAATAAATAAAACCAGTTGGTATAATCAACAACCAACTGGTTTTATTTTATGCCCAAAATATAATCTGCGGATACTTTATATAGGTTACAGAGTTTTAACAGATGCCTGATAGGCATTTCATTTGCACCTCTCTCATATCGTGCATACATTGTTTGTGATGTACCAAGATAATCAGCAACCTCTTGCTGTGTTAAGTCATGGTCTTCTCTCAAGTCCTTTATAATTTTGATGTAATTCATATTATCACCAAAATTATTATATCAAGTAAATATATTTACTATTGACTTTAGTAAACATATTTACTATAATGAATTTGATAAATGATATTAAAGGAGGTGAAACAATGGATTGTCCGTACTATGATTTATCTACTTACAGATGTAAACTGACAGGAGAATATGTTTATGACAGTATGAAGCACGATTATTATTGCTTTGAGCCAAAGTACAGTTATGAACAATGTCAAACGTATAAAGATTGGGTAAACAAGGGTATGCCAAGTTATTAAAATATCGATAGGAGTTAATATGAAAGATTGTTTAATGGATGGGTATGCATATTATCATCATCCTCTAAGAGAAGAATGTGAAAAAGAATTCAAGAAGTTACCAATTTTGTTTGGGCGCAAAAAGAAAGAAGCGGCACTCAGAGAAAAATATAAACAAAAAGGACTTAAAGTTGTCCAGTACGAAGATTTTTTGTTTCGCCGTGGCGAATTATGGCGAGATACTGGTGGTGGCTATAAACCATGTGCAACTTTTATAAATATCGGCAACTGGGTTTGCGGTATTGACGGTTCAGATGTAAATAGCTGCGAACAATGCAAAATCGGAAAAGATTGCAAAAAACTGCAGAATTTCTTGTGGCATGATTTGTTTGATTAATCTTAATATCAATAATCTATTTTATCTATAAAAAATGCACCTCTATCGGTAAGATAGAGGTGCATTTTTTTATTTCCAATTAAACGGTCTGAGCATAAAGTCAACCGATTCTTTGTCCTGCGGTATCAGACCGAATGATGATACCCTGTGCACACCGTGCGCAAGGAACTCATCGTAGAGCTCTTCATTAGCCTGAAGGCGGAAAGGATTGAGGAAGAAGTATTCGCCGAGGAATTGGTTGGCCTTAAAGTATTCCCAGCTTAAGTTTGCAACCTCAATATTGAACATCTGCTCTTCGGTTACATCGGCACTGAGCGCCTTATCCCAAAGGCTGTCAAGTCTGAAGATAGTTTCAATCGGATAGAAGCCGGACTGATAGTGCCAGTCAAAGTCAAACGCATGAGCCGTAGACTTAATCTGGTAAGTCTGCAGGTCGAGAATTTCTTTGATATACGGTGCGGCTTCCTCGCCGTAATATGCCTTGATGAAGTCCATCATATGATATTCAATATCACAGTCAACGTCCCACATAACCTTGCAGTAAAGGTAGTTTCTCAGCTCATTGAATGCGGCATAGTGGCCGTCTCCGCAGTTGTATACGTAGCCTGTAATGCCGATATCGTGCATATACTGCATTGTCGGCTGAAGGGTCTCAAAGTTTGAGAAAAACTGTGCGGAATTGAGGAAGTTGATAGTGTAGTCGTAGATATATGTTCTGTCTGCAATTTTTGTCCAGTTTGCAAAATCTTCCGCAATTGTAGGCTCATTCTCGCCGTAGAGGTTCATAAAGGTTTCGTTGCCGTCCTGTGCGCCGCATTCTGTCAGCAGATGACTGCGGCAAGCCTTATGCAGACCGCAGAGCACGGGTACAACATTGTCGTTGCATCTGAGTGTCAGGTCCTGCGGAGGACGGTCTGTTTCGCCGTAAGCATAAAAGGTGTAGGTAAACTCCGGAAATTCATCATCGAGTGCATCGGCAAAATTATTTGTAAAAATAAGTGTCGGAGCAGAAATGCTGCCGTACTTTTCGTAAAGTGCCGTACAGTTTTCACAGTGGCAGTAGTTGGAGTTATCCTTCTGACCGATGTGAATATGGTCGGAGGTTTCTCTCGGGCAGGCAAGAATCGCCTCTCTGGCATTTTTGACCGCAATCGGGAGTACGTCAGGATGTGAAAGACATACGTGGTCGGTAGTGCGTGTGCCGTCGGGATTCATTGCAAAATATTCGGGATGATCTGCAAAAAGCGAATCGGGTACAAGTGTATCAAGTGTAACGTCCCAGAGTACGTATGTAAGTGAACCGCCGTATTCGGGCGCTTCGTTCCAGAATGAAACGTTGACCTTCATCTTTGCACGGTACTCGTCATTTGAATACTCACAGCTGTTGCGTCGTATTGCAAACGACGGACGCACAGTACGATTAAGAGCCGCATCAATAACTATGTCTTCACTCTCGGGCACAACCTCGAGCTTGGGTGTAAACCAACGCACGCCGAAATACTCTTCAATAAGAGTGTAAATGCCGTAGAGTGTGCCTCTGCTGTTACCGCCTGCTATGAGCAGATATGTGCCGTCGGAGCAAAGCAGAAAACCGTCTTCTCCGATGTCCTCGCGGTCAACCTGAGTGATTTCTTTTTCAAGCTGAGTTTCACCTATGACGATTGCTTTTGCACCGTCGTCAAGCTCGGATTCAGTGATATATTCAAGCTCTGCACCGCTGATTGCCTTGACATATTTCTGCAATTCACTGACTGCTGTAAGTATGCATTCATCGGGTGAATCGGATGTGACGATTACAAAATCAGTCTCGCCGTCCTCAACAATATACATAGGGGTTGTAATTTCGGGTGCAACATATTCGCCGTTTGTGTAGCTGATATCTGTGGCAAACGGCAAATTAATGCAAGAAAGAAGAAATACTTCAATAAAGCCGATTATCGCTTTTATGATTGCCATTGATTTACCTCCTTATTTTGCGGTGCTGCTCATTGTGAATACAAGCTCACCGCCTGCCATAAGCTGCTCGTGTGTTACGTAGATATCGTCAAGCTCAACGCCGTTGAGTTTGACGGAGCTTACGTATACGTTATCTTCAGACTGGTTAACAGCCTTGACTTTAAGTGTATTGCCGTTTGAAAGTGTGATTTCGGCACCGTCAAGGTTAGGTGAGCCGAGCCAGTATTTGTCCGTGCCTGCAAGGGGATAGAAGCCCATTGCGGAGAATGCGTACCACGCACTTATCGTGCCGCCGTCATCGTTACCGTCAAGGCCGTTTATATCGGTGCTGAAACGCTCTGCAAGAGTCCAGCGTACCCACTTCTGTGTCAGGTCTGCTCTGCCTGCATTTGCAAAAAGATAGGGTGTATGAATATCGTGCTGGTTGCCTATCCAGAAGCCGTGGCCGGGGTCAACTGCTGCTCTGTTACGGGAAGCATCCTCCATAAAGTCTTCAAGCTCGCTTACGAAATATTCCTTTGAGCCGAACAGCTCAATCATACCGTCGATATCGTGCAGTGCACTCCAGCGCCACTGTCTTGCACTGCCCTCTGCATAGTAATCGGCGTACTTGTTTATCATTATCATATCGTAGAAAGACGTCATATACGGGCTGAAGCGGTCAGTGAATGAGCTGTCGGAGTTTCTTGCGCGGAAATACTTTGTCTCAGGGTCAAAAACGTTTTTGTAGTACATCGATTTTGCCGCATACTTCTCAGCATCCTCTGTATAACCAAGCTCTGCTGCAAGGTTGGCAATAGCCGCATCCTCCCACGCATACTCGAGCGTACGGCTTACGGATTCATCGTTGGGGGCAAGGTCCTGCGGAACGTAGCCGTACTCGTTGTACATATCTACGTAGTTTCTGCCGTCCTTGTTTACGGCTGTTTCGGATGTGTACTTCATAGCCGCGTATGCCGTTTCAACGTCAAAGTCCGTAATACCCTTGAGGTAGCTTTCCGTAATCATAATATTTGCAGAGTCGCCGAACATTGAGCCTGTGTAGCCTGCACCCTGAGGCCATCGCGGAATTACGCCTATACCTTGCTGTGACATTGTGACAAGGCTGTTGAGACAGTCTCTCTGAACGTCCTGTGCAATGAGTGTATAGAGCGGATTCGTTGTGCGTACTGTATCCCACAGTGACATATCGGTTCGGTATGTGTAGCCCTCTGCAGTATGAACCTGCTTGTCAAAGCCGAGGTATTCGCCGTTGACATCGGTGAAGTTGCTGGGCATTATCATTGTGTGGTAAAGAGCTGTATAGAAAATAGTCTTTACGTCATTGTCAGCTGTTGTGATTCTTATCTTTGAAAGCTCGTCTTCCCAGGCGTTGACAGCCTTCTCATAAACACCGTCAAAATCAAGGCCGTCTGTTTCTGTCTTGAGGTTGAGCATAGCATTCTCAATACTTACAAAGCTGATACCGACCTTAAGCTCAATGCTTTCATCCTTGATTGAGCCGAAGTTGACGTCAATCTTCGTGCCGCTGTCATCTGTTGTGATTTCGCAGGCCTTTATGGGCTTGTCAGCAACAGCAACAAAGTATGTGGGCAGACCGTCGTATCTGCCTGCAAACTGACCGGGAAGCAGACAGCTGCCGCTGATAACTCCCGTTTCCTTATCGTATTCTGCCGTAGCGTTGGTCGCAATACGCTTTGCTGTTGAGCTTGTAACATCAATGCTCAGTCTTGCATCCTTATCTGTACCGAACGTGTATCTGTGTACACCTGTATGTATGTCGGCTGTCATTTCTGCAAGACAGCTTACGCTCGGCAGATACACTGCATAGTAGCCGGGCACTGCAACCTCTTTATCGTGCGAATAAGCAAGTACACCTGCTTTTTTCTCACCTATTGCAGGAGTAACTCTGAACATCGAGTAATCTTCAGCACCCGTACCTGAAAGACGGGAATGGCTGAAGCCCTTGATATGAGCCTGCTCGTAGTAGTATCCGGAAGTGTTCATCTTTGTGATGTAGCTGCCGCCGAGGAAGCAGGTATCGGGGCCGAGCCTCACCAGACCGAAGGGTGTGGCAGCCGCAGGGCTGACCATAGCACAGGTCCACGGTGTACCGCCCGTACCGATGAACGGGTCAACGTACTGACTGAGCTCACCTGTCTCGGGTTCGGGCATTTCGATTGATTGAGGCATAACGCCGTTGAAAAGGCTCGAAAACGCCATTTCAAAAGCTACAAAAACCGAAACTAAAATACGTATTATATTCCACATAAAATCCGCCTCCGCAAATGTGAATTTACAATAATTATAATACAATTACTTGTTCTGTGCAAGAATATGTTTAAAATATACAAATATTTAATAATTAATCTTTATTATACTTTATAGCTGTAATAAACTATCATTATAATAAATAAAACCGCATTTCTTAATTATGGAAACACGGTTTTGTAACTATTAAACATATATTTTTTTAGCAATTCTTTTTACGATCGGAACAACAACAGAGTTTCCCGACTGTTTATATCTGTTATTTCGATAAATATTCGGAAACTGGAATTCTTTAGGAAAGCCTTGCAATGCAAGGCACTCAATCGGAGTAATTGTTCGTATACCGAAATTATCTCGAATGAAAGGCACGCGGTTTTTCCATGTACCCATATTAGCCTTAAGCGTGAAAGATATTCCGTCTTTACTTGCTTGAATACCATAATCGGAGAAGCGATAAATTTGCTCGGTATCTTTTATTGCGGCATTGAGTTTTTTATATTCTTCAGAATCTATATCAAGATAATACTTGTTGTCTGCTTTTTGCGTTCTGTCGATTATATCAAAAATCCGCTTTTCGAGTTTGCACTTCTCAGGGAACTTGAATTTATCACAAGATTCTTTTGATTTGAATGCAACAATATAAGTTCTTGTTCTGTGCTGAGGGATGCCGTAATCACAAGCATCTGCAATAAGATATCTGATGAAATAATCTCTGCTTGCAAGCTCGTTGTGAATCACATTGAAGGTTTTGCCGTTGTCGTGTTCCGTAAGATTTGCAACATTCTCCAGAAAAATAATCGGTGGTTGCAATTCATCGGCAATTCGCATTATCTCAAAGAAAAGATTTCCTCTTGCATCCTTGAAACCTTTTTGATTGCCGCAAACGGAGAAAGATTGGCACGGGAAGCCTGCCGTCAGCACATCGACTTTTTCAAGTAACGTTGCATCGAGGTTTCTTATATCTCCCTCGATAAGCTTTGCATCCGGGAAGTTATGTCTGTATGTTTTACAGGCATCCGGGTCAATTTCATTTGCCCAAGCGACCTCAAAGCCTGCTTGTATAAAACCTAAATCAATCCCACCTATACCTGCAAATAAACTACCGATTTTCATATAAATCTTATCTGTAAATTAAGTTTGAGATAAGTTTTGCCGTTTCCTTTGTAGAGTGAAGCAAAACCGTGTCTGGTTGTTGAACCTCTTTCATACTTTGTGTTATTCATCAAATATTCCTTGAAAAAATCTCTGTTATAGATATGATAAGCGAGAACATTGCCAGCAGAAGTTACAACAATATATCCGCCGTTTGCTTCATCGTGACCATCCCAAACAGTTGCGGGAGTCATACCGAGAGCTGCACAGCAAAGAAGCTCCTTGAACTTATACTCATAAAAACCGCTTGCGGGGAAACCAAGCGGATTGGTTTCTTCAAGAACATTGACAACTTCACGACATTTGCCGAAACCGTCTCTGTAATGAACAATAAGTGATTCGGCAACGATTTCGTGCAAGCGACTGTCAATAAGCATAAGGTTGTTTGCAAAAGTATCGCTGTTTACTCTGACAAATTTAACCGATGTTGCTTCACTGAAAATTCGATTCATTCTGTCTTTTATTTTTGTCTTTGTATCGATTGCGTTTATAGATTCAATTTGTTCATCCGAAAGCCCTTCAACCTCATAAATAAAGTTTGTTGCACCTGTTGCGTTAATAAGTGTAGGTGCATTGCCGATTTCGGACTTTATGCTGAAACCGCAAACGGGAGAGTATCCCGTTTGTATATCATGAATCTGCATTGTAATATCCGTTTTATCGCTTGAAGGTGCGGCAAGACGTTCGCAACCTATTACACGAAGAAATTCTTCGCTTCTTTGTATTGCAAAGGCACGGTTACCTCCTTCAACAATCTTTTGATATAAAAAATCCGCTTCAAATGAAAAATTTTTCTGAGAGAATGTGTGTAAAAGATTACCGTTAATATAGACATCCACTCTTTTTTCAACAGGATTTATTGAATATTCACCTTTTTTATCTTTTGATTCTTCACGAAGTATTTTCAATATGGGGAAATACATATCATCGATTGGCTTGAGATTTTCGTTTGCGGCATAGATCCTGCCTTGAGCAAGCAAACGCAGAAGAACATATGCTTCGCTCCATTCTCCCTTATTTCCCGTTATCACTGTCCAACACCTCTTTTATCTGTTTAGCTATAGCCTCAATAACATTTACCGTTACGCTGTTACCGAACTGTTTATATAAGTGAGTATCGGTAAGCGGAAGAACGAAATCATCCGGAAATCCCTGAAGTCTTGCCCATTCTCTCGGTGTCATTTTTCTGACATTTTCTTTATTAATTTCGCCCTTGATATGTGTAGTGGGTGTCAGGTCACTCTGCCTGTCATCAATGACAAGGTTTCTTTCTCTACCCATACCGCCGCAAACAATCGCACCTGCAATATCATCCCAACTGCGGATTTCATAACCGAAACCGTTACCTTTAGCAGCGTGGCGTGCTTTATGGTTTTTAAGTGTCTGAAGATATGTTTCACTCAAATAATACTTTGCCGGAACGGGATTTTCTTCCATAATATCTTTGAGTGTTGTATTCGGATTTGTAGGCTGCGGAAACTTAAATAATTTTGAATCGACATCATCTCTGAAAGCAACTATATAAATTCTTTCTCTGTTCTGCGGAACACCGAAATCCTTACTGTTGAGAACTTTATGATGTACGGTATAACCGAGCTGTCTGAAAGTATCGCAAATAATTTTGAATGTGCGTCCCTTATCGTGAATTACAAGACCTTTTACATTCTCGCAGAAGATAACTCTCGGTTTATGATATTCGCAAATTCTCGCAACATCGAGGAACAGATTACCTCTGCACAAACCTTTATAATTATCTTCAAAGCCTTTCCTTTGACCTGCCATACTGAATGCCTGACAGGGAAAACCTGCAAGGCAGATATCAAACTCGGGAACATCCTTTTCATCAAACACGGTAATGTCACCGGCAATCGGAAAATCGTCGATAAAATTAGCTTGATAAGTTTTTTGAGCATTTTCATCCCATTCGCTGACGAAAACTGTTTCGATATTTTTGCCGAAAGCTCGGTCGAATCCCAAACGTATACCGCCGATACCTGCAAACAAATCTATGGATTTATAATTAGGCATATTTCCTTTAACCGCCTTTTCTATTCTGTCGGCACATTTGCCGGGATTTTTCTTTATCTCTTTGCCCCAAAAGCGCAAAACCGTCCATCCGTCAGCCTCAAGCTTTTCGGTAACTTCTTTATCTCTCTGAATATTGCGTTCTATTTTCGGAATCCAGAAATCTTGATTAGACTTGAAATCCGCTTTTCTTTCTTCCCAATTATAACCGTGCCAAAATTCGCTGTCGCAGAACACGGCAACTTTTTTTCCTATAAAAACAATATCGGGTTTACCAAAAACATTTTTTGCATTCTTGCGATACCGTAAACCTCTTGCCCACAGTTCTTTACGAAGCGCTATTTCAATTTTGGAGTCTTTATTTTTTACAGCCTGCATATTTCTGCGGCGTTGTTCAGGAGTATGTCTGTCCAAGGTGAAAATCCCCTTACTCTATATTCATTTTAATACTATCATAGTTCAAACTAAAAAGCAATGAAACATTTTTTAATAAAATATCTTTATTTTATATATCAAGAATGATATAATTTATTTGTGAAATTATACAGAAACGGATGAAAAACTATGAAAAAGCTCATTTCTGCATCAATCATGTGTGCCGATCTTACACAACTTGGTGAATCTGTTTCACAATTAGAGAAAGCGAATGTGGATTATCTTCATCTTGATATAATGGACGGCTCATTTGTGCCGAATATCACTCTCGGTTTCGACCTTGTGAATGCAGTGAAAAAAATCACCGATATTCCGCTCGATATTCATATGATGGTAAACGAGCCCGGCAGATTTATCGACAGAATGAATCTTGATAAAAATGACATTATCTGCGTACACTATGAATCGGATATTCACATTCACCGAACCCTTTCGCAGATTAAAGACAAGGGCATCAAAGCAGGTCTTGCGCTCAATCCGCAGACTCCGCTTGAAAGTATGGAATATCTGACAGATTATATGGATATGGCTCTTATTATGACTGTAAGCCCCGGCTTTGCAGGGCAGAAGCTCTTTGCAGGTGCCGAGCGTAAGACTGCCGCCGCACGCAAGATGCTCAACGAGCTCGGTCACGCAGATATGCCTATCGAGGTTGACGGCAACATCAGCCCCGAAAACGGCAGAAAGCTCAGCCGATGCGGTGCGGATATCTTCGTGCTCGGCACAAGCAGCCTTTTCAACAAGGGTAAGGATATGACTCAGGCGGCAGAAGATTTCAGAGCCGTGCTTTAAGGAGAACGCTATGTACAGCAAAATAAAAGCCGCAGTAGTCGGCAGCATAAATATGGATATGATTCTCAGTATGGAGAAGGTGCCCGAGGTCGGCGAAAACGTGCTCGGCACAACCTACGGCTATGCTAACGGCGGCAAGGGTGCAAACCAGGCGACCGCACTTGCAAAGCTCGGTGCGGCAACAAAAATGATAGGCAAGGTTGCCAACGACGAAAACGGCAACACTCTTGTTGAGAATCTGAAGGCAAACGGAATTGACACCTCGGGAGTTTCGCTTAAAGGTTCGCAGACGGGTCTTGCCGCAATAATTCTTGACGGCGAGGGCAGAAACCGTATTGTAGTATATGAGGGTGCAAACGCGGAAATCGACCCGAAAGAGGCAGCAGAGCATATAACCGACGGGCTTGACCTGCTTCTCGTGCAGTTTGAAACGGCGGAAGAGGTTGTAATCGAATGTGTCAACCGTGCAATATCAAAGGGAATAGCAACCGTTATCGACTGCGGACCTGCGAAGGCTTTTGCACTCGAAAAAATGCAGGGTGCGACGATTATTTCACCTAACGAAAGCGAAACAAAGGCACTTACGGGTATCAGCCCCGATGATGACGCTTCAATTCTCGAGGCCGCAAAAATTCTTATGGAGAGAAGCAAGGCAAAATTTGTCGTGCTCAAGCTCGGTTCAAGAGGTTGTGCTGTATGGGACGGCGAAAATTTAAAAATAATGCCGACTTACCCGGGTAATGTGGTAGATACAACTGCGGCAGGCGACTGCTTTACGGCGGCAATGGCACTTGAGTATATTCACAGCGGCGATATTTACAAAGCCTGCGATATGGGCAACAAGGCAGGTACAATCGCTGTCGGCAGAATGGGTGCGGCTGCTTCAATGCCCGATATAAACGAACTGTTAAGCTTTTAATAAAATTATCAAGACACACCTTTTTAAAGGAGGACTTGTTATGAAAAAATTCAGACGCTTCTTTGCCGTGTTTGTATGCGTTGCAATTCTGCTCGGCTCAACACCGCTCGGCGGCTTTGTCGGGCTTGATTTGCCGAGCCTGTTTGATTTTAAAGCGGAAGCGGCAAGCTCAGGCACCTGCGGAGAAAAACTGACCTGGACTCTGTACGAAAGCGGTCTGCTTGAAATCAGCGGTACGGGTGATATGGAAATTTATTCATACAGCTCATTCCCGTGGTATTCGTATCGTTCATCAATCACAGCAGTTAATATCACTTCCGGTGTAACGTCAATCGGTGATTATGCTTTCTGCTATTGCGAAAGAATCACAACCGTGACAATACCCGACAGCGTAAAAACAATCGGCGAATATGTATTCGTTGACTGCTATGATTTGGCAAGTATTACAATACCCGTAAGTGTTGAGTCTATAGGACAATATGCTTTCGGCTGGTATGCTATACCCTATTACAGCGGTACGCTTGAGCAGTGGGAAGCAGTTGAAACATCCTCAAGCGACACAAGCATTGACTCAAGAGTAATAATCTGCGGCGGTACTGACCGACCGTATTACATACCCGGCACCTGCAGCACAAATGTAAACTGGATTTTGTATGCCGACGGTGAGCTTGTTATCAGCGGCACAGGCGCTATGACAAACTGGTCTTCCGCGTCAGATGCTCCCTGGTATTCGATGAGCGAAAAAATAAAAAGTATTACTGTTGAAAACGGCGTAAGAAGCATCGGAAAATATGCTTTTTACAATTGTAATCAGGTCAGCAAAGTAACTATTGCCGATACAGTTTTAATAATCGAGTATTATGGTTTTTACGGTTGCTCTGCTAAAGAACTTACAATGCCTGCAACTGTTGGCATTGCAGGAAGCACTGTTTTCGACAACTGTATGCAGATTGAGAAAATAACCCTCACAAAAGGCTCTGGTGTAATGCACGATTACACTACAAATACAGATTCTTCTTACTGTTATAGATATACACCGTGGTATGAGAGCCGCCCTAAAGAAATCGTTATTGAAGACGGAGTTACAAATATAGGTAACTATACCTTTAATTCCGTTAATTATCTGGAGAGTATCAGAATTCCCGCAAGCGTCACAACCATAGGTGTCGGTGCATTCGGTAATTGCACCGACCTTACCGATGTTTACTATGCCTCCACTATGGAGGATTGGAACAAAATCACGACAGGCTCTGAAAACGAGCCGCTCGACACTGCAACAATCCATACAGTTACCTATTCTGGTACCTGCGGTGACAACCTTACCTGGGTGCTTTACGATACAGGTCGACTTGAAATCAACGGCACAGGTGCGATGACAAGCTGGACTGCCGCAAACCAAACACCTTGGTTCAATTACAGCACCGGAATTAACGAAATCATAATCGGCAACGGTGTAACATCTATAGGTAAATACGCATTTTTCAGCTGCACCGTTCAGAAGAGCGTTACAATTTCCAACAGTGTGACCTCTATTGAAGCAAGTGCTTTCGGAAACTCGCAGAGCATTACCGAAATACACTACGCATCCGACAAATCCGACTGGGATAAAATCACTGTCGGCGGTACTAATAACGCTTTGACCCAAGCTCAGTTTGACTACGGCGTTAAACGCCTTATCGCTTACGGCCATGTGGGCGAGCTTGTCGAATGGGAATTGTACACCGACGGTGAGCTTTCGGTAATCGGCGAAGGCGGAATGTCCAACTATACAAGTGCCGAGTACTATCCGTGGCACAAGTACAGAGATATAATAACATCCTTCACACTCGATACATACCCCGGTGAATATTATCCGGAGATGACAAACATCGGCAGTCACGCACTCGAAGGATGCATTAACCTCGAAACCGTCAGAATATACAGTGTTCTGAGAACCATCGGCGACTATGCTTTTGCAGGCTGTACCTCGCTTAAAAGCATAGTAATCCCCGATACCGTAACAAATATCGGCGACGGTGCATTTTACGGCTGTTCGGGTCTCAACGAGCTGACCATGCCCGTATCTGCAAAGATATACAACAGCCCTGATGTTTTCTACGGCTGTACGGGTATAGGCAAAATCACACTCACCAAAGGTAACGGCACAATGGTAACCTACGGAACGGACACTTCACCGACTGCTTCTTCCGTATATTATCAATATACACCGTGGTACATAAGTGTAACTCAGATTGACCTTACGATTGAAGAAGGCATTACCGCAATTCCATCTTACACTTTTTACGGCAGTAAGAGCATACAGAACGTAACCATTCCCGAAGGTGTAACGTCAATCGGCGTGTACGCATTCTACGGCTGTTCCGCACTCGAAAAAACATACTATGGCGGCGATATAACAGGCTGGTGCAAAATTGACTTTAAAGATGCTTATTCAACGCCGATGTGCTTTGCGGATAACCTTTACTTCGTCGGTGAGCTTGTAACCGAGGTCTATATATCCTCAACTGTAACATCAATAAGAAACTACACTTTCTATGGCTGTTCCGGTATTAAGAACGTTTACTATGGCTCAACAGAAGAGGATTGGAATAAAATTTCAATAGGTTCATATAATGAGCCGTTGACTTCGGCAACAATTCATTTTAACACAACCCAATGCAAACACTCTACCGATGATTTAATTTGGCATACAGTTGTTGAACCTACTTGTGCTTCGGGAAAAGAAAACGCAGTCTGTTCGGTTTGCGGTTATAACGGATATTATGAAGTCCTTTGCGATTCGGAAACCTATCCTAATTGCGTTGGAAAAAATCAGGAGTTCGTAGACAAAACATATAGTTTTACTTATCCGGGAGCAGAAAAGCTGATTCTTAAATTCAGTGAAAAAACCAATATTTACGAATACCTTTATATCTATAACGCCAAAGGTGATATGATTGACTGTTACACCACGGATTCACAGCTCGCCGGCAAAACCGTTGAAGTGGATGGCGATAGCGTTGATCTGAGAATTGTTGCAGAAACACTGTATTACTGGAACGGATTCAGTTTGGATTCAATTATTGCTGTTATGTATGTTGACGGTTGGATGCGTGAAAAAAACGCATTAGAGGACTACCCTCATGATTGGTCCTATGAGGACGGTATATGTACTGAATGCGGTTATCAATGTCCTCATAAAAACGTCAGCAACGGCGTATGCACAGAATGCTCTTTCTGCAAACACGATGATACAGACGGAGATGAAGTATGCGATGACTGCGGCGGACTTATCGGCGCCAAAATTCTCACAGTTGATTCAAATGGTATGATTTATGCTGACGGCGACATATGCTACTCGAGAGTTAACAATACAGCATATTTGGAGTCGGGAAAATATAAACTGATAGGAAACATAATTGAAGCTCAGGATTTGTCTATACCGTCATACTCTGAAGTTAAGCTGGATCTCAATGGATACACATGGGATCTTGGCAATGAAGTTTTCGGGGTAGAAGGTGTGTTGTCTGTTTATGATTCATCTGCAGAAAAAACAGGCAAAATCACATCGTCGTCAACTACGACTATTTCATTATCCTATGGCGGTAGCGGCTTGCCGCCCACGCTGAACCTTTTCAGCGGCACTGTAGAAAACACTTCATCCGTTGATTACAGCCGTGCAATTTCTTTTTCAACTGTCGGCAATGTGCTCCTCACAGCAAATCTTTACGGCGGCAAAATAAAAAGCAACTATTTTGATATATACTATCCGTTGAAACTAAATGTTTTAATTAACATTGACGGAACGATTTTGGAAAGCGGCGAAGGCGTAGCACAACTCTACACATATCTTAACTCGTCAGATAAAGCACGTGCAAGTGTTGATGTTACCGATTATACAGGTGACGGTCTGACTGTTAAAACCAAAATCAATGAAAAAGGAAGAATAAAAATTTTCAAAGGTATTAAAAGTGCTGCCGATTCAGAACGATATATCATAGAAATGGAGTCATCTAACGGAACCTATCACAAAGAAAAGGACGAATATGACAATGCAACAGGTGAAAAGTATATTCATGTTGTCGCAAATGCTTTTACCTCACAGCCTACAGCAGAGAACAACTATACAGCTGACTTCAACAGTTCTGATGCAACAATTCAGTGGTACGAAACCGAAATAACAGAATTGACAGACAAAAACACAACTGCATTTGAGTATGACGGTTTACTGCAGGCCACTACTTCAGTTGGTAAATGGGTTGTAAAAGGCGAATGTGTACTGTTCAGTTATGATGTTAAAGCAGGTTGCTCTTTATACGTTTCTTCCGAGTCGTATAAAATAAATGCTTCCGTATATGTAGGAGATCACACTTTATCATTGAACATAGGCACACAGCCGGAACCGATAACATTTGACACCGATACCACAATTTATGTCAGGGCTTCGGCAGATACAATGGCAGTGCTGGGCTTCACCCTTGTAAAAAACACTTTGCTTGAGGATGAAACGGACGAAATATTACACAAGCCCGAATGCGGAAAGTCATATTTTTGCAGGGCAAATGTGTTTCCGCCTAATTCTGAGCCGTTGATTTTCGATTCAAAAACAGTAACTGTTTCGCATAATTGGAATAGCGGTGTTTGCAAAATATGCGGTAACAGCTGTGTTGAGTCGCTGAACGGTACGGTAATTGACACTGAAAGTAATATGATTTACGGCCTTACCGCAGGTATCGACTCGCTTAACGACTACATAACTGCGACGGACGGACTGAAATGGTATTACCAACCGGGTCAGTACGGATTCGGCACAGGAACAGTTGCCACACTGAAAGACGGTACTAAAACCGTTGCAGAATATACAGTAATAATCTTCGGTGATATTGACGGTAACGGCTGGTATGATGCGAACGATGCATTCCTCGTACATATGATTGCCAGCGGTCTTGTTGAAAAAGACAGACTGGGCGAAGCTGTATGGAGGGCTGCTGACTGTAACCACGACGGCTTAGTCAACGAGCTTGATTTTGAAATTCTCAATAACGCAAGCGTACTGCTTGACAGTATTGACCAGTCGGCAACTCAGGCTGAGCTTGAGACCAATGCGATATATATTGAATATATGAGCCTTATCGATCAGAGTGCAGGTGTGGAGATTGAGCAGATTCCCAAAGAATCAGCTCCCGAATCAAACGAGCCTGCGGAAGAAAACTATATCGCAGCAGTATTTGCGTTTCTGTCAGATATCATCAGCAAGATTCTCGCATTTATAATTTCATTTATAGTTGTATGATACGGTAAAATTCTTAAAGTACGGAGGTAATGCACAATGCAAGAAATTATCAAGTTTATTTTTACTGTTTTCACTACAGTTTCTATTTTCTTTTCAAATCTGTTTTCACCTGCAACAATTTATCCCGAGAGCGAAAACTTCGATTTTGATTTTCTTGAGTATCCAGAAGAAGCGATAATCACGCTTGAAGAGGCAGGGCTTACCGAGCAGGAGCTTGTAGGCAGAGCCTCTGCCGAGCTGCCCGAATACGTTCAGTCCGGCGGATATGACGATATAAACGGAATTATAATCTCTCCGTATTACACGGCAAAGGTAAGCGGTGAGGAAATCCCCGTCTACGCTTCGGTCGTGTTCATCCGTGTTGACGATACGGGCACGCTTCACTCCTTCTCCGAAATTTATGTTGAGCCCGATGAAGAATTTTCGTTCAACATAGAAATAACAGGTGCTGACGTTGAGCTCAAAAACGCAATTGTTCTGCCCGAATCTCACGGTGTAAAAGCGCAGTGCTCCGACAACACGGTAACCGCTTCGATTAATAAGACAGGCATATACACCTTCCTTTTCAACAATGCAAATCAGTATTACGGCTACACGCTTATGGTACGCGAAAAGGTTGACGAGGATGCGGAAATTGCCGCATACATAGAGGAATACGGCGAGGATAGCGTATGGGTTATTGATAAAGGCGTTTATCAGTATGACTATGTCAACCTTGTCGGACACAATAATCTTGTAATCTATCTGCGCGAAGGTGCTTATGTTATGGCAAACCACCTTTACGATATTGACTGTGCAGAGGATGAAAACAAATACTTTGAGCCTACTGCACCCGGTGATAACTCAATAGGACTTACGAGATATCCCTTTATCAATTTTTACAACTGCAATAACATAACGCTTGCAGGCAGGGGTGTTATAGATATGACACGCCTTGACAGAAGAGAACGCAGAGGCGTTGTATTCACCTCCTGCAACAACGTAACCGTTCGAGACGTTAAAATTATCAATTCACCCGAGTGGTCATTTATTTCCTACGGCTGTACGGATGTTGATATTGACAACGTAGACATTATCGGCAACCGCGGTAACTGCGACGGCTTTGCAATATGCAACAGCCACAATGTAACCGTAGACAACTGCTTTGCAAGAGTAGCGGATGACACCTTTGAAGTAAAAGCACTCGGCGGCTCGATGGGCAGTAAAAACATCACCTTCTCAAACTGTATCGCATGGGGCGGCTATGCAAGATGCTTCGGTATTACGGGCGAAGTAAACAAAGAAATTAAAGATGTCACCTTCCGTGACTGTGCAGTTGTTTACCGCGACGGCATATGGGACAATGACCGAATAGGTTCGCTCGTTGTAGTTGCAGAGCAGACTAAAGGCAGCATTGACGGTGTGCTGTTTGAAAACATAGAAATTTTCCGTGATGAAGGCAGACCGATTCTAGTAAAAGTTTACGATGAAGAAGCGGAGAATTTTGAGATTAAAAACATTGTTTTCAGAAACATTTCCTACACCTCATATATGCAGCCTAAAATTGCAGGCAACGACAGCGACACGAACACCGTGCAGGTAGAGCTTGACGGTATTACCGTATGCGGTAAAGAGCAATCTTTTCCGAAGCTGATGTTCAATATCGGCAGATACTGCGACGTTTCTGATTAAAAGCTAAAAAACAAGAGGCTGTAAAAAAACGCAAGTTTTTTTACAGCCTCTTTAAGGGGATAGGAAAAAAGATGCAGAACGGACAAACTGAGCAATAACAAGGCTTCAGCCTTGTTATGCTTGTCTGAAGGTGTACAAAGGTACGTCGAGTGGCGAAGTTTGTTTGTGGCATAAAACATTGTTTTCTCTTCCTTTTTGCCTTTAGAGTAAAATTTTAGGGTTCTGCAGGATATTAATTCCTGCAGAACCCTTGTTATATATTGTTTTATGCGGTCTGCGCTCTTTTACAGCCCCTTATCTTCCTTTTTATTTACTTCTTTATTTTATCCCAATAGGCCTTTGCTGCCTGCTCGTTTTTGTTGTCGCCGTAATTGTAATAAGTACGGTTTTTGATTGCATCGGGCAGGTATTGCTGTTTTACCCAATGATTTTCAAAAGCGTGAGGATATTTGTAAAACTGCCCCTTATGGTTGTTGTCCTCACCGTCAAAGTGCATATTCTGCAGTGTTCTCGGGATAGGACCTGTTTTGCCTGACTGTATGTCTGCAAGTGCTGAGTTTATGGCTTCGTAGGCCGAGTTTGATTTAGGCGCAGTTGCGACAAGTATTACAGCATTTGCAAGCGGAATTCTTGCCTCGGGCATACCGACCTGCAATGCGGTATCGACAGCCGCTTTTACGATAGGTATGAGCTGAGGGTAGGCGAGACCGACATCCTCATTTGCACAGACAAGCAGTCTGCGGCAGGCTGAGGGCAGGTCGCCTGCTTCAAGCAGACGGGCAAGATAATGTATTGCGGCATCGGGGTCGGAGCCTCGCATAGATTTCTGGTAAGCCGATACGATATCGTAGTGCTCGTCACCCTCTTTATCGTATCTGAAAGCACTTCGCTGTGTTAACTGCTCTGCGGTTTCAAGCGTTACTACACGCTTGCCGTTGACAGTCTGTGAAGCCATGGCACAGAGCTCTGCGGAGTTCATTGCCTTGCGTACGTCACCGCCGCAGCCGCAGGCGATATGATGAAGCACGCCTTCTTCAAGCTCAAACTCCATACCGCCTTCTTTTGCGAGAAAGTCAAAGGCACGCAAAATTGCAGGCTCGATTTCACTCGGAGTAACGCTTTTAAATTCAAAAACGGTTGAGCGGCTGAGCACGGCATTGTAAACGTAGAAGTACGGGTTTTCGGTAGTGGAAGCTATAAGTGTGATTGAGCCGTCCTCAATATATTCGAGCAGTGTCTGCTGCTGCTTTTTGTTGAAGTACTGAATCTCGTCGAGATACAGAAGCACTCCGTTGATTGCGCTGAGCGTCTGCGACTGTGCGATTATATCTTTGATATCTGCAGTTGAAGCTGTTGTGCCGTTGAGCTTGCAGAAATATTTGTTTGTACGCTTTGCGAGGATTTCGGCAAGCGTTGTTTTGCCGACACCCGACGGACCGTAAAAAATAAGGTTGGGTACTTCGCCCGAATCAATTATGCGGCGAAGTGCTTTGCCTTCGCCTAGCAGATGTCTCTGACCGACCATATCGTCAATGCTCTGCGGTCTGAGCCTGTCAGCAAGCGGATTTCTCATTACTCTCACACCTTTTAGAATTCTTAAAATACAATTTTACATTATATATGTTATTTTTTCAAGTAGTATACAAAAACAACAGAAAATCATTATTTTACAAGCGAAATATACTTTATTTTGTGAATTGTAATTATCTTTAATTTAATATATAATCTATACAGTTATGCTATGTATAAGACAAATTCTGCCATAAAACATATAATATAAAGGTGAATTAATTATGGTTTGTAACAATATTCTCGAGGCTATCGGCAACACACCGATTATCAGGCTCTCCCACATGGCTGACCCTGACGGTGCCGAAATACTCGTAAAATTTGAGGGTCTCAACGTAGGCGGAAGCATCAAGACAAGAACTGCTTACAATATGATTCTTGATGCCGAAAAAAAGGGTCTTATAAACGAAAATACAACAATAGTTGAGCCTACAAGCGGCAACCAGGGTATCGGTCTTGCTCTCGTCGGTGCCGTCAGAGGCTACAAGACGGTTATCATTATGCCCGACTCTGTCAGTGAAGAGCGAAGAAAGCTCGTTGAGCACTACGGTGCAAGTGTTGTGCTCGTGCACGATGCAGGCAATATAGGCGACTGTATTGAGGAGTGCCTTAACCTTGCACTCAGGATGAAGGCAGAGGATGAAAACGTATTTGTGCCTCAGCAGTTTGAAAACCCTGCAAACGTTGCAATTCAGCGCAGCCGTACGGGTGTTGAGATTCTTGAGCAGGTAAACGCTCCGATTCACGGCTTCTGTTCGGGTATAGGCACTGGTGGTACAATTACAGGTATCGGCGAAACGCTCAAAGAGGCTAACCCCGATATTGAGATATGGGCTGTTGAGCCTGCACACGCCGCGATTCTTTCGGGCGGCTCTATCGGTACACACGTACAGATGGGTATAGGCGACGGTCTTATTCCCGCAATTCTCAACACAGAGATTTATAACGATATCTGCATTATCAACGACGATGAGGCACTTCAGACCTCACGCGACCTTGCTTCAAAAGAAGGTATTCTCTGCGGCATTTCAAGCGGTACAAACGTTGCCGCCGCAATCAAGCTTGCAAAGAAGCTTGGCAAGGGTAAGACTGTTGTAACAGTACTTCCCGACACAGCAGAGAGATACTTCTCAACACCTCTCTTTACAGAAAAATAATGTCGGGACTATCTCAATAAGCGAAGAACAAAAGAAACAAATAAAAACAAGAAGGATAGCAATGCGTTTTGACATTGCTATCCTTTTAAAATATCATATAACAATTAACTACTATAAAAAATGTTTCTTTTTAGCCGTTTTTTCCGACTCGACGTATCGCATACGCCTATCGTCGGAAGAAAACGGCTTCTTCATCATATTGAGATAGTCCCATTTTTTAAAGAATTCTGCTTTTAATTCATACCCTGAGGTCCTACTGTTTCATAGAGTTCAAGCACTGCTCTTTTGAGCGGTGCATTTTTTTCACTTCTGAGTGCAGGGTCAAGGTCGAGTGTTTCTTTTGCGGCACGCTGTGCCTGTTTGAGAAGTTCCATATCGCTGGAAAGGTCAGCAATTTTCATTTCGGGCAAGCCGTGCTGGCGTGCACCGAAGAAGTCACCCGGACCTCTGAGCTTTAAATCCTCATCAGCAATCTCAAAGCCGTTTGTGGTTTTGCACATTGTTTTGAGTCTGTGCTGTGCGGTTTTGCCTTTTGCGTCGGATATGAGTATGCAGGTTGACTTGTGCTCGCCTCTGCCGACTCTGCCGCGAAGCTGATGAAGCTGTGAGAGACCGAAACGCTCAGCGTTTTCGATAACCATTATTACGCTGTTGGGTACGTCAACGCCTACCTCGACAACGGTTGTTGAAACAAGAAGCTGAATGTTGCCTGCGGCAAATTCACGCATAACCTCGTCTTTTTCTGCTGCTTTCATTTTGCCGTGAAGCAGACCTACGGTGTATCCTTTAAAATCTTCACGGCGCAGCTTTTCGGCAACCTCTTCCGCGGCTTTAAGTTCGCTGACATCGCTTTCTTCGACAAGCGGACAGATTATGTAGCCCTGCCTGCCTTCGTCAAGGTGCTTTTTCACATAGCCGTAGGCACGCTGTCTGATGCTTGAATCAATGGCAAAGGTTTCAATTTTTTGCCTGCCTGCAGGAAGCTCGTCGAGAATTGATATATCAAGGTCGCCGTAGATAATAAGTGCAAGCGTACGCGGAATAGGCGTTGCTGACATAACGAGAGTATGCGGGTTAAGCCCCTTGCCGCCGAGTGCCGAACGCTGACCGACACCGAAACGGTGCTGTTCATCTGTTACTACGAGGCCGAGATTTCTGAACTGAACGTCTTTTTGTATGAGTGCGTGCGTGCCGATTACAAGATTGATTTCGCCCGAAAGCAAGCCTTCTTTTATACGCTTTTTCTCCTTGGCAGGTGTTGAGCCGACGAGCAGCTCGACCCGAAGGTCGGTACTTTCGAGAAGCTTGCAGAAGGTACGGTAGTGCTGTGCGGCAAGAATTTCCGTGGGTGCCATTATCGCACACTGAAATGAGTTTTCGGCACAGGTGTGGGCAACAGCCGCCGCAACAGCGGTTTTACCCGAGCCGACGTCACCCTGAAGAAGTCTGTTCATCGGCTGAGGCTTTTTCATATCTTCTATCGCTTCTTTTACGGCACGCCTTTGTGCACCCGTAGGTGAAAATGGCAGGAGACTGAAAAATCCCTCAGAGCAGTCTTTCTGTATCTGACAGCCTGCCTGCTTGCGGTTTCTGCCGCGAAGAAGCATCATGCCCGTCTGTAACACATAAAGTTCTTCAAAGCTGAGTCTGCGGCGAGCAGTCATAATGTCGGCTTCAGTTTTCGGGAAGTGTATTTTTTCAAGTGCAGACCTGTAGTCGCACAGTGCGTATTTATTTCTGATATCCGTGCTGAGTACGTCTGGGGGTAAATCTTCAAGACTGTCGAGTGCACGGCGCACACATCCCTCGATCATACGGGATGAGAGTGACATAGTCTGCGGATAAATCGGGCGTATTCTTTCGCCCGTAGTTGTTTTTTCTATCTGAGGGTTGAGCATTTCACGGGTGTAACCGTTTTGCTGGATTTTGCCGAAGAAAAGATATTCTTCGCCCTCTTCAAGCTTTTCGGCGGCAAAGCGGTTGTTGAAGATAGTTATCTTCATTATGTTTTCGCCGTCTGTTGCCTGTGTTTTATATACTGTCATACCCTTGCGTACGAGGGCGTGAGATACGGGCGAGCAGACCATTGCCTTGATACAGCACTGTTCTCCGGGCACTGCCCCGAGAATTGTTGTCACCTTGCTCCAATCCTCATAAGCACGCGGAAAAAGGCGTACAAGGGAGCCGATGTCAGCCACGCCAAGCCGCCTGAACAGCTTGGCACGGGCTTCACCGACTCCCTTGAGATATTTGATATCGCTTGAAAAGTTAAGCATTTTATTCAACCGCAATCGTGAAATAGTATATCGGCTGACCGCCGGGAATTACGGCAATCTCCGCATCGTGACAGCGTGAAGCTATCATTGTGCTGAGTGCCTCTGCCTGCTCCTCGTTGGACTCAGCTCCGTAGTAAATCGTAATCATTGAAGCGTTAAGCTTCTTGTAAAGACGGCGTGCAACCTTGTAGCCCGCCTTTATGGGATCGTGCTCGAGCACGGTTATTTTGCCGTCCTCCATACCGAGAATCTGACCCTTGCGTACACGCTGGTTGTTGACCTCACTGTCACGTGCGGCAAATGTAACGAGACCCGTACCGACTCTGCCTGCCGCCTTCATCATCTCAAGGTGGTTCTTTTCTGCAGGCTGTGTTTCGTCAAAGCTGAGCATTGCGGCAATACCCTGAGGCACTGTTTTGGTATGGAGCACGCTGATGCCCTTTTCGCAAAGCGGCACAACCTGCTCGGCAGCCATAATTATATTCTTGTTGTTGGGCAGGATGAACACGTGCTCGGCAGGTGTTGCAAGCACGGCACGAAGAATATCCTCGGTGCTGGGGTTCATTGTCTGGCCGCCGCTTACTATTCTGTCTGCGCCGAGCTGACTGAACATTTCTTCAAAGCCTTCGCCTGCACAAACAGCAACAAAGCCGAACTGCTTTTCGATTTCGGCAACCTGCGGTTCATCTTCCTTCTGCTCGGGAAGCTGTGTCTGCTCAATTACGTTATTGCTGTGCTGATAGCGCATATTGTCGATTTTGATGTTGACAAGTGCACCGTATTTGAGACCTGCCTGAATCGCGTTACCGGGGTCGTTTGAATGGACGTGTACCTTTATTATTTCATCGTCATCAACTACGACTACGCAGTCACCGATAGTTTCAAGATAAGCACGCAGCTTTACTGCATCGGTAGGCTCGGGATTAACTCTGTTTACGATAAACTCGGTACAGTAGCCGAATTTTATATCTTCATTAACCTCAGCTGCGGCTGATACCGTCTGCACGGGAGCGACTGGATTATCACCCGAAGAAATTATGCCTTCGCCCTTGAATACGCTGAGCATACCCTGCATTACGAGCAACAGACCCTGACCGCCTGCATCTACAACGCCTGCTTTTTTTAACTGAGGAAGAAGCTCGGGCGTTCTGTCAAGTGACTCTTTTGCCGTCAGGCAGGCTTTTCCCCAAAGCTCAACAGCATCGATACTGCCCTGTGCGAGCTTTGCAGCGGCTTCGCCCGATTCGCGGATAACGGTGAGAATTGTACCCTCAGTGGGTTTCATAACCGCACCGTAAGCTGATTTTGCTCCTTCTTCAAGTGCTTTGGCAAGAGCCTTTGCATCTATTTCATTATGGTCTTTGAGTGCTTTTGAGAAGCCTCTGAAAATAAGGGAAAGTATAACGCCCGAGTTGCCTCTTGCACCTCTGAGAAGGGCAGAGGCGGCCTTGCCTGCAACCTCGCCTGCGCCGAGACCCTCGGGCAGGATTGCAAGCTCTCTTGCGGCGGCACGCATTGTCATAGACATATTTGTGCCTGTATCACCGTCGGGCACAGGGAAAACGTTGAGTGCATCGACGGCTGTTTTGCTGTTATCTATATTATTTGCTGCGGATATAATGGCATCGCGCAGAATGTTACCGTTAATCACTTGTCTTTACCTCAGCTTTCTGCCTTCATACCGTCAACAAATACTTTTATTTTTGCAACCTTCATACCTGTTGCCTCTTCGACGGTGTATTTTACTTTGTTTGTTATGCTCTGGCAAATTGCACTTATGTTAAGGCCGTAGGTTACTATTATGTGCAGGTCAATAAACAGACCGTCACTGTGCTTCTGTACAGCAACTCCCTGGTCGGGGAAGATGATGCCTTTTTTCAAAAATGCGCGAAGCTGCTGACGTGTGTTTGAGTTGGCCATACCCACAACGCCGAAGCAGGAAGATACGGTGTTACCGATAAGGTTGGCAAAATAGGTTTCGGTTATTTCTATTGTGCCCATATGGTTTTCTGTCTTAATCATTTGCTTTCCTCCGTTTTAACAGACCATGTGTCTATATTATAAAAGTTATCATAGCAGGTGCCATTGATTTGCGATGAAAAATCGCGGGAATATATTTCTAATCCGCAGCGGTAGCATACGGGAATAAACGGCATTTCGGATTCAAACATTCTGCAAAAATCGGACATTGAGAGTGAGCCCGAAAGCAAAGCTGTGTACTCGTCACGGCATAAGACAAACTCTTTTTCATTTTCATCAACAAGACGAAGTGCCGATCCGACTGTACCGCCGACGGTAAAGAACTGCGCTATATTCATGTTTGCAGGAATCTTAACCTCTCCAAGATACATTTCGTAATTACCCTTAGCTATCGCTTCTGTATACTCTTTATATGACAGCTCAATTATCTTTACGTTGAAATTCAGCTTTGCAAGCTGTTCTTTGATCTGCTGTGCAGCGGCAAGCTTGAAAGCGTTGTCCTTACACACCGTAAGAGTACAGGTAAGACTCTTGGTATTACTGCAACGGTAGCCGTAGTGGTTTATCGAGGTATAGCCTGCCTTTTCGAGTATGGCTTTTGCACCGTCGGTGTTAGCGGAGGTCTTGCCGCTGAGCGGAATATTTTTCATAGCGCTCCACGACGGATTAAAAGGTACTACAGCCGATACTGCGTGGCCCTGAAATCCCTGCGAGATTATTGCATCACGGTCAAGCATCATTGACAGTGCACAACGAACGGCATTCTCGGTAAAAATTGCTTTATCATCGTTGAAGGCAAGGTAAACAAGACTGTTTGTCGGCACTACGGAAAGACCTGCATTTACTCTCGTATACTGACCTGAGGAAAGGTCATTATACCAACAGTCGTAATTGCCTATCTGCAAGCCGTATGCCATACCGTCTGAATCGTTGACTTCGAAAAGTGCAATTGAGCCTATTGACATTGTCTGGCTTCGGTTGCAGTAAGGGTTAGGTACAAGAGTTGCGGAAGGAACGTTACCTTTTATTATATATCTGCCTGCACCTATGGGAGGTAATATATTAAACAGATTTTCCTTACTGTCAAGTGTTTGCACAGTACCTTTTTTTACAATCGGAAAGTCAAGGCTTGCAAGAGCATTGAAATCTGCGGCACGAAGCTCAAAGCTTACCGTATTGCCCGAAGCGGCAACGGATTTGATATTTGAAAGGCGCGCAGAGTAATAGCTGCTTGCCTTCGCCTTTTCGTACGAATATGTTACGTCGTCTGCTGTTATTGCAGAGCCATCCGAAAAACGGATATCGCTCCTGAGAGTTACACTCATCAGAGTACCGCTGTTGGAGTATCCGCTAATAAGCAGAGGCTGAGCGGTGAAGCTCTCATCAATATAAACAAGTCCGTCATACAGTAGAGTGACAAGCGAGCGATTGACTGAGCTGATATCTTTAAACGGATCAAGCGTATCGTTATGAGCAACCGGAAGTGTAATGCTGTAGGTCGGTGCAGGTGTTGCCGACTGCGAACCCGACGGAGTTTCGTCTTTGCCGCCTTCGCTCTTATCGGAGCAGGCGCAAAGAGAAAACACAGCCGCTAAAACCAACAGCACGCTTAATATTTTACGAGCGTTTTTCATAAATTACCCTCTGATGTTGATTCTTTCTGTGCTTACGGTTTTACCGCTTTGCTTGTCTATTTCAAACAGACAGCCGTTAAGCATACATTCGCCCTCGTTATTATCAAAACGTGAAGGCATATTTGTTTTGAGCTTATTGATAATGATCTGCGGAGTAACGCCCAGAACGGATTGTACCGTACCCGTCATCCCCAGGTCTGTAATATAGCCTGTGCCTTCCGGCAGGATCTGTTCATCAGCAGTCTGCACGTGAGTATGCGTGCCGAAAACAGCACTTACTCTGCCGTCGAGATAAAAGCCGAGCGCACGTTTTTCACCTGTGGCTTCTGCGTGGAAATCGACAAGCTTTATGCGGCAGTCTTTTATTTCTTCAAGACATCTGTCAACGCAGGTGAACGGATTGTCACCGTCCATAAAAGCGTTGCCTGCAAGGTTGATAACACCTATTTTAACGCTGCCCATATCTGCAACGGCAAAGCCCTTGCCGGGGTTGCCTGCGTAGTAGTTTGCAGGGCGGATTATGTCGCGGCAGGTGTCGAGTCTTTCATATATTTCACGGCGGCGGTAAACGTGGTTACCCGTTGTGATCAGGTCAGCACCGCACTCAAAAAGAACGTCGGCAGACTGTGGGGTTATGCCGTTGCCTGCGGCTGAATTTTCGCCGTTTACTATGCAGAAGTCAACGCCGTACTGTCTTTTTATTGTCGGCAGACGGCGGCGCAGATATTCACAGCCGGGTGTGCCGACAACGTCGCCTATGGCAAGTATAATCATTGTGTTATGTCACTCTCCGGGTGTGTAATCGTTAAAAATAAAGTCGTTAAAAATGGCACTGTCCTGGATAAGGATAAAGTCCGCTTCGGTGATTTCGCCGTCGCAGTTTGCATCTGCAGCTATATTATATGCTGTATGATTGAGTTCAAGCAGACCGACAGCACACATTCTTGCAAGGAATGCATCGTTTGCATCTGCTTTGCCGTTGCCGTCGATATCGCCGAGCACTGCTACTGTGTATACGATATCCTCATAGCCTTCCTTACTCATTGTTGCTGTTGCACCTGTGGAATATTTACCCGAGCTGTTGGGCTTAAACGATACGGTATACCCGCCGCTTGCATCAATGTAATCCGAGTAAGTGTCAATATAATCTGAGGTAAGCACAATGATACGGTTAAGGTTATCGGGGACAACGCTTGGGTCAGAGGTGCTTAACTCAGCTTTGATTACAAGGGCGGAAATCGCATCGCGTATAGCCTGTGCCATAGCATCGACCTGTGCCTGTTCATCGGAATATTTACCGTATACAACTGCGTTTACGGCTGAGGTGACACCGCTGAAATCGACGTAATCGTCAGGATTGAGTGCGGCGGCTTCAGCTTTGGCTTTTTCCACATCGGAATAGTCGGCAGACGTACGCTCAATCAGCTTATCCATAGCATCGAGAAGTTCGATATATTTTGCGTCTACCTCATCCTGCTGATATGCGTAGAGGTTATAGTCAATGCTGTCAATAACAGCCTGAACGATCTCATAGTTTGTGAATGTGTTGGGGTCAAGACTCTGAGCGGCGGCGACGATTCGGTTGAGCTGGGTGTAGTTTGCCTTGCCGACTACGGTACGCATTGCCGCCTCGGCAACAAGTTTCATGCTGAGCATTCTGCCGTTACCTGTTGCGGGATGAAGCTCGTAATATACGTTGTCGGTGCCCTTCTGGGTCTGCGTGTTGTCCTTGACGTCACAGCGTGTATTTTCCTTTATCATTGTTTTGACCTGAGCGCCCGTAAGATTGGGGTTGATTGCAAAGCAGAGCGCTGCAACGGCAGTTACCTGCGGAGCAGCCTGGGAAGTACCCGTTGCCATACCGTACATTATCGTGTAGTTGTCATTTGAGTCTGCCTGCGGAGTGACGGCACCCATAATTCTGTAGCCGGGTGCATATACGTCAACTCTGTCGCCTGCATTACTGCGGTAGTACATTGTGAAGTCGGCATATTTTGAAACGTTGCTGTCATTTTCCGCGGCACCTACGACGATAATACGGTCGTAAACAGCCTGCACCTGAGAGCGCGTAAGCGAGCCGTAAGAGCCGTTTGTGCGTACAGAGCAGTAAAGTCCGTTCTGCGTCGCATCAACACTGCGGTACATATTGTTGCCGAGTCTTGTGTCAATAACGCCGTTACCTGCAGACTGTACGACAACAAATTCCTTACCCGACTTGATAAGAGTGTACATACCTACGGCACACTGTGTTGCCATTGCATCAAGATCCTCTGTTGAGTAGGGGTTAAGGTAAGGATTGTCTCCCGTTGTATTGTTAAGACCGAGCGAGAGGTTGACGGCTGTTGCACCGTTTGTGACCTGAGATGAAACGGCAGATACAATATAACTTATTGTGTTGCTTGCCGCACCGAAGTTAGCGGCATAAATATCAACGTCCTTGAGCAGACCTGCAACGCCGAGGCTGTTGTTCTGCGTTGCTCCGATGACGCTTGCTACGTGTGTGCCGTGGAATTCGTTTGCTTTATCTTTTGCTGCGGAGGAGAAGGTGTTGTCTCTCTGATAGCTTCCGGAGAATTTGACTTTATTGAGCATATCCTCGTGATCGGTCATAACAGGACCGTCGATGATTCCGACAGTTGCCTTGCCGAAAAAACTCTGATAATCCCACGCACTGTGTGCCTGGATTGCCTCAACGTGCCAGTTGTAGCCGTCGGGAATTTCTTCGTTGCGTGTTTCCTTGTTGCCGACGTATGTACTCCACGGGTCATTTGTGACAGCGTTGATATCAAGGGGCAGAATCTGCTCGATACCTGCGGCAACAACCTCGTCATATTCTTCGATTTCTTCACATTTTTTGTTAAGTGCGTCAAGGCTTTCTGCTTCAACTCTTGCCTGCACCATAGCTATGTCGTTTACTTCGCCGACACGCTCTGCGCCTATATCGGAAAGTATTTCTTCAATTCTTTCTTCGGTTGTATTTATGTCGAAATAAATGTTTACAATCTCTTTTACATATTTTGTGCCGTTTTCTTCAGCTTCTTCGGCGGCAGTACGGTTGTAAAGCTCACCGGGATCATAACAGATATTCTGTACCTGAGTCAGAGCTTCGCCGTTTGTGAGAGTTGCGGTGAAGGTTACCTTGTTGTCGCCGTGCTTGAGTGCAAGGTTATCAACACTCCATTCGCATCCGTCAAGGCTTGCGGTGCCGCTTGAGCCGACTTCAAAGCCGTCGATATCACTGCGTACCTCGTAGGTGACAGACATAACGGTTGAGTCTGCGACAGCCGTACCGCTGAAATCTGCAACAGGTCGGGTGACTGTGCCTGCGGCATCTTCAGCTTCAAGCTCAAAATCCGCTTCGCTTTCTGCAGTGTATTCTACGGTGATGCTGATGGGGTATGATGTATCGCCGATTGTGATTGAGTCTTCAAGAGTGAAACTGCGTGACTCGGCAGCATTTGCAACAAACATACCCGTAACGGGTGTAAGCATTGTGAGAGCAAGGAGCATAGCTGCGGCTTTCTTGTGCTTCCTTGCAAAAATTATAACAACTGCAACGATTACAACTGCTGCAACAACAGCGGCTATAACGGTTTTTTCGTTTGCCTTTTTGACAGCAACGGCTTCAACTTTGGAGTTGGCTGAAGCTTCGCCGTCTGTTATAACAGGTGCGTTTATTGCGTTGAAAACAAGCTCGGATTTATATGTATCGCCTGCGGCAAGACTGCCGACGGGGATAACACAGCCTTCGCTGTTTTTGCCTGCGATCTCGGATTTGAGTTCAAGTCCTTCGGGCAAGTTGTGTACGATTTCGATGTCGTTTACATCAAAGCTGTTTGAGTTTTTGAGGCTTAGCGTGACGGTTGCCGAACTGTCAGCAACAGAAGAGTCGGCAGTAAGTCCCAGACCGTATTCGTTGGTGCTTTTAGCAGATGAAAAAAGGCAGAATACGCCGCAGAGAATACAGCATATAACAAAAGATGCAAACCTCTTTACTGAATTTTTCATTTTTGGCGCCACCTCTCCAATTTAAAATTTTACGCTTATATTATACTAAAATAATAATTATATGTCAAGGACAGTTGTTTTGCATAAAAAACAGATTGCTGCGGACGTCTTTTGTGGTGCTTATATTAGTTGACAAAAGCTAAGAATTTTAATATAATTTATGATAGGAAAAAATGATATTCCAAAATCAAAAAAGGATGTGTGCATAAGCTATGGATTCCAAGTACGAAGCTTTATTTACCCCTTGGAAAATAGGTAATGTCGAAATCAAAAACAGAATAGTTATGTGCCCCATGGGCGGTACATCTCTCTTCGGTTGGTTTGAGCTCGGCGGTTGCCATTTTGACAAGGAGGCTGCAAAGCTCTTCCTCGAGAGAGCTAACAACAACGTCGGTCTTATCATCCCCGGTATCGCACCCCTTCGTGATACTTTCTGGGGCAAGTGGCTCTGGCAGAACCCCAAGATGTTCGAAGAGCTCAAGGAATTTATGGATGAAATCCACAAGACAGGTGCAAAGCTGTTTGTTCAGCTCACTGCAGGTATGGGCCGTTCATGGGCTATCACCGAGCTTGTTGCACCCCTTCACAAGAATAAATTTACACGTGCTCTTATCAAGCCGATTCTCGACACATCACATGAGCTTGCATCTCCCAGCCCGCAGAAATCACGTTGGGCTCACGATATCGAGTGCCCCGAGATGACAAAAGAGCAGATTTACGAGATTATCGAGGCTTTCGCAAAGACAGCTAAGCTCTGCCGTGACGCAGGTGTTGACGGTGTTGAGGTTCACGCTGTTCACGAAGGCTATCTTCTCGACCAGTTTGCAATCGAGTTCTTCAACAAGCGTACAGACGAATACGGCGGCAGCTTTGAGAACAGATACCGTTTTGCAACAGAGGTTGTCAAGGCAATCAAAGAGGCTTGCGGCGACGATTATCCCGTATCTCTCCGTTACTCCGTAGAGTCTAAGATGAAGGGCTTCTGCGAGGGTGCAATGCCCGGCGAAGATTACACAGAAGTCGGCCGTGCTATGGCTGAATCCGAGAAGGCTGCAAAGTACCTTCAGGATGCAGGCTACGATATGCTTAACGCCGATAACGGTACATACGACTCATGGTACTGGGCACATCCGCCTATGTATATGCCTCAGAACTGTAACCTTGACGACGTTGCTCACATCAAGAACTTTGTTGACATTCCCGTTGTATGTGCAGGCCGTATGGAGCCCGATGTCGGTGCAAAGGCTGTTGCAGAGGGCAAGATTGACGGCGTAGGTATTGCACGTCAGTTCCTTACAGACCCCGAGTGGATCACAAAGATCATCGAGGACAGAATTGAGGAAATCAAGCCCTGTATCTGCTGCCACAGCGGCTGCTTCAACTTCTCATCTTCAAAGGGTCACGCAAATACTCAGGATCTTAAGGATACAATGGGTCTTGCACGTTGCGCACTTAACCCCAAGACAATGCAGTCTAAGAAATATAAGATCGAGCCTGCAAAGAAAAAGAAGAACATCGCTATTGTCGGCGGCGGTATCGGCGGTATGGAAGCTGCTATCGTCTGCGCACAGCGCGGTCACACGGTAACTCTTTACGAGAAGTCTGACGTTCTCGGCGGTGTATTCATTGCTGCTGCGGCTCCCTCATTCAAGGAGAAGGACCGTGACCTTATCGCATGGTACAACCGTGAGGTCAAGAAGTACCCGTCAATCACTGTCAAGATGAACACAGAGGTCAAGGATATTGCTTCTCTCGGTGCCGACGAGGTTATCGTTGCAACAGGTTCAGTTGCAAACAAGATTCCCGTCAAGGGTGCTGCTGAGTACGGTATCGAGGCTGTTGACTACCTTCTCGGCAAAAAAGAAGTCGGCGAGAACGTTGTTGTCGTCGGCGGCGGTCTCACAGGCTGTGAAATCGCATATGACCTCTATCTCCAGGGCAAGAAGCCTGTTATCGTTGAAATGCAGGATGACCTTATCACAACACCCGGTGTTGCTCTTGCAAACACAAGCTTCCTGCGTGACTTCTTCAAGGCAAACAACGTCCCCGTTTACCTTGAGTCAAAGACAACGGAAATCACCGACAGCAGTGTTACCGTTGCAACAAAGGACGGCAAGACCGTTAACGTACCTGCTGACAGCGTAATACTTTCCGTCGGCTACAAGCCCGCTCCCATTGCAGAGAAGGCAAAGCACGTTCACATCCTCGGCGATGCTTTTAAGGTAGGTAACCTTCGTACGGTTATCTGGCAGGCATGGGATATTGCAATGAAGCTTTAATTTAATAAATGAATGAGGCTTTGCAGTCGGTGTTTACCGCAAAGCCTCGTTGTGTTTGCTTTTTTATATTGAATTATTTTTCAGTGTGTGATAAAATTATATTGCAGATTCTTTGAATTCTGCGGAAAAGAAACAGAATTTTATAGAAGAAGGAGGGAAAAAAATGAATTTCTCAATCTCAATCGAAGATATCATCATCCAGCTTTTTGATATCCTTGAAAAGGTTCAGAACTTTCTTTTCAACTTTGGCGATATCGCTCAGAAATTCTTTGATATGCTTCCGTAAGTACGGTACATACGGCCATATTGCCCTTGGGTGATATGGCCTGTTATTAAAGTTTTCCGGTCCGTTAACTCGGACTTTATATATAAGCTAATTTTGATCCTTATGAAAGGGGATAAGATAAAATGAACTACAAAATGCAGCTCACACCCGATGAGATAGAAATTCTCAACGGTGCAAAGGGCGAAACAATGGCAAAGGTTATGAAGACCCTTGTTATGTACGGCGATGCTTTCGGTGCTACAAAGATGGTTCCTGTCGAAAGCAAAATGGGTCACCTTGTTACAAGCTTCGGTCTCAAGGTTATGAGCCCTGTTTACGATCTTATGGATCAGCTTATCGCAGGCGGTGCACTCTCTCAGCAGAAGTTTTCTGTTGACCCCAAGCCGCTTGACCCCAACGTTCCGGCTAACTTCCTTCAGAAGCTTATTTTTAATAAGTTTATGTATTCAAAGCAGGATCAGTATGATGCACAGCTTGCAAAGCTCGGCCTTATCGATGACAAGTCCTACACATGTACCTGCTATATGGATGAGGTTGGTAACCTTCCCAAGAAGGGCGAGGTTCTCTCATGGGCAGAGTCATCCGCTGTTGTTTACGCTAACTCCGTTATCGGTGCAAGATGTAACCGTAACTCCGGTATTATCGAGCTCTTCGGCTCAATCGTCGGCAAGGTTCCTTACTTCGGACTTGTTACAGACGAAGGCAGAAAAGCAACTTGGATTGTCGAAGTCAAGACAACAAAGAAGCCCGAGGCACAGATTCTCGGTTCCGCTATCGGTATGAAGGTTATGGAAGATGTTCCTTATATCAAGGGCCTTGATAAGTGGATCGGTACAGAGCTTGACGGTGACACAAAGGCATACCTCAAGGATTTTGGTGCTGCTACAGCTTCCAACGGTGCTGTCGGCCTCTACCACATCGAAAACCTTACTCCCGAAGCTGTTGAGCAGGGCGAGAGCCTTATCGCAGAGGGCGCACAGGTTTACGTTGTTGACGATGCTGAGCTTGAAAGAGTTCAGGCTAATTACCCCGTTATGTGGAAGGATAAGAACGCTACACCGAAGCTTTGCTTCGTAGGTTGCCCCCATCTTTCACACGCACAGCTTATCGAGTGGACAGACAATGTTGTTGCAGGCCTCAAGAAGAACGGCCTCAAGAAGGTTGCAATCCCCACAGTATTTACTGCTGCTCCTGCAGTTGTCGAAGAGTTTAACAAGACTCCCAAGGCAAAAGAGCTTGAAGCAACAGGCGTTGTTCTCAGCTACATCTGCCCGCTTATGTATATGAACAATCCGCTCTGCAAGAAGATGCCCGTAATCACAAACTCCAATAAGCTCAGAACATACACAACATCCCGTTACTACAAGAGTGACGAGATTCTTAACATCATCACAGGAGGTAAAGCATAATGAAACAGTTTAAGGGTCGTCCCGTAGTACCGGGCAAATGCTCCGCTCCTGCTCTTGTTTCCCACGGCGGTTTCAACACACTTGCTTCCTTCCAGAACGCTCTTCAGTTCGGTGACAAGCAGGCAAAGTGCGGTGACCAGAACAATAAGGACCTCTACCAGAAGCCTATGGTAGGCACAGCTCTCTGCCTGCCTCAGACTATCGGTTCAACAACAGGCGGCATGGTTCTTTACTGCGCAAAGGTTATGGAGAGAAACCCTGCTTGTATGCTCTTCTCCGAGCATATTGACTCACTTGCTTGCGCAGGTGCAGTTCTCGGTGCTGTCTGGACTGAGTCTCCGATGCCCGTTGTCGATTGCCTCGGCGATGAGTTCCTCAGCTATGTTAAGGACGGTATGAAGATTACTGTTGCAGAAGACGGTACAGTTACAGTTGAATAATTAAAGCTTTCTATAAAAAAGACGGTGGGAGAAATCCACCGTCTTTTTTATTGTTATATCAATATAAATTTGTTTATCGACAGCTCCTTTTGAAAGGAGGTTATTATAACGGCATATTTTCTTTTCGTGTCTTGTCAAATCCCTGATTCCGCATTCCGAATTTTTAAATGATTCCGGGTATACAAATTGACGAAAGCGTCAAAAAATTTCGCACAAACTTTTTTGACGTGAATTTGGCTGGGTTTGTTGTGTTTTGCACATATGGAAAAATGCATTGTGAAAACTGCACAAAAACAATACGCAAGGATAGTGTAATATGTCGAATGACTTGCTTTTTTAGTTTAAAAACCATTGTGCATAATGCACAAATACGGTGTTTAATATTTGTGCAAAAAGTCTTGACAAAACGCACAAAAAAGACTACAATGCAGATGTAAACAAACGAAAGGAGAAATAAAAAATGTTTTCAAAATTCTTAATCAAAAAGGAAAAAGAGCTTATCAAGGAGATCGGCAAGGAGAGAAATTTCTTCCGTATGTTTACAAAGGCTATGGAAATTGAGGGTCTTGTAAACTATATGAGCAACGCTCAGTAATCTCCTGAGCCAAAAGCTCACCCTGACGGGATTTCAATCGGGCATATGCCTGTTAATATATATCGCAATTCCCCTTTTCGACAATCCCACTGCATCTGCAATTTTTGGTTTTGTGGTTGCATGATGCGTTTTATTCCCCTTTTTACCCGTGACGTGCAGTCGCGGGCTTTTTTATTTTTAGGGCAACAATTTATAATAAATTCAGCCTAAAATGAAATAATTCGGCATATAACTGCGTTAAAAATATGAAAAACAAAAAGCAAGCAACCTTTTTATGTGAGTTGCTTGCTTTTAATAGTTTAAAAATTGTTTTCGTCGCTGAGTACGGCATGTGCGCAGCGTATGCCGTCAACACCTGCAGAAACGATACCGCCTGCGTAGCCTGCACCCTCACCGCAGGGGAAGATGCCGCCGATGTTGCACTGGAAGTATTCATCCCTTGTGATTCTGACAGGGGATGATGAACGGCTTTCGGGCGCGGTCAACACTGCATCGGGCAGTGCAAAGCCCTTGAGCTGTTTATCCATTTTAACAAGTGCATCGGCAATCGTGTCTGTTACCTTCTGCGGCAATACCTTGCGGATATCGCCGGGCGTAACGCCTGTCGGGCAGGTCGGTTTTACACTTCCGAGTTTTTCGGAAGGACGGTCTGCAAGGAAGTCGCCTACAAGCTGTGCAGGTGCACGGTAGTCTGACCCTGCTGCCTCAAATGCGGCACTCTCGATTTTACGCTGAAGGTGCATACCTGCAAGCGGATGCTCACTGCCGAAATCCTGCGGCTCAATGCCTACAAGTATTGCTGAGTTTGAGTTTTCACCGTCACGTGCGTATTCGCTCATTCCGTTTACGACCATTCTGCCCTTTTCGCTCGATGCGGCAACAACCGTGCCGCCCGGACACATACAGAATGTATATGCGCCTCTGCCGCCCTGCGGATGGCAGGAGAGCTTGTAGTTTGCGGCACCAAGCATCGGGTGGCCTGCAAATTCACCGTACTGTGAGCGGTCAATAAGCTCACGCGGATGCTCGATTCTTGTGCCGACCGAGAAAGGCTTCTGTATCATTTTTACTCCGCTTTCATACAGCATTTCTACCGTATCTCTTGCCGAGTGGCCTATTGCGAGTATAACTGTATCGGTTTCGATTTCTACAGTTTTGCCTTCAGCGTTTTCGTAAACAATGCCGTGGATAAATCCGTTGGCTACTATAAGACCCGTAAATCTGCAACGGAAGTTTACTTCACCGCCGAGTGCTATAATTTCTTCACGCATCGATTTAACAACACCGCCGAGTCTGTCTGTACCTATATGCGGTGTTGCGGAGTAAAGAATCTCCTGCGGTGCACCGTGGCGGACAAATTCGAGGAATACCTGACGGCAGAGTGTATCTTTGATACCTGTTGTCAGTTTGCCGTCGGAGAATGTACCTGCACCGCCTTCGCCGAACTGTACGTTGCTGTTTTCGTCAAGCTCTTTGGTTTCCCAGAAGATTTTTACCCTTTTTGTGCGCTCTTCAACACAGTCGCCACGCTCAAGCACAATAGGCTTAAGACCGGACTTAGCAAGAGTCTGAGCCGCAAAAAGACCTGCAGGGCCGAAGCCTACAACAACGGGACGAAGTGAGGATGTGCGGCGGTTTTCGGGTAAGTCATACCTGAAGGGTGTGTACTTCTCTGCCTTGCCGTCTTTAGCTTTGGCAATGAGTGCATCTTCATCACCGTCTACGGTAACGTTTACGTTATAAACAAAATATACATCGTTCTTTTTTCGTGAGTCAACTGCACGGCGAGCAACCTCAAGCGTGAGGATTCTGCGTACAGGGCAGCGCAGAATTTTGGCGGCGGCGGCACGAAGCTCGCTTTCTCCTGCATCAAGCGGCAGTTTGATCTGGTTAATTCTTATCATTTGTTCAGTTCCTTAAAACGAGATAGATATATTGTATTATATTTATTTATCTTTTTCAACTCTAAAATAAAAAGCACCGCTGATTTTTTAGCGATGCTTTGGTTTGTAAAGTTATTTGTTGATTGTAGAGTTCTGCTGTGCGGCACCCATCATACGCTCCATAATACCGGGGCGCTTGACTCTCTTGGGCTTGTAGATGGGGGGATTCTTGAGCTTCTCACGGGCTGACTTGCCTGCCTTGGAGTGAAGGAACTTGTTGACCTTGATTACGGGACCCATAAGGTCGTCACACATATAGTCAACACAGTTTGCAAGCAGAGTCTGGTCAGCACCGAGGTTGCCGAGAAGAGTTACGACGATAATGCTCTGTGTCTCGTTTGTAGCATCGGGATAAATCTCGTTGAGGAGACTGAAGAGCTTCTTCATCTCGGTAGGATCGTTGCGGCGGATAGTGTCCTGAATCGCATCCGCACAGCCCTTAGCGAAGAAATCCTCGGGAAGAAACTCGCCGTAGCGGTTGATGTTTGCGTTGTACTCAGTACGGAACTGAGGATAGAGTGAGGAGGTGAGACGGCTTGCAAGAGTGTTTGCATCGTAATATACGCCGCCGCTTCTTGCCGCAGCCTTGGAAACAGTCTTGGGTGCCTTGACCTTGGGCTGTGACGTCGGCTTACAGAATTTTGACATTACTGTGTCGGAAATTTCGCCGCTGATTGAGCGGATATCTTTATCGTCGCTTGTTTCGGCGTCAAGAAGAGATACCGATATTTCTTTGTAATCGGTGAAATTGCCGTCGCCGTCAACCGTGGTTGAAAGCTCAAATGTAAGCTTGTTGTCAAAATGCTTTACAGCAACTGCACTTGCCTCGCCCTTGAAATCAAAACGGTAGCCAATGCCGTTGTCACCCTTTACAACGGGAATTTCGCCCTTCTCAAGTCCGTCGGGACGTACACCCGTCATACCTGCCTCTTTCATGCTGGGCTCAACATAGGTATAAATTTTACCGAGAGCTTCTTTAATATCTAACATATCTGATCTTGCGGTATTCGTATTGCCGCATACTCCTTCCGTAGGTAGTGATACATAAACATAGATAGTATATCACATACAAACTGATTTGTCTATTATTATTTTTTTGCATGAGGTCTCAGCATTTCACGCCTTACAGGTTTTATTACGGTTATTACAAGTGCCGCAGTGCCTGCGGTCAGTATAAGCTCGGGCAGCATATATGCACCGTTATAAATAACCGAATATATAATGCCGAGTGTATCCGGTGAGCATTTTTCCGTAAGCATAGCGGAGAATCTGTTTGACATTACGTCACCGAAAAACCAATCTGCATAAGAGCTGTAAAAGATATAGCCTGAAGCTACATGCGCGGTATAGCGGATAAAAACGGCAACGGCAGTGCCGAGAGTAAAGGCTGCGGTATGGTTTTTGATTCTGCCCTTGAACATACCCGAGAGACCTGTGACAGAGAATGCAAAAAGATAATCTATGAGAATTATTGCGGCGGCACTGCCTATATTCATACCTGCAAACGCAGAGCTCGTTGTCGCACCCGTTATTGCCTGAAGCACTCCGTGAACCGTTCCGCAGAGAAGTCCCCACTTCATACCATAGGTATAGCCGAGTATGGCGACAGGCAGCATTGAGCAGGCGGTGATACTGCCGCCGAAAGGCCACTCAAAAACTTTGATAAATGAGAGAACTACGCTCATTGCAAGCATAATACCGCTGAGTGCAAGCCGCTTAGTTTTTTCTGTTTTTGACTGTGCCATAATAACACCTCCAAAATTGCAAATAAAAAAATGCCAAAAGGAATTTTTCCCGTTGGCATTTAAACATTTGCAACTTTTAAAATTCCTACGCCGGCATTATCCGGATCAGGTTCAAGGGTTACGGACTCTCAAGTCCGACTCTCAGCCGATAACATCAGCACCCCGTCTGGCATTTTAAATTGTCAATGCGATTATATATTCCGTCGCTTTATTTGTCAAGAATTTTCAGCTGATTCTGTCGAAGCCGTTGCGCTCTGCCCACAGCAGCAGAGATTCTGCACTATATGCGATATCCTTGAGCGTGCCCATGATTTTGCAGAATTCGGTCTTTTCGTCGTCGCTTACAATGCTGTCGCCGAGTATGCTGTGAATACGGTCGTTGGCATTGTCGAGAAAGTGCATTGAGGACATAAGGCTTGCGGAAATTTCACTCAGATTATCGTGAAGCAAGGGCTTTTCACCGCGTTTTATGGGGCACTGGTGAGTACAGTAGTAGTCGCACAGCTCAGGTGCACCGTAAAGCTCTGCCATAAGCTTAACATCCTGCGGTGCAGGGTCAGCTCTTCTCTTATTGGGATCGCTCTGCTCAATCATAAGCAGTTTTTCGCGTGAAATGCAAAGATGAGGATATGTTCTTTCTACTGTGTCAAGTTCAGGCTTTTTCTCAGCCGCTTTGAGTCTTGCCTGCTTGTAAACGTTTTCGCTCATTTTTTTCAACCCCCCGATTGATATACTGAAAGTTTATCACGATTCGACAGAATATTCAATATTAAATTTCAAAGTGCGAACAGTAAAATAAAAAAAGTCTTTTGTCAGACAGACAAAAGACTTTTTATGGAGCGGATGACGAGGCTCGAACTCGCTACCTCCACCTTGGCAAGGTGGCGCTCTACCAGATGAGCTACATCCGCACAAACAACAGTTGCTATTATACATAACAGCACTGTGTTTGTCAATAGTTTATTTCAATTTTTTTATTTTCTTTTTGCGTCTCACAAAAACAGCGTCAACAAACAGCGCCGCAGTTATAAACATAACGGGCAGATACGGGAAGTGGTATCTGGCTGCACCTACAGTGTACAGGCTGGCGGCAAGACCTATAAGAAAAATTCCGTACAGGAATGACATTGTGCGCCAGTATCCTTTTTTCATCGAGTATATTACGCCGAAGAAGAACAGTGCAAAGACTAACATATAAAATCCCTGGGTGTAAATCATAACCGCATCACCGAAGGCAAAGCTGCGTTCACCTCTGCCCAACAGAATGTCAAACAGCGAGAATATATAGTCTCTGCCCGCCGTGCGAATGTGATTGTCAAAATAAATATCACCCGAGTACGTTTCCGTTGCAAGGAAGTAGAAAATCTTTCGTGGCATAAGCAAAAGGTATCTGCCGGGGTTAGCCTTTATCCAGTTGATACCTGTTTCACGGTAAAACTCGTTTATTTCGTCATATTTCATTTCAAACATTTTTTCGCGCGGAATATAGCCTGCGTGTCCTTCCTCAAACACGACATAGTTGTAGCTTCCGTCAGCGTCTTCGTTTGCACCCATAAGGAAGTTGCCGTCTGCAATAGTCGGTTGGAATATAGCTTCGCCGCTGTTGAAATATGTGAATGTTGTAAGTAATACAACAACAGCACAAAAGCCTGCAATAAGCTTGATATATGAGCGGAATTTGTCGCCGCGGTAGAGGAAAAGCCATACGATAGAAATAATAAATGCGAGAGCAAGAGGTCTTGTCCACTGAGAGTAGGCAAGTATTGCACCTGCACCTATAACGCTGAATCTGCCGCCCTTTACCGCAAGCGCAAGCGCAAGCATTGAAAGTGCACTGAACAGAATCTCTGTACGCGGAATGCAGATTTCACCCCAGTAAGTGCCGAAAAGGCAGAAAATAATACAAGTCAGATACCCTGCGGTAACCGAGCCTGAAATTTTTTTGGCAATATAAACCGTGGAGAAAAGTATTACCTGCACAAGCAAAAGCTGACCGATATAAATTATTCTCAGGTCGGTAGTTATACGCAGCAACAGGGCAAGAAAATTGACGTAACCGTTGCCTGCTACACCGCCAAGGTCCATAAAGCTTTCGGCAGTAGGATACCACGTGCCGTTTGTCGCGTGTGTCATACCGTCCGTAACGTAGCGCACGGAGTCACCGGTTATCTCACCTTTGAAAACGATCACGTTTCTTATCTGCATACACAGCATTATAACGTATGATATTATTGCGGCAATCTTCAATGCTTTTATTGTTTTGTCGGGAATGAGCGGTGATTCACTGCCGAATAATTTTGATTTTACGGCGTCTTCATTTCTGAAAAGAAAGAAGTTTTCTTTTTTGAATTTAGTTTTAATCTTCGACGCCTCCTTCCGTATTCGTATTTATTATTATATCATCATAGAAATTAAAGTCAATGTTTCTTAAACTTGTTGATTTACGTTTTTAAATGTAATATAATATTAAACAAGAAATTTATCTGCCCGGAGGATTTTTTTATGAAACGGTTTATTTCACTTGTTCTGGCGGCTGTTATGCTCTTTGCCTGCACATCGTCGGCTTTTGCTGTGCAGGAAGAGGAGGTTACACCGCTCATTATCGTACGCGGCCTTGATTTTGCCGCACTTACGGTTGACCTCGGTACAGAGAATGAGAAGCCTGCTCTCAGAGCAGAAGCTCTCCCGATTATTTTCGGTGTCTGCAATACTGTTATATCAGCGGTTTTCGGCGGTATGGACGGTATGGTAGATGCAGTATGTGATTTTGTTTCCGACCTTTTTGCGGATATGGCCTGTGACAAAAACGGCGACACTGTTGCAAACGTATCCGTTGTCGAGTATCCGCTTGCTATGAGCAACTACCCCGAAGACCTTGCAGCACTCAAGGCATCAGGCACCTGTGAACCCGGCGTAGTAGCTGAAGCTGCTGACAGAGTAGGTGCAGAAAACGTATACTACGTTACATATGACTGGCGTCTTGACCCCTATACCGTAGCAGAGAAGATTGACGACCGTGTTGAGCTTGCACTTGAAGAGAGCGGCAGCGACAAGGTGGATATAATCTGCTGCAGTCTTGGCGGTGTTATGACTCTTGCTTACCTTGACGAATACGGCTACGACAAGGTTGAGAGCTGTGTATTCCTTTCTTCCACAATCTACGGCTCATACGTTGCAAACGATGCTCTCGGCGGCAGAGTCGGCTTTGATAAGGATATTCTCAACAATTTCCTTGCATACGCTGTGCCTGACCTCGATATTCTCTGGAAGATTCTCGACTTCACAGGTATCACAGGCGGTCTTATAAACTTTGCAAACAATATCACAGAAACATATAAGGCAGAAATTTACAAGGGTACAATGCGTAATAACTTCGGCACAATGCCCGGTCTCTGGGCTATGGTACAGCCTGAGGATTATGAGGATGCAAAGAAGTTTGTGTTCGGCGAAGATGCTGACGAGTATGCAGGTCTTATCAAGCGTATTGACAAATTCCAGCAGTTCAGACTCGGCAGAGACGAGTTTATTGAAGATATGATGGCTGACGGTGTTTACGTTTCGGTTGTTACTTCATACAACAGCCCTGTTGTTCCTGTTTATGAGCGTTCATACGTAAACGGCGATATGGTGCTTGAAACCGAGCTTATGAGTGCAGGTGCTACCGTTGCACACTACGGCAAAACTCTCGGTGACGATTATGTGCCCGCAATCCCCGGTAAGCTTTCACCCGATAAGGTTATCGACGCTTCAACCTGCCTTCTGTCCGAAAATACTTGGTTTATCAAAGATGCACCTCACGTGCCTTGCAACTACGGCTCAGAGCTTGCCGAAATGCTCTTCTGGCTTCTCAGCTTTGAGGGTCAGCCTAATGTTTCGTCAGACGAGCTCTATCCGCAGTTCCAGTATGCTGATGCTGAACAGAATCTCTATCATTTCTGATACTGTTTTGTAACCGATATTACATCTTTGTAATCGGCGGTAACAATGTTGTAAGTATTGTTGACTTCCTCCCTTTGCCTTGCCTATAATGCAGGTGAAGGGAGGTTTTTTGTTATGTTAAAAAAGCTGATTTCTTTTTGTATTATTGTTTTGGTTGTTTTCAGCTTTGCAGGATGTACGAAAGAGAAAAAAGAAATTGACGAATCACAGTGCCGTTGGTATGCCGATTATACCGATACGCTGATTCCCCGTGATGATTACGGTGAGCTGTTTATTTTCAGAGGCGGATATATAAGCGATAAAAGCGGATATTCCGATGTAAGATACGGTCTGATGACGCTTGACGGCAAAATCGTTGTGGACCCTGTTTATACAAGTTACCGGCATATGACCTGTGGTGATACGGAATACTATTGTATGAAATATGCGATCAATGAGCTCTATGAGGGCGGTGAGTTTTACTGCGAATCTACGCTTATAAAGACAGACGGCTCGTGGATGCTGAAGCTTGAAAATGAGGTTGAAAGCCTGAGCGAAAACAGGATTATTACAAGCAAATACGGCAATGAATATACGGTTTACGATTACGAGGGCAACGTAATATTTAAGGGCGAAGGTAAAAGCAGTGTTTCGCAGGCAGGCTACCAAAACGGTATTCTTCTGACGTATGACAACTGCGAAGACGAGCAGAAAGACGTTATAGCTTTTGATGAAGACGGCAATAAGCTTTTCGGTGACGTTGCTTTCTGCGAGCCGTTTTATACCGACAAGGCTGTTGCAAGCCCTGACTATAATGTCTACGGAATAATTTCCGCAAAAGGCGAATGGCTGATGGAGCCCATATATAAGAAAGTAAGTTTTGTTGATGACAATAAAGAGTTTCACGTTACTGTTGAAGATACGGTAGAAGTTTATGATAACGGGCTTAACTTGCTGAGAACTGAGCCGATTGAAGAAACCGATAAGAAAGACAGGTCTGAAAAAGAATACCTCGGTGAAGCAGAAGAATATTACAGATACCGTGACAACAAGCCCGACAGCTATATCCGTAACGTACTGACGGATGAGCTTGTCATATGCAAAAGCAACGGCTTACCTGCTACGCAGATGGTAAGGACAGACAGCGAAAATCCGTTATTTTCCGCAGTTGATGAAAGCAATACGCTGTGGGTGTTTGATATTAACGGTGAGATTTTTGCAGAGCACAAAAATGCACAGACTATGGGATTTACAGCCGACGATTTCTATTGGCTGTCAAACGAAGGTGTGACTACTTACTTCAACGCAGAAACTCACAAAAAAATCTTCTCAGCCTATTCCGATGAAGAAAAAGTTACAGAGGTATATTTGCTTTCTGCCGAATGTGACTATCTCTGCGTAGCCGAGCTTGCAGATTACCACACAAGCCAATACAATGACGTGAAGTATCACCTTTATAATTACAAAAAGGGTGAGTATGTTTTTAAGGATTGTGAAATATGCACCATTGAAGAGTTTGAAGGGAAATTTTTCATAACAGTTGTATATGAAGACTATGTCACAATATATGATGAAAACCTTAAACCCTTGATGAAGACAAAAAATGCGCTTGAAGGAATGACAGCCGTAAAATCAGAGTATATGAAGCTCGATTATATTCACTCACGCTATCTTTCTCTTGAAACTAAAGACTACACTGACAGTATAAATCCTTTTATTGAGGAAACAGAAAAGATACTCTTTGATATTTCACATTTTTCCGGTGATAAGCAAAGTGCTTATTATAACAATGTAATGCAGGCAAAGGATGAGGCAATGTCAGCCTTTGAGAGTTTGCTCGAGTGTGTTTTTGATACCGGCTCGATAGGCAAAACGCTTTATCCGTGCTATGAATACTTTGTTATAAGAAATCTGACAGAAAACGTGTATTCTACGGTTGAAGGTGAATATACACCGACTTTGGTAGAGTATCAGGTATCGGATATGTTTGACGGATTGAACGGAGAGTATTATAATAATATTGTATCAATCAAAGAGCGTATAGACAGCTGTGCAGATGCAGAAACGGCAGAAGCTATTGAAAGAGAGCTTGATGAGATAATAGGCTATGCAAAGATTAATGCGGCTGACAAATTGAAAGAAGAGTATCAGCCTATGGGTGAAAATGTTGTTGAGCGTGTCGTTAGCTCGCTTGATAAGTATTTTACTTACAGAGAAGCGGCTGAAAAAGGGTATACAGCTGCTGCCGAATGTTTTGAAAACGAAATGTTTACATTAAAAACTCAGCTTTACGCAAAATATGAAACCGCTCAATGGCTCGCTGCAATAATAAAGGAGTGATTTTTATGCTTAAAAAGTCGATTGCTTTTTTACTTGCTTGTCTTGTTGTGTTAAGCCTTGCAGGCTGTATGAAAGAAACACCCGGAGAGCCTGAAAGCACTTCACTGTCACTTGTGCCGTATATGGCAGGGTATAAATATGACGAAGAAAACGGATACTGGACAGAGAAATTTTACGGGCTTATGACCGCTGACGGTGAAAAGGTGACAGAGCCTGTTTATGACCAATACCGTGTTTTTGGGCTTAACGGCAAAAAATATTACTGTATGCAGATCAGTGCTGATGAGTGGTTGCCTGTATGCAGTAAATCACTGCTCATATCCGCTGACGGAAATTTTAAGCTTGAGCTTGAAGACAATATACTTGCTATATCCGAAAACAGGATTATATGCGCACAGCACGAAGAACCGTTTACGGTTTATGACTACAACGGCAACAAGATTTTTTCGGGTAACGAAAATCAGTCTGTAGATACAAACGGCAACGGATTTTATAACGGTTTGCTTGTGGTGTTCGATTTCTTCAGCGAAAACGGTTATACAACAGTCGTTGACGAAAACGGTAAATTAGTGCTCGATAAGCTTGACTACTGCGGTCCGTTTATTACAGGTAAGGCTGTTGCGAGCTATAACCGTGACGAGGGCTACGGCATAATTACTCCCGAGGGTGAATGGCTGCTTGAGCCGGTTTATGATGATATCAAAGACGTTGACGGCAAATATTTTATTGCGATTGAGTTTGATAAAGAATATATCTACGATTCGGATCTGAATCTCCTCAGAGAGAGGCAGGATGATTGGGACATATATGAGCAGAATTATTTCTTTGAAACTCAGGGTAAGCTCGTGCGATATTATTCACATATGGATTCACCCGACGATTACTACCGTGATGCATTTACGGATGAAATAATTTCCTGCGGTGACGTTTTTGCAACAAGTTATGACGAAGAATCCGACCTGTTCTACGGAATAAATGACGGCAAATTATGTATGTTTGATGTCAACGGCAAGCTGCTCAATGAATGTCAGGGAACAGAACGTGCCGAAATGAATGACGGTGCATATGCGGCGGTTAATTCATCAAATGAACAGGTATGGTTTAATTCTGCTTCGCACGAAAAAATAATTACTCTCAGTAATGCAGAGAATGAATGGAAATCCGTTGCGACTGCAGGTGACTGCTGTATTGCAGTTATAGCCGAGCTTGAAGATAAGCTTGACAGCCGTATGGACGGACCGTATCACCTGTACGATTATAAAAAGCGTGAGTATATTTTCAGAGACTGTGAGTACTGCGATATCAATGAGTTTGACGGAAAAATTTACATAACCGCAGTATATACAGACCATATCAAAACGTATGATGCGGATTTTAATCTGCTGATGAAGACAGAAAATCTGTGCCGGTAGGGGCGGATATTATCCGCCCGTGGTGATATAACCCGGTTTGCGGGAGGCTGATAGCCTCCCCTACAACATAAATAAAAAACGGTTTGCATCGGAGTTATCCTTTGCAAACCGTTTCGTTTATTTTTCGTTTTTATAGTCTTCTATGATTTTGCCGTCCTGAATTCTTATTACCCTTTCGGCTTCGTCGGCTATGCCGTTGTCGTGTGTGATGAGAATAACGGTGCGACCCTCTTCGTGAAGCTCGTGAAGTATTCGCATTACCTCTTTGCCCGAGCTTGTGTCGAGGTTACCCGTAGGCTCGTCGGCGAGAATTACGGGGGGCTTTGCCGCAACTGCTCTTGCGATTGCAACACGCTGTTGCTGACCGCCCGACATCTGATTGGGCAGATGATTCATTCGCTTTTCAAGTCCTACACGCTTGAGTGCACTTGTGCTCAGTTCTTTTCTCTGAGCCGCCTTGACACCTCTGTAGACGAGAGGCAGTTCAACATTTGCCTGAGCGGTAAGACTCGGGATAAGGTTGAAGCCCTGGAAGATGAAACCTATCTCTTCATTGCGTATTGAAGAGAGCTCGTCATCCTTCATTGTTGAAACGTCTACACCGTCGAGCATATATGAGCCGCTTGTACATACATCAAGCAGACCGAGCATATTCATAAGTGTTGATTTGCCCGAACCGGACTGACCGACTATTGCAATAAACTCGCCGCGGTCAACGGTTAGTGAAACGCCGTCGAGCGCATGCACTTCGTTTTCACCGGGGTTGTAGATTTTATATACATCTTTGATTTCAATAAGGTGAGCCATTTCGGTTACTCCTTCGGAAATGTTATAGTTATATTTTAATCATATATCAAATTTAAGTCAAGAGAATTCAGTCGGCTTGAAAATACATTGATTATATGATATCATTAAAACAAATAAATATTGAGAAAAGGTGACAGAAAATGAAAAAAAGTTTTATTTTTAAAATGCTGGCTGTAGTGCTGGCTATGGTTATGGGTGCCCTTGTGCTTACAGCCTGCTCAGGCGATGATGAGAACACAGATACAAACACAACGGCAGCAGACGAAGTACAGACAACTCAGGCAGACGTACCCGCAGTAACAGACCCCAACGCAGAGCATACAAAGGTTAAGTTTGAAATTGAGATTGCAGGCAAGGCTGCAGGCAGTTTTACAATGGAGCTTTACCCCGAATACGCACCGATTACCGTTGCAAACTTTATAGGTCTTGTTGAAGATGAATTCTATAACGGACTTACATTCCACCGTATTGCCGATGGCGGATACGGTCCCTTTGTTGCACAGGGCGGTGACCCCAAGGGCAACGGTACAGGCGGCTCAGAGCCTATCAAGGGTGAGTTTATTGCAAACGGCGTAAACAATACGCTCTCACATACAAGAGGTGTTGTTTCAATGGCTCGCCGCCCTGACAGTTACGATTCGGGCAGCTGCCAGTTCTTTATCTGCTATAACGGCAATTATACAAGCGCTCTTGACGGCCAGTATGCCGCATTCGGTAAGGTTATCGAGGGCATGGAGGTTGTCGATTCCTTCCTCGAGGTTGAGCGTGATTACAATGACAAGCCTACAGAGGATATCGTAATCAAGTCGGCTTATATAGTAAAGTAAAAAACGTGTCATCCTGAGCGTAAGCGAAGGATCTTAAGGCAAAAAGCATAAGATTCTTCGTCGCTCTGCTCCTCAGAATGACAAGCAAAAAAGTTTACTGTCATTCTGAGCGTCGAGCGAAGAATCTGTACGTAAAATGAATATGAGCAAAAATTCGAGGTGATAGCTTGCAGTATTATGTGTATATGATTACTAATTGGAATAATAAAGTGTTGTATACAGGTGTAACAAATAATCTTGAAAGGAGATTGTTTGAGCATAAAAATGGTACAGTTGAAGGCTTCACTAAAAAATATAATGTTTATAAATTAGTTTGGTTTGATTACACAAGTGATGTATACGCTGCAATTGAAAAGGAAAAGCAGATTAAAGGTTGGACAAGAGCAAAGAAAAATGCACTTGTTGAAAGCATAAATCCTGAATGGAATGATTTGTCGGAGAAGTGGTAAGTTGTCATTGAGAACGCAGGTGAAGAATCTTCAGCTTATATTTCAAGATTCTTCGTCGTTTCACTCCTCAGAATGACAACAAAAAGGCTGTGGGCATTTCAGCTCACAGCCTTAATTCTTTTATTTCACGTATTTTTCTATTGCCTTGCGGTAGTTTTCTTTTTGTAACTCCGAAGGTGTGCAGGGACGTGAATTGCAGGGGATATCGGGCTCAGTGCCGTCGGAGAAGGGAATTGGAGTTGAGTGGTCGTTTTCGTATTTGACTCTGTCCTTTTCCTTGCGAAAATCGGGTATGTCATACGGCTGATTGCCGCTGAGAATACTGCGGTGTGCAAGTATTGCAACCGAAGCCATTGTTGTTGCAAAGTATACGTCGAATGCGGGCTTCTTACCTGTACGTATGCACTCGAGAAATTCGCGTGCTACAAAGAAGTCTCCTCCTCCGTGACCTGCATTCTTTGCAAACGCGGCATCTTCTGCGCTGTGCTCAGGGTCGTAGCAGTTTGTTTCCTGCATACCCTCGGGAATCTGCCAGCCGTTATAGCGGAGCATAACCTTTTCGCCCATACCTCTTATATTCTCAATCTGACCGTTTACACCGCAGATTCGGTATGAATTGCCGTGTGCGCCGAATGCGGCACAGCCTGTTACCTTGAATACAGAGCCGTCATTGTTGAGAGTTGTGATAATTGCGGCTGCGTCATTTACGTATCTTGCCGTAAAGCAATCGGCGGGTATTTCGTTTGCTACGGGCATTGCGGTGACCCTTACGGGCACAGAACCGGTTGCATACATAATCGGTGCGAGCGAATGGGTGATGTAATACGAGCGGGGCAGAAAATTTCGCCAGTGTCTTTCGCCAGGTGCGAGCGTTGCACAAGCTTCGGCATCGTACATATCAAACGGATGGTTGTATTCACCTTCGGCATATAGGATTCTGCCGAGCGTACCGCCGTCGCAAACACGCTTCATCTCTTTATTAAACAGCATAAACGGATAGTTTTCGGCGAGCATATAAATTGAGTTGCTTTTTTCTGCCGCTCTTACAAGTGCAACGCCCTGCGCCATTGTGCCGTTTGATGTACATTCGCTGAGCACGTGTATGCCTTTTTCAAGACAACGGATTGCGTAAGGAGTGTGCTCGGCAAAGTAGTTTGCAAGCACAACCGCATCCATAGGGTGCTCAATAAATTCGTCAAAGCTGTTGTAAATGGCTGCATTTTCAATCTGGTCTTTACATTCTGCTATCTTCTTTTCTCTCTGCTCGCAAACGGCAACAATCTCACCGCCGTTTACCGTGAGATTATCAATGAAGTTTTCGCCGCGTCCGAGTCCGAATATACCAATACGAGTTTTCTCCATATTTATCACCTTTTAAAAAAATCGCCCAACCTCCGAGTTAATTAAAGCAGAGATTGGGCAGAAATTGAGATTATAAATCAGTCTTTAACATTGTCAAGCCAACCGAGCTTGTGCATTGCGAGAGCACCGCCTACAGAAGCAACGATACCGAAGAAGAGAAGTGTGCTTGCGCCCATACCGGGTGAAAAAACAAGTACAATAATCATAATGATAATCGGGAAGAAAGAAATTCTCCAATGCTTGATAAAGTAGCCTGCACCGAGTGCACCGAAGAGTGCGGGAATAACCTGATCGAAAGCGGGCTTGAGCAGCGGGCTTTTTGTAAAGCTGTCAAGGAAAGGAGCAAAGGCAATAATACCGATTGCAAGAACGATTGTTGTAACGATTGCAGAGGTTGCGATAGCAATTGTTGAAATAACTTCGCCTTCTTCGGAGTTAGCCTTTACCTTAGCACCTTCCATTGCGCTGATAGCACAGGGAAGCTTGAGGTTAGCGATGTTACCTGTAACAAATGAGAGGTAAGTACCGCCTGCACCGAGCATGGGTGTGTAGACAAGAACTTCTACAACAGCAACTGTCCAGTAAGTCGGGATAAGCTTGAGAAGACCCTGAAGGATGAACTTAATATCAGGGGAAACATCGAGATAAAGGCAGATTGCCATGGGGAACATAAGGAGTATGCAGAGCGCTGTAACGGATGAAATTCTGCCCCATGAATGGACACGGTCGAAATAAGATTTTTCTGTTTTATTCTTAGCCATTTCTTAACCCCTCCATTCAAATGTTGCAATGTCTGCAGGCAGAACATTGTAGAGTATAATTGCGGCTATCATTGCAACGATCATACCGATAGGCATGATGAAAGGCTCAAGCCATGTGAGTTTGAGCTTCTTTACAAGAATTTCAAGTAATATTGAAAATACTATTGCAACAATAAGAGTACAGACAGAAAGTACGCCTGCACCGTCACCGTCACCGAAGATGGGCTGTTTGTTGTCGTCAAGTGCACCGCGACCGTTGATTGATCGGGCGATGAATGCACCGATAAGACCGATGAAGATTGCGGGAGTTGCAAACTTGTTGATGAATTCACCGATTGTTCTCTTCTTCTTGCCGTCTGCGGGAGCAGCTTCTGCAGAAGCTTCCTTATTGCTTGCTGCCATAAACTTCTTGTGAAGGGGCTTTGCAAGGAAGGGAAGAATAACGAGAGAGAAGCAGATGCCGAGAGTCATAACCCAGGCAATACCTGCGTAAACTGTCGGGTCTGTAACTGCGTTAGCAATACCGCCTGTGTGACCGAAAGCTTCCATTGCAGCCTCAGCAGCTGTTGTTTCGTACATCAGGTTACCGATAACGGAGAGACGTACCCACGGAATAACAAGACCGAGTGCGGGTGCGAGAGCAATAACCGTAGCAAGTACGGAAAGTGCTGACGGAATTGTAAACAGTGCACTTGATGTTACTGCGTTACGAAGCTTTGATTTGTCCAGACCGAGTTTTTTACCCTGCTTCCATGCCTTGACAAGGAAGAAGATTGACTGAACAAGGACGAAAAGGATAATAGCACCGGCTATAAGGTACAAACCGAGGCTACCGTTGTTGAATGTTTCGGACATTCAGCTCACCAACCTTAATTTTAAAAATTCAATTAATTATAATATATTAAAAAAACTTATATGTCAAGGATATCACTTAACGAATTCCTTATACTGGTAGCATCTGACGTAATCTACTACGAACTCTGCGGGCCAGTTCTCTTCAGGTGTTTTGCTGATTTCGCCCGTACCGTGTCTGTCAGACCACTGAACACCGTTCTGACCTGCAAACTCGCAGGAGAGAATAAGGTATTCGGGGTTCTGTGAAACGCCGCCTGTGGAAAGTCTGCCTGTTTCAACGCCGTTTACGTAGAATATATACTCTGTCGGACTCCACTCAAGTCCGTAGGTGTTGAACTCGTTATAGGGGTCACCGCCGACGTAAACCTTACCTATCGAGTCGCCCTTCTTGTCTGCACCGTAGCCGTCGTAGACAATACCGCTGATAACAGCGTCGTTGCCCCACCAGTAGTCTTTGTAGTACATTGATTCAAAGATATCTACCTCAGTGCCGTCCTTACCTGTGCCGTCAACGTCTTCAACATTGTGGTTCATCATCCAGAATGCACTCCACATACCTGTTGCGGCAGGCAGCTTACAGCGTACCTCAAAGTAGCCGTAGCACTGCTCGTACTGATCGGCTGTGCGAAGGCAGGCCGTGTACCAACCGGGCTTGTACTCCTTAAAGTTTATTTCGTCTTTCCAATCTTCGTAATATCTGTTTTCAAGCGGCTCTTCGAGATATTCTGCACGGATAATGAGGTTGCCGTCTTTTACGCTTGCCATATCCTCGTGCCAGTAACCGCCCTTGCGTTCGGTTTCCCACCAGGGGAAATTCCACTTTGTGCGGTCAATTTCTGTGCCGTCAAATTCATCTGCCCATACGGGCTCGTCCGTGAACTTGCTCATATCGATTGTTTTGGTTTCGTCGGGGATTCTGCCGAGGTCGAGTGTGCCGAGAAGAGAGGGGCTGATAAGTGTGACGATTGCTATGAGAAATCTGACGCCTCTTTTTAAAATATTTCTGAGCATTTTATTACCTCCTGAATGTATGAGTACCGGCTTCAATATCAAACGAATTACCGCCGATAATTACAACCGCATTTTTCGGTACGGTTACGGTAAGGTTTTCATTATCCCAACTTACACTTATATCTTTGTGCGTTGCCTTTGCCCAATCGAGTGCAGATAAGAAGTTCGGCTCGATTACGATGCCTTTTTCGTCGATTTTAATACCTGCAATATGGCGGTAAAACCAGTGGTCAACCTCGCTGTACATATGGTGGTTGAGCGAGTTTTTCATCTCCCAGTCTTCGCACAGTGTTGTCATACCGCAGTTTATCCAATGAGCGTAGCTCGGGTATGTGGGCTCGGTTATCATTTTGTAGAGCACGTCGCAGTAGCCGTTATCGTCAAGTGCGGAGAAAATATATTTTGCACCGAGGATACCGCAGTCGATATGCCGGCCGTTTTCTTCTATGAGCTTTGCAAGCTTGGCGGCTTTTTGCGGTATTTCGTCAGGCTCGTACATTCTGAAATAAATTCCGCAGGCAAGGCAGGTCTGCTTTTTTTCAAGCTCTTCGTCGCCGAGAAATTTGTTACGCCAAGCTTTTCTGATTCTGTGGGAAAGCTCTTTGTACGGTGTCGGATCTTCACCCATTATTACCGCACACTTTGACATTGTTTTTGCAAGGTCGGAGTAATCTGCAGTGCTTGTGACGTAATTAGGGCAACGCTGAGTATTTTCGGGAGCACACCAATCGATAAGGCCGATGTAGAGTATGCCGTCATCCTGCACGGTATCGAGGTAATCGATGTAGAGCTTCATATTCTCCCACATCTGCTTTATCGCGCTGTCGTCACCGTTAAGCTGATATATCTGCCACGGAATGTTGATTATTGCACCGTCCCACGCAGGACCTATGTACCAATCGTACCAGCTTGCTGTGGGAATTATTGCAGGCAGTGAGCCGTCGGGGCGCTGTGCATCCTTGAAATCGTTAAGCCATTTTTTATAGGCCTTGACCATATCAAAGTTATGCAGTGCCTGCTGACACGAGAGCTGTGCGTCACCCGTCCAGCCGTTTTGCTCACGGTGCGGACAGTCGGTAGGTAAACCCATAAAGTTTGTCAGCGTTGCAAGCCTTGATGCACTGTGGATTTTGTTGAGCATTTCGTCGGAACATTCAAATGAGCCGACACTCTGTAAATCCGTGTGCACAACACATCCCTCAACCTCAAAATCCTCAGGTGCATTTACAACCTTTACATAGCGGAAACCGTGGTAGACAAATCTCGGTTCCCAATCCTCGGTGCCGTCGCCCTTGAGGATATATTTATCGGTGTGAAACTGCTGATGTGTGAATGAATTGATGTTTTCGTTATCTATGTCACTACCGTCTTTTTTCAGCTGCTCGGCATAAACGAGCTGAATTTCGGTGTCTCTTTCGCCGCTTGTCCTTATCTTCACCCAGCCCGAAACATTTTCGCCGAAGTCATAAATTCCGTTGCCGAGATATTTACTCTTTAATGTGCGGATTTTTTTAATCGGTACCCAGTCTGCAGGCTCAATTATACCGCCGGGACCTGCGCAGACATTAGCGTTTATCCAACCGCTGTCATCAAATCCCGGCAGATTCCAACCGGGGATTTCAAGCCTTGCATCGTAGGTTTCACCTTCGCGGATGTGGTTGTATGTAACGGGGCCGTTTTCGGTTTTCCAGCTGCTGTCGGATATAACGGTTTCACTTGTGCCGTCGGTGTATTCAATTTCCAGCTGCATTATCATTTTAATGTTGTTTCTCCAGGTTGCCGCCTGATAGTGCCAGGTTTTACCGATATCGTTATACCATCCGTTGCCTGCAAAAACACCGATTACGTTTTCGCCTTCACCGATAAACTCGGTCACATCGTAGGTGAGATAAAGTGTGCGTGAATCAAACTTGGTAAACGGAGTAGAAAGTACCTCGTCAGTTATGATTTTACCGTTTATCGTGTATTCACCGTAGCCAAGTGCAACGGTGTGCATAACGGCCTTTTTGACCGCTTTTTCAATGTTGATGCTCTTGCGGAAAAGTCTGCTGCCGTCGTCACGTTTTGTGCCTTTGGATATCCACTTTGCTTTTTCAAACATAGGGCAAATCTCCTTGAACTTTTATAATTACAGTTTAACAACCGTAAAATAAAAAAGCAATATAAATATAAAAAACGGCGTAACGAAAATTACACCGTTTTTTTGTGAAATATGAAAATTTATCTCTGTACTCTGCCGGATGCGTTGCCGCCTGCGAGCTTTTCAACCTCGTCAACTGTTACGAAGTTGTAGTCGCCCTCGATTGAGTGCTTGAGTGCGGATGCCGCAACAGCAAACTCAACAGCAGCCTGAGTGTCCTTACCGCTGAGAAGTGCGTAGATAAGACCGCCGCCGAAGCTGTCACCGCCGCCTACACGGTCGATAATGTGCAGGTGATATACCTTTGAGAAGCAGTATTCGTCGCTTGCAACGTCGTAGAGCATAGCACTCCAGTCGTTATCAAATGCACTCTTGCTCTCACGCAGTGTGATTGCAACCTTCTCAAAGCCGAATTTGTCGGCAAGCTGACGGGCAACGGACTTGTATCCCTCTTTATTGAGCTCGCCTGCGGTGATGTCTGTGTTTTCTGCTTCAATGCCGAAAACATCCTTTGCATCTTCTTCGTTGGAGATGCATACGTCAACATATTTGCAAAGCTCGGTCATAGCTGCTCTTGCCTCGTCACGTGTCCAGAGCTTGCCTCTGTAGTTGAGGTCACAGCTTACCTTGACTCCGTGTGCCTTTGCCGCAATACAAGCCTGCTTGCAGATTTCTACAAGGTCGCCGCCGAGTGCGGGAGTGATGCCTGTGAAGTGAAACCATTCAGCACCGTCAAAAATTTTGTCCCAATCAAAATCCTCTGCCTTAGCTTCGGCAATTGCAGAGTGTGCTCTGTCATAAATACATACACTGCCGCGCTGTGAAGCACCTTTTTCAAGGAAGTATATGCCTACTCTGTCGCCGCCTCTTGTAATGTCAGAGGTGTTGACGCCGTATTTGCGAAGGCTGTTTACAGCCATCTGACCGATTGCGTGCTTGGGAAGCTTTGTTACGTAGTGTGCATCAAAGCCGTAGTTTGCAAGCGAAACCGCAACGTTTGCCTCACCGCCGCCGAAAGTAGCTTCAAACGAATCTGCCTGCACAAAGCGGAGATAATCGTAAGGCTGAAGGCGGAGCATAAGCTCACCGAAGGTTACAACCTTTTTCATTTTGCACGTGCCTCCTTGACAATCTGTACGGATTTTTCGCAGAGTTCTGTAATTTCGTCCCACTTGCCGTTGTCAATAAGGTCTGCGGTTACCATATATGAGCCGCCGCAAGCAGCTATAACGGGGCAGGAAAAGTATTCGCCGAGGTTTTTAAGAGAAATACCGCCTGTGGGCATAACCTTGAACATCGGGAAGGGAGCACTCATTGCCTTGATTTTGGCAAGGCCGCCGCTCTGCTCTGCAGGGAAGAACTTGAGCACTTCAAGGCCGAGCTTGTATGCTGCGTGATAATCTGTAGGTGTTGTACAGCCTGCGTAAATCTCAATGCCTTTTTCCTGACAGTACTTTACGATTTCAATATCAAGACCCGGTGTAACGATAAACTTTGCACCTGCCTCGATTGCTTCGTCAACCTGAGCGGTTGTGAGTACTGTGCCTGCACCTACGAGCATATCGGGCTGAGCCTCGCTCATAAGCTTGATTGCTTTTGCCGCACCTGCCGCACGGAAGGTGACCTCTGCGACGGGTACACCGCCCTTGCAGAGAGCGGCTGCAAGGTCAGCAGCATCTCTTTCGGGATTGTTGAGTTTGATTACGGGCACAACGCCGATTGATGAAATTTTTTCAGAAATAGGATTCATTTTACTGCTCCTTTTAATTTTAAATTAAACACCTGAGTATGCCGAGAAACCGCCGTCAACGGGGATTACAACGCCTGTGATGAAGCTTGCGGCATCGTTATTCAGGAGGAAGAGAAGGCTTCCGTCAAGCTCCTCGCTTTTGCCGAATCTGCCCATAGGTGTTGCGGCAAGAATTTTGCCTGTGCGGGCTGTGGGCGAGCCGTCGGGATTCCAGAGAAGTGCGGCATTCTGTTTCGTTGAGAAAAAGCCGGGTGCGATTGCGTTGACTCTGATACCGACTCTGCTGAAGTGTACGGCAAGCCACTGTGTGAAATTTGAAATTGCAGCCTTTGCACCTGAGTAAGCAGGGATTTTTGTGAGCGGTGTGTAAGCATTCATACTGCTGATGTTGATTATGTTACAGCCCTCTCTGCCTACCATCTGGCGTGCAAATGCCTGTGTAGGAATAAGTGTGCCCAGGAAGTTGAGGTTGAATACAAAGCCTACGCCTGCACTGTCAAGGTCGAAGAAGCTCTTTGTGTCGGCATCGATATCGCCGAGCTCAAAATACTCCTTGTCAGTTGTAGCCTTGGGGTTGTTACCGCCTGCACCGTTGATGAGGATATCACACTTGCCAATTTCTTTTTCAACTGTGTCAGCAACCTCGTAGCAGATTTCCTTGTTGAGCACGTCGCACTTGTATGCCTTAGCTTCACCGCCTTCTGCACGGATCTGTGCTGCTACTTCTTCAGCGGCAGCATCATTGAGGTCGAGCAAAGCAACCTTTGCGCCTGCACGTGCAAGCGTCTTTGAAAAAGCACTGCAAAGCACGCCGCCTGCACCTGTAACTACGGCAACCTTGCCTGTAAGGTCTGTATTGAGTACATTCTTCTGCATTTTATTATTCCTCCGTTTTATTTTGCCGCTTTTTCGCAGGCTTCAAACAGTCCGTTGATATATGCCGCACCGAGTGCACGGTCGTAAAGACCGTAGCCGGGCTTGCCTGTTTCGCCCCATATCATTCTGCCGTGGTCGGGTCTTACGTAGCCGTCAAAGTCTGTTTCGGCAAGTGCCTTTGTGATTTCATACATATCAAGACTGCCGCAGGATGAAAGGTGACCGCTCTCTTCAAAACTGCCGTCCTCCATAATGAGGATGTTTCTCATGTGCATGAAAGCGATTCTGTCCATCTCGCTGTATTTTCTTACCATAGCCACAACGTCGTTTGTTGCCGCACAGCCGAGTGAGCCTGTGCAAAGGCAGAGGCTGTTTGCGGGTGAATCAACTATGCTGAGCATACGGTCAAGGTTTTCTTCGTTTGTGATGATTCTCGGCAGGCCGAAAATAGGATAGGGCGGGTCGTCGGGATGAATTGCCATTCGGACACCGCATTCTTCTGCTACGGGAATAACCTTTTTGAGGAATTTCTCAAGGTTTGCCCAGAGACCGTCTGCACCGATTTCGCCGTAAGCAGAGATAAGCTCTCTTACCTCGTCCTGAGTGTAGCTTGAATCCCAACCGGGCAGGTGAATATCATCCTTGAGCGGGTCAAGACCCTTCATCTGCTCCCAATACATTACAAGGCTTGTTGAGCCGTCAGCCGCAACCTTGTCAAGCTGTGTTCGTGTCCAGTCAAATACGGGCATAAAGTTGTAGGTTACGCACTTTACGCCGTACTTTGCACAGCGGCGGATGTTTTCGCAGTAGACCTCAAGAAGCTCGTCTACATTACCTCTGCCGAGCTTGATGTTTTCGTGCACTGGGATTGACTCGACAACATCAAAGACAAGGCCGTTGTCCTCACACTGCTTTGCCATTTTTGCAATTGACTCTTCGGGCCATACTTCGCCGGGCTTAACGTCGTAAACCGCACTGACGATTGATTTCATATTGGGAATCTGGCGGATATATTGGAGTGAAATCGGGTCGGACTCTCCGTACCAACGGAATGAAAGCTTCATTTTATTATCTCCTTATTTTTTGGCTTTAGGCTTGTTTATTTTGTTGAGCTTCTTATTGATTGAGAGGAGCTGTTCCTTTGTAAGGCTGACGTTGACCATTCCGAGCATACTTGATGCTCTGAGGATAGAGAAGCCGCCAATCATCTGCACCAGCTCCGGTGAAAACTTGAAGCCTGATACAGAAAATCCGCCGCCGCTCTTCTCCTTGGATTTGGAGTTTGATTTCATTTCTTTCATTATGACTCTGCCGAATGACAGCAGTACGAACTTGCCGCGGAATGTTTTAAGAACCTCACCGATAGGCGTGTTGATTGAAAGCTTGCCCTCGGGCTCCGTTACGTCAAACCAGTTAAGAACCGCACCCTTTTCGCGGAGAAGATAGTCCTCGTTGAATTTGTCAACCTTGCGTATTACGCTCTCGTCCTTGCAATCACCAGCAACTGCTGTGAGTGTTGTTTCACCTGCGTTGGGCACGTCAAAGTAGAAGAAGTGGTCAGCCGCAGTCTTTTTGCCTAAGGATTTGCCATTTGCAAAAAGCTCAACCTCGGGCTGATTTGAGTAAACGGTTACCTTAGTTGTGTCCTCAACACGGTCGATATATCTCTTGCCGCAAAGGTGAACAAAAGGCTCGTCGGAAAGCCATGCCTTGTATGCATAGAATGAATCCTTCTTATACTTGCGGTCAAAGGTTACAAGACCCTTGTGGTTCTGACCGTTTTCGCCGCCCTCTGCACGTGCGTCTGCACCGAAATCAAACATATTCCATACGTGTGTTGCCCAGATGTAGGGACGTGAGAAAAGCTGCTTGATAAGCTCTTCGTGGTAGAATGCCTGATATTCTTCGGAGTAGTCGCCCTGCTTGGGGTCGGAGTTGTGCCAGTTGAGAGCCTCACAGCCGTATTCACTCATACCGATCGGAATGTTCGGATACTTTGCGTGGAATTTATCGAACCACGGGCCGTTCATTGTGGTGTCGCCGCCGTACCAGCCGAAGTAGTGGTTGTAGGAAACGAGGTCGGGAATTTTAATATATGATGCATCAATACCGCACATTGAAACAACGGCGATAGTTGTAAGACGGGTCTTATCCATCTTGTGCACAAGGTCGTTGAGAAGCTTGTGATTTTCGATAAGGTCAGGGTCTTCTGCACCGCCCATTGTGATTTCGTTTGAAAGTCCCCAGAAGAAGATTGATGCGTGGTTGTAATTCTGTGCAACAAGCTCTGTCATCTGCGAGATTGTGTTCTTTCTGCCGTCGGGAAGATGCTTTGAGATATAGGGAATCTCAGCCCAGATTACAAGACCCTTTTCGTCGCAAAGGTCATAGAAATACTGATCGTGCTGATAGTGAGCAAGGCGGATTGTGTTTGCACCTACCTCAAGAATAAGCTCAATATCTTCCTCGTGGTGCTCGTGAAGAAGTGCGTTGCCTATGCCGAGTCTGTCCTGATGTCGGGATACGCCGCGAAGCGGATAGCTCTCACCGTTGAGGAAGAAGCCCTTTTCGGGGTCAACCCTGAAGGTGCGGCAGCCGAAGCGTGTGCTTACGTTGTCAAGCACTGTGTCACCGTCGAGCAGCTCAACCGTTGCGGTGTAGAGATAGGGGTCTTTCTTACCGTTCCAGAGGTGAACATTTTTGATGTCAAAATCTTCATCGTTATCGTCTGTTGTTTCGGTTGCGACAACGTTGCCCTCTGCATCTATGATTGTATAACGGAGAGTCTGACCGTCTTTTTTATTTGTTATATAAACCTCGATATCAATTTCAGCATCTTTACCCTTAACCTCGGGTGTGACCTTGATGCCGGGTGCACCGTAATAGTCGAGGTCAAAGTGAGATTCGCTGACGCCGATTACGTTTACGTCACGGTAAAGACCGCCGTAGAAGGTGAAGTCAGCCATCTGCGGATAAACATAATCGTTGGGTGAGTTATCTACTGTGATTATAAGGAGGTTGTCTTCTTTGAGAGAATCGGTCATATCGACACGCCAGGTTGAATAGCCGCCGTCGTGTGAAGCGAGCTTTGTTCCGTTGAGGTAAACCTCGGCAGAGGAGTTTGCACCCTTGATTTCAAGGTAAATGCGGTCGGTCTGCGGCAGGTCTGCTTTTGCAAACTGCTTTGCATAGCAGCAGGTGCCTCTGTGGTAATCGTTGCCGCCGTCCTGTCCGTCGGTTGCGTTCCATGTGTGGGGCAGGCTTACCTGCTCACACTCTGCAGGCACAGCAGCGGGAATACCCTCGGTTGATTTTGAAAAAAGCCAATCGCTGTTGAAATTCAGAATGTTTCTCATGTTTATCCTCCTAAATGATAATTTACTGAAATTTAACTACAATTAATATAATTATATAACCTTTATTATTTTCAGTCAACAATGATTAATACCAAAATAGCATAAAAGTTTTTGAACATTATAAAAGCAAGCGTTATGCCGGTAAAACATAACGCTTGCTTTTGAGTTTTATTTTATTGGTTAAGTGTGGGCTCTGCGTTGTCGTAGAGGTCCTCATTAATATCGGCAACTGCCTTTTTGGCGGCAATTCCGTTTATTATAATACAGTCTCGCTTTACTCTCGGGTATAGCAGAGCAAACTGAGCAACTCGGAGAAGCTCCTGTGTTTCGTCAATGCTCAGCTCCATTGCCACACAAATGCTTATCAGAGAATCACGTGAGGGATTGCGTGTGCCCGAGAAGATCTGATAACCCATAACCTCGCTCAGCTCAGAACGCTTGATTACCGCCGACTTGACGAGACTTTTCTTTTTGAGTATATTTAAAAGGTAGGTAGGAAGCTCATCGCTTATCATATACTTGCTGTTGGCTTTCAAATACTCGCCTATATTGTGAGCCTTCATCAGCTCGTCCATAAGTTGGTCGGTGCTTTTCATTGTTTTACCTCTCGGGAAGTGATTTTTTGTACGGATTCGAAAATATTATTGCAGAGCAGTTTTCTTTTGTCAAGGCACTGCGTAAGGACGAAAATAAGTCTGTAATTGTTATGCGACACAGGCAGTTGGAAACATATGTGGTCGTGCGTAAATTCAAGGGCGATATTGCGGTCTATAAAAAGCTTGAAAGCATATCTCATCCGAATCTGCCGAGAATTTACGGAGCGTATGAGTGTGACGGCAGGTGCTGTGTAACGGAAGAGTATATAGACGGCATTACGGTTGCAGATGTTTTGGCAGGTGGATTGTATACCGTGCAGGGAGCATCAAGGGTTGTAAAAGAAATATGCAACGCACTTGAAGCTTTGCATTCACTCGATATAATTCACCGTGATATCAAGCCGGAAAATGTAATGATAGATTCAGCAGGCACGGTCAAGCTGATTGATTTTGATGCCGCAAGAATATATAAGGCTTATCAGCCGCTTGATACGTCTTTTGTCGGTACTGCAGGCTTTGCAGCCCCAGAGCAGTACGGAATAAACCAGACAGACCCGCGATCGGATATATTTGCGCTTGGAATACTGCTCAATATTATGCTCACGGGTGAGCATCCGTCAAAGAGGCTGTGCGACTCAAGGCTGAAAAAGGTAGTGGAAAAATGTATTAACGTTGACCCGAATAAGCGCTATTCAAGTGCTCAGGAGCTTGCACAAAAGCTTTGAATCCGACGGCTTTCGCTATTTTACTTGAGCCATTATAACATAAAAATATTTTCTTGTCCTATGCAGCCTGCATAGGACAAAAGACCGTCAGCGGTGTAAAATTACCGTTGACGGTCTGAATTTTTTATTAGGAGGAATTACAAAATGACCTGTAACAAATGCGGTAAAGAAACCGGCAATTCAAACACGGTTTGCCCTTGCTGTGAGGCTGTGTCAAGCGGCATAGTAGCTCAGCTTGTGACAAAGATTCAAACAGAAGCAAAAATATGGAAGATAGTGGCAATTGTGCAGGTTGTTATCGGTGCGCTGACGATCATCCTCAACCTTATCAACGGTATGGTTGAGTCTGCACTGTACGGTGCATTGATTCTCGTTGTTGCTTTTCTCAATTTCAAGGGCAGTAAAAAAGACCTTGCATATGCTGAGGAAATTAAGTCAAAGCCCGTAGGTATTGTTAAAAAGTACGAGCCTCTCAAGGAGCTTATCGCTGCGATTATTTACAATGTTTTTGTTGGCGGTGTGGTCGGTGTCGTAGCTTGCGTATTCGGCTTTATGACACGAAAGTTTGTTATGGATAACAAGCAGAGCTTTATCGATATCGAAAATATGTTCAATAACAACAGATAATACAGTACAAATGTAAAAGACCGCCCTACAAATATCTGCTTCGGGCGGTCAATTTATTATATCTCGTCTATTTTTTCTGCCATTGCCGTTACCATAGCAACAAAGCGGCGTACCTTTTCGGGGTCTTTGCCCTTTAGTGCTGCGGCCAGATGTGTGAGCTTATCTGTGCTGTCAAAGCTGTCAAGCAGCAGGCTGTCCAAGCTTACACCCAAGGCAGATGATATGGCACAGAGAGCATCTATCGAAGGTGTTCTTGTGCCTCTTTCGATGTGTCCGATGTGAGCAGTCGAAAGTGAGCAGATTTCACCGAGCTGCTCCTGCGTCATATATCTTTTTTCGCGTTCGGCACGAATACGTATCCCAAGTGCACCGTAATCAACCTCGTAGCTCATTTCAACACCACCGTACTTGCAGAATAATACTCTAATTATACAATAATATTTTAACCACAAGAATAAACTGAAAGCATTTAATATTGACTATAAGCATTATTTGTGATAGAGTAGTAGCAATAAACACGACGATAAGGAGGTTTGTTGGGTGAAGGTATGGGGAATTGGTGCAAACTGGGGCGGAAAATCAATGCTGTCAGAGTTTGAGAAGAAAAAGGCTGTCGGCATCGGATGGGATGAAGCTTCGGCACCGGCACTGTATGCGATGATGAATGAAATAGATATAGGCGATATTGTTTATGTAAAATCTTATATGCTCAAAGGCAGGCGGCTGAGAATAAAGGCGGTAGGTGAGGTGATTAGTACCGCTTTTGAGAAGCCGAATGTTTTCGGTAACGATCACCGCACGGTTTGTGTCAAATGGCGTGACGGTTCTTTTTTAAACATACAAGAGCATGAGTTGACTAAAGAAGAGCACAGGTACAATGTTTATTCTCACACTTTGTACCGTGAGTATAATCATACTATTATTAAAAAAGTGCTTGAATATTAACAGAAAGGGTGTTTTTAGGATGAAAAAATTATTGTCTGCATTTTTGGCAGTGTGCCTGTTGTTTTCGGTAGTTGCCGTAGGTATGAGTGTATCAGCTGAAGAGAATACAATAGCTTTTGCCGGAGGAAACGGCACGGCTGAAAACCCTTATAAAATTTCCACGACCGCTCACTTGAATAATGTGAGGTATTATTTGGATTCTCATTTTATTCTTATCAACGATATTGTTTTTACATCAGAGGATTATTTGTCTGGCGGATTGTTTTACAGCCTTCCGCATTTTGTTCCAATCGGAGACTCAGCAAATCCTTTTACAGGTACTTTTGACGGAAACAATTTTGTAATTGATAATTTGTTAATGAGAAAGCCTGACAACAACAGCGCAGCTCTTTTTGTTGAGATCGGCTCTACAGGCACCGTTAAAAACCTCGGAATTGTCAATTGTGATATATATGTATATAACGAAATGGTAGGCAGTGCGAGCGCGGGCTCCAGCGTGACTGTTGTGTCGGAAGCACAGGCAGCGGCTTTTGCTGTTACTAATAGAGGTACAATAGAAAACTGTTTTTCCAATAGTGTTATTACCTCAACCGCATATGCGTCTTCGGGCATTGGTATGGCTTCTCCGTGTGCATATTCGTATGCTGCAGGTATAGCAATTAATAATTACGGTATAATAAGAAACTGCTATAATAGAAGCAAAATAAGTTCTAACGCATACGCATGGATGAAATATATTACCTCCACAACAGCATCGGCAACTTCATGTGGTATCGTCGTGAATATGAAAGGCTCGGCATCTGTACTTGAAAATTGTTATTCGATAAACCAGGGTGAGACATATGCAGTTAAGGGAAAAGCCGATGATTCTAACTTAACTACTTATCCCAAAGGTACTATGGAGCCTATTTCATCAAACTCATCAGGTACAATGAGGAATAATTACTATCTTGATACAATCACATCTGTATCAAGAGGTATCGCTTTAAGTGATGAGCAGATGAAGCAAGCTTCGAGTTTTAAGGGTTTTGATTTTGATACGATTTGGACAATGGACGGAGACTCAGACTACCTTTATCCAGAACTTAGAGGACACGAACATTCTTATACAGCAATGGGTACAGATGCAACCTGTACAGTTGACGGTGTTAAAACATACACCTGTTACTGCGGCGATACATATACCGAAACAATACCTGCTCCCGGTCACACATGGAGCGAGGAATGGTACACAGATAACGAGGCTCACTGGCATAAATGCACGGTTGAAGGCTGTGGAGAAGAATCGGAGCACGAACAGCATAGCGGCGGCACAGCAACGCTTACCGATAAAGCGATATGTAAGGGTTGCGGTGAGGCATACGGTAAGCTTACCGCACCGGTAATATTTGTTGCTCCGGCTAACGACAGACCTTATGTAACATACGGAAACCGTGACTATATTGTTAAGGTTATCGGAAGCCCGAGTAAGATTCAGGTAGTCCGCGATAACGGAGGCACAACAACCGTTGACCGCCGCAAGGCAACGATAACCACAGACGGCGATACGGAAATATGGCTGATAAATATCAGGGTAGAAGCAGGCACACACAATATGCGTGCAAAGTACGGTAAAGTGTGGCATGAGGTAAGCACTGAATTTACGATAGCTTACGATATACCGGGTGCATATTCGTTTGATATAAGCTATGAAAACGGTATAGCTATATTTAACGCAGTTACAGACCCGGAGGTAATAAAGGTACAGTTTGCGTTGGATAACGGCTGCACACTTACATACAGTCAGTATTCAAGCAAAATAGGCGAAGACGGCTTGCGTTACTGGACAGTTTCACGAAAAGTTCCGGCGGATATTAAGTATACTTTGCGCACAAAATACGGCTATACTTGGACTGATACGGAGTTTTCAGTTAAATCATAAACTAAAAGAGCAGCGGCTGATTTGGAAAAATCGGTCGCTGCTTTGCTATATTTTTAGTTTGTTAAGCTGATTTTTTTGTTCGGGTGTTATGCGGTAGCTTTCTTTCGCTTTTTGTATGGTTTTGTTGTGCGTCCACGGGTCGAGCTTGTGATTTACGATAAAAGGCAGAATTTCATCATACCGCTTGGAGAGTGCCGTTGCGAAATACCACGCAACCGCCATTTTTATGTAATACTCTTCACTTCTTATCTGCGATATTCTTTCGGGTATTGACGGGTCAAATTCTGCTTCAAGAAAGTGAGTCATAAGCATAACTATACCGAATCTCACCGTATACGTGTACTCCGATTCTATCCATTCAAAGCATTTTTTCTTCAATTCGGGCAAATGATTTTTAAATGTTTTCGGCTTCATCATATCGCAGGTTGCCCAGTTGTCAACAAGGGGAAGAAATTCATCCAGTTTTGATATAACTTCATTGTAATCTGTTATCTGCTCAATCAGAAATGCATGCAGGTTATCTTCCTCATAATACTTGTGAGGAAGCTGTGACAAAAACTTTTGTGCCTCGGGTGTGCCGCAGAGCTGCTTTGCAAATTTGCGAAGAGAGGGTGTGCGCACACCTATTACCTTTTCTTTGTCGGTTTCGGGCATAAGTCTGCTGTGAAAATCACGGTAAGTCAAATCCTGCATTTCAAACAGCTTTTTCTGAATATCGGTCAAATTCTTCACCTCTCATATACCGATTTTAACATATCTTGACATAAAATAAAAGCTGTGATAAAATCACAAAAAAATATTGTACTGCCACCGGGTAGTGAAGATGCTTGTCATCCGTTTCGGTTACATCGTTAGGTCTTTGAAGATGTGCCGTGCGGATGTTTTTTGTTTATACGGAGGTTTTTTATGAATATACTCGGATCAATAAAATCGCTCACAAAATTCGAGTGGGCGCTTTGGATATGCTCAGTGTTGACTGTTGTGACAGCGTTTGTATTCAGCGGTGACGTGCTCAACCTTGTCGCATCGCTTGTTGGTGTGACAGCGCTGATCTTTGTTGCAAAGGGTTTGGTGCTCGGTCAGGTGCTGACGGTTGTTTTCAGCATTTTTTACGGTATAATTTCGTTTGAGTTTCGCTATTACGGCGAGATGATAACGTATCTCGGTATGACTGCACCTATTGCTCTTGCCGCTGTCTTTTCATGGCTGCGACACCCCTTTAAAGAAACCGCACAGGTTGAGGTAAGCCGTCTTTCGGTAAAGCAAAAGGCTGTGCTCGGAATCGGTGCGGCAGTTGTTACGGTTGCATTTTACTTTATTCTCAAAGCTATGGGTAACAGCTCGCTCATACCGAGCACCGTTTCCGTCACTACGAGCTTTCTGGCTTCGGGGCTCACTTTCTTCCGCAGTCCGTATTATGCCCTGGGATATTCTGCAAACGATGTTGTGTTGATTGTTTTGTGGATTATCGCAAGTGCCGAGGATATATCTTATCTGCCTATGGTTTTCTGCTTTGTTACATTTCTTGCAAACGACCTATATGGGTTTTTTAATTGGAAAAGAATTGAAAAATCTCAGCAAAAAGATTGATTATTATATATTCTATGTGCTAATATGAAAATATAAACAAACAAGGAGGCAATAATTATGAAACGTACATTTAAAATTATAGCAGTGATACTTTCAATGATAATTGCACTGCAGTGTGTAATGCTTTCATCTTCTGCAGCATTTGACGATAAGTCAATGACAAAGGAAGAGTGGGACGACACATACAGCTCATTAAGAGATGAAAATACTCTGCCTACGCTCTGTGTCGGTGCTGACGAAACTCAGCTCAATATTTGCTGGCACGCCGCAAAGGATAAGGCTCAGCCGAAGGTAAGGCTTGCCAAGAGTGCCGATATGAGCGGTTATGTTGAGTTTACGGGTGAAACAACACCTGCCGAAACAGAAGAGCAGCTTGTATGCCGCGTTACAATGACAGGCATCGAAAAGAATACAACATATTACTGGCAGTGGCTCAGTGAGAGCGGCTGGAGCGATGCGTATAAGTACGAGTCAAAGGGTTTTGACAGCTATAAGATGCTGGTTGTAGGCGATATTCAGATTGGCGGTCAGAGCACCGATAACCCCGAAGAGCAGTCAAGAATCGGCTATGTCTGGCAGAGCGTGCTTGACGAAGCACTCAGCAAGAATCCCGATATCAGCTTCCTTCTTTCTCCCGGTGATAACACCTCTACAGGTAAGGCAGCTGATGAGTGGCAGACACTTCTTATGCCTGAATATACACGCAGCCTGCCTATGGCGCTTGCAATCGGCAACCACGACAAAAAGGGTATGATGTACGATTACTATACCCATATGCCCAATGAGTTTTTCGGCAAGTATTTTACAGGTCTTGACAGAGACTTCTGGTTCAGATACGGTGACGTACTCTACCTTGTTTTTGATGCTTGCTCAGGCTCAGCGGCAGACCACAGAGCTATGGCAAAGGAAGCTGTTGAAGCAAATCCCGATGCAAAGTGGCGTATAGGCGTTATGCACCAGGGCCTTTATGCGCCCGGTATAGCAATGCTTGAGCCTGAAACCAATATCCTGCTTAACGCAGTGTTTCAGCCGATTTTTGAGATGTATGACCTCGACATTGTTTTCACAGGTCACACTCATATGCAGGGTCGCTCAAACTTCATCAGCGACGGTGTGGTAGTCGGCAAGGCTGAAAGCGGCAAGACTTATACCGACCCCAACGGTATCATTTACCTCAATACAAACGCCTGCTGTGACCAGGGCTCAATGGATAATATGTATCTTTGGCCTTACACAGCATACGGATTTGAGAATGCCGATGTAACAACTTACACAACCGTTGAATTTAGCGACACCACAATGAGCGTGAAAACATTCCGAGGTGACAACAGCGAGCTTCTTGACAGCATTACAATTGAAAAGACAGAGGGCTTTAACGATAACCCCGTAAGCATTTTCTTCCGTACTGCTCTCTACAAGATTGTTGAGCTTCTCGGCCTTGTATATATGAAAATAGATGAGGTTGTTGTTTCAATCAGAGGCGGACATTTTTAATACCTCAATAAAACAGATACACAAAGTAAAGACAGTGGCACCGAGAAAATCGAGTGCCACTGTCTTTTTATTATATGTATTGATAACAGCGTACATAGTCGACAACCATTGAAGACGGCATATACTCGTTGTCGTAAACTCTTTCGTCAACACCCAGTGAAATAATCAGATAAAGCGGCACCTGACATACACCGCCGAAGGATGTTCGTGCGGTTTCGACACCGTTGATGTAGAAAATGTATTCGTTTTCGTTCCATTCCACGCCGTAGGTGTTGAATTTATTGTACGGGTCATCGGCATAGTATGAGCCTTGGTTTTCCCACTTGTGGGCCTCGTCATATGAGTCTACGTGAATTGTCTGTACGATTGAATTGAAGCTCGGGCTTGATTCGTCATAATAGGTGTTTGTTTCAAGAATGTCAATCTCCGCACCCGTTATGCCGCCGTCGGCAGTGTCGCCGAACATTCCGTCACTGAGCAGCCAGAATGCAGGGTTGAGGCCTGCACCCTTTGGCAGAATACAGCGGATTTCAAAATAACCGTAAAGCTGTTCGTAGCCTTTATAACCTTCGTCATAGCACTTGTTCGGGTTGGTTTCCATTCCGTAGGAGTAGTAGCCTGCACCACCCGGACCGTCCTCACGGTATGCAGCGGTAATAAGCAGATATCCGTCATCGGTAAAGCTTACCTGCTCTCTGTTCCACATTGCTGTGTCACGGGGCTGTGTATCGTCAGCACCGTACACATAGTGACTCTGCCAGTATTTTGTATCAAATCCGTTGTCAAAATCATCCTCCCATACAAGCTCAAATCTGCTCATATCGATTCTGCCTTTGTATGGTGTGACGGGTGTATCAAAAATCACAAGCCCGATAAGCTGGAAGAAAGCGACAACAAGTGCAATAACCTTTTTGAAATCAGACCTGATAAAAGACCTGAATATCATACCGGGAATGTTTTTTAAATCCTCAATACCTCTCAGCTGCCTTGTTGCAAAGTTCACTTTTCGCTCTCCTTGATTTCACTTGAAGCGTAGCCGATAACAGCTTCCTGACGTCTGTTTGCAAGCTCGTCATACATCTTTTCACGCTTTTCACGTGATATCGGCCAGAGGAATTTGGGCACGATACGGAGTATACCCGTAAGGGTGGGTACGATTGTGCAAAGCGCAAACTCCCAGAACTTAGTGCGGTCATTCTGTGTGCCGATTTCAAGGCCCTGAACATAGCCGATTTTTTTCATAATAAGGCTTGTTACGGAGCCCAGCAAAGCGCTCTGCAGCTTGAGTATGAGACCCTTTGCAACGCCTGTTGTTGCCTCCATACGGTAGCCGTTTTTCCATTCGCAGTAGTCCATAGCTTCGTTCCAGAGGTCTGCAGTAATTACCTTTGAAATACCCCATGACCACTTTACAAACCATTCCTTCAGACCGAAAGCGATACACATCGGCACAGTCTGATAGAACATTTTTTTACCCTTTGTCATACCGAAGAGGAATACGCCGATTGACAGTGCGCTGTTGTAGATATCGTTGAATATCCACAGAGATTTTGATGAAAAACGTTTTCTCAGCGGCTCGACGAACATATAGCTTAAACTGCCGTTGATACTTGAGGGAATGTTGAGGATGGTTATCAGCGAATAGCTGCCGAGAACGTCGATAAAGTAGTTGGTTTCGCTCTTGCTGATTGAGAAGTTGCCGAGAAATTCGGACAGACACATCAGCAGCACGGGATAGTTTGAAACAATAGCTTTCAAGCCCTCTTTGAAGCTCGGCTTTTCAATTGACTGCGGCACTCTTTCCTTGGATTTGAGGAAGAACCAGAAGGTGCACAGCGAGGAGATAAGTGCTGTGCCGCCGCCCATTACCATGAATACAGAGCTGAGCTTCCACGTTACGACCTTGTTGTTTACAAGGTCAATCAGTATACCCATTATATAACGTGGCAGATCCTCGCCCATAAATCCAGTCAGTAATTCGGCAAGCGTAATCAACCTAATTCGTTCTGCAGGGTTAGGCGTAATTGTGGACATATAACCGCTTTTTGCAACGGCTGTGAATGTACCTGCAGTTTCATTTATTATAAGGAAGAAGTAATAATAGAAAAGCTTTGGCAGATATGTACCGCTTGTTGCAGGAAAGAAAAGCGGCAGGAGCCAAGTGAATATGCTCATAATTGTCAATGGCAGCTGCATACCGACAAGGAAGGGACGAAATTTGCCGATTCGTGTACGTGTGCTGTCAACAATTACAGATATAAAAGTGTCATTTATAACATCCCATACGGTTGCGGCAATATTCATAACCGCGTTGACGGTAAAATCGATATTTACAACGTCCCATATGTAACGCTCGGAGAAAGCGTTTATATTGAATGAATTTGACCAGTCATTGAGAAGATAGGCTGTTGTTTCCTTAACACCTACATAGTTTCTGCCTTTGTAGTACGAAACCTGCTCGCTTTCGGTCTGCTTATTCTTGTTTTCGTTTTCGGTCACGTTGCCACCTCCTTAACCATTGGGGTTGCTGTCATCATTTACGGTAACTGTACATTCGTCGGTGAATTTTTCACCCAGATATTCAAGTGTTACCGTAACCGTAACGGGCGTGCAGGAAGCTTCAATTCCTTTAACGTATCCCATTTTATCTACAGTAACGATACTGTTATCCGATGAAGCAAAAGTTACCTTGTACTCGCTGTCATTTTCGATAACTGCATTGACTGACAGCATAATTTCACCGTCGGGTGCAACTGTTACGGAGTTTTCGGCAAAGCGTATGCCTGCGTATGAATACTCTGCTTTTTCAGTGACTTTGTATTCAAAAGTGATATGCTTTTTGCCGAATGCTTCAAGCTCACCCTTGAAAGTTACGTCAGCCGAAACGGTGTAAACTTTTTCAAGCTGAATCCAATCTATTTCGTCTGTGATGCGGTTTACCTTTGCCTTTACGGTAAGCTCAGGCTCGGATATTTCAATGCTGCCGGCAGTCATTACGTCCTTGGTATCTTCAAGGAAACGTTTTGTTACATTGTCTTTTTGGTCAAGGCTGAAAAGCGAAGAGATATCTTCATTTTTGTTCAGCTTGAAAGTAAGAAAATAAAAGTCGCCGTCAATCAGTTCGCCGCTGTCGCTGTTATATACGGGGTTACCGTCTTCGTCAGCCTCTCCTATGCTAAAACAGCTTTCGGCTACAATGTCAGGTGAAAAATTTATAACAGGCAATTCGGTGTTGACAGTACCGAAAATACCGATTTCATCTTCGGGATAATATTGGTCAATATGCGGCATTATCTTATTTTTGACATACAGCAGCAGAGTTTTATCTGCACCGTTTTCACTGCCGTCCGTATTGCTGACGGTAACTGTTGAATCGTCAACGGAAACCTCGGTATAAATGTTCGCTTTAATAAATTTATCGCCCGATGCTTTTTCGGTGAGCGTTTTTATGTAGCCGAGCAGAGTCTGGGTATCGTCTGTAAGATCTGTTTTGCTCTGTGTTTCATATTCTGCCGAAACGTTACCGCTGCTGCTTTCTATTGAGCGTACGGTTGTAACAAGTATAGCCGCGCATACAGCCATTGCGATAAGACTGCAAAGTCCGAAAAGCAGAAACTGAGTTTTTTTGCTGCGATTTTTATTCATTCTTCTCAGCCTCCTTACGCTCTTCTTCAGTCTCGAAAACGGGCAAGGGGAGCTCATCAAAGGTTATCTCGCCCGCCTTGATTTTTTTCATTGTTTCGACACGCTTAAGGTCTGTTGCGGATATTTCGGGCTTGAAATCTTTTTTTACTGTTATGAAGTTAAGTGCAAATATCAGCACGAAAACCGCTGCGAGTGTATAGGCTCCAAAGCCGCTTGCGGCAGTAATAAAGGTAGGCTCAGCGATTGACGGCATAAGTGCTGACAGCACGCAGGCGGCAACCGAAAGTGCGAAGCCTGCAACAGAAAAACCGCAGCATACCTTAGCTGAGCGGTTAAGGTTGAGGAATGAGAGAACGAGTGCAATGAATACACCGAGTCCCATCAGGAATATTAGAACAAATATAACCGCAAGTGCGGCAAAAGCCGGAAAAAGACCCGGGATATAATCTGCAAGGCTCAGAAAAACAGAAAGCTCGCCTCCCGAAAATGCCTGATACACGCCGAATGCACCGAGGCTTATCTTTGATGAAAGCATCGGCAACTCAACGCTGAGTGTCGCAACCGGAATGAAAATAAACCCGATTGCCATAATCATAGCGACCAGTCGCATTATTCTTATCGGACCGCCGATAAAAGCCGATTTTAATTTTGCTTTGAGAATTCTGAAAGAAGCAAATTCAAGCTCACATCTTTTGGCATCCTCTGCAAGCAGTTTTTCCTGCTGACTGTAGAATATGTTTGCACCGCAGTGCTTACAGTCCGGAGCAAGCTCAAACCTGCCGATTTCGCCGCCGCAATTGGGACATTTCATTTTCATCACCTCATTGAAATTATTGTATCATAATATAATTTCTTTTACAATATAAAAAACAGCGAAGTGCCTTCCTTCGCTGTTCTGAGTTATCGGATATTTATTTTCAGACCCATTGCGCGGCCTGTGCCGAAATTGGCAAGGGTTTTAAAACCGCAACGTTTATAGAAACGTATCGCTTTCTTGTTTTCGTTGCCGACGCAGAGCTGTATGCCGCATATGCCTTTCTTTGCAAGGTGGTCGGCAAGTGTTTCGATAAGCTTTGTGCCTGTGCCGCCACCACGGTATTCCTTGAGTATATCTATATGCAGATGTGCAGGGTATTTGCGTGCAAAAAGGCTGTGTGCAGCAATTTCGGCAATTGCTGTTGTACGGTTGCCGAGGTGCTTGTGCCTGATTCTCGGGAAATATTCTTTCATAAATATCCTGCGCCATTTTTTCACGTCTTCAGAACATATGACATAGCCGACTGCAGTGTCATTTTCGTCTGTGCAGACAAAGCAGTTTTCAGGCTCCTGCTCGGTGTAGTAATCGTTGTATACAGGCAGCAGAAAATCTGCATTGAATCTGTCAAGCCCCTCAAATACGGATTCATCGTTAACCGTCTGAAGGCATATGCGCTGTACGTTATATTTATCTGTTTCGCGGTAAGGTCTTATGTTTGCCATTGAAATTCCCTTTCAGAACATACTGTAAATGTATTATATTATAAAATATCTTTGCAGTAAAGAAAAATATCAAAAAGTTTTTAATTGCTATTGACAAACCTGATGCTTTAGTTTATAATAACCAACGTTGTCACGAATATGGACGTTTAGCTCAGTTGGTAGAGCACTCGCTTGACGTGCGAGTGGTCAGCGGTTCAAGTCCGTTAACGTCCACCATAAAACCTCTTTTGTCAGCTGACAGAAGAGGTTTTTTCATAGTATGGAGGTGAGGTAATTGATAGATATCACAGCTTGGCAGAAAATATTTTTGCAGAATCTTAACAGTACTTTTTCAAATCGTATTTGGTTTGTCGGTCTGCAGGGCAGTTACGCAAGAGGAGAAGCTACCGAGTCGAGTGATATCGACCTTGTTGTAATTCTTGATGAGCTGTCGGCAGAGGATATTGCCGCTTACAATGCTATGCTTGACATCTTGCCGCACAGAGAGCTTATTTGCGGTTTCCTTTCGGGCAAGGATGAAATTCTGAACTGGGAGTCGGGTGACCTCTTTCAGTTTTATTATGATACTGTGCCGTTGGTCGGAAGCCTTGATTGTTTGCTCGAAAAGATTGACAGCGAAGCTGTTGACAGGGCTATAAAAAGCGGTGTGTGTAATATTTACCACGGCTGTGTGCATAATATGCTTTATGAAAAAAACAATGATATTTTGAAGGATCTGTACAAATCCGCTTCATTTGTCATACAGGCTGTCTGCTTTAAGCAGACAGGTGAATATATCAGACGTCAGAAAGATTTAATTGCACTTGTCAGCAATGACGAAAAGACAATTATCGAAAACTTCATCAGCCTCAAAAAAGGCGGCAAAGTTGATTTTGACAGTATGTCCGAAACGCTGTTTGCCTGGTCAAAGAAGTATATCAATAAGTAATGGAAGTGCGGATATGAAAAAAATACTTGTGCTTAACGGCTCACCCCGTAAAGATTCCGTCTCATCTGCTCTTTGCGAATCGTTTATCTCTGCGGCAGGTGAAGCAGAAATAAAAAAATACAATGCATACACTCTCAATGCGAAACCGTGTATGGGTTGCGGATACTGCGACAGAAACGTTGGTTGCTGTTTCAGTGACCTCGACGAATTTATGTCGGATTTTGAGCAGGCAGATTATTTTGTTATCTCAACCCCCGTTTACAACAGCGGTGTGCCTGCACCTCTTAAAGCGATTGTCGACAGATTTCAGCGTTATTATGCTCTGCGTTTTGCCCACGGAGTAAAACCGCCCGTAGCAAAGCATAAAAAGGCGGCACTTATAATTACCGCAGGCAGTAAGGGCGAGGGTAAGGACGAAATAAAGGCGATGTTTGAACGACAGTTTACCGTGCTCAATACCGAGCTTGTCACGACTGTTTTCTTTGACAGTACGGATAAGCGTACACCCGACGAAAATATAAACGAAGTAGTTGTACAGGAAGGCGAAAGCTTTTTCAATTCGTAATTATAATATTGACAAAACAGGCTTATTTTGATAAAATAACGTTTGTTGTACGGAGAGTTGTCCGAGAGGTCGAAGGTGCAGCACTCGAAATGCTGTGTGGGGAAACTCACCTAGGGTTCGAATCCCTAACTCTCCGCCAGAAAAAGAAGCAAAGTAACGAAAGTTACTTTGCTTCTTTTTATTTTGATATGAGTCAGGGATTCGAAAGGGCGTGAAGAAAATGCTCCGGTGGAGCATTTTTAGCCCGTCGCGTTGATGCTGATTAGCCGAAAAATCGATGGACGGGTTCGAGATGACTGTGATTTTTATAATAAACCACCCTAACTCTCCGCCAGAAAAGATACCGCAGTTGATACAATTGTGTCAACTGCGCTATTAAGAAAACCATCCTGAAATATTCAAATGGATGGTTGAACATTTTGACAAGCTGGTTACAGCTTTAGAAAATGCGGAGATAATTTAACAAGCATAGCAAAACTCCCCGAAGAAAGCATATGTTCAGCTCTTCCACGGGGAGTTTGTTGTTTGTTTTATAAAAATCGCTTTTCGTTTGCTTTTGTAAATTCACTCAAAGAATACGAACGAACCCTTTCTTTTACGATATTAGGTATCAAAAATCCGTTGGCGGTAAGCTTTGCACAGCGGTTAATTATTGTTTTATTGGTGACTGCGAGTGTTCTGCTCACCTCAATAGGTGTGAATTCAAACAAACGGTTTTTAATCAGATAAGATAAAAACTCTTTTTCTTTTGCGTTGAGGTGAGAAAGTGCTGTATCCAGCTCATCTGTCGTTGCCAAAACAGAAAGCTCACAAACTTTTTTAGAGTAAAGCTCTACCATACGCAAGAAATAATTAACCCAAATTTCCGGGTGAGGCGGATTTTCTCTGCCCGAATAGTAAAGTGCAGGCAAACCCATCTGAAGCGACGCGTAATATTCATCAGGGTCATACGCAAAATACTCTTCAAGCGAGCCGATTCCGTTGAAACCGTAGCCATAAAGGTCAAGAACATATCCTGACATCAGCCTTGCTGTTCTGCCGTTGCCGTCCTCAAACGGATGTATGGTAACAAGCTGATAGTGAACAACAGCAGCGACGATAAGCGGATGGTCATCGGTGTTGTTTACATAATCCGTCAGTTCATCAAGTAGTGCAGGAATATCCGTATATTCGGGCGGAATATATTCGGGTACACCTGTTTCACTGTCATAAACAGCAAACAACATACCCGGAGGCATTTCACCTCGCAGACCGATTTTTTCTTTTGACGCACCTTTCTCAACCATTGCCTGCACTTCAAGAATCAGCTCGACGGAAAAAGGTGTTTTGTTTTTTAACTTTTCCTCAAGCAGACCCAGTGCAAGAAAATAATTTCTGACCTCTTGCTCGGGTTTAAGAAAATGCTTGTGGTCATCACGTTCCATAGCCTCGTTTGCCTGAAGCTCGGTAAGCGGATTGCCCTCAATTTTATTTGATGCATATGAGCTTTTTTTCTTTGAGTTTTTTCTCAGTCTGTTTTTGGCGATTGTCGGAATTTCAACGGTGCCGAGAGAAAATCGGTTTTCATCAATCGCAGATATTCTTTTCAGAATTTCATTTGTCAATGTAACTTTAATCATCATATCATTCCTTTGATTGTTGCTACACATATTATATCACATCAAAAAGAAAAATTCCATTAAAATTTCACTATTCTTTCACTATTTTTTATTAGTTGCAGTGGATATATGTTGTTTTTCAAAATATATAAATCGCAAATTTGTATCAACAAAGCCGCAAAAAACAGCTGTTTTTAGCAGCTGGCGATACAATTATTATGGGCGGTATCGTCTTATACACCATTAGACAGATAAAAAGGTAAAGTGACGAAAGTTGCTTTGCTTCTTTTTGTTTTGACATAGAGTCAGGGATTCGAAAGGGCGTGAAGAAAATGCTCCGGTGGAGCATTTTTAGCCCGTCGCGTTGATGCTGATTAGCCGAAAAATCGATGGACGGGTTCGAGAAGTCGGTAGTTTTTATATTGAGCTACCCTAACTCTCCGCCAGAAAAGATACCGCAGTTGATACAATTGTGTCAACTGCGGTATTGTTGTTTTTATTTATAATCCGGATATGTAACGGTTCTTTTTGAAAAAAATTCAATTACCGACTGATAAATTTCATTGAATATTTTTTGTGTTCTGCCCTTTACTGCAAGCTCATAGGATATCTTCTTCGAGTAATTGTCTCCGCTTTCCTTCTGTGCTTTCGCATAGTCGTGGTCAAATACATCATAGAGGCGTTCAACTCTTGTTGTGTATGCTGAAGTATCGTTTTCGTCAATCTCTACAACACGGTAGCCGTACTGAGTTGTATATGCCAAGCCTTTATAGCGTGTCATAGGTGAAGTGTAAATATCAATGTTCTGATTTCTTACACCGAATGCGTTAGTGTGGTCGTGACCTGTGAACATTGCAAGCACGTCGCCGTTTTCAACCAGAGCGTCAAACTGTCCGTCATTGTAATAGCCGGGGCACGGCTTTTCGTTAAGTGTTCCGTAGTTTACCTGCTCGGGGTCGAACATATAATATTCGTCTTCATTGTATATATGGTTTATTGCAAAAGGCTTCTTTGAATCGGATTTTTTAAGTACGTCATATATTTCGGGAACAATTATGTGCTGGAATACAACCGAGTTTACTGTTTCGCCGCCGTTTGCTTCTTTGAGCTTTGCGGCAGTTTGCCTGTACCACTCAATCTGTTCTGTTCTTACTCTGTCATAATGTCTCGGCTCGTCTTCGTCGTAATCGCCCGAGTCAAATACCCAGAGGTTGAATTTCACGTTATCGCTGTCGGAAGCAAGAACGGGAACGTTGAATGTCGCACAGTTTTTGAAAGCACTTTCCTTTTCAGCTGTTATTACACAGGGAAAAGTACTGTAATATTCCATAATGTCCGCTCTTGTCATCGGCCCTGCCTCAGAGTCATGATTGCCGAAGGTTACGGCAACGGGAATGTTTCTTGACTCAAAGATATTCATAAGTGCATTGATAATTCTTTTTGTCTCCTCAGGGTCATCGTACGGCTGAGTGTTGTCACCCGTGAGCACAACAAGGTCGGGCTTTTCAACGTCACAGGCATTGGCTATTACCCATATTGATGAATCAAAATGCTTATCGTTTGCAAGATGCGGGTCAGCAACGTGTAATATTTTGAGTTTACCGTTTGAATTGAATCTTACGGTTGTGTCTGTTGCTTTTGTCGGGTCTGCAGGTGCAAAGTTAATATCTGTGTTTTCAGGCTCAATTTCAAAATAAATTATTCCTGCAGCAAGATTTAAAATACATAATGCCAGGACAATGAGAATTATTTTTCTGACTGTTTTTTTTGCCATTTTAACATCTCCCGATACGGTTATTGGTTATCGCTTGTGTTTTTCGTTTTCAAAAAAAGCCTTGCATTATACAAGGCTTTTTAAAATCAATTTTCCGGACTTGTTATTTTTCCGTCAAAATATTGTTTTCAATCAGAATGTTAAGCAGTTTCGTTTTCCTTGTGTCTGTTCTCACGCATTTCTGCAAGTTCGCGGTACATCTGCTCTTTCTTTTCGCCCTCAATATCGTAAGAGAATTTAAGGATGATTGCCTTAAGAACGTTTGCAAGAGTGTAACCGAAGAGAAGGAATGCAAGAATTTTAAGACAGGTGTCAAGATATGTGGGCTGAGCCTGCATTGTTTTGACAAGGTCGCCTTCTGCAGATGACAGGTAGCCTGCCCAGGCAATCATATAGGGGACAGCAAGGTCTCTTAAGTATACGCAGGCAGAGTTGACCCAACCGGGAACAATACCCTGAATTGCTTCGATTCTTTCGCCTGTCTGCCACTCGAGATAATCATAGAACTCAACATCAAAGTGAGACTTTGAAAGCTCCTGAATACCGATGCCGATGCCGAAAATGAAATAGAATACGTAGAAGAATATGCTGTTCCAGCCTTCAAAGAATCTGATACCCATTTTTGCTTCTATAAAACAGATACCGAAAAGTATGAATGCGGCAACGGGTGAATAAATACCGCAGAATTTGAGAAGCTTTGTCGGCTCGTATTTCTTTGAAATCTTTGCGGTAATAAGGTTACCGACTACTGTACCGACAGCTGTGGGAAGTGTAAGAAGAAGGTTCTTGGATGAACCGACTGTGATTGCTGCGAGGAACGTAGACATTTTACCGAGCATAGCCAGGGCGTTAACCCACTGCATTGCATGGAACGCACGGTAGTTTTTGTACTTGAAAAGAGTGAACATTGCCTTTGAAACTTTGATCTTCTTTTTCTTGGGGAGCTCAATTCTTTCCTTGCAGAAGATGCCGCACATAAGGTTACCGAAAGCGGTGACAGAAGCAGCAACAATCGCAAGAGTCATATACATCTGGTTCTTGTCGTCGCTGAAAAGTCCGTAAACGAATGTGCCGATGTATGCTCCGCCGTATCCGATATAATATGATAACTGCCAGATTGTAGCAACTGTTTTCTTTTCTTTGTGGTTAGGTGAAATAACCTGAACAAGGTTCTGGCTGTGTACATTGAATACATTGAATGCAGACTGACAGCAGGCTATACCGTAGCGGAGAAGATTCATCTGCTGAATTGTCCAACCCTGCGGAACGTAGAAAAAGAGAACCGTAAGCATAAACGTAGGAATAAGACAGATGAAATACCAGTGACGGTATCTGCCGAGGCTTGTTTTCCAGTTCTGTACTATAAAGCCGCCCACAATACCGAAGAGAATACCGAGGACGGTAGTAAGGGTTGTCTGAACGGCAAGAATATCTGCAATACCGTCAGCATCAACACCTGCAGGACCGTAATAAAGCTCATGCAGGAATGCTGCTGCAAGTGAGCCTGTAAGAGTTGTTCCGAACATACCTCCCGCACGGGAAAGCAAAACGCAGAAATACTCAAACTTTGATATGTATTTTCCGTCTGTAGTTAAAAGGGGTGCATTGGATGCTTTTTTGTTTTTTAACATCACATCATCTCCTGAGTCTGATATTGATTAATTCTAACATATAACTAAATAAAAAACTATATGTCAATAAACCAAATAATTTCGGTAATATTTGTGCAATTAATAAAAATACAGCGTAGGTTAAGTGGGTGTTGAATTTATTTCAGCCTGAATTCGGCATTGTTGTCCGAAAAGCCTTTATTGTTTCCTATGGTATTGAGAAGAATATTTCTCAGGCCATTTTTTTCTCCGTTTTTGAGGAGTTTTGGCTCAACCTTTTTAATTACAAATGAAAACCTGCCGAGAATACCTGCGATAAGGTTGTATCCTGCAGTACCTTCTACGTAAGGAGAATCACCCGAGAATATGCTCACACCGACTTCACCGACAAAATCCGAAAACTTTTTCTTGTCGAATTCTTTATCACGCTTTAAGCAAAGTATGCGTTTGAAGCCTTTGACGGTCATTTTGTCAAATCGTTTTCTTCCGAATGCTTTAAGATGTTTTACGATTCCTTTTCCTCCGCCTAATGCTCCTCTGACTCTTGCGACTATTGCTGATGCAAAGTGATTGTCAAAGTATTCCTGCGGTGTAAGTCCGTTCAGATCCCATCCGAAATCGGGTACGCCGAGGGATTCAATTTTGAGAGCAGAGTTTTCATCTACGGTGACTTTACGGTATTTTGCAGGGCTGCCCACAAGAGCTGCGGTGCATACGTCAATGAGTCTGTTTCCGCTTTCTGAATAATACTCGTTTATGCTCTGGATATGCATATGACCTGTTAAAACAAGCTCAACTGAGTTGTCGGCAAGGAAAGATGCAACCTTTCGCCAATCTTTGATTTTTGCATCACCGACTAATTCAAATGCAGGTACGGGCGGAATAACCGGATAGTGACAGGTTGCAAAAACGCTGCAGCCGTCTGCCTTGGCCTTATCAAGCTGCTCTTTTGCCCATTCCATAAGTCTGTCGTCCATTGTGCCCTTCGGCTGGTCCTTGCTGTCACAGTGAATTGCAAGCATTCTGACGCCTTGGGTAATTTCCGCAACATAAGAATGTGTCGGCTCGTCAAACGCAATTGCATCGCCGTAACCGAAATCACGGTACATTTCACACAGGTCATTATAATCTGTACCTTCAACAGGTACACGGCCGTCACCTTTTAAGACGTAGGCGTTATCGTTATAATCGTGGCCTGCAGTTATGACGTAAACCTTTTTGCCGTTGGTTTTGAGTCTGTAAAGCTCATCGATGAAGCCGTTGTGGCTTTCTTTTTCACCGTTTTTCACAAGGTCACCGGGAATAATTACAATGTCGGTTTCCTTGTCCTGGATAATTTTGTCAAAGGTTGCGCTTATAATTGCACCGCTTTCCTTTACAAAATACTGCTCGGTGACCATATTATTTTCAAACGCTTCTCCGCCGGGCTCTAATTTGCTGTCCAGATAATGCGTATCGGTAACAAGATAAAAACTTACAGGTTTCATATTATTCTCTCCAAAATTTTTTGCACAGTCTCTGTGAAGTGTGGCAGACATCGTTCTGATGTGTTTTTATAATACCATAATTATAGCGTTGTTTCAAAGAATATTTTTGAAAAAATATTTCGTATTATGAAAATTAAAGAATATAAAGTTTGTTCAGGCAGATTTTGCGTTAACACGCTGCCGGATAAAAAACAAGGCACAGCTATTGAATGCTGTGCCTTTGCGATTATTTGTTCAATCTTTTCTGTAATCTGTCAAGATCCGACTGCTTGAAATTAGCGGGGTTTATTCCGTTCATACGGCAGTGATGCTCAAAGGTGCTTCGGTCAAATTCTGTTTTGCCTGTAGACAAAAGCGATTCAGCAACCTTTTCGATATGTCCGTCATTAATTCCGTTATATCCTGCTGCATCTATCATACCTAACTGCCAGGGTTCAAACATAAATATATCATCTCCCCAAAGTGCTGATGTTTAATACGTTAATTTATTCTTACAACAAGGTCGCTTTCGGGGTAGCAACAGCAGGGATGAATGAAATTAAACTGCATATCCGCTATACGGCGTTTGTCTTCACCTTCCGGTATATAAACCTTACCGCTGACAAGCTTGCTTCTGCAAAAACCGCATTCGCCTGTGTGGCATCTTGCGGGCACCTCTATACCTGCACGCTCAAATGCACAAAGCACGGTTTCGTTGCTGTTTGCTTTGATTACCTTTTCATCACCGCGGTTAATTACGGTTATGCTGTATTCCTTCGGCTCATCATCTGCTTTTTTGCCGGATGAGAACACTTCAAAGCGGATGTATTTTCTTTCAAGCCCTAATTTGGGAAGCTCGGTTTCAAGGAATTTATATAATCCGCCGGGTCCGCATACGAAAATACTGTATCTGCCTTCGGGTGCATATTTTTTGATGATATCCGCACCGACGAAGCCTTTTTCGTAGCCTTCCTCATCGCTGTGGCTGAGTACGTAAATCACGTTGATTTTTTCATTCTTTTCAGCAAGGGAATCAAGCTCTGTTTTGAAAAGAATCTCGTCTGAATTTCTGCAACCGTAAAGCAGGGTGAGCGAGCAATCCTCGTTTCCTTCGTCTATGGCTCTGGCAAGTGAAAGGAAAGGAGTTATGCCGCTGCCGCCTGCGATAGCAACTATTGCTTCAGCATCCCTTAAACGGCAGTAAGTCATATTTCCTTCCGGTGCGTAGGCTGTAACCTTGTCACCGACCTTCCAGTTGTCGAGAATATAGTCGGAAACGAAACCGTCGCTGATACGTTTGACAGTTATCCGGTATTCGCCGTTCAATGCGCTTGCAGGGGAAGATGCTATTGAATAAGAACGGGTAACGACTGAGTTGCCTATTTCAAGTCTGAAGGTAAGGTACTGACCTGCTTTGAAATATGCGAGCGGTGCAGATTCGCTTTTGAAATAGTAGCTTTTTGCAATATCTGCGTGCTCTTCAATTCTGCTGATAATAAGCTTCTGCTCTTTGGGATGGAGGCTCTTTGCAACTTTATTTACGCCGAAATCGTCTGTACGGGTGGGCAATACAGGCTCGGCGCTGTTGACAAATTTGATTCTTTCCGTAAGAAATTTAACTGTGTTTATGCTGTCTTTAAAGTTGCCGTTTACAGAAAACTTTTTCTTGCTCATCACTTAGCCTCCTTTTCCATAGCGAGTATTGCAGCCTTTGCCGCCAGGTTACCTGTTGTGTAGCTGGGTGAATAGCCCATGTGTCTTACGGCATATCCGCCTGCAAAATAGAGACCGGGCATACCTTTTCCGATCAGGTCAAAAACAATTCTCTTGACAATGCCGTCTTCTTTGCTTGCCTCGTATCCGTAAATAGTGCCTGCAGGTGCATCGGTGTAGCGTGCATAGGTCATCGGTGCTGCAATTTCAATTTCTTCAATGTAATCTCTGATTGCGATACCTGTTGCTTTTTCAAAATTATCAATCATTTTTTCTGCAAAGGCAGTTTTGGTTTTATGATAATCCTCAGCAGATACTTTGCTCCACTCATCGCCTGCAAAGATAGATGTCATATAAAGGATACTTGTACCTTCGGGTGAGCAATCGTCAAAAGCTCTGTTGAGGCATACGGTTGCCTGAACGTCGTTTGTTTCAAGCTTTCGGCTCAGCTCATAGCACTTTCTGTTGTTATTGTTGGGGTAGATGAAATAAGTGTGGTTGTTAAGACCTAACTCGTCTGCGGAACGGTTAAGACCGAGGAATACCGCAAAGCCTTTTGAAGAGAGTGTTCTGGCGTTTACCTCTTTTTTGAACTTCTCGGGGATGTCTTTCTCATCCATCAGCTTTGTAAAGGCATTGTACGGTGAAGCGTTGCAGATTACTGCTTTTGCGTTTACCTGCGTGCCGTCATCAAGTACTACACCTGTTACGGTGCCGTTTTTGACTGTTATTTTGCTTACGCTTGTGTTAAACCAGGCTTCACCGCCGTTTTCGGTAAATGCTTCAAGTAAGGCTGTGCTTATCTGGTGGCTTCTGCCCTTCGGAATAACCGCACCGTCAATTATGTATGCGTGAAGCATTGTGAAATAATGGATAACGTTGAGTTCATCCGTAGGCTGACCAAGGTAGCACCAGTAGCCGTTAAGTATATCTCTTGTTGTTTTGCTTACCCCGAACTTGTTCAGAACCTCATCAACGGAGTAGTTTGCAACCTTGAGAAACTCTGTGTGCTCAGAGAAAATTTCTTTTATCATTGAGGGCTTGAAATCTTCAATTTCTTCTACGAAATCCAGAGTCTTTTCAACACTCTCAATCAGATCAAAAATCTTTCTGACAACCGTTGATGAACCCGGATCATATTCTTCAAGTTTGTTTATGAAGTTTTCCTTGCCTAAAGGCATGGAATAGTCGCACTTATCGTTATCTTCAAGTGTGATTAATCTGTATGCTTCATCGAGTGATACCCACTCTATTTTATCTGCTGCACCTACTTCCTCAAAAATCTTCTGAAGCGGCGATTTTCCTGTGATAGGTCCGACACCGCAAAGCTCATGGAGTGATGCCTCAAACTCAAATCTGCCTCTTACAAAGCTTGTAGCGAAACCGCCGGGCAGGTTATGACGTTCAATGAGCAATGTCTTTTTGCCCTCTTTGGCAAGACGTGCCGATGCAACAAGTCCGCCATTACCGGCACCGATAACAATTGCATCATAATTTTTTATCATGCTTTCACTTCTTTCGTAATATTATCTTATTTTATACAGTATATCACAAATACGGAAATCTTACAACAGAATAATCGTTTTTGATGTTTTATATTGCATCCTCAGAATTGCTCGGTATAATTTCAGAACGGTTCTGAAGAAAAATCTGCATTATTTGTTAGTTGATTGCTGTATAAAATTTCTGTAAAAAATGTTGTTTTTTACGGTAATATGTATTATAATATCTGCTATATGAAATAAAGTCGAATAATAATGCACTGAAGAGGATGAATTATGCAGTTATTGGAAGAGAGAATATTAAAAGACGGAAAGGTTTTTGCAGGTAACGTACTGAAGGTGGACAGCTTTCTGAATCATCAGATAGACGTCGGGCTCCTTGATGCAATGGGTGCTGAAATAAGCAGACTTTTTGCCGGTGCAGGTATTACAAAGGTTCTGACTATTGAGGCCTCGGGTATTGCCGTAGGCTGCTTTGCTGCACGTCGTCTTGAATGTCCTCTTCTTTTTGCCAAAAAGACCAAAACTCTCAATATAAAGGGTGAGGTTTACACAAGCAAGGTTGAGTCTTTTACTCATCAATGCACGTATGACATAATTGCTTCAAAAGATTTCCTGAACGAAAATGATACCGTGCTGATAGTTGATGATTTTCTTGCAAAAGGTAACGCGCTTATCGGTCTTATCGATATTGTCAGGCAGTCCGGCGCGAAGCTCGCAGGCTGTGCCATTGCAATTGAAAAAGGTTATCAGGGCGGCGGCGATAAGCTCAGGACTCAGGGTATCCGTGTCGAATCTATGGCAATAGTCGAATCTATGGATGAACAAACAGGAAGCGTAACCTTCCGCAGATAACATGGTAACAGCAGCGATATGCTGTAAATAAATTACAAAAACAAAGGAGAGAAATTGTCATGAAAAACCTCAAGAAAATTCTCGCACTGGTTCTTGCTCTTGTTGCAGTTATGACAACTTTCGCTGCTTGCGGCGGCGGAGAAACACCTGCACCTGAAGCATCTGACCTGAAGGTTGGCTTCATCTTCCTTCACGATGAGCAGTCAACTTACGACAAGAACTTCATGGATGCTGCAAAGGCAGCTTGTGAAGAAATGGGCGTTGAGTATGCTCAGAAGACTCAGATTCCCGAGTCCAAGGACTGCTACGATGCAGCTGTTGAACTTATTGAAGTTGACGGCTGCGACATCATCTTCGCTGACAGCTTCGGTCACGAGTCATTCCTTATCGACGCTGCAAAGAAGTATCCCGAGGTTCAGTTCTGCCACGCAACAGGTACACAGGCTCACACAGCAGGCGTTGCTAACTTCCACAATGCATTCGCTTCTATCTATCAGGGCCGTTTCCTTGCAGGCGTTGCTGCAGGTCTCAAGCTCAACGAAATGATCGAAGCCGGCAAGATCACGGCAGATCAGGCCAAGATGGGTTACGTCGGTGCTTTCACGTTTGCTGAGGTTATGTCCGGTTACACATCTTTCTACCTTGGCGCAAAGTACGTTTGCCCGAGCGTAACAATGGATGTTAAGTTCACAGGCTCATGGTACGACGAGAAGCTTGAGAAGGAAGCTGCACAGTCTCTTATCGCAGGCGGTTGTGTACTTATCAGCCAGCACGCTGACTCAATGGGTGCTCCCACAGCTTGTGAGACAGCAGGCGTTCCCAACGTTTCTTACAACGGCTCAACAGTAGCTGCATGCCCCAACACATTTATCGTTTCTTCCAGAATCGACTGGACACCTTACTTCAAGTATATGATCCAGTGTGTAATGGACGGTAAAGCTATCGACACAGACTGGACAGGTACAATCGAGTCAGGTTCAGTTGTTCTTACAGACATCAACGAGAAGGTTGCTGCTGCAGGTACAGCTGCTAAGATCGAAGAAGTTAAGGCAAAGCTCCTTGACGGTTCACTCAACGTATTTGATACAGCTACATTCACAGTAGGCGGCAAGGCTGTAACAAGCTACCTTGCAGACGTTGATACAGACGCTGACTTCACAAAGGATACAGAGGCTGTTGAAGGCGGTATCTTCTACGAGTCAAAGCACCGTTCAGCTCCCTATTTCGATATGGAGATCGACGGTATCACTCTTCTTGACAGAAACTACGGCTGATATTTAATTTCCGGTCTGAGACGGGAGGTAACTCTCGCTCAGACCGATTTTGAAGAAAGTGCTGTGATGCTTTTTGCAGCAATTTCTTGAGAATTAAACAGAACGGAGGCTTACCGTGACGAAACAACCTGCTATAGAACTGAAAAATATCACAAAAAGATTCGGCAAGGTCGTTGCCAACAAAAACGTAAATCTTACCGCTTACCGCGGTGAGATTCTTTCCGTTTTAGGTGAAAACGGAAGCGGAAAGACTACCCTTATGAATATGATTTCGGGTATATATTTCCCCGATGAGGGTCATATCTTTATTGACGGAAAAGAAGCTGTTATCACTTCACCCAAGGAGGCTTTTGGTTACAAAATAGGCATGATACATCAGCACTTCAAGCTTGTTGATGTTTTCAGTGCTGCTGAAAATATTGTGCTCGGTATTGAAAACGGTAAATACAACCTTAAGGATTCCGCAAAAGAAATAAAAAAAATCAGCGAGCAGTACGGCTTCGACGTTGATCCGAAAAAGAAGATATACACAATGTCTGTTTCTGAAAAACAGACTGTTGAAATTATAAAAGTACTTTACCGCGGCGCAGACATACTTATTCTTGATGAGCCTACCGCTGTTCTTACTCCTCAGGAAACTGAAAAGCTCTTTGCCATTCTTCGTCGTATGCGTGACGACGGCAAGTGTATAATTATCATTACTCACAAGCTCCACGAGGTGCTTTCTCTTTCCGACAGGGTTTCCGTACTGCGCAAGGGTGAATATATCGGTACGGTAAATACAAGTGAAACAAGCGAAAGTGAACTGACAGAAATGATGGTCGGCAAAAAAATCGACCTCAACATTCAGCGTGACGAGCCGAAAAACACCGAAGAAAGACTCACTGTCAACAGCATAACCTGTGTTGACAAAACAGGTACCGTAATGCTCGACAACGTTTCTTTCTCCGTTAAAAGCGGTGAGATTCTCGGTATAGCAGGTATTGCAGGCTCCGGTCAGCGAGAGCTTCTTGAATCAATTGCAGGTCTTCAGCGACTTGAATACGGCGATATCTTCTACTTTGACCCGAAGACAGGAAAAAAAGAAAGTCTGCGTGATAAAAATCCGCTTCAGATAAGACAGATGGGCGTCCGTCTTTCTTTCGTCCCTGAGGACAGACTCGGTATGGGTCTTGTCGGCAATATGGATATTGTTGACAATATGATGCTTCGCAGTTACTCAAAGGGTCACTCGCTTTTCCTCAAACGCAATAAACCCAAGAGTCTTGCAATGAAGATTATAAATGACCTTGAAGTCGTTACACCGAGTGCAAGCACTCCCGTACGACGTCTCTCGGGCGGTAACGTACAGAAGGTGCTTGTCGGCCGTGAGATATCCTCATCACCGACCGTGCTTATGGTAGCTTACCCCGTAAGAGGTCTTGATATCAACTCATCCTATATGATTTACAATCTGCTCAATCAGCAGAAGGCTCAGGGTGTTGCAATCATATTTGTCGGCGAAGACCTCGACGTTCTTGTAGAGCTTTGCGACAGAATTATGGTAATCGGCTCGGGCAGAGTAACAGGCGTTGTTGACGCAAGAACAACAACCAAAGAAGAGATCGGACTTCTTATGACAAAACCGAAAGATGACGGAAAGGAGAACGGCAATGGCTAAAAAGACTGATTCGAAAAAAGAACCTCTCTTTCACGTCGTAAAACGTGACGATATGCCTGCAGGCAAGGCGTGGCTTATCCGAATTGCCGCTATTGTATTCTCTTTCCTTCTCGTTGGTCTTCTTTCAATGGCTATTACGGAAAAGAGTTTCGGCGAAACGTACGAGATAATGTTCAGCGGTGTGTTCGGCAGACTGTTTGAAGGCAAAACGACAATGCTCTGGAAGTACCTTCAGGAAATTGCAATCCTTCTCTGTCTTGCCCTTGCTCTTACACCTGCATTCAAAATGAAATTCTGGAACTGCGGTGCTGAAGGTCAGGCACTCGTGGGCGGTCTTGCTTCCATATTCTGTATGATTCAGTTCGGCAGTTCGCTCTCTTACCCCGTTCTTATGGTTGTAATCGTAGTTACAAGTATTCTTGCAGGTGCAATATGGGGAATTATTCCCGCTGTTTTCAAAGCGCTTTTCAATACGAACGAAACTCTGTTCACACTTATGATGAACTATATCGCTACACAGATCATTGCATATTACGTATATATTGAAGGCGGCGGCTCCAACGTTATCAATCCCGTTGCCTACGGTAATTTCCCGACGGTAGGCAACAATGATTACTTTGTCAACATAGTAACCGTAGCGGGAATCACCGTGCTTATGTATGCTTACCTCAGATTCAGCAAGCAGGGCTATGAAATATCCGTTGTCGGTGAAAGCCAGAACACAGCACGCTACGTCGGCATCAACGTCAAGAAGGTTATCATCCGCACAATGGCAATTTCCGGCGGTCTCTGCGGTGTTGCAGGTATGCTTCTCGTAGCAGGTAAGGACCACAGCATCAATACAAACCTTGTCGGCGGTGACGGGTTTACTGCAATTCTTATGTCCTGGCTCGGTCAGTTCAACCCGTTTATTATGGTTGTTATGACGGCAATTGTCATATTCCTCAGACTCGGTGTTGCAAAGGTTGCCGATACCGCTCTGTTAAATCATTCTTTCTCCGAAATTATCGTCGGTATCGTAATTCTGATTCTCGTCGGCTGTGAATTCTTTATTCACTATTCAATCAAATTCCGCCAGAGCAAAAAGGAGGTTAAAGCATGATTGTTCAGTTTATCTGCCGTGCGATCCTCCTTGCCGTGCCTATGCTTTACGGTACGACGGGCGAAATCGTTACGGAAAAATCAGGTCATCTTAACCTCGGTATTCCGGGCGTAATGTACGTAGGCGCAATCAGCGGTGTTGTAGGCTCTTTCCTTTACGAAAACGCCTGCGGCAATGATATTGCCAATATGAACGGCTTCCTTGCCGTTATCATTCCACTTCTTTGTTCAATTGCAGGTTCGGTAATTATGGGCCTTATATACAGCTTCCTTACCGTTACCCTTCACGCAAATCAGAACGTAACAGGTCTTGCTCTCACAACACTTGGCATAGGTCTGGGTAACTTCCTCGGCGCTTCACTTATCAACATAACAAAAAGTGAGCTTCCCTCAATTGCACTTACAAAGACAAGCTCATTCTTTACGGTAAAGCTGCCCTTTGCCGATGATCTCGGTTGGTTTGGCGAGCTCTTGTTCTCACACGACTTTATGACTTACCTTGCAATCATTATTGCCTTAGCCGTTACCTTCGTGCTCAACCGCACACGTGTAGGCCTTAATCTCCGCTCCGTAGGTGAAAGCCCCGCAACGGCAGATGCCGCAGGTATCAACGTTATTAAGTACAGATACGTTGCAACCTGTATAGGCAGTGCAATCGCAGGTCTTGGCGGAATTCAGTACGTTATGTCGTACGCAAGCGGCGTCTGGTCAAACAACGCCTTCGGTGACCGTGGCTGGATGGCTATTGCACTTGTAATTTTTGCCCTCTGGAAGCCTTCGGCAGCAATAGCAGGTGCATTCCTTTTCGGCGCACTCTGTAACGCTAACAACTATATTCAGGGTCTCGGTACTGAAACTCAGGAGCTTTTCAAAATGCTCCCCTACGTTGCGACGATCGTTGTGCTTATCATTACAAGCGTACGTAAGAAGAGAGAGCATCAGCCTCCCGCAAGCCTCGGTATCAATTACTTCCGCGAAGAAAGATAAGTTCAGTGCAGAATAAAATAACACCGCAGTTGATATTTTATCAGCTGCGGTGCAGTTATTATAAGGTATTATATCAATTACATTGAAATCTTAATAATTTTTTGATAAAATATATCTGACAGTAAACTAAAGACGGCAGACCTGCAAAGGCTGTTCGGAAAGAGATGATAAAAATGAAAAAATTGCTTATAGTTGTGGATATGCAGAAGGATTTTGTTGACGGTGCACTCGGCAGTAAAGAGGCGGTTGCGATTGTTGACAACGTCGTAAAGAAAATTGAAAACTTTGACGGCGATATTATCGTCACGTACGATACTCACGCTGAAAACTATATGGAAACTCAGGAGGGTAAGAATCTCCCTGTGCCGCACTGCATAAAGGGTACGGACGGATGGCGGCTTGATGAAAAAGTTCAGGCGGCGGTTGATAAGAGAGCGTACAGGGCAATAGAAAAGCCGACCTTCGGTTCGACGGCTCTCCCCGAATATATCAGAGCAAACTACAATCCTGCCGAGCTTGAGATCGAGCTTATAGGTCTTTGCACGGATATATGCGTAGTGTCAAACGCTCTTCTGATGAAGGCGAACTTTCTTGAAGCTAAGGTAAGCGTTGATGCATCCTGCTGTGCAGGTGTAACGGTTGACAGCCACAACGCCGCACTTGCTACAATGAAGATGTGCCAGGTAAATATTATCGGAGGTTGAATCTAATGTTTAATGCAGAAAAAATAAAAAATGAATGCGTACAGTGGATACGTGATTTCTTTGAAGAAAACGGCAAAGGCTGTAACGCAGTAGTAGGTATTTCAGGCGGTAAGGACAGCTCGATAGCCGCGGCACTTTGTGTTGAAGCACTCGGCAGAGACCGCGTAATAGGTGTGCTTATGCCTCAGGGTGAGCAGCATGATATTGACAAGGCTTATCTGCTTGTAAATCACCTTGGAATAAAGCACTATGAAATAAATGTAAAACCCGCTATCGATGCGATTCTCGGCAGCCTGCCCGATGAGCTTGCGGTAACTGACCAGTCAAGGCAGAATCTGCCGCCGAGAGTAAGAATGTCTACACTCTATGCGGTTTCGCAGAGCTGTAACGGCAGAGTATGCAACACCTGCAACCTTTCAGAGGACTGGGTAGGTTATTCGACACGCTACGGTGATTCCGTAGGCGATTTCAGCCCCATGTCAAACATCACGGTTACGGAAATCAAAGAGGTAGGCCGTCTGCTCGGTCTGCCTGACGAGCTTGTGGATAAGGTGCCGATTGACGGACTCTGCGGCAAAACAGACGAAGAAAACCTCGGCTTCACTTACGCTGAGCTTGATATCTATATCCGCACAGGTATAATTGAAGACAAAGCAAAAAAAGAGCTGATTGACAGAAAGCACAGGATGAATCTGTTTAAGCTGCAGCTTATGCCTGCTTTTGAAAGCAACCTTCCCGTAAAGGCGTAACGATACGGAAAAAATAAAACCGGAGCAATCTTTCGTAAGGATTGTTTCGGTTTGTTTTTTCAATATTATTGACAAACGGAAAACTCTGCTATATTATAAAAATATTCTTATAGGAGAAGGTGTTATTAATGGCAAAGACAGTGCAGGATATTCTTGCAATTATCAAAGAAAATGATATCAAGATGGTTGACTTCAAGATGGTTGACATCAACGGTCAGTACCGTCACGTTACAATTCCTGCAGAGAATTTCTCTGAGGACACAATGAAGAGCGGTATCGGTTTCGATGCTTCCAACTACGGCTATGCTGTTGTTGAGAAGAGCGATATGGTTTTCATTCCCGACCCCGATACAGCAGTTATCGATCCTTTCTGCGCTATCCCCACTCTTTCAATGACAGGTAACGCAATGATTATCGATACTCCCGAAAACCGTCCTCTCGCTCAGTATCCCCGTAACATCATCAAGGCTGCTGTTGAGTATATGAAGAACAGCGGTGTTGCTGACGAGATGAAGATCCTTCCCGAGTTTGAGTTCTATCTGTTCGACAATGTTACATGGAACATTGAGGGCAGAGAGATTGCTGTTGAAGTTGACGCTCAGCAGTCATACTGGAATTCAGGTGTAGAAGGTCTCGGTGTTGTTGTTCCCAAGCAGAAGAACTACCACATTGCAAAGCCGTTTGATATTTCTTATGAGTGCCGCAGTGAGATGTGTATGCTTATGAAGGATGCAGGTATTGAAATCAACTACCACCATCCCGAGGTTGCAGCATCAGGTCAGTTTGAAATTGAGCCTCAGCTCGGCGAAGTAGTGCATATGGCTGACGCTACAATGATGATCAAGTACATCATTCACAATACAGCTCTCAAGTACGGCAAGAGTGCAACATTTATGCCCAAGCCCATCTACGGCGAAGCAGGCAGCGGTATGCACGTTCATATGATTCTCTTCAAGGACGGTCAGCCCATATTCTCCGACGATAACGGTTACTCACACCTGAGTGAAACAGCTCACTACTTCATCGGCGGTCTCCTCAAGCACATCGGTTCACTCTGCGCTATCACAAACCCCAGCACAAACTCCTTTAAGCGTCTTGTGCCCGGCTTTGAGGCTCCCGTAACAGTAGGTTACGCAACATCAAACAGAAGTGCTGTTATCCGTATCCCTGCTTATGCAAAGAGCCCGGACAAGCGCCGTTTCGAGCTTCGTAACCCCGATGCTACCTGTAACCCCTACTTCTGCTATGCTGCTATACTTATGGCAGGTCTTGACGGTATCAAGAACAAGATTGATCCTCACGCAAACGGTTGGGGTCCCTACGATATGAATCTCTACAACCTTCCCGAAGAGGAGAAGGCAAAGCTTCAGGGTCTGCCCGTATCTCTCGATGAGGCTCTTGATTGCCTCGAGAAGGATTACGATTACCTCACAGAGGGCGGCGTATTCCCCGAAGAGCTTATCAAAAACTTCATCAAGACAAAGCGTGCAGAGGTCAGCCAGCTTGCTGCTATTCCTCATCCCGCAGAGTTTGATAAGTACTATAATCTTTGATAAACCTGAACTAAAGACAAGCCCTCGGCCTGATAAGGTCGGGGGCTTGATTCATCCTATAAGCTTGATAATTATTGCAATAATCGCTATTGCAGCAGGAATTGCGAGTGCTTTGAGTGCCCTTGACACTGCATCATATACATTTGTCGGCATTATCTGATAAAATGCAAACCATAGCTTTTCTTTTACCTTTTTACCAACTATGTCTCTGTAACGCAGGTCGTATGTTTCAAATGTTCCGTCGGTGTTTAAATTTATCATACGTACGCCGCGGTCAAGCCCTGGGCCGTAGATATGGAAGCCTGCACCCTGGGTGTAGCCTAAATCAATTCCTCTCACCTTGCCGTTAAACGAGTTTATGTGGTCGTGTCCGAAGTACATTCCGACAACGTCACCCTTTTGAGCCATTGCGTCAAATTCGCCGCTGTTTTCCATAGGGTCGGCAGGTGACTCTTTCATAAATCCTGTCGGGTTTACTCTGTCTTTTTTTAGTGTGTACCACTTGCCCTTATGGTTGCGGAAGCCCTGTACAGCACCCTTTGTGCCTTTTTTTACTTCATCCATAAGCTCAAAGATTTCGGGTACGGGTATGTGCTGAATTACGATTGACGGTATAACTTTGCCGTACTTTTCTTCATAATAATCACGGGTGCGTTTGTACCATTCAATCTGATTCGGATGCACATTGTCATAGCCGATTTTAAGGCTTGTGTTGCTGTCAATACAGTAGAGAAGGAACTTTATTTCATCCCTATCGGCAATCTCAATAACGTGGTTTGCGCAGCCGTCAATCCCCTCTGTATTTTCGCCGACAAAGCAGGGGAGAGTGCGGTAGATTTCAAACTGTTCTTCGTTTGATAAGCCTACCTGTCTGTCGTGGTTTCCGAAGCATATTGTGAAAGGAATATCTCTCGAATATGTGGGCTCGGTAAGCTTTGAGAGTACAGCTTTTACCGTATCTCTGTTGCCTTTGAATGATGCGTAATTCCATATCTGGTCGCCCGAGTATACAACAAGGTCGGGCTGCTCTTTTTCGATTGCGGAGTTGATTAGCGCAAGCGTGTCGGGGCTGACGTTTTTGCCCTCCTGCGTGTCCGCAACCTGCATTATTTTAAACTGTGAATTTTTGAATTTCAGCTGCATAGTTTATTCCGCTTTCGCTCTTTTTTCTGCAATATGATCGTGCACTTTGGTGCGAAGGTCGCCGTGAAGCTTGAATTTTGTTGCAAAGATTACAAGTGAAATTACCATAAGCACGGGCGGTATCGCAAAGCAGATAATACCGATTGCAGATTTTGTCTGTGAGTTGAGAGCGTGCTCTTTTATCTGTGCATTGTAATTCATAATGCCCAGACCGCCGAATAGGAATACCGTCTGCATTGTGTATGCCATCTTTTGTAAAAAGCCCTTCATTGAGAAAGTTATGCTCTCGTTTCTTGTGCCGTTTTTGTATTCGCCGTAGTCAACAATATCCGCAAGGAATATCGTCTGGTTGACAAACATTGAGCCGATACCTATGCTTGCAAGCGTATAGCTCAGGTCAAGTGCGATATTTATTCTGAGCACAGGGCCAAAGATGAACATAAGGATATAGCCGACAATGGCAGTGCTGAGCGAAATCATATAGATAATGCGGTTGGAGAATTTTTTGCTGAGTATCGGTATTACGAGCAGGCCGAGTGCCGAGCCGACTGCACCTATTGTAGAGAAAAGGCTCTGTGCCTTGGGATCGCCGAGCACGTCGCTGAAAAAGTATACCGCAGTGCCGCTGGTGAGGTACCAGCCTGCATTTGAAATCATAGCAAAAATCATAAATACAACGAGCTGATCGTTTGTTTTGATAACCTTGAATACCTTTTTGAAGCTGAATTTATCGCTATTGTATACAACATTTCTCTCTTTAGTAGAGAAGAATGAGATAAGTGCAAAGCCTATGAGGAATACACCGCATATCATTGCCCAACGGGAGAAGCCGGTTGCACTGTAGCCGTCTTCGGTGACCTTCTCTGTCATGCCGTTTGAAAGCATAGGAAGAATGATGGGAGTGAGGATGGAGATAAGACCCTGACCGATACCGCTGAAGGTACGTGCAACGGTGGCAACGAGGTTTCTGTCCTTGGGGTCGTTTGTGAAGCTCGGCACCATTGACCAGTAGGGGATATCGACCATAGTATTTGTCATACCCCAGAGGATGTACATAACGGCTATGTAGATATAGAGCTTCATACCGCTCATACCGAATGATGTAAAGAGCAGTGAAAGCACAATCGCATTGGATGCTGCACCGATAAGGAGCCACGGTCTGTATTTGCCGATCTTGGTCTTTGTGCTGTCAACTATTGAACCCATCATCGGGTCATTGATACCGTCCCATATTCTTGCAAGCGGTGTAAGAATAAGCAGAAATGCTTCGGGCAAAAGAAGCACGCTCGAAAGGTAGTAGGAAAGGTAAGAGTAGAAAAGGCCGTATGAAAGGTCGAGACCTACGGCGCCGACACCGTAGCCGAGCTTTTCACGCCATGTGGTTTTGTATTCGCTCATTATCTGTATCTCCTTTGAGATTAATTTTTCTACATTATATCACAAATAAAATAAAAATAAATACATTTGAAGAAAACAGTGGATATCGGACGCTTATTATGCTATAATAACAAATTATATAGCTGTAATGTATAGCGGAGGTGAAGCGGTAATGGCTGAAAACGAAAAGGTATATCTTATTCTGCCCGGTTGCGATGATACAAACAGGGGTGACCAGGCTTTGATATGGGAGACCGTTACGCTTGCAAAGCAGGCAGGCTTTGACGGCAGATATTATATGCTTGCAGATCCCGATAAAAGCAAGCAGTCAGAGACAGAAAAAATTGAAAGCATTAATCTTGTTTTGCCGCATCCTTCAACTCGTTTTAAAAAGAATAACAATATCAGCTACGGTAAGATGCTCAAGCTCAAGTGGGCTTTTGTCTCACTTATCGACTGTGTAAGGGCTGTAGCTGTGCTTTGTCCGCTTTTTCGTAAGCTTGCAATTAAACTCGGCTCTTCTCAGCTTAAAAAAAGTCTCAGTGTTTTTGAGCGTGCCGATGCAGCATTCGTAAAGGGCGGAGGATTTCTGCACGCTTACGGCGGTATCATTTCAACATATACCGTTTTTTATCAGCTTTATCATATTCAGCTCGCACTTTCTATGGGTAAGGATGTTTATGTTATGCCCAACTCATACGGTCCGTTTATGGGGCCCGGCAGTGCGTGGCTTGTAAAAAAAGTGCTCGGTAAATGTAAAGTTATAACCGCACGCGAGAGCATTTCAAAAGAGAGTCTTGAGCAGGCAACGGGTGTGACGGCACAGCTTTTTCCCGACCTCGCATTTTACCTTGAGCCGTGCAGTGAGCTTTCGTCAGAGCAGCTTGCAAAGCTGTCGGAGATTCCTTTCGGTGAAAAGAAGTGCGTTGCGCTTACTATGCGCCCTTACAGATTTCCTCGATCAGCCGACCCTGCTGCAGAGTATGATAAATACAAAAATACGCTTTGCGATTTCGTGCGTTATCTCAGTATAGAGGGTTATCATCCCGTGCTTATCGAGCATACGTATGCCGACAATGAGCACGAGCAGGATATGAGCTGTATCAACGATGTTGCCGTACTTTTAGGTGATTCGTGCGAGTATACGGTTTACAGCGATTTATCGCTTACCTGTCGTCAGCTCAAATACGTATATTCGAAATTTGATTATATAGTCGGCACACGCTTTCATTCCGTAATCTTCTCAGTTGCTTCCGGTGTGCCTGCAATTGCAATTACATATGGCGGAAATAAGGGTCAGGGTATTATGAAAGATATCGGCATTGATAATCTTGCAATCGCTATCGAAGATATGACCCTGCCTGTACTTAAAAAACGTTTTGAATATCTTGTGCAGAACAGAGACGCTGTCTGCAGTACGATATCTGACTATATTGCTGAAGCTGAGGCTAACCGTGAAAAAATCATAAATATGTTGAAGGGTGACATCAAATGAAAACCTTGACAGTGTTTACGCTTACGTATAACCGTGCATACTGCCTTAACAAGTGCTATGAGAGTCTGCTCAGACAGACAAGTGACGATTTTGAGTGGCTTGTTGTAGATGACGGCTCAACGGATGATACACGTGAGCTTGTTGCGAAATGGCAGAGTGAATGCACCGATTTTAAAATCAACTATTTCTATAAGCCCAACGGCGGAATGCACAGCGGATATAACGCGGCATATGACAATATCGACACAGAGCTTGCTATGTCGATCGATTCGGATGATTTTTTACCCGACGATGCGGTTGAACTTGTTGTTGATTTCTGGAAGAAAAACGGCAGCCCCGAACTTGCAGGCATAGTCGGTTTGGATGTTGATCCTTCCGGTAAGGTTATCGGTACAGAGCTTCCGGACGTAGAGCGTATAAAGGTTTACGATTTCTATAACAGATATCACGGCACAGGTGATAAGAAGATGGCATACCGCACAGAGCTTATGCGCCCGATAAAGGCTCCCGAGTTTGAGGGAGAAAGGCTTTTTCCGACCTGCTACCGCTACTTCCTGCTCGACCTTGAGTATGATATGCTTGTACTCAATAAGCCGCTTTGTATCGTTGAGTATGCGGAGGATGGCTTTACACGCAATATCATCAAGCAGTATAAAAAGAATCTTAACAGCTTTATTTATTACCGAAAGTTTATAATGACTTATCCGAATGCAACTCTCAAGCATAAGTTTACATTCTGCATACATTATGTTGCGGAGTGTTTTCTGAAAAAAGAGAAGAAGTGGTTTAAGAATTCGCCTAAAAAGCTGCTGACATTCTGTGCGATACCTTTCGGTATTCTTTTATACTTCTATATTCTCAAAAAAGGTTGATTGGAGAAACGGCTATGATTGAGAAAAAAATACATTACTGTTGGTTCGGCAGAGGGCAGAAGCCGAAGCTTGCCGAAAAGTGTATAGAAAGCTGGAAAAAGTTTTGTCCCGATTATGAGATAATCGAGTGGAATGAAGATAACTTTGACCTTGACACAAACGGCTACACACGCTATTGCTATGACCATAAAAAGTGGGCTTATCTGAGCGATTACGTGCGTCTTTGTGTTATTGAGGAGCACGGCGGCATATATTTTGATACCGACGTTGAACTTATCAAAAAGCCGGATGAGCTTCTCTCTTACGAGGCTTATTACGGCTTTGAAACACGCACCGACGGTACGTATGAAAGTGATAATATTGTTGTCAATACCGGTCTGGGCTTCGGCGCGGTTGCGCATCATCCTACCGTAAAAGCAATGAAGCAGGAATATGAAAAGCTCATTCCTGATGAAAGCGGTGCATACAAGACCGTAAACTGTCCCGCACTCAATACAGCCGCACTTGTAATGCTCGGTCTGAAAAAAGACGGCTCTCGTCAGAACGTGGCAGGTGCGGAAATTTTCCCTGTCGATTTTCTCAACCCTTACGATGACCTTACGGGCAGAATGTTCAAAACGGAAAACACAGTATCTGTTCATTGGTTTTCAAAGTCTGCGGTAAGCAGGAGTGCGAAGCTTAGAAGTAAATTTACAAGACCGCTTCACAGAATTTTCGGTACGGATTTTTTTGCAAAGCTGAGAAAATAAAATTTTAGATTTTATGTACTTGACTTGAATGTGAACAAGCTGTTATTATGAAAATAGCTTAAAAGCTACATTATTATTTTAAATTTGGAGGTAATACATATGAACTCAGTCAAAAAGTATGTTGCAGAGTTTATCGGTACATTTGTGCTGGTGCTCTTCGCTTGCGGTACGGCAGCGGTAAGCGGTTGTGCAACAGACAACAAGAACATTGCTTACTTTATTACAGCACTTGCTTTCGGTCTCGTAATCGTTGCTATGGCTTACTCAATCGGTAACGTTTCAGGCTGCCACATCAATCCTGCCGTTTCAATTGCAATGCTTGTCAGCGGTAAGCTCGGAATAAAGGATTTTATCGGCTATATCGTTGCTCAGTTTGCAGGTGCTATTGCAGGTGCAGCTGCTCTTATGGGCATCATCGGTAAGGATTACGGCCTCGGTGCAAACGGTCTGTTTGAAGGCAGCGTAGGTAAGTCCTTCCTCGTTGAGGTTATTCTCACTTTCGTTTTCGTAATCGCAATTCTCGGTGTTACATCAAAGGTTGAGAACGGTGCTGTTGCAGGCATTGTTATCGGTCTTACACTTACACTTGTTCACATCTTCGGTATCCACTTTACGGGTACATCCGTCAACCCTGCAAGAAGCTTCGGCCCCGCTCTCTTTGTTGGCGACGATGCTCTCTCCTGCGTATGGGTGTTTATCGCAGCTCCTCTCGTAGGCGGCGTGCTTGCGGCACTTGTTTATAAGTTCCTCGATTCAAAGAAGGCATAATCAAATATCTGTATAGTGTTTTGCAGACAGCCAAAGAGCAACTTTGGCTGTCTGAGACTGTCGATAAAGTCACCGAGAACACGCACAAAGAAAAATGTAGAGAACGGTCTTTGACCGTTCCGCAAATAAACCGATTAAACATCAGGAAAATTTCAAGTAAATTCTCCTGATGTTTATATTTATTATATTAGGCTGTCTGTTTTTTGTTATATTAAATATATTGTTTATCCAATTAATAAGGTAATCTCTTGCTTAGTCCTTTTTTTAGTACCGAAAATGCGATAAATTTCGAACATTTGTGTTGACATACTTGAAAAATGTGCTATAATCATAGTTGTAAAGAACAAACGTTCACGAAATGTTCGATAGAAAATTTTTCAGCTAAGAAAGGAAGTTTAAATATGTTCTGGTTAGAAACTGCTTTATTGACACTCGCTCTCGCACTCATCCTCGTTGGTATATGGCACGAGAAAAAGCTTATAGCTTTTGAGGACAGACTCTGGGATTTTATCTCTGACAGAATCGGTTATATCGCTGCACGCGTTTACGTAGCTTTCAGAAAAAAGAAGGTTGCAAAGCTTCGTGCCGAGCGTAATGCACGTGCTGACGAAATTGCAAAGGCAAGACGCAGCAGACTTCACGTAGTCAGCGATAACACATCTTCATCAAGCAGAACAAACAGCCAATATATTGCATAATACGATAATTTTCTTGTTTTCCCCACCCATTCCTGATTCAGGCGGCACGGTTTTAAACTGTGCCGCCTGTTTCCGTTTTACTTGACATATAAGTTGTATTAGTATATTATTTAATAATAATGGGTTAGAATTATCATTAACACTGAGTGAGGTATAAAGACTATGACTTTTTCATACAAAACAATGGGCACCTGCTCACAGTATATCAATATAAGTGTTGACGGTAAGATTATAGAAGACGTCAGCTTTACGGGCGGCTGTGCTGGTAATCTTAAGGGTATTGCGGCACTTGTAAAGGGTATGGATATTGATGATGCAATCGCAAAGCTTTCGGGTATTACCTGCGGCTTTAAGCCGACTTCCTGCCCTGACCAGCTTGCAAGAGCACTCAAGGAATACAAAGAGCAGAATAATTTTTGATTTAAGGAGCGGATAATATGAGCATGAAGCTGATAATCGCAATTGTTCACAGTGACGATGCACAGGCGGTGCTGACAGAAATATCACGCTCCGGCTACAGTGCAACCAAGCTCTCTACCTCGGGCGGATTTATGCGTGCGGGTAATACGACACTGCTTATAGGTGTTGAAGAGGAGCAGGTTGACAATGTGATCGCTCTTATAGGTAAAAGAGCTCACAGCCATAAGCAGGTTGTGGCTTCTGCCGCAAAGGGTGAGGGCTCGGTTGCTTCAATGCCGCTTGAGGTCAAGGTCGGCGGCGCAACTGTTTTTGTGGTTGACGTAGATAAATTTGTAAAGCTGTAAGGGACTGACAATGAATTTTCAAGGTCTTGAAATAAACAAAGAGCTGCAGAGTCTGCTCAGTACGGCGGCAGACGCCGACAGGCTGCCGCACGCAATAATTCTTGAGGGCGGCAATGAAAAGGACAGGCTTGAGCTTGCACGCCTCATCAGCCGTACTCACGTCTGCTCGGGTGCCGGTGAAAGGCCGTGCGGTGTATGCCCCGACTGTGTTAAGGCAGGCAAGGGATTTCATCCCGATATATCAGAGTCGCTTGCTTCGCAGGACGATACGGCACCGCTTAAAGTTGATGCCGTGCGTGCAATACGCAGTAATGCTTTCGTTTTTCCGAATGAAGCAAAAAGACGTGTGTTTCTGCTTCACAATATGCAGTTTGCAAACGAGCAGGCACAGAACGCACTGCTTAAAATTTTAGAAGAACCGCCGGAGTATGTCCGCTTTGTTCTCACTCTTCCGAATGCTTCCGTACTGCTTGAAACAATAATTTCACGTGCGGCTGTATACAGTCTTGGCCAGCAGCTGAGCGATTCGCTTAACAAAAAGCATGAGGATGCCTGCGAAAAGGCAAGGCTCGTAGCCGCGGCACTCATTTCACCGAATGAGTTTGACCTGATGAGTGAAACGGGTATATTCGAGCGTGACCAGGAGCTGCTTGTGCTCACTCTCGCTCAGCTCAGACTTGTTTTCAGGGATGCCGTTGCACGTAAGCAGAGCCCGTCTGCGGTTTTTCTTTCAGGTGCAGTCAATGAAGCTACGGCACTTTCACGCACCTGTACAGTGCAGCAGCTGATACGGCTGCTCGACACAGTGGCAGAGCTTGAGAAAAATGCCGCACAGAACGCAAATAAGACCCTTCTCGTAACACGCTTTTGCAGTATGCTGAGAAGGGCTGTAGATAAATAATATATAAAGAAGGTAAAACAATGGCTATAGTAGTTGGTGTCCGTTTCAAAGAGGCGGGCAAGGTATATAACTTCGACCCTATCGGTCTTGATTTTGAGGTCGGCGAAAAGGTAGTTGTCGAAACGGCAAGAGGCATCGAGTGCGGCGAGGTTGCGGCTGAGCCGACTGACGTGCCCGAAAGCGAAATTGTAAAGCCCCTCAAAAAAATAATACGTAAAGCGACAAAAGAAGATATAGCTAAGCTTGAAGAAAACAGAAAGAAAGAGGCTGAAGCACTTGTAATCTGCGAAAAGAAAATAGAGAAGCACGGTCTCGGTATGAAGCTTGTTGACGTTGAATATACACTCGACGGCAGTAAGATTCTGTTTTATTTCACAGCTGACGGCAGAGTTGATTTCCGTGAGCTTGTAAAAGATCTTGCGGGTGTTTTCCATACAAGAATCGAGCTCAGACAAATCGGTGTGCGTGACGAAGCGAAAATGCTCGGCGGTCTGGGTATCTGCGGCAGACCTTTCTGCTGCAGCACCTATATCGACGACCTTCAGTCGGTTTCTATCTCTATTAAAATGGCTAAGGAGCAGGGCCTTTCGCTCAATCCGACAAAAATCAGCGGCACCTGCGGCAGACTTATGTGCTGTCTCAAATACGAGCAGGAGTCTTATGAGCATCTGCTCCGTGTAACTCCCAAGGTAGGTGCACTTGTAAATACAAGAGAGGGCAAGGGCGTTGTAAGCGATGTCAACCTTCTTACGGGTATGCTCAAGGTTACTCTTGACCGCAACCCCAATGCTGCACCTATAAGCGTGCACAGACACGATGTGAATGTAATTAAAGACAGCAAAATAAAAGTTGAAAAAGCTGAATTGGAAGCATTAAAAGGCATAGAATAAGCTTATGAAAGAATTTTACGAAAACTCTCAGCAGCCCGAAAAAGCGGTGCTTGTGTGCGTTGATTTCGAGCAGTACGACCCCGACAGTTCACTTGATGAGCTTGAGGAGCTTGCAAAAACTGCAGGCGCTGAGGTCGTTGCGCGAATGATACAAAAGCGTGACAAGCCCGACAACGCAACCTATATTGGCTCGGGTAAGCTTGAAGAACTGAAGATGTTCTGCGAGGATAACGAAGTAGATCTGCTGATTTTTGATGCAGAGCTTACTCCGTCGCAGACCCGCAATATTGAAGATGAAACAGGTGTGCGTGTTGTCGACCGTACAACCCTTATTCTCGACATTTTTGCAGGACGTGCAGTGTCGGGTGAGGGTAAGCTGCAGGTTGAGCTTGCACAGCTCAAGTATTCTCTTCCGCGTCTTACGGGTAAGGGTGTACAGCTCTCTCGTCTGGGCGGCGGTATCGGTACAAGAGGTCCCGGTGAAACAAAGCTCGAGAGCGACAGGCGTCATATCCGCCGCAGAATTTCTGCACTTGAGGAGCAGCTTGAAGGCCTTGAGAAAAGGCGGGGTAATCTACGCTCAAGGCGTGCCAAAGACGGCGTGCAGACCGTTGCCATCGTTGGCTATACAAACGCTGGCAAGTCAACTCTTATGAATACGCTTACCGAGGCAGGCGTGCTTGCTGAGGATAAGCTCTTCGCAACGCTTGACCCTACGTCAAGAGGTCTTGACCTGCCCGACGGCAGACGTGTAATGCTTATTGATACGGTCGGTCTTATCCGCAGACTGCCTCACCACCTTGTCGAAGCGTTCAAATCAACGCTCGAAGAGGCGGCGAGTGCAACCGTAATTCTCAACGTGTGCGATGCATCGTCTGACGAATGTGCCGAGCACCTTCGTGTTACGGCAGACCTGCTCACAGAGCTCGGCTGTATGAACAAGCCGATAATTTCCGTTATGAATAAGTGCGACCTTATTGACTCTACAGGCGACCTGCCCACAGTCGGTAAGAGCGTTATGATAAGTGCGAAAAACGGCACAGGGCTTGATAAGCTTCTGAGTGAAATTGCCGCCGCACTTCCGCCTACACGCAGGCAGGCAAAGCTCATACTGCCTTATTCAAAGTCTGCTGTTGCGGCACGCTTCCGCACAGAGGGCAAGGTGCTCTGCGAGGATTACCGTGCCGAGGGAATTTACCTCGAGGTAATTGCAGAAATGTATCTGCTTGATGAAAATAAGGAATATATTGTCGAATAAATTTTCTTGACAATGCAAAAAAATATGTTAAAATGATTTTTCCAAGGACATAGAGAAAGGAAGTGATAGCGCCTTGGAAACACAGAACGGCAGAACGGTTGCCCAGAACAAAAAGGCATATCACGATTACTTTGTCCTTGAAGAGTACGAGGCAGGTATCGAGCTTTTCGGTACAGAGGTCAAATCAATCCGTCAGGGCAGAGTCAACCTCAAGGATTCGTGGTGCTCAATCAAAGACGGTGAAATTTTCGCAAACGGCATGCATATCAGCCCGTACGAGCAGGGGAACATTTTTAACCGAGATCCGCTCAGAGTCAAAAAGCTGCTTATGCACAAGCGTGAAATAAACCACCTTTACGGTACAGTCAAGCAAGACGGACTTTCATTGATTCCGCTTTCAATTTATTTTGTCAAGGGCAGAGCAAAGCTCAAAATCGGCCTTTGCAAGGGTAAAAAGCTCTACGATAAACGAGCCGTCGCCGCAAAAAAAGATGCACAAAGAGATATCGAACGAAATTTAGCGGCGAGAAACCAATAACAACCAACGGTTGAGCGGTTTAGGCAGTGTATTTAACTGTTGGTTTAGTGAAATCAACCTTTGTTCGCTTCATTTTCGAAGCATTCTCCGTTAGAATGAAGGCAACACAAAGCCGAAAGGAGAAAATAAAATGACACTGTTCAATAAGAGTAAAAAAGAGGATGAGCCGAATCAGCCGATTAATGATGAAAAGGCTTCTACTCTCGGTTCAAGAATTGCTGAACTCAGAAAGAAAAAAGGTTACACTCAGGAGGAGTTCTCACAGCTTCTCGGTGTTACGGCACAGGCTGTTTCAAAATGGGAAAATGATAATTCCTGCCCCGATATAATGCTCCTGCCAAAAATTGCACAGCTTCTCGACACAAGTACAGATGAGCTGTTGGGCGGTGCAACACCTGAAAAACAAGACAAACCGGAGCCGCCTGCAAAAGAAAATAAAGAGCCGGCAGATCTGAGCAAGCTTAATCTTAAAATCAGAATTACGGCCGAAGGCAAAAAGCCAGTTAATGTTTCTTTTCCGTTGACAATGGTGAAGAGATTCACAAAGCTCGGCTTGGGGATTTCGGGTATAGTCAATCTCGAATCACCTTCTCTCGATAATAATCAGATTGACAATATTTTCAGTCTTATTGATGACGGTGCAACGGGTGAAATAATGAATTTTGTTGACGAAGGCGGACAGCATATAGTAATTGAAATAAGTTAATAACATATCTTGCGTTGAGTGCAGGTAATAGCTATTCACTATTCATTATTATCTGTTCACTCACACGCAAGTGTGATACATGGGGATGAAAGGATTTCGACGGGGATTCAGAGTCATGATAAGCGAGTAGCGGTGCAGACCCGCTATAAAAGCTGCAGTTTATTAAAAATAAACGACAACAATACAGTTCTTAAAGCTGCTTAACTTTTAGCAGCCGTCGTTACCGGGAGTACCGCGGCCCGGATAACGGCGTCGATCAGCGGTGAACGTGCGCATCAGATTAGCCTTGTATGGTGCCATGAATTAAAGGCTACCGTAGAGTGAAGCCTGCCGTCCGGCGTCACTTGAGGGGAATCCTAAAAGAACGGATACACTCGTAGAAAGTTGTGGTAATGGGTTTTCGGACGCGGTTTCGACTACCGCCATCTCCACCAAACACAAGTCAGACGAACACCTACTATTTCTTCACAGGCGGCTTCGCCGTGAAAGTGGACATCTGACAAAAACAGAAACCCTCTATCTTAGATTAATCTCTAAGGTAGAGGGCTTTGTTTTTTAAATTAATGTTTTATGATCCCTTTATTTATTTTTAATTTTGTAATATAATTAACATAAGTACAATATGATAATCAGGAGAAATAATATGGAATCTCAAAAAATTTATTACTATACTGACTTTAATACATTTAAACTAATACTTCAAAATGGAACTCTGCGTTTTAAAGAAAGTACTTCGTCTAACGATAACTTTGATACTGTTCAATTGTATGAAAATTTATTTGAAATGGCAATCAAAAGGCTTGACGAAGGTGATTTAAAAGCTGAACAGCAATTCTTTTTCGATATGCAAAAACACAATGGTTCCAAAAGTACACGTATTTCTTTAGTATCCTGTTTTACTAGCAAGGCAGATTCCCGTATGTTATGGGATGCATATACTATGCACAGAAAAGATCGTTCAGCAGAAAGATATAATGGCCTATGCATTGAGTTTGATAAAAATGAATTATTAAATGCAATGCTAACAAATGCGCAACAATTTGATGTAAAGAGATGTCAAGAAATTGTATATGGATTCGAGTCTATTAATGATGTTTTAGAAAAATATATGGATACATACTCATACGAAGTACATGAAATATCACAGGAAGAAGACCAAACACAGAATCTAATTCCACCTATACCGATACCATTAACTAATAAAGTTATGGATTTTAAAAAATGTATAGTTATTCCAACCTTAAGATTAGTTGATAGGATTGATGCAGCAGCTCCATTTTTTAAGCATTCTTTTTGGCGAGAGGAATACGAAACCAGAGCTCTTCTATCAATAAAGAAGGGTACTCCCTTTGCCAAATCACTTGACAGGTATTCTGATGGAAGTGCTTATTTTGATTTACAAATCACCAAAAACTGTATAAACAAAGTAATCTTAGGTCCAGAGTTTTCTCAAGAAGATGCGGAAATATTAAATTTACTTGATGCTAAAATAGTATTTAATGATTTAATGATTGTACCTTCCGAAGGTACCGGTGTAATTACAAATAGATAAACAGTTTTCAAATTCATACATTCGACAAAACACAGACCTCCCTGTAAAATGGTATTACCAAATGCAAGGAGGTCAAATTTTATGTTCAGCAAAAAAACAAAACTGAAGCTCACGGATTTTGAATGCAACCTTTCAATCAACGGAATGAACGAGTTCCGAAATATGCTTCTCTCGGACGGTATTCCAACAGAAGATGTTGACGAACTGCTCCTGAAAATCATCAACAAATCTGAAAGATAGGGAGTGATATTGTGTCAGACTTTATTGAAGATTTTTATTACGGAAACATCGAGCCGCAGGAGTGTACCACCAATCTGACGGCAAAGGTTAAAAAGAGCCTCAGTGAGCTTGCCAGCAAAGAGGAGCACCTGACATCAATTCTCGCTGACAAGGAGCAGGAGCTATTCACCGACTATGTGACAACCTACATCAAATTTTCAAGCCTCTGCAATGCAGACAGCTTCACCGTAGGTTTCAGACTCGGAGCACGCTTCACATACGATACTTTTATCGATAACAGGAAAGGATGAAAACTATGGCAAATATTACATACAAACAGGTCAATGATTATATGATACCCAACCTCAAACTTCCACCCGAAGAATCAGCCGTTCGCCTCGGCAAATGGGGCATGCTGTATAAGGATTACTTACAAAAACACACCCCCGCACTTTTTGCCACTCTCCTGGGCCAAGGCAAACTCTATCAGCACTGTGCCAAGGTGGAAGAACAAGCAAATGATATGTTTGATACTCTCATTGAGCAACTAAAAAAGACCGAAGGTATAACAGAAAAGCTCAAAGGACATAACCAATGGGAATGGATACAGAGAATGGAGAATATTCAGGCAAGAGTAAATTCTATAGTATATCAAGAAATAATATCCATTTAATTATTCAAAAACAAGTATAAAGCTAACAAAAATATTGTGAGCTTTATACTTGTATTCTTTTATGCAAAATACACATAAATATTAATGTGCACTAAACAAAATCAACTTATCTTTTTCTTCTAACTTTACCTCAATTTGAGTTAAATCTCCACCAAAAATCTTAATTTTACCTCCTGGTTTAACGTAACCAAGTGCTATCGTTGGATTTATAACCCCCATCTTTTTTTCATCTATTGAGGCGTTATAAATCGCACGAATTAATTGGTCAGCTGTAGTCTTTTCAGGTAATTCATCAAAATAGCGTCTAACCTTCTTGACATAAATCTCCTTGCTGCAGTAATTTTGAGAGTTTTCTTCATCATAGGAAAGAATATCATTATAAAAATCAAACAATGCTTCAAATTCACTAATTTGTGTTATCATTTTGCTAATATAACGATTACTAATAACAACATTGTTAACACTATAACTATTAACTATGTCATGATGTTTTGGATCTATTATTTCAACAATAACATCTATGCTTTCAGCATCAAAATTAGGATTTTTCTTTATTTTATTTGTAATTATATCACGCACATATACAAGATTTGCCAATGCCTTTGCATCAATATCTTCATTGAGTGCAGAATCATCTGAAAGAATAAGCACGCTTGTATCTTCTTCGTTGTCGGAAACAAATTCATCAATTGTTGAACAAATTTTATCTTTGTCATAAATATCAGCTTCTACAGTTCTTATTACAAACGGGTATTCTTTATAGTAGTTCATTTTTTCCAAGCTTTTTTTGTCGTCAATAACTACTATTCGAACTATTTCTTCACCATTTCTTTTCCACTCGTTGCTGAAAGCGGTAAATCCCGACATAATATGCTTGCATTTGCTATTGTGTCCAAGAATCACTACATTCTTTCTTTCCATCCAATAATCTTTTTTCAACGACACTCTATAGTTAGATGTTGCAACTGCAGATTTCTTATGTATGTCTTTATCACAATCTGCAACATAGAACGCGAACGTGTCGTTCCCTTTTTTCATTGTTGTAATCGGAAGTGCATGATTGTGATTGGCAAAATAATTATTTGCAAAGGAGATTTCATCCTCATAAGGATAATGCTCTGAATGAAACTCTGCACCTCTGTTTGAAAATAATTCACTGTATGCCGAATTAAGCTCAGGCATAAGACAAAACTGTGAAAGGATTTGTCCTAATACTTCATTGACCCTCACAGGAATAATATTGCACTTCCCTTCAACCTGTTTTGCCTCAATTATTTTTTCTACAAGTTCAAGCGTCCATAGATCGGTGATTTCAACAATAATTTTCTGGTTATCCGCCGACTTCTCATCAGCCGTTATATCGGAAACCTGCATCAACGTCTTTATCGTCTGCGAATTTCCTCTGCTGCTTTCCTCTATTCTTTCTCTATGCTCAAACTTACAAATGGTGTTATTAATATCGTTCCCCAAAATTATTACGGCACGCGCTTTGCTCAGCGATATATCATTGAGTTGCTTGGCCGAGAATACATCACCTTCACGAACCATAACAACTACGTTCTTTTTGAATTGTTCTTTTCTAACTGCAAACTTACGCTTAATCCAAGTAAGTGTTTCGTATTTTTTTTGGACTGATAAATTTTCACGGTTAACCGTATCAGCAAGTCTTTCTTCTATTTCTTTTTCAATCTCTTCTTTTCTTGACTGCACTAACACAACTACTTTTTGCTTTTCATCGCTGTACAGCATATCGTTTATAATTTCAGATGCTCTGCTGTTCCAATTCAGAATAACAAAATGGTTTTGCAAATTCAGCTTTCTTTTTCCTGAATTAGCATTTTCTATAAAGTTTGAAATATAGTTTGTTACATAACCAATTACAGAACCGGTAAAAGAAATCATGCCTATTAGCACAACCACAAGACAAACTATCGTTATAGCTATGCCCGATTTTCCTATATCAGCAACTACAAACTGAATACAACCCGCATCCAAGATCATCGTAATTGTGCATATAGCTGCCTCTATAAAACCCATTTTTTCAGTTCCATCTAGAGACAAAGCACTAATAACCAAAGCTGCCACAAGAAAAAATATAATGTTAAATAGCAGAATAACCGCCAAAACCATTTTCCCGGGATTTTTAACTAATTGAATACTAAACCATTCTTTGATTTTATTTACCACACCATTTACCTCTTTCAGTACAGAAACTTTATGATTTTCTGTTTGATTATTTCCTTTTCCTTGTTCCAATAACTTTCACAGGAATATCATATCCTAGCTCTCGCGCTGCTAAAATACGATGACGTCCATTACCTTGGAACTCATAATACCCATCACATTCTATAACTTGAGGTATTCTTGAAGGGTCAAAATAAATGGATGAACAAGGTCCTAATCGCTCATCATTTTCCAATTCAATTAAGCTTCTCCCTGATGTAAGAGCCTCTTTTACCTCTGGTATATGAGAAGCAATTTCAACAAACGATTCTTTTGTGCCACCCTTTTTATGTTGACCCCAAAACACCTCGGGATTCTCCATATCATATTCGCTTACTCTGATACCTTCTATGCTGGATGGGCTTATTGACGAAACCTGGGCATTATCCCCAAACATTTCTGATTCAAAATTCTCTGAAGAATATCCGTCCCAATCGCTAATGTAGCCTTCGTAATTATCGCCATGAACAAAGCCATGCTCATCCACATCATAACTTTCAAATTTACTACCTTCAGCACCAGCGCTACTACCCGCACTCTTTCCAAAAATCCGAGAAATGAACGAGCCTTTTGATGCTTGGGCGTTTTTCTCACCCGCTTTAACCCTATCGTTCGCAATTATTTCTTCATAAGCATCTGCTATATCGGTAAGTGCTGAAGAAATGTCTTCAACAGGTGTCTTCATTTGCTCTGATTCATTTTTTATGCTTTCCAATGCCTGAATGAGCGAATTATAATGTGGTCCTAAAAGACCTTGGTAATCTTCAGATACTGTTTCTAAATGATAGGTGTTTTCTTTTATAGCTGAACAACATTCCAAAACTCTTGTAGCCAATAAATTTAATGCTGCTACACCTTCTTCATTTACTGCATATTTAGCCATCTGTTACCACCTGTTCAAATGCACTTAAAGGGGTTCTGCGTCCTGCTAAAAATTCTCTTACATGGACATCAAAACTAACTGAAGAATTTGCATAAAGGACCTCTCCATCAGCAGAAATAATTACTGAAGCGCCTCCTTTTATTGGTACACTTATATACACTGCATCTGTATTATCCAAATCGATAGAAAATTCTTTCACTTCAGCTTCACTTAACTGAAGAATTCTTTTAGCTATTTCAATTTGTTTACTATTAATCATATCAAAAACCTCTCACACAAGTGCACACCACTCTGATATATGCCCGTAATCGTGTGGCCAATCCAATATTTCTCCGGACTGTCCCTCTATAGTATAAATATTTTCACCATCGAAAAAAGCATTGAACCAATGACCAGCTACTGGTTGACCATTTGGAAGCCTTCTGTTTATACCCACAATCAAATGTGAGCCAGCGCCCTTTGAACGCAAACATTCTCCAATCTTATCAACAGACATATATACGCACTTTTTACCCGTCGCTTGTTCCATGCCTACATCTGTGCCTATATTATTAAGTGATGCTACAGCAGTATTATCGCCACTTAATCTACGCTCAACTGCAAAAGCACATGAACCACAGTTGACAGAACTTTGAGGAAAAAATGGATCGCCATAAAGGGGATTAATCTCCTTTATCCAACCGGCGATGCTTGAAACAGTGTTCGCTGAACCACTTGTGCTGCCAGCAGAATTATTACTACCGGCTTCTGCCGTACTACCACCCGCCAAAGCGGTGGCATTGCCAGCCACGGTGAAGCCACTTATTTTCCCGCGGATCCGCTTATTCTATCATTACCGATTATTTCCTGATATGCATCTGCAATATCATTAAGAGTTTCTGAAATCTCATTTATGGGAGCAGTTGCTTGTTTAGTAATAGAATCTATCTCCTGAATAACAGCATCGATAGAAGATTTATGAGGACCTAAAGTATCCTGATGGTCGCCTGCACAAGCATCTAATGCGCTAGTAAGTCCGTTGATTTGTTCTGTAGCATCAAAAATAGCTGCAGACATTGTTTTTAAAGCTGATACGCCTTCTTCGTTTACTGCATACTTCATTTTATCCCCTCCATTAATCTCCAATCTGGTCAGCTTTCGCTGCTGCAGCACGAATATCTTCTAATTCATCCTGCAAAGCAGCAATAATGTTATCAATAGTTTCAAAAGTGGCTCTGATATTTGAAACACATGAACTTAATTTGCTACTGCTTTTTTGCGCAGCAGGGTCATTATCAGTATTATCAACACAATCCTTCGCTGCACTCTCCATAACATTACACTGTTCTTCAGTTCTACTTTTAAAATTCTGCAAAGCATTTATCATTTCTTCATAGCTTTGTTCGTCTGCAAATGCCATTTTTATTCCTCCTTATATTTCCTCTTATAGTGAAGTATAAATAAATTGTCAATTATCTATTTCTTCGTATGGATTAATTACTTTTCCGTCTTCGCCGACATTCCAACCTTCCCAACCTACATTCTTATGTAAATAAGGTCTAAAAGAATATCTTTCAAGAGCATCATCGTATTGACAGATATGCTCCGGCAAAGTGCTTGCAATCTTGTTTCCAAACAAAGTACGGGAATCATCAACAGAAATCTGGAAAGATAGTTTATATCTGAAATAATCCTGCTTGAGTCCGGTTTGCTTCAAATCAGCAAGAGAAGAAAGATTCATGAAGAAATGGTAACCAAGACGACTGCCTTGCATAACTATGTATTCAAAATCTTTACTTGCGTTATAAGCTCCTTGCTTCTTTTCTGTTGATATCAGTTGCTTATCTTCAGGGTTGTTATTTACTTTAGAAGGTTGGGTCTCTTCTAGAGCCACATAGCCTTGTTCTTTTCTGAATTTAAGTTCTAATTCAGAAAGCATCTGAATAATTTCTTCTTTATTTTTTCCGTTTGTTTCAGCTTCCTTAACGAATGATTTTTTATATTTCAACCATTTCATAGCGTACTGCCTGCGTTTTTCCTCATCTTCAGAAGAAATTACCGCATTACTCTCAACAAATTTCTGTCTTACATTAGTTATTGTTTGTGTGTTTGAACTTGTGTCCGCAGCACTATCATCAACAAAATCAAAATCCATACAAACTCTATCCATACCAATCAGTACAATTAATGTATTAGTTTGTACTTTGTTTGCAATATTTTGTTTTGTTTTTGATATAGCTTCACATATGTTATCAATTCCTTCAACTATTTCAAAACCATTTTCTATGAAGATATCTTTATAGGCTGAAAACAATCTGTTTTTACCATATGCCCAAACCTGAACTTTCCCATTCTGAGCTTTCACAGATTTCATAGCTGAAAGAAGAATTGACGCACTACATGCCTGTTCAGCTGCTCGTCCAATCAACAAAATATTCTCTCTTGTTTCAGCTGATAACACTGACAACTTTGAATTTACCATCAGGCGAGGTGTACCAAAAGATACACATAATTCGCTATTCGAATCAAACGAGTGGTTATTCTCTTTTAAGGTTGCAACATCATTTAAGAATGCACCCTCTGTAAATGCTTCAAAAGTATTACCATCAACCAAAACAGGCTTTTTGTCAACATAAGAGGACAAATCACCAGGATTAAATTTTTCCACACTGTGCATTGACGAAGCGATTTCATCAATCATAACATCCCTTGGTTCATAATCCTTAAAATACATTACAAGGAAACGCTTGACTTGCGGAGGTGTATCCGCACCTGTCCTGAATTTTACCAAAGCATAATGTGGTGGTAAAGCGTCCATCCAGTTTTTCACTTGTTCAGTCTTAAGATTAGATGATAATTCGAGGGTTTCGCTTATTTCCTCTTTCGAACCCTTCATAGAGATTCTTTGCTGAATCTGCGCTCTGGCTGTTGCTGTAAGACCTGCTACACCTGTTGTAAAGGTCTGACTCGAGAACAAAAACTTAATACCTAAAGCAGCACCCTTAGCCAAAATATTCTGCAATCTTAGCTTATATATTGGTGACTCTGCAATAGACTGAGACATAATTGAAAACTCATCAAGAATTACAAATATAACAGGCAGAGGTTTTGTAAGTTCATTAGGATTAACCTGGTCTATTCGCTGCCTTCCAAGTCTTGCAAACAGCTTCTGTCGTTCCAACATCTCATTAGTTAATCTATCGATTAAATCAAAAACTAATTCTGTTGATTCATCCAGCAACACATATTTAACATGGGGCGGTAAATGTTTTATATAGCGTTTAAATTCAAGCTGTTTAAAATCTGCCAACCACAGTTCCACATTATCCGGATGATAATTTCTTATTAAACCCGCAATTAATGTATGTAACAATGTAGATTTACCGGAACGGGAAGCACCAACTAAATATGTAGCGAAATTTTCATTTTCAAAAGAAACTGAATGTGCGTTATCTTTTCCGTCAATACCAAAAGGTAATTCGATTTTTTTATACTCGCGAACATACTGCGGACGAGTTGTTAACGAATACCTTTTTATATATTCGTTTCCTATTACTTCTTTTGTTATTGTAAATGATTTCAATGATTCAGCATACTCATCTGACAATTCATCTTCAAACACATACCATGTGAATTTCTGAGGTTTTTCATCAGGTAAAGCTATTGTCGTATCATTGGGGAACATACGGATGTGAGTTGCATTATGTGTTGCATATTCAGGAAGTGAATTATCTTCAATTTCTTTATTTAAGGGCTCTGCCTTTTTATATGTGACAGTTACGATTGATACACCGTATCTTTCGTAATTAGTCATTATTCGGGTCAGCAACTCTTTGTTTTTTCCCTCATAAGCTTTAGGCCAGCCATAAAGAACAATAGTTGTTAACGGAATTCGTTTCTCTTTTGAAACTTTACCATTGTATTCTTTTACAGATTCACAATCTTCAAGCATATCATCTATATCAGCAAAAGATGCTACTATGCTTTCAAGAGTTGCTGTTATCTGTTCTTGGTTACGGGGTACTTGTTCAAGTGCAAAAGTGTTTTCTATCTTCTTAAGTGACCCCAGAGAAGTGGTATTGAATCTGAGTCCGTCAAGCACATAAACCTTCTGTGTCCCGGCAGGACTATTGTTAACGATATTAAGAATAAGATTCTGAATACCCTTATCAAGCTGTTTATCCTTAGATGGGGCACAGGAAATAGTAAGCACAAACTCTTTTTCAAGAGAAATTTCTACAGGAATTAAAACTTCACCTAAATTAACATTATACAGACGGCCTAGTTTTTCATGTTGCGCTTCATCAACAGGAAGAGGAGCTGCATAAGCACCCGGTGCAAAGCACACGCCATCATTGCCATCTTCATTAAAGGTTGTTGGGGATACTTCAAACCAGTATTTATAATTGTCCTCAACTATTTTATTGCAAAGTGTCCATATACTTTCGCTTTGAACAAATTTCTTCAATTGTGTTTTTAGTTCCTGTATATCATTTTCCAATTGCTGAATTCGCGCATAGTTAGTTGAAGTCACAATCTCCTTCAACTCATCGATTTTTTCTTCACACTCTTTTGCTTTGAGTTTTAGAAAATGTTCGTCGCATTTTGCCACAACATATACACGCTGTGCATATGGGTCATCCTTAGCGTTGGGGTCAATTAACATTGACCAGTTCTTTAATCTGTTAAGATTAACGCGATATTCCGGTGGTGTTTCGATAGAAAGAACATTTTTACTTGTCAAATTCTTTTCCGCCAAAAGTTGAAAAGACTGAACTTTGAGAATATATTCATCTATTTTTTTAGATAAATCCTCAAGACTTGATATTTTTATTTCAATATCATTATCCTGTTCTTTTTTCAAAGCATTTATTTCATTTTTAGCATTCAGAATCTGCCCGTTGATATCGCCTATCGTTTTTATTACTTCATTATACTTTTCGATAAGCAAACTCATACTATCTTCCTTTCAAGCATAACTAAAAAGTCTTTTTGTTAACAGCTGCAAGTATCATCTGTGCAAAAATGCTCTTTAACTGCTCTTTTTACTTTTTCAGGTTCCAATGGTGGGAAAGCACTGAATGGTGAATATTTTATAAGCTCTGAATCCTTTACAAGAGGATACTGCTCACAGTAAAGTCTGAAGCCAACCCCATAAACATCATTTCTGGAAAGAGAATAGGCTTCCTGCTGAGCTGCATAATATGATTCACCAATCTGGTATAAATACTGTATTGATGACCAGACAGCCATTCCTTCATACACAACATCTCTTGCTATACCTGTGCATGATGATTTACCCATTTTATAGGTTTTCATAACCTCATCATCACTCCAGTTTAAATACTGCCAGATATGCGTCAGTTCATGAACCATTGTGTCAATAGAAGCTAAACGAGGGCTTCCGTTTTCAATAATCAGGCTATATCTGCCTTTTTTACGCTGCGCATAACCAAGTGCACGGGGTGCCACATTTGTACTCGGAACAAAAACAAGACCTGCTCCTGCTGCAATTTTTCTTGCATCAGCCATTTCCACTTTAATCGGTACCTGATACTTAATCTGATAAAATATCTTAAGCATATCAAGAACCTGATAAAACAATCCGCGAAATTCTTCCACAGTTGTAATTGCAGTACTTGAGCAATCATTGCAACGCACTCTTCCGTCATTAAGAACTTCGTAGCTTACACCGTTGATTGGTAATGAACAGAAGTCACATGTGTTAACGCAAGAAATATCAGAACCATTTTTAAGTAATATCTCTCTTTTTCTTGCCAATGTCAGTGCGTTATCAGACCATCCGCGGACTTTAAGATATTTTCCAAGCAAGTCCAGTTCAAGTCGTCCGTCGATTTCATCAAAGCCAAATTTAAGATAACATTTCTCCTGATATCTTGTTTTTGACAAAGGAACAATACCTAGTCGTTTAAACTCATCTTCTAAGAAATCATCAACCTCTGGCATACCTTCCACATCAAAAATATCCATGCCATCTATGACAGAAATCTGATGGTTGGGATTTTCATCCATATTTTCTTCTGATTCGGTATCTTCATCGACAAGAGTCTGACTTTGCTCTTTTATTGTATCAATCGCTACACCGTCAAGAACTGCAGTGCTTTCATATTCCCCTTTGGTTTCTGAACTGTTTTCCAGATTGAATTCCTCAACTGAAGCATTATCTGTGATAATCGCTACTTCTTTTGTTTCTTTTTGTTCGTTCTCGAGACTGAATTCATTTTCGGTAGAAGTTTCTTCCTGATTATTTTCAATTTCCTGAGCAGAATCCTCTTTAGGCTTATCTTCAGCAGTTTTTCTTGCTTCAACCTCTATTTTTACTTCTTCTTCCTTCTGAACACCAAAAAGCTTTGCTATTCGCTTTGCCATACGAGCGAACAAGGATTGTTTCTGCTTTGTAGCTTCCTCGATTTTTTTCCTGGCTGTAATAGGAACGGGGTCTGCTGACTCAGGCTCACGCATTTTTTCATAATGCCAATCCAGGAAGTCTGCAACAACCTCCATAAATTTCATCCAGTTCTTTTCTACTGCTTCTAACAAGCCTAGATCTATATCACTGTCTTCAATGATATAGATGCAATCATCATCTATATCACCCTTTATAGAGTAAACCATATAATTAAGCATACCCTCAATATCTTCAGGTGTTTTTGTTATAACCCCAATATACTGCCATGCATCAGGGAACACACTTTTAAATATTTCAGACAACAACAAACATATAGTGAAACGAATCTTCTCATCAGAGTCAGGCAATTTCACCTTCATAATTGTTTTGTTGTGATATTTACGTTTATAGTTTTTAATTGTGGGGTCTTTACTGAAATCAACAACACGAGCTGTTCTCAAATCATGGTTATCTCTCATCTCGAGATAGCTTGATGTGTTTACAGCAATATCAGTTTGCACTAATGTAAACTCAACGTCCATAACTGTTTTCTGTGATAAAACAGTTGCTTCGCTATCTTCAAGACAATATTCTCTTATCTGGCGATAATATTTTCTTCCGTCAAACAAATCTGCTGCACGGCGAAGAACAACACCACTCTGGGGCGAAATATATTTAACCAGATAGTATTTACCATCATAAACAACAAACTGTCCCGGTAAAACTAATTGAGTGATATGACTGAAAAGTTTGGAGTCGATATAACCGAACTCAGTTTTTTCATCTTCGAGAATATAGTACGCATTTTTTAATGTATGTGCGAAATATTCGTCAAATACCTCATTAGAAATTGTATATGTGCAAATAGTTGTAAGAACAGCATCGTCATCATCAACGCGTCTTGTCTGAACTGTAAATATATCACTGTTTACAAAAGTATATTTCTTAAGCATTCTGCTTAAAACATCACCCGCATCAGTGGATTCAACGCCAACCAGATGGAATTCTTCAAGAATTTCATCCTCTGTTACAGGACGGAAAGACATTAAAATAATCAATTTTATTAATGTGTTTCGCTCCGTTTTAGAATAATCGGGAACTATTGACGGAACAGAATTGGGATTTGACATAAACATCTGCTTGTTGCAACGCATATAATCACGAAGCAGATAGTTTTCTGAAAGAACGTTTACAAAGGATTGGTTTTCACCTCTGGATAAAAATGTTCGCAACATGCCAAACATATTGCAGAATTCATCTTCAACAACCGCAAACTGTTCTTTTGCCCTTGCTGTGCTCCACAAATTAGGGATAAACTGAATTTTTTCGTATAAATCCTTTTGCTGAGCAGGTAAATTCATATAGCGACAAATAGTAGAATAATGCTGTCCTGTTATCCACTTTATGTCTTTAATTGGTGCTTTGGTCTCGCAATACCATTTAACTGACGGAACCTGATTTTTAACCGCTATTGCAGCCAACTCAACACCGTTACCTAAATATTTTGTTTGCTTATCAAACAATTGTTGTCTTATAAAATCTCCATCTGCATCCCATGATAAACCTGAATACATACATCTGGGAACAGGCGGTGCGATAACTGTTGTTATCTCGTCATGAAGCAGGTGTGACATAGTGTCAACAAGACCTTCTACATTACGGTCGCATATACAGAACACTGGTTTTTCCTTGTTGCGCTGGGTTTCTTGAGCAATAATACTCAAACCAACCTGACCGATATTCACCATACGGGATGGTTCTATTAACAAAACAAAATCTGTTTCGCTAAAAAATTCCCGATTAGTGTAAATAACATTCCGGTCATATATCTGAGAAAAAGTTAAAACACCAACATCACATTCAGGTGTTTTATCGGACAAATCAGCCACACACCAAAGTGATTTCATATGGCAGTACTCAGCAAGACAGCCTTCCAACCAAGCCTTAACATCTTCGCAATTTGATGTACGACCAGAAATCACAAGGCATTTTTTACCTGACAACAATGCATTAGTTATAGGCAAAACTATGTATTGCTCTAAATCGCGATAGAAGGGATTGTAAAACAGTACGTTTTTTCTATGCATCAGCTGACGGGTTGCCTGAACATAGTCAATATCAGCAGTCTTGAAGCGTTCATCAATTTCAAAGAAATCAGCAACAACATTATCAGTTCGGGACTCGGAAATTTTTAGCTCCTCAATCAATGATAAAGGAGTATATTTGCCAATATATTCGAAACCTGTGTGGGCAGCGAGCAAGGGTTCGGGAAGTGTTTGTTCAAATACTTCTCGAACTTTATAATATCCGCCTACTTTCCTAGAATCTGCTTCTGCACCGAGAACACTGTGTTCAAACTCTTCTTTAGTCTGTCCGTTAATAAAGTTATACATTTCGTTAACAACAAACAAAATGGTACATGGAAAAATATAATGCCATATAGTTGATGCTGAGCCCAGATACCAGGTTAAACCAAGATATGTACCTACTGCCAGAGCCAATGTGCAGACTATAGCGAGGAAGTATTTTCTAAAGTTTGTCCATTTACGAAGAAGAAACCATTCGCCATAATCTTCATTGTATGAATAATATGACAAAACAAAGGGTTCTACAACATTTTTTTCTTTGCCTATAAAGGAACACAACGGACACAAAACAAGTTTAATTAGAATCAACGCAAGGAAAATAACTCCGTTTACAAGTGCAATGTCAGAGTTATATACATATTCCCCTTTTACAAACAATGTTCTGACATCATCCATCGAATTATATCCGATAACATTTGCCACGATAGCCAGTACAAATGCTATCGCCGGAAGCGCAAACTGCCTTGCCCTTCTGTTCTTTTTCAGGTTAATAACATTTTGAAGCAAACCGAACAGAGCTACCACGACAATGCATATAACAACTTTAAATACTTCCATCATCGTATAACTCCTCTCTTGTTATTTCCAGTTTCTTTACAAAACTGAATGGTGACTCAATTTGCTCACCTGAATTGTTAACTAAAACCGAATACACATCACCATGCTCAAATGTGTATATATTGCTTGAAAATGGACTTTCTGACATATTAACTGCCATTCTTTCGTTGATAGAAGGGTTATCAAAATCAACATTCAAATGGTATGACCTGCTCCAATTTCTCATTTGAGCTAATATGATATTTGCATTCTTTACATGGGCATATTTCATAAATCGAAGTTCATCTATTTTCACTTTTTTTCTTTTTGATAAATTCAAATAGGAAAGTCCGCGGGAATGACTTGCCACACTGCTAAGATATGCTGAATATTGGTCGGCATTTGAAATTATATTGTTGAACAGATTTTTCATCTGTTGATTATAGGCACCAATCAAACTATTAAGTTTGCTTTTCTGAACCAGAATAACAATCAATGCGACAATGGCAACTACACCAAAAACAAAACCTATTATTGCAAACAAGATATCCAGAGAACCTTTTGATTCTGTTGAGCACCTTACAATACCGGGTATTCCGCTTAACAGCAATAAGATAAAAATAAGTGCCAATAAACCAAGCGCACTTTTAGCACTCATTCTACCCAAAAGGAATTCTTTGACTTTTTTCATCGCTGATACTACAGACGGAGAAGTGGTAACCTTAGAGCTGGGCAGAATACCCTGTATTTTAACAATCTTGTTGTAAAGCTCACCGGTTTCCCTCGTCATGTCCTCTATCTGATACTTATCAAGATTAGAAACTTCACCTTCAGAAAACATACACAGCGGTTTCATTTTATCCGCAGTTTTATCTAAGGTTCTTTCTGCACTTCTTACACACTCTGCAAGTTGTTCCTCTACGGCACAATTTGCATTTCTCCACATTTCGAGTTCCGTATTTACACCCGCACTAAACACACCAAAAGAGTTGGGATTAACCCTTTTAGAAAATTCTTCAGGCATATCAACGGCAACCGAAACTTCCATTTTGTAATCAGGCAAAGTATCGCTGGTTGCAAGCTGCAGTTCTATATCTCTCTTTATATCCTTCTCAACAATTTTTCTTGCTGAACACAATCTGTTTACAGTGGTACGGAAAACCTCCTCCATCTGAGGTTTATCGAAAACGGGCTTTACTGTATAAAGCCTGTAAGCCTGTAATGTACTTGAATCAATATCATTGGATGACACCAGCAATGTAGACATCCAAAAACCGAATTCATCAGCATCCCTCTGAATAGGACCTTGTTTTTCAAAGTCATAAACCAAGAATCGACAATTACTGGGATATTTATTCCTTTTCCAGAAATCTGAACTGTTTGACTCCTGATTATTAGTCCATATATCGCCTCTTGTTGCTTCATTCTGACTTCTTTGTCTGATAGAAATGACAACAATTGATGAGGGTAATTTCCCGTCATATTCATATTTCCGGCATAATTCTCTATATTTCTGGTTTGCTTCCAAATCCACAACTGGTTTATAGATTGTTCTTGGATTTTTCCCATCCTCTATGATAACTTCGCTTTCAAATTTTATTTCAGGTGAAGGAACACCACCCAACATTTGAGTGAGTCTTATCAAAGGATTTTTACTTTCCTCAATCTTACCCGAATAAAACGCATTATCCTTGAAATCGTAAGGATTGCGTGCATCAGATTCAAAACCTGACATTAATTCGCCATCTTCAAACCTGACTATTATTGCACGCCAGTCTTCCTTGTCGTTGGTCAATTCACTAAGTTCGGGAACTGCCGAGTCAAGTGTGGTACCGGATTCAATCCATTTACAAACGCCAATTCTGCCATTATTTAATGCTTCCATAAACAAAGGCTGGTACTTCAAGAAAGCCTCTGTTGTTCTTTTATTTTGAATAATTACAGAATACGTAGTAATCACCACCTTTTAATGATTTTTAATCATTTTTTAAAGCATCGGCAGCATCTTTAATATTGCGTGCCTCATCTTCAAGGTCGAGAGCTTCGAAAGCTTTCGCAATAATTGAAATAGTTGAACTAAACAATGAACTCTTATAAATTGCTTTATCACACTTGCTTTCATAAGCAATATCAGCAAGATATTTATCAAACTGCTCTGTAAGAATTTTGTTCATAACGCCACCGAGTTCTTTTTCGGTATAGAACAAGGACAAATATTTTTTGATTTCTTCAATCTCTGCTTTAAGAATCTGAAGAACATTTTCTTCATAATAAACATCAGGAGTTGAGGATTTTTTCATCATAAGTGGTATTGTGAAAATACTTGTTGCAGGTTTTACATTTTTACCATCGCATATACCGGGTTCAGCAACAGCAAATTTATTAATACCACGCATAAGTATACCGCTTTCCAATGCACGATTCTTATTCAAATCATCATTTGCTTTCAACTTAACTCTGTTGATAATTTTATTTACCAATTCAGGATAAATTGCAATTGCATCAAGAACCTCATACAATTTATCGCACTTAGTTCCGTTTGAAACAATGAGAAGATTGTTATCCATATCCAATTCTTCTTTATCGAGCTTATAGATATAATGACCGTTACTATCTTCAAATCTGTCAATATATTTGCACAAAACACCCCAGAAGAATGCAGCATTGATTTCCTGCTCTTGTTTCAACTGATTAGCCTCATCAAGGTCGGGCATTTTTGTGATAATATGCCACCAACGGTCGATATGGGGGCTGATTTCCTTGCTCAAATGTGTTTCAGGATGAATTCCTGCAATCAACTCATAATAAGCTTTGAAGTATTCACCGCTGCTTCTGTCATAAGTCATTGTTTTTTCAGGAGGAGCAAATTTACTTAAATCATTAGCTCTTAAACCATAAAATGACTGATAGAACATAATTTCATTTTGGGGTATTTCGTTATCAGGTGCACCACCGAAATTCATCAACTCACTTCTGATGAAATCAGCCTTCTTAGGATTGTTCTTTTCTGCTTCAGTAAATAGCGATTTATTGAAAGTACAAGCATTTATAGGATCACGGGATTCACCTAATGGGCTTTCAATAAACGGACAAGAAAGTGCACGAGTATTTACAATTACTTTTTTAACATACTGATCGATTAACTCGTTTGCATTTTCTTCCTCATTATATTCTGGATGAACATAGCCAGCTTCCATTTCAAGTGCAGTAAGAATATCAACATTGATATCACTACCATATTTCTGCATAACATATGTTTCATAGTAACCAAGAATGCCCTCATCAAACAAATCACTGAAATAGCGGTTATTTGAAGGCTTATCTGCCATTAGTGAATATTTGAGCACACTATAATAAATATCTTTTGCTAATTTAGAATCTATACTGATAGCACTTCCTGTATAGCGTTTTTTACTGTAAATGCCTTCAAGGCATTTTTCATCAGCACAAACATAGCGCATTGTTGAGCCTGTTTTGTTAACATATTTTTTGCTTATGTCAGCAATTTCTTTATCAATTGCAGAAACCTTGCTTTCAAATGTTGCATAGAAAAGCTCAAATGCTTTAAGGAGTGATTTTATATATTCGCAACCTTCAGCAACAACCTCAGAAAGCATATATTTGTACTTATATTCGTCTATGCTCTCCAAGAATGCAAATAACTTATTTTTAGCTTCTTCCTGATCACTAGTGGGCTTATGGCTCACTTTATTGATAATAGAAACCTTTCTGTCAGCTGCCTGTTGTGCAGTTTCCTGAACATCATCAGTTGATTCATCATCAAAAATGCTTCTTTCAACATTATTGAATTCATCGTTCAAGTCTTTCAACTGACTATCCACTGTTTGTTTTTCTTTTTTCATTAATTCATAAGCTTCGTTCAAGAAATAACGAACAGCATTAGGATGAATAAAATCATTTTTACCGTCAGTCAAGTAATACTCTAATTCAAAGTCTTGGGGTTTTGTTGTTCTAAATTCTCTTGAAGCCTTAAACAATGAATAAGCTGAAATTCTAGCAGTTTCTTCAACATATTTCATAACCTGAAGTTTATATGTATCAATCTGGAAATACAGATTAACATAATCCTGCCATTCGCTCTTTAAGTCACCAAAAGAGTTGTTAATATCTTCAAGTGTACTGTCTAAATCACTTTGCCCGGCATTTATATCAGCCTGAACCTTCTCTTTTAATCTACCTACATAGTCAACCCAACGGTCGCTCTTTTTTGTAACACCATCCGGTTTGAATGTTGTACATGCATTTACAATAGCTCTTGAGAAAGGGTCTTTCTTCTGTGCTTTTTCTCTTACAGTTTTTACATAATGAGAATTTGCATCAGGATTAGGTGTTGCAACACCTTCCTCTTCGCGTTTTTTGTTTTCTTCGCACAATGAATAGTATTCTTTATCGAAAACTAACCACTGCTTTGATACACTTTCCTTAGCCCACTGAAGAGCAATATATTTTTTAACATCTTCAAAGGGATACAAAAGGATGGATGCACCCGCGCCTGCATATCTGTTTCTACCGCGTTCTTTCGCAAGTTTTCTAATTGTATTATCCTCTGAAGAGTTGCTTCTTTTATTCATCGGGCCAATAGACTGTGCATAAATACAGTTTGCTGCATGATCGAGATACTGACTGAATGAATTGAGTTTTCCTCCATCTGCATTTTGCGCATCAAAAAGGAAACAGAAATCATAGGGTCTTATGCTGTATTCTTCATACCCATCAGAAGCAGCGCGAGGGAATTCCATTTTCACAGAATCCTGATAGCGTTCAGGTAAAGTTGCGTCACCTTTCATTAAGAAAGCATCCAACTCTCTTAAAGTTGCATAAGCATTAGCTTTAAGATTGTTTCTTTCTGTCTGACCCAAAATAACTTCGTAGAAAACTTCAGGTAAAATAAAGAAACCACGGGTAATATTAGCGCTTTGACGGAAATGAGTTGCAAGATAATTTTTTATGTACATAGCAACGGGTAAAATAAGGCCTGAACCTGTACCACCTGCAAGAGAGCTTATTATAACAACTCTTAAAGCCTGTTCCACTTTATCTTCTTCAACCTTATACAAACTCTGGATAGCTTCATGTAAGGGTTCCATTTTACCTGCACGGATGACTGTATCTAATGCAAGACGGGAAATCGAACGAACCTGACCCGCACCTTCAGTAAGGGTTTTTCCGTTAAGAATTGCATTAACAGGGAACCATGAATCTCTTGCATGAGTATCCTTGTTCAGATATTCACCAACAGTCTGTTTTGTTGATGTCTGAATTGTTTTAATGAAAGGGTTTTTCTTCTGAATTTCATTAAGCTCATTAATATCAGTATCAAAAACAGCAAATGCAATATTGCTGGATTCCTTTCCTTTGACTAAATCTGCGACGCGAGCAACAATTTTGCTACCTGTACCACCTAAGCCAACTAACAATGTGGGTGCACTCATAAATAAAACCTCCTAATATATTAAGAAAAATTACTTCTTTTTATTTCTTTCTGTATTCAGTTGACATCTGTATTTCCACTCGGGTGTTGTAACCGCAAGTATAGATCCTGCTGTCAATTTAAGTTTATCAGAGTTTTTGGGAACTTTTTGCCCTGATATAGTTATATTATCCTTACCAACAAAAGCCCTTGTGTTCAACAATATCATTCTTCGTCCGGAAGTTGCTTTCAACTCTAACTTTGGAACACCATACACACCACTTGGGACAAATTTAATTCGACCTCTTTGAGGTATATAGGGAATAATTGTTGTAAATATATTTTTTTCCAAAAGCCCTTTAAAATATTTCACTTCATTTCCAGGAACAAGGGGATTTGCGGTAATCGTAGGACGTGTTTTTAGTTTTGAAGGAAGATATTTTTTTATACCAGGTACATAACCCAACACGATAAATAAAACAATTGCCAATATAATCAGTTTAATGACAAGATCTCTGTTGCGTTCAATCCAAGAACGATTATCTTGCATTTTAATTGGCGACTCACTTATTCCCGACCATGTTTCATTTCCATGCTTCTCCTTATACTCTATCTGAAAATTACAATCCGAGTATGTTCCGGAACTTGGAGCTTCATCTATTAGCGAAGGATAAATATGGTATATGCCAAGCTCTTCTGTCTTCTTAATTATAAAGTCACCCATTTTAAAATCTTGCTTTTCGGATAATTGTACAGTTGGAATTCCCATCATGTCCCACTGTTCTTGAGTAAACTCTTTAGAGTCGAGCAGAGCCTTCACCACAATCGGCTTAATTTCTTCAAAGCCACTACTATTAATAGTGTAATTAGGTTCATCAATCACTTCATAAGTGATGCCTTTGTTTTTAAAAATGGTGTAATCTAATTGAGTAGAAACCGTATTGTAATCTAGATACTTAGCCATTACGCTAATGGAAAGTGACCCTTCGTCTAATATTATCTTATCGCCGGATGCATAGGTCTTTTCATGCGTTATTCCGTTGTTTGTAACCTTCGCCTCGTATGTAACATCTCCAAGTAATTTTGATTGTGATACTTTTTCTGATGTTCCGCCTTTAACAAAGCCAAAATCTATAGTATATTCTCCAGCTTCTAAATCAGTTAAATCGGTAACTTCGTCTCCATTGCCATCTTTTAAGTATGCGGCGATTTCTACATTTGGCTTGTAGTATATTTCAATCGTTTCCGCTCCGGAAACATCTATCGTATACTCCCCAGCAATAAAATCATCCTTAAAGGTCGCTACGCTTCCCAACAAATCTTTTGAAATTATAAAATCACTATAATTTGTTGCCGGCTTATCGCTATATTTGACCGTCACAGGTATTGTTGAGCTTGAAAATAATTTTCCGTCAGAGTTCTTAATCCCGTTAATCTTGACATTTGCACCTTGAGCGAAAACTACAAGTTCAGCCATAGGAACATCAAAAGAAAACGTTTTAGACGACGCATTAACATTTAATCTATCGCTGTTAAATATCTGTGTAGAAATATCCGTTACCTGTTTCAAAATTTCACTATTATTTTTTGCTTCCTTATAAAAGATATTGTTAGCTTCATTTGGTGTGATACCGTCAGCTTGTGGCCCCATTCCAAGAAACATAACTTTTATATCAGTTTCTTTTTGTGCAAAATATGCATCTATATTATCCACGTTTTGAAATTCTCCGTCTGTAAGAACAACAAGCCATTTCTCATCCGCTACGGTTTTTACTAGATCCGAATATGCTTGTTTAACAGAACCAAAAGGTGTATTATTAGCCGCAGTAATCATATTGTGTACTTTTGAAACATTTGCCACTGCTCCATCGCTACCTTTTAAAACAAGTTTAGGTTTAGTATAACTGCTCATTACATAGATGTTTAGGGTATCATTATCACCCATAAGTGATGCAAACACTTCAATTGCATATTTTGCTTGACACCAAGTATCAACTTTTTTGTCTTTTTCAACAACATTACCGTTTTTATCTTTTATATCGGTAATTATCATGCTACCGGAATCATCATATACCAAATTAATTACTCGTTTTGGTGCGTTTGATGTTACAGCACTTACAGAAATAGAGATTGCAGATACAATCAACGCGACAATTAATAATGAAGACACTATTCTTTGCATCCTCATCGAATACCACCTCCAAATGTTTTGGTTTCAAAACAAAAGTATTTTTTCTATTGCAACATAATCCGCATTATGTTGCAAACTACATACAAGAAGTTGCACAAACCCATTGTTTTATAAATATTATATAGTGTTTTGACAATAAATTCAAGATATAATAATAAGAAAAGTATAATTTAGTAGAGAATTGTCGATTTTA
>JAFQEL010000010.1 GCA_017399065.1 Clostridia bacterium | reverse complement strand
TTATTTTTTATTTTTTATTTCTTACGTTTTTTAAGTACAATTATGATAATTGCCGCAGCAACCAACAGACCGAGACCTGCAATCGTTCCCCAACGTGCAGGCTTGTTAGCCCAGAAAATCATAAATGCATTTGATGAAATTGTAATGTTGCTGTAAATTTCATCTGCCTGAGCACCGACAACGTTACCTGCACAGTCCTCACATATGATCTGGACGTTCTGGTAAAGGCCTTCGCCAAGCTCAAACGTAATTTCACCGTTTTCAACAGCATCGAGCAGCTCATCGCCGGAGAGGTTAAGCAGCTCAGCTATTACGTTACCGTTTTCATCAACAGTGCGTACAACAAGCTTGCTCAGTGCACCGCCATCGTCAGTCGGAACAATGGTAACAACCTGCTTGTCAATCTGATATCTGCCGTTTGTTTTAAGACCTGCTACGGTAACAACGGGAGCTGTTCTGTCTACAACGAACTTAACTGAAGCATTCTTAACATCACTGTAAGCTTCGTTGGTTGCCTTATCCTTTGAGGATATAACAACGTTGTACTCGCCCTCATTTGCAAACAGAGCCTTATTGATGCTGTACTGATACTTATACCATGTACCGGTACCGTTTTCCATAGTAACGGTATAATCGGTATCCTTTACAAGCTCTTTGCCGTTGAGCATTACCTTGCTCTCTGTAATCGCATCAGCATTGATTTCTATCAAAGTGATGTTCTCCGTTACGTTCTGTGTGTAATAAACCTTAATAAGCTTCTCGGTATATTCATCTATAGTAAATACCGAGCCGTCTCTGTTAACAGAGAACGTTACGAGCTTATCACCTGTTGCGCAATTCTTTGCATAAGGTTTACCGCTTGCGTCTTCAACCGTTACTGTTGTGAATACGTTACCTGCCTTATCTATGACTGAACAGCTGATACTGTAAACACCGTCAGCTTCGATATTACTTACAGTGTATCTCTTTCCGTTAGCAATATCCTCTGTTCTGCCGATGTTGAGTGTTTTTACCTCAAAATTACCGTCCGTCATTACAACTGCAGATAAAGTCGGTACAAACACATCAAAGTTATCATCGGTAGCGGTAATCGTGAAGCCTATACTTCCCTCGTCATTATTTGCCGATTGGTCTCCTATACCGGAAATTACAACTTCGGGATTTGTTTTATCAATATAGAACTCCTGTGCAGTGTATTCTTCAATGGAATTTCCTGCTTTATCCAGCATTTCTATATCAAACTTATATTTACCGTCTGCCTGATACGTAATGGTTGTTGTATGAACATCACCCGCGCTCTTCCAGCCGCTTATCGACGGAGAAGATTCAAGGAATTTAACTCGTTCGGGCACAAAATTATGCTCCGTTATCGTGATGGTTGCAATACGGTCAGCCTTATAATAGTTGCCGTTTGCGGCTGAGTTGTTGCTGTAAACTACCGTAACCGTGGGAATGGTTTTATCTACCGTAAATTTGGTAGGTGCTATAGAGTCGCCGTAATTTACCTCTTCATTTTCGTTGCCTGCGTTATCAGTAAAGGCAATATCAAAGGTATAATCACCGTCAACCGTATAATTAACGGTAGCAGTGTACGTGGTCTCATCGAGATTTGCTTCGTTAACTTTTTCGGTCCATACGCCGTCTGCACTCAAATTAACTATCTCAACAGCCGCACCGTCCTTAGTAATGACCGCAACTATATTTTCTGCGCGGAAGTTGCGCTCCGTAACGGTAATTACAGCCGTTCTGTCCGTACGGAAATACTCTATAAACTCTGCATCATTTTCAGCTTTATCATCATCGTATCTTACGTCAATTTTCGGATTAACGCTGTCAATGCCGAATACGTAGTAATCGTAGCTGGTATTACCTGCACGGTCGGTAAGCTCTACGAACAATACCATATCGTTGTGATTACCTGTAATTGAAAGCTGACCGGTCAGACCGTAGACAAGATTATCCTCATCCAGACCTTCGGAAACTCTCCATTCGCCGCTGTCGCCGCTGAGGTCACCCCTGTTATTAACGTCAACCGTCTTTTCAACAACAGCACTGCCATCCTCGAAAAGTGTCCACTTAACACTGCGGATACCCGAATAGGAGTCTGTAACGTTAACCTCAAAATCAAGGTTGCCCGCGGTATTGTAAAGCGGAACAAGCTGAGCGTCGTCATAAGCCTTTTCGGCATCAATAATTTCTGCCTCGCCCGTATACCTAAAGCTGAAGGAATTATTCTGTGTGCCTACCTGCTCAGGAGCAATGATCTCAATGCTTGAAGTAGTTTCATGTCTGTCAATACTTTCAACTATTGAGGAGTTGGGATGTGAATAGCCCTTGTACTCACCTGCAGTAACTATCTTGTCGTCTGTGCAGGTTACACAGTCGTTAGGTGTGTTACCTATGTTATCGGTAGCATAAGCATAAATCTGACCCTTGAAATTGTCTTCTTTTCTGATCTCAAAGCTTATGCTGTTGTTTGTTGTGTTTACGGCTACGTCCGTGCCGCTGTACTTAACGGTACCGTTTACATCTACTGCCTTATAGGTTATGCTCTTCAGGCCGGAGGCAACGGTTTCATCAGCACCTATAAGATCCTCCGCATAAATCGTAACACGTACGGTTTCCTTGAAGTAGAAGCCGTAATCATCAACGATAACTGCACCGTAAAGGTTTGTGAGTGCGTCCTTTTCAACGTCTATGTTCTCAGTAAGGCTGAAATCAAAGCCTTTGATTATGGGAGAGTTCTGATCAAGATATGCAACAGAGCTAACCTCTGCAGCGGCGTTACCTGCATTATCGTAGGCGTTAACCTTTATCTCGAGTGTACCCTTATTCCAGTTCTCAAGTCTCTGACCGTTTACGGTCTTTGCCGCCGTATTAACTGTCAGTGCGTATGTCTTCTCATCAGTCTTAGCCTCAGCTTCATACAGTTTATCAAGTAAAACTTCGGTACCGTTAACTGTAACCATAACTGTATTTATACCCGAATAGTGCTTACCTGCAACTATGTCGCTGACCGTAAACTCAAAGTCAAAGTCTTTTCTGAGAATTTCTTCGTTAGCGGGAACGATTTCACTGATTACCGGCACGTCATTTTCGATCATAAAGTAATCGAAATTCTCCAGATTGGAGTTTGCGGTAGTAATGTCGAGCTTTCCTGTTTCGTTACCTGCGTTATCGGAAATCATTACCTTGAGCGTACCCTTGAAGTTTGCGATATCTAAATCAAACTTGTTTCCTTCACTGTATTCAGCCTTGTATACTTCGTTTGAAGCCTCATCGTAAAGATAAACCGAGTAATCCTTTATGCCCGTAGCGTTGCTGACGTTTTTCTCAACGTCTTCCGCAGTAATTTCAACAGTAACCTTTTCGTTAAAGAAAACACCGAAGGTGAGGAAATTGAGCACCTTTGCAAAGGATTCTTCGTTAACCTGCTCAAATACTACACCGCGAAGCTCGGGTGCCTCTGCATCATAGTTTGTTGACTTATATGTCGAAGCTGCATCGATATCGGAAATATTGCCCGCCTTGTCTTTTACCTGGTATGCGTGTTCCTTGTTGTCAGCAACCTCAAAGGTGTTGGTTGTTACCCAACCCTCTTCATCGTTCGCGGACTTCCACTCTTCGCCGGCTTCGGTTTCAACCTTTATCATCCACTCACCGTCAACCTTGAGAAGCTCGCGGTATTCCTTGATACCCGACTTGTTATCACTTGCGCCAACCGTAATAGTTATCGGCTGATTTGTGGGTTCAGTTGTTGAAGGACTTACCTCGTTAACATCCGGCTTAATGTCATCAAAATTTTCAGCAGTCTTAAAGAACTTTTCTGATTCATTACCTGCCTTGTCTACAGCAATAAAGTAATGTTCTTCATCGTCAGCAATACCTTCAAAGACATTTGAGATCTGATTTTCTCCATCTTTTATATAGTATACAATTCCGGAGTCACCCTCGTCTGTCGCAACTACTGTGAAATCTATGGGCTGATTTGTCCACTCTGTATTTGAAAGTGTAACGTCACTGATAACGGGAGCTATCTTATCGATATTGGCAGGATTATTATCATCCATATCATCAGAATTCGAGATATTGCCTGCTCTGTCCTTTACAAAGAAGCTGTAGATCTGTGTATCCTCGATTACAATTCCGGGTGTATTCTGCCATTTGATATTTTCCGTGTTAGCCTTATCAGCCTTAAGAATAACACCGTAAGCGAGAATACCCGATTCACTGTCTGTTGCTTCTATAGTATATGTAACGGATTCGTTTGTCCACTCGTCCTCACCAAGGCTCGGTGTAACAACATTTATCACGGGCTTGACAGTATCATTTCCGAATACGTAGTAATCGTAGCTGGTATTACCTGCACGGTCGGTAAGCTCTACGAGCAATACCATATCGTTATAGTCGCCCAAATCTTCAAAAGTCAAAGCCTCAGCACTCATACTGTAAACGAGATTATCACTGCTTGTATCAGCAACCCAACCGTCTGTATCACCACTGAGTTCGCCTTTGTTATCAATGTTAACAGTCTCTACGGTTTTTGAATCTCCCTTGATAAGAGTCCACTTTATACTGCGGATACCCGAATATGTATCTGTAACTGTTACACCAAAATTAATATTTGTTGTATTGTAAAGCGGAACAAGCTGAGCGTCATCATAAGCCTTCTCTTTATCAACAGATTTAGCCTCACCTGTATACTTAAAGCTGTAGGAGTTGCTCTGTGTGCCAACCTTTTCGGGTGCTGTGATCTCTATGCTTGATGTATCCGTATGCTTTTTAGTGCTTTCAATAATTGTGCCGTTGGGATGTTCATAGCCTTCATAGCTGCCTTCGCTGACCTCGGGTGCATTGCCTGCATTATCCGTAGCGTAGGCATATATCTGGCCCTTGAAATCCTTGCTGATATCAAAGCTTACACTGTTATTCTCACCGACATCTGCAGTTCCGCTGTACTGAACGTTACCCTCAACGTCTACTGCCTTGTAGGTTATGCTCTTCACACCGGAAGCAACAGCTTCTTCAGCACCTACCGGATCATCGGCGTAGACAGTAACCTTTACATTTTCTTTGAAATAGAAGCCGTAATCAGTAATGGTAACGGCTTTATAAAGGTTTTCTGCTGTGTCCTTTTCAACCTCAATGTTGTCTGTAAGATCAAAATCAAAGCCCTTGATAACGGGAACCGTCTGATCGATATAAAGATCAGCACTGCACTCTGTAGCGGCATTGCCTGCATTATCGTAAGCGTTGACCTTAACTGTAAGCTCACCGTTCTTCCAGTCAGCAACAGCCTGACCGTTTACGGTCTTTGCCGCCGTATCTACTGCCAATGTATATGCTTTTTCAGCAGTCTCTGTTTCACTTAGTTTATCAAGCAAAACTTCCGTACCGTTAACTGTAACCTTAACGGTATTTATGCCTGAATAGTGCTTTTCTGCAACTATATCTGAAACTTTAAACTCAATATCAAAGTTTTCTTTCTGACCTTTATTGTCAGGTCTGAATTGGCTGATTACCGGTGCATCATTTTCGATCATCAGGTAATCGAAATTCTCCAGATTTGAATTCTGCGTAGTTACGTCAATTTTTTCGGTTACGTTACCTGCGTTATCGGAAACTGCAACCTTAATTGTACCCTTGAAATTACCAACGGTAAAAGAGAACTTGTTCTCGCTGATATTTTCCTGATTGTATACTTCGTTTCCGTCCTCATCATAGAAATAAACCGAATAAGCCTTTATACCTGTAGCATTGCTGATCTCATCCTCGTTGTCTACAGCAACGATTTCAACAGTGACCTTTTCGTTGAAGAAAACACCAAAGGTGAGGAAATTGAGCACCTCTGCAAAGGATTCACCGTTAACCTGCTCAAATACTACCTCACTGAGCTCGGGAGCCTTTGCATCATAGTTTGTTGACTTGTATATCGAAGCTGCATCGATAACGGAAATATTGCCTGCATTATCAATTACCTGGTATGCGTGCTCCTTTTTATCGGCAACCTCAAAATTAATTGAATCTGACCATTCTTCGCTCACAGGCTTCCACTCGCCGTCAACGTTTTCTACCTCGCGGTAGCCCTTGATACCGGACTTGTCATCACTTGCCTCAACCGTAACGGTTATCGTCTGATTTGTAGGCTCTGCAGTTGACGGAATTACCTTATTGACAACGGGCTTAACGTCATCAAAATTTTCAGCAGTCTTCTTGAATACAGCAGAAACGTTGCCTGCCTTATCCTTAACCTCAAAGGTATGCTCTTCGGAATCTTCAATCGTAAATACAGCAGCAGCCTGCCATTCGCCGCCGTCCATTCTGTATTCGGTTATACCGCTTTCTGCATCGGTCGCAACTACAGTAAAATCTATATCCTGATTCGTCCACTCTGTATTTGAAAGTGTAACGTCACCGATAACGGGAGCTGTCTTGTCAATTTTTGCAGGCTCCTTCATATCGTAAGCGCCCGAAATGTTGCCTGCTCCGTCCTTTACAAAGAAGCTGTAAAGCTCGGTATCCTCGATAACAAATTCAGCATTATCCTGCCATTTGATATCGTCTGTGCCTTTAACAGCAATACCGTAAGAGGCAATACCTGTTTTATCTTCCTCAGTCTCTACAGTATATGTAACGGATGTGTTCGTCCACTCATCGCTGTATGTTACGTCTTTAATTACAGGCTCCTCGTCGTCATAGTTTTCGGCAGTCTTATTTTTAGCATCAGAAACGTTGCCGGCTGCATCCTTTACATAAAACTCATGCTCTTGAGAATCTGTAACCTCAAATTCAGGCTCAGCCTGCCAGTCGCCCTCATCCATTCTGTATTCGGCAACACCGCTGCCGACGTCAGATGCTTTAACCGTCATAGTAACCGCGCCGTTGGTCGCTTCATTGTTATCTATTACAACGTCGTCGATTTCAGGAGCGTCTTTATCAATTTTAGTGACCTCGACCGAAAAGCTCTCGCTCTCGTTGCCCGCGGAATCCTTGACCTTAAAGGTGTACTTGCCGTTTTCCTCTACAACAAAAGTCGGCTCGCTCTGCCACTCTCCGCCCAATTCCTCGCAAAGATACTCTGTTACATCAGTATCCTCGCATATTACCTTGAGAGTAACGTCGGAATTGGTCCACTCTTCGGGGTTGACTTCTACCGTTTTGATAGTAGGCTTTGTGTCCTCCGGCAAAGGTGCGTCCGCTGTCAGAGTAACGGTTATACTGCCCTGTGCAGTTACCGTTACAGCATTCTCCTCGTCAACGGAAGCTTCCTCGTAGCCCTCGGCAGTAACCGTATAAGTCGCCTCAAACTCGGTAACCTCACTGTTTTCTGAGAAGAAATTATAAACCGCCTCAAACACTGCCTTACCCTCTTCATCGGTAATAACAGGTGAAAGCTCGGGGATTACCGTTGCCTCGTCCACGGGAGCAATAGCCACCGTTGCACCCGCAACAGCCTCACCGTCTTCATCCGTTACGTTTACCGTAAACGGAGTATAGTCCGTCGTAGCAAATACGCTCGGGACTAAGCCGATATTCAGCGTAGTCAGAAGTAAAACAACGCTGAGCGCCAAGGACATAATTTTTGCAAAACGTGAATTGTTCTTTATAAACTTCATGATTTTGCTCTCCTTTTTTGCAAATAATGTATATATCTGTAGTTTTTTCCGTTTGCAATGCAATGTAAGCGAAACGATAAAAACATTAAGAACAAAAATACATACTGAACCGTGTTTTCTCCCCAGTTACCTGCAAACAGTATAATATAGATAACTGTTGAAACGGCAAAAATCAAATCTGCTGCTTTTCCCGTTTTTGTTTTGAAGAAAGAAATTATTCCGGGCAGACCCTGCTCTTTGCGGCCGAAGCTTTGCTCAAGCTTTTTCCTTTGCTTGTTTGCACTCCACACAAGCACCTGCTCCGCGATCAATCCCAACCAGAACAAAAGGGATGCGATTATTGAAACGATAAGCTTTTTCGACTCTTCAACGTTAATCATTATCAGAAGAACGGAAATAGACGAAACAGCCGAAAACACCTGCGAAATTTTAAGTTTTTTTATAAAGCCGGAACTCTGTTTCATCTTATAACCTCGTTTGAATGAACGTAAGTAATATCATATTCCACGTAAAAATCAGCGTAGCCGGTCCACTGTTCATTTTGCTCAACCGCTTCGACACTTGCTCCGACACCCGTTTCCTCCGAATTGAGAACCGTTGTTTCAAAACCGGGCTGTTCAGCAAGCAATGAAGTTTCGGAAGCCTCCAACGTATCGTATCTGTCCTGCGGACTGATTTTGGAGGTTTTCACAGATCCCTGTGTAATGCTTTCAACCTTGCCGGCTGAATTATCTTTATTCGCAAGTCGGTTATCGTTCTTTGTTGCTTTGCCTTTATTTTGCATATTCTCAACAGCCTTACGTTTACCTAAGCCTGTTATATCTCCTATTGCCGTTCTTATATTCAATAAAAAGAACAGCAAAACGGTTACTATCAGCATTATTACAGAGAGAACAAGAGCAACAATAAAAGCACCGTTATAAAATTCGTAAGACATTTCTTGCACCCTCCTTTATTTGCTTTCAACCGTATTTAATTTGGAAAGTGTTATCTCAATATTTGATTGCAATTTGCTGACGTTTTCTTTAAGGAAAGTATTTGTAACACCTGAAGCCTGTGTCGATATTTTAGCCAGCAAAGAATTGATCTCGGTTTTAGAAGCAACCTCACAGAATTCTTTGCAGTTGTTATTTATCATACTTACTATCTCGTTCCAGACCTGAATCTTTAAATCTTCATCAAGGTCGTTTGACTCACTGTGTAAAATAACAACTTCATTCCACAAATTTTCATATTCCTCATAAAGCTTTGCTGTCTGGTTTGCTTTTGAGTACTTATATACGTTTTGTAAGCATGCGGAAATATCACAGTATATCTTTGCCACAGGATAATTATCAACCGTTTCCTTAAACCACGAAGAGGCCGTCTGATACTTATCCTTAGCTACGCCTACATTATAGTAAAACAGATACGTTTCACCGATCTCATAGCAGACCTGCTCATATCCTTCGGGGTTATCCTTTTTCAGCTGATCCAGAACCTCTACCGTGCTGCTGTAGCCTTTACTGTCGCTTTTTTCAATGCCGACCTTCAGCTGAGCAAGAACTGAGCTGTCCTGTGCGGAAAGCTCACCGTCTGATATCAGATAGGCAATAAGACCTTCAAAATCTTCTGTGCCGAGATATGCCTCCACACGCGTCGGGTCTGTCAATATTGTTTCGTAATACTCTGCTTTGCTGTTTGCATTCGCCAGCAAATAATCGTAATTGTCCTTTTGTGCATTTTTAGCAGCAAAGAAACAAAAAATGCAAGCACATAAAAACACAAAAGTCATAGCCGCGGATGAGGCAAAGAGCTTTATTTTGTTTTTCTGCTTTTTTATATGTTCATCCTCAAAATCCTTGTAGTGCTCCAGATCGTACATCAGCTCTGCGCAGGACTGATATCTGTCGGCAGGATTGTTTTGCGTACATTTGAGAATGATTTTTTCCAAGCCTGTGGATAAGCTCGGGTCTATCTGCGTAATTGGACGTATCTCATAAGGCGGCTCGCTCGGGTTCATACCGGTTACCAGATGATATATAGTTGCACCTAAGCAATAAATATCCGTTCTTGCATCTGTCTGTCCCATTCCGCCGTACTGCTCGGGTGCGGCATAGCCGCGTGTTCCCAGGCAGGTGGTGTCCTCTACCTTAAAAGCCTTGTGCTCTCTTGCCGTACCGAAATCTATAAGAGAAATACTTCCGTCCGGCTTGAGCATTACGTTGGCAGGCTTCATATCTCGATAGATTATTGCAGGGGTTCTGGTGTGCAGATAGTGCAGAACGTCACAAAGCTGCTTTGACCATTCAATAACGTCCTCCTGAGGCTGTGCACCAAACTCTTTTAATGCCTTATCCAGAGAATTACCCTGAACGTAATCCATTATAATAATAAATGAATCCTCAGTATCAATAACGTCAACAATACTCGGAAGATGCTTATGACTCAGCTTCTTCAGAATATCGGTTTCCGCTACAAGGCCTTGCTTAACAGACTCAAAATCCAGAATACCGTCCTTGCGGACTTCTTTGACCGCCCATTGCTTATTTGCCCTTTCATTCATGGCAAGATAAACAACGCTCATACCGCCTTGGCCGACCTTATTTAATATCTTATATTTACCGTCAACAAGTGAACCTACTTCTAACATAACTGCCACCCCTAAAAAGTTTTGATAAGAGCAACCGAAATATTATCCCGCTCCGAGCGTTGCTTATTCAGCTCTATCAATTGCCTTGAATTGAAATCCATAACAGCGGCATCGGTTAAAATCCCGGGGCGAAATTTCTCATACATTTCATCAGATGTTATCTCGTGTCTGAAGCCGTCAGAGCACAGCATATATACCGCATCTTTTTTGGTATCTCCGAAAAACATATCCGGATATATAGCATCGGAGGCACCTATGCACTGGAGCAAAACGTTTCTGCGGGAATCGGTTTTCGCTTCCTCAGGTGTCATTTTGCCAAGCTTTATTTCGCGTGCAACAAAAGTCTGGTCTTCCGTCAGCTGATGAACTGTATCAAAAATTTCATAAGCTCGTGAATCCCCTATGTTCATAATATAATATCTTGATTGCGTAATCAGCATAACAACAACTGTTGTTCCAAGGCGTATACCCTGTGACGCACCGTAAGAACCAATGATTTTGTTTTGCTTTACCACAATATCTTCCCATTGGCTTCTTATTGCCGAGTCTGTGATACCGGTACTGCACAAAGCAGGTAAGCCGTTATAAACCCACTCGTTAAATGCAGAAACAAGCGTAGTGCTTGCAACCTCGCCCTTTGAAAGACCGCCCATACCGTCACAAAGCACGGCAAAAGCCATTCTTCCCTGCGGTGTATTGATGATCTTTACCGACAAGCCGTCTTGATTCGTATCCTTAACAATGCCGATATCTGTGTTAGCTGAAATAATGAAATTCATAATCGCAACCTCCCGAACATTAGGGATATGTCCTAATAGCCAACAAATAGAATAAAGGCAGCATAGCCGCCTTTATTCTATTTTTTATTGGTCTTCTCTTATTTGATAAACTCAAACTTTTCGTCGGCAAGAAGGATCTTGTCGCCGCTCTTGAGCTTTATTTCCTGACCTGCACGTGCCTTTACACCGTTGACAAACGTACCGTTTGCGGCATTGTTATCAACAATATATGTAACGTCATTACGCACGACAAATCTTGCATGGATACGGCTGATATTTGTATTACCGCCGACACAGTAGTCAACGCTGTTGCGCTCACGGCCTACAGTAAACTCAGCAGAGCATACTGGAATACGCTCGTTGTTGGATGTACGAAGCAGTGTACCGCCGTTTACGTTCTGTGAAAGAACAGTAGTTTCGCCTGCACCCTGGTTGAGTACGGTTGTTTCAGATGATGCAGGTGCTGCAGGTGCAACAGGTGCTGCGTGTGCAACGGGAGCTGCGTGTGCAACGGGTGTTGCAGGTGCAACGGGTGCTGCAGGTGCAACGGGTGCTGCAGGTGCAACAGGAGCTATAGGTGCAACAGGTGCTGCGGGAGCTGCGGGCTGCGGCTTCTTTTTCTTTGAAAGGACAATGATAAGAACAACAGCAACGATGATTATTACAAAAACGCCTGCACCGACAGCAATGATCGGAATGAGCGGGAATGAGCTGCTGTTTTCTTCAAGAGCGTCAACTGCATCCTCAAGCTCTGCAATCGCATCATCGATCTCACTCTGAGAGGAAGCGCTGAGTGCAGCCTTAGCTGATTTGATTGCAGATTCAAGAGCGGCATAGCTCTCTTCTGTGTAAGCTTCGGAATCCATACCCTCAGCCTTAGCAATCAGAGCTGACAGTGCGCTTGTGTCAACAGTGTCAGCAACAGGCTCATCTGTTTCGGGTGCGGGAACTGTAGTATCGGGAGCAACGTCCGCACCGTCTGCAGAGGTATAAGCAATGCCGAGTGCGTCAAGTACGTCCATAAGGTTCTTGCTTGCAACGGCAAGGTTTGTATTTCCCACCGAATCACCATGGGCGTTGATTCCTACTACGTTACCTTCGGCATCTACAAGAGGTCCGCCTGAGTTGCCGCCCATTAACAAAGCACTGCTCTCGACAACTTTTACGCCCTTAAATTCTCTACCATCTACGGTGTAATCCGATTCGCCGACCTTATTAACCCTGCCGCTTGTAACGTTAACGTCCTTGGGCTCGTAATACTGAACGCCGTCAACCTGAACTTGCTCTGCTTCACCGGGGAAACCTAATGCAAAGACCTCCTCTGTCTGAACAAGCGTAGAGCTGTCGCGAAGCTTAAGGGGAGTTCTGTTAACGATAGGCTCGCTCAGTGAAAGAATGGCATAGTCCATTTCGGCACTTGCCTTTTTGACAGTTGTTTTAACGTAAACGTCACGGTATACGCTTACTCTCAGCTCGATACGCTCTTTAATATCTCCTGCTGTAAGCGTGGTACCGAACTTAGAATTTACTATTTTTGCCTGGTCCTCATAAAAGCCACTGCTGAATCCTTCTATGCAGTGCTGACAAGTTACAACAGTATTCTCGTTAATGAGAAAGCCTGAACCTCCTCCATGAAGCGGATACTCCCTTGCTTCCTCTACGTCATTATACCAAAGCTGAACCTGAACAACACCGTTTCTTGCGTCTGTTACCGCCTGGTTTGCCGCCGCATTGGCAAAAACGCTCATACCTAACATAAGGCATAAAACAGTGATTACCGATACGACACGACTGATCAAACGGCTTTTGTTTGATTTTTTGAGCTCCATTTTTTATCCTCCGTATCAAAATTTTTATTTATGTAATCGGCAATAAACCGCTCACATCAACCCGATAACAAAAGGGAATAATATCAAATTGTGTAGAACTAACGGTTCTTTAAACGCGAAAAAAGCCGAATTTTGTTGAAATTCGCGTTTATTATACTACTGCTAATTAACTTTTGTCAAGTAATTTATTCCTTAATTATTTATAAAGCAAAAGATTGCATATGAAACATATCCTAATTTATTATTATTTATGGTCAGAATTTTGGTCAAATTACAAACAAAAGAAAGGGACGGTATTATGTCAAGAAGAGGAGATAACATTCACAAAAGAAAAGACGGACGCTGGGAAGGCAGATACAAGAGCGGATATAAAAATGACGGTTCAACAAAATACAGCTCTGTATATGCAAAAACTTATAACGAATGCAAGCTGAAATTGGAAAGCTTAAAAGCAGAAAAATCACAAAGCATACCGCGTACCAAAGATCTTTTATTTTCCGATGTAATTGATTTTTGGTTAGAGTCCAACCAAATAAGGCTGAAAGGTGCAACCCAGGCAAAATACCGCAATATAACCGAGGCTCATATCATCCCGTCGCTTGGCGGATTAAAGCTTTCTCAAATAAACTCTTTTGTTGTAAATTCTTTTTTGGATAAAAAAATCAGAAGCGGCGGAATTATATCCGGCAAGGAGCTTTCACCGTCATATGTGAAAACAATGGCAATAATAATCGAATCCGTAATTAAGTTTGCCTGCAGTGAGGGATGGTGCTTGCCTATGAAAACGCCTATAAACAAACCCGTTATCCCTAAAAGTGCTCCGAGAGTTTTAAACAAATACGAAGAAGAAAAGCTTTTAAACGCTTTGCGGCACGAACAAAACTGCACAGCCACAGGCACGCTTATAGCGCTCAACACGGGTATGCGTATCGGTGAGGTTTGTGCTTTAAGGTGGAGCGATATCGATTTGGAAAACCGTCTGATACATGTAAGACACACGGTTTCCAGAGTTTATGACTGCTGTTCGGAACGAAAAACCAAATTAATTATCGACTCGCCCAAAACACAGTCTTCCAAACGGGATCTGCCTATGACAGAAACTTTGGTGAACGTTTTAAGCGATGCTTACAAAAAGCGAAAATCGGTGTTTGTTGTTTCTGACAGCGAAAATTTTGTTTCGCCGAGAACCTTTGATTATAACTTCAGAAAAATGCTGAAAGCCAACGAGCTTGAAAACGTAAATTTTCATGCATTGAGGCATACGTTTGCAACACGATGTGCACAGGTCGGAATGGATGCCAAGGCTTTGAGCAGGCTGCTCGGGCACTCAACGGCAAACATTTCGTTAAACGTTTACGTTCATCCTTCGTTCGATGCTGTGAAGCAGCAGCTTAATCTTATATATCCCGATAAAAATGGTCAACTCTGTGGTCAAAAAATCCAAACAGCATAATGCTTTGGCGGCTTTACGGGAGTGTTATGCAGAACCGTTAGTTCTACGCAACAGCATAAGAATTATCTGTTCGACGTTATTCTTTCGAAACGCAAAAACATTAATAATAAACTAAAATTATTCTCTTGTGTACAGTAATTCAGCTTTACTGCTCAAGAGAATAATTATTTTGCGGACAGGTAGCGGCTTCGGCCTCAATGAAGACTCTGCCCTGCTCTGTGCTCGTCATTCCGAGCTTTAACCGATAATAAAACCAATCAATTTAACAACCGTACGTTTTTTACCGAAACATATTGATTAAAAACGCTTTCTATAGTAAAATACATCCGTTAACAAATTTTACTCAAAGGAGAATATGACACTATGGAAAACAAGCTTATTGTCGGTAACATCGGTATGATGTTCGGTATGGCACACGTTGAGGGTGCTATGCACTACGGCGCAGAAATTGCGGCTATCTGCGATATGAACGAAAAGAATCTTCGTGCAGCCGGTGAAAAATACAACATTCCCGTTGAAAAGCAGTTCACGGATTATCATGACCTTATCAACAACCCCGATATCAACGTAATCTCCGTTGCTATCCCTGACCAGCTTCACAAGAAGGTTTCTCTTGAGTGTCTTGCGGCAGGTAAGCACGTTCTCTGCGAAAAGCCTCTTGCACTTACAAGAGAGGATATCGAAGATATCGTACGTGCCGCCGAAGCAGCCGACAGCAAGTTTATGGTCGGTCAGATCTGCCGCTTCACCCCTTCATTTGCAAAAGCTAAGGAGCTTATCGACAACGGCACACTCGGTGAGGTTTACTTTGTTGAGTCCGAGTATGCACACGACTATATGGATATCGTAAAGCCCGACGAAAACGGCGTAGTTCATTGGAGAGCCGATCCCATACGTCACGGTGTCGTCGGCGGCGGCTGCCACGCTGTTGACCTTCTCCGCTGGCTCGCAGGCGACCCCATCGAGGTATTCGCATACGGCACAAAGAAGAATCTTCCCGAAGTCAGCTACGACGATGCTACAGTTGCTCTTCTCAAGTTCTCAGACGACTGTATGGGTAAGGTATTCGTTTCCACGGGCTGTAAGCGTGACTACACAATGCGTACCGTAATCTACGGCACCAAGGGCACAATTATCTGTGACAATACGTCCCCCACAATGCAGCTCTTCACAGTTGACGAAACAGGCCATACAATCGAAGAGCCGCAGATCATCGAGCTTGAGGTCAACAACCACAACTACGATAAGGAGTTTGAGGTGTTTGCCGAGGCAATTCTTAACGATACAAAGGTAATCACAGACGCACGCGAAGGTGCAAAAACCGTCGAGGTCTGCCTTGCAATCGTCAAGTCATCCGAAACAGGCACTATTGTCAAGCCCGACTACAATTTCTGATTTTATTCAACATAAACACAGGCTTGCAAGGGATTTTTCCTTGCAAGCCTGTGTTTATCTATACTTTTTTATTTAAGTGTTTTCAGCACCATTAGCGTGCAGAACGAAATGAGTGCCTGAATGATGTTCAGTCGGTAAATCGTCTGGCTGTTTGACCAGCCCTTGTTCTTTCTGAAGTGGTCGTGAAGCGGTGTGCGGATATTCTTGAGAATCTTGATTTTAAGGAATCTTGTAACCGAAACCTTGAATATACCGATAAGACCGTCGAGCAGAAGAATAAAGCAGAAGGGAATAGCCAGAAGAACATTGCCGGACTTGAGAATGAGTATACCGAGGAAAAGACCGATTGCTCTTGAACCTGCATCACCCATCATCATTGTGCTCGGCTCTGCATTGTACCAGAGGTAAGCAATGATTGCAAAAATCATTACTACGCTGAGAGATGTAATATCACTGCTCATACCGAGTGTCGCACAGGCAACCGCTATAAATATTGTAGAGTTGACTGAGAGCGAGCCGCAGAAGCCGTCAATACCGTCTGAGCAATTCGTTGCGTTAATCATCATCCAGAGGAATACGGTTGAACCGATAAGGAAAACGTACCACGGAAGCTTGAAGCCTGAAAGAGAAAGCAGGTCAGGGTTCTGCCATACAAATGCGCCCGAGGTGAGCAGGCAGATTACAAGGTCAATAGCACCCTTTTTGTATTCGCCCCACGGCACCTTTGACGCATCGTCAAGGTAGCCCGAAAGCATACCGAGGAAGATAACCGCGTAGTACATACCAAGCTCAATTGACGGCTTGATAAACAAAAGTGAAGAAATAATGAATACGCAGATGAATACTATACCTGCACCTCTCTGCTTGCCCTTTGAAAGCTTGCCGTTGAATGCGAAGTCGCGTCCGCCGTCAACAGGGAGCTTGCTCCTGAAAAGCTTGAGAGAAAGAATTACTGCACCGAATGTAAATACCGCACACAGTGCAAGCATCAGCATCGGACTTTCAATACCCAGATACTCTAACATAATTTAACACCTTTCACATCATTTGTTTTTTTATCTTGTTTATATATTCCCTGTCCTTCTTCGTCAGCTCCGCCCTATCCAGCATATCGGGACGTTTTAATAATGTACGCTCAATCTGCTTTTCGCGTTGCCATTTCTGAATGTTTGCGTGGTGACCGCTGAGCAGTACGTCGGGCACCTTTTTGCCGTGCCATTCTTCGGGACGTGTGTACTGCGGATGCTCGAGCAGTGAATTGTAATGGCTTTCATTCATAAAGCTCTCGTCACTTGACAGCACGCCCGGTAACATACGGCAAACGCTGTCCGCCACGATTATCGCAGGCAGCTCACCGCCCGTAAGCACATAGTCGCCGATTGATATCTCTTCGTCAACTATTTCTTCGAGTACACGCTCGTCAATTCCCTCATAATGTCCGCAAAGCAGTGCAATGTTGTCATATTCTAACAACTCAATTGCCTTTTTTTGTGTCAGCACACTTCCCTGAGGGGACATATATATCAGGTGCGGCCTTTTGCCAAGGTCCTCGCACAGTGACTCATAACAGTCGTAAACAGGCTGAGCCTGCATTACCATACCCGAGCCGCCGCCGTACGGTGAATCGTCAACTCTGCGATGCTTGTCCAGTGTATACTTGCGTACGTTGCGGCAGTTGATTTCAACCAGACCCTTTTCCCTTGCTCTGCCGAGTATGCTTTCGCTCACTACGCTTTCGCACATTTCGGGGAAGAGAGTTAAAATATCAATCCTCATCGTCAAAAATCCCCTTGAGCGGTCTGATATATACCTTTTCATTTTCTACGTCCGTCTTTATTACTACGGGCGGAATAACGGGCAGCAAATATTCTCTGCCTTTTTCATCCGTTATGTGCCATACGTCATTTGCACCTGTCTGGCTTACGTCTGTCAGCGTTCCCCATATTTTGCTTTCATCGTCCGCATCAACAGCCTTACAACCTATGAGGTCGGCAATAAACCAGCTGTCTTCAGAGAGCTTTACGTCCTTGCGTGCCATATAGAGAATCTTGTTTCTCATAGCTGCCGCCTGCTCAACCGTGTCAATTCCTTCAAGCTTCATCAGTGCAATATTGCCGTGAGGGCGCGAAGCAATAACCCTGACGGGCTTTTCACCTTTATCGTCAAGGTAAACAGTTTTGAACATACAGGCAAATTCGGGGCTGTCACACCAGGGGTTAACACGCACCTCGCCTTTGATACCGTGGGTTGAAACAATCTGACCGAGCTCGAGATAAGGTTTGAGCATAATTGCCTCCGTTTATAAACACCAATAGCCCTATGACTTTTTAAATGCTTAAAAAGAACATAGAGCGTGATGTTAAGTTATTGAAAAAAAGAATATGAAATCGGATTATTCGATTTCAACTGCGATTTTTTCGTTGTTGCGGGTCGCAGCAGCACGCATAACGGTGCGAATTGACTTGGCAATACGGCCCTGTTTGCCGATAACTCTGCCCATGTCATTCTCGCCGACGTGAAGGTGGTAAACCGTTACGCCCTCTTCGTTGGGCTCGTCAACAGTAACTGTAACTGCTGAGGGATCTTCTACAAGACCCTGTGCGATTGCGATGAGAAGCTCTGTCATTGCGGGCACCTCCGTAATTAATTTGCTTTATCTGACCTGAAATCAGCCGATAACGCCTGACTTCTTGAGAATAGCCTTTACTGTATCTGTGGGCTGTGCGCCGTTCTTGATCCACTGCTGAGCCTTTTCAACGTCAACCTTGATGTCTGCAGGATCCTTTGTTGTGTCGTATGTGCCGATTTCCTCGATGAATCTGCCGTCACGGGGATAACGTGAATCAGCAACTACGATACGGTAGAACGGTGCTTTCTTTGCGCCCATACGGCGAAGTCTGATTTTTACTGCCATTTTTGATTTCCTCCAAAAAAATGTTTTGCTTTATAATGTAACAATTTTGAATTGTAATTACATCCGAAATTTATCTGCGTTTTTTCTTCTTGAATGATTTGGATAAACGCTTACCGCCCTTGCCGCCAAACTGCTTGAACATTTTCTGCATCTGTCTGAACTGAGCAAGAAGTCGGTTTACATCCTCAACCTGCATACCGCAGCCTGCCGCAATACGGCGCTTGCGTGAGGGGTTGATGATGTCGGGGTTTTCACGCTCTTTGGGAGTCATTGAAAGGATTATCGCACGTATGCGGTCAAACTGTCTTTCGTCGATATCGACGTCTTTTATCTGCTTGTTGATACCGGGCACCATTCCGAGCACGTCTTTGATCGAACCCATTTTCTGTACCTGCTCAAACTGGTCGAGAAGGTCGTTCATATCAAATTTGTTTTTGCGGAGCTTTTCTTCAAGCTCGCGTGCCTTTTTCTCGTCAATAGCCTGCTCAGCCTTCTCGATAAGGGAGAGCATATCACCCATGCCGAGAATACGAGACGCCATACGGTCGGGGTGGAAAACATCGAGATCCTCAAGCTTTTCGCCTATACCGACAAACTTGATAGGCTTGCCCGTAACAGCTCTTGCCGAGAGAGCGGCACCACCTCGTGTATCACCGTCGAGCTTGGTGAGAACAAGACCGTCAATGCCGAGTGCATCATTAAAGCCGTTTGCAACCGTAACCGCATCCTGACCTGTCATTGAGTCAACAACAAGCAGTATCTCGTGCGGGTGAACGGCACCCTTGACTGCCTTGAGCTCATTCATAAGCTCTTCATCTATGTGAAGTCGGCCTGCAGTATCAAGGAATACGTAGTCGTAGCCCTGGTCTTTTGCAAGCTTTATTGCTTCCTGAGCAATTGTAACCGGGTTGGTCTGACCCATTTCAAATACGGGCACACCTGCCTGCTCGCCGACAACCTGCAACTGCTTGATAGCAGCGGGACGGTAGATATCGCAAGCGACAAGAAGCGGACGGTGACCTTTTTTCTTAAGGGAAAGTGCTATTTTCGCACTGTGCGTAGTCTTACCTGAACCCTGAAGACCGCACATCATAACAATGGTAGGCGGATGCGGAGCTCTCGTGAGGTATGACTGGGTGCCGCCCATAAGAGCTGTAAGCTCCTCGTTGACGATCTTGATAACCATCTGTGAGGGTGTAAGACTCTCCATAACCTGAGCACCGATAGCACGCTCGGTTACAGTGTTGGTGAAATCCTTGGCGACCTTGAAGTTAACGTCAGCCTCAAGAAGTGCAAGACGCACCTCACGCATTGCCTCGCGGACGTCGTGTTCGGTAAGGCTGCCCTTGCTTTTAAGGCGTTGAAACGCGGATTCAAGTCTGTCGGAAAGTCCTTCGAATGCCAAGAAAATACACTTCCTTTACTGTGGTTTATGTAGTGGAGTTAAGCTTCGACAAGCGTTGAAACGATTGCGCGGATGCGTACTGATGCTTCGTTGATTTCTCTTGAAAGACCGAAACGCATATTCTGCTCGTAAATAAGGTTTGCACAATCAACTATTTCGTCAAGACCTTTTTTCTGCTCCTCAAAACGAGCAACGAGCCCAAGCTTATTTTCCATATCAAAAAGCTGAGCCTCCGCACGCTTGATAGCGTCGCGTACACCCTGCCTTGTGATGCCCTCGTTCTCTGCGATTTCAGAGAGAGAAAGGTCATCGTTATAGTAATAATCCAAGAAGCTGCGCTGCTTCTCGGTCAGCATTTCGCCGTAGAAATCCAGCAAAACAGTGACGCCGAGATTTTTAGCCAAAAGGATCTCCTCCTAACATCTGCTTGTAAAGCATTTGTTCTTTACAAGCAGGTATTATACTAAAAAAAGTCTGCGGTGTCAAGGGCTTTCAAAGTACAAAAGACAGCCGAATTTTACCCAAAACCTTGTGAAAAAAGTCAATAGTGTCGATTAGTAGTGCTTTACAGCGTATAAAAACACAAAATAAAGTAAAAAATCGGTACGAAAAAGCGCCGAAACGGTATAAAAAATTTTTTGAAATATTTTTGCAAGGTATCGTTTACAATTTATTCATAAAAAAGACACTATTTATTATCACACTTTGACGAATAATATTGTAATATAAAACCACGGAAAACAAACCGTTTTTCTACTTTTTGTTTTGTTTTTTGTTGTTTTTATTCATTTTTTGTTTTTTGTTTTTTTCATTTTTTTACTCAGATTTCTTCTTTTTGTTTCTTTTTCATTTACTCCTTCCTTTTGCGAACAGGCGAGCCGTTAGGCTCGCCTGTTCGCATTTTATGTGTAATTTCGTGCCGTATTAATATGAATATTTATTCAATTTCCTGAGACAGATTTTCAAACAAAGGTGAAGCAAAAAATTCTTCAAGTGAAATTTCAAGACCGTCGCAAAGCATTTTTATTGTAACCACACCCGGATTTTTGCTCACTCCGTATATAATGTTTTTAACTGTAGAAGAAGGCACGGCAGAAATGTAAGCGAGAGCATTTACGGTAATGCCCCGCTCCTTGCAGAGTTCTATTATACGCTCTGCTACAGCTTCTCTTGTCTTCATATCTTCCTCCGACTATATATAGACTTAAATTTAGTATATATTCAGAAAAAATATTTATCGCCCATACATAGACTATTGCGTTTTTATATGTTACAATAGCCTATATATTGGCGAAGCCCTGTATAAATATTCTGTTTTACAGCAAATTTATTTTTGGAGGAAAAAACATGAGAGGATATTTCAAGAAAACCATTGCGGTTATTATGGTTGTCGTTATGACTTTAACTGCCGCACCGCTCGGCGGCTTTGTCGGTCTCGACCTGCCGAGCCTCTTCAGCTTCAAATCCGAGGCGGCGACTTACAGCGGCACCTGCGGTGATAATTTGACATGGTCACTTGACACAACCACCGGCGTACTTAATATCTCCGGCACGGGTGAGATGTACGATTATATAGCTGATTATGATGAATGGATTTTCAATCAGCCGTGGTATTCGTATATCCGATATATAAAAAAAGTTGTTATCAGTGATGGCGTAACAAGTATCGGAGATAATGCTTTTGTTCTACATGACTTCAATGAAGTATCACTTCCTGATACTTTGACTACAATTGGTAAACGTTCTTTCTATAATTGCAATGATCTTATAAGTGTAACCATTCCTAACGGTGTAGTTTCCATAGGCGATCGTGCATTTGCAGCTTGTCAGTTTATGACAAATGTAATAATCCCTGCAAGCGTTGAATCAATAGGTTATTTAGCTTTCTGTAGCGGTGATTGTTTGTTAAGCATAACTGTAGACACATCCAATAAATATTATTCAAGTGATGAATATGGAGCTCTGTTTAATAAAACTAAGACACAGCTTATTCAATATCCGGCTGGTAGCTTAAATAAAAAACATATAATATCTAATAGTGTATGTGAAATAAAAGACGGAGCATTTTCGGGATGTAATAGTCTTGAAGATATAACACTGCCTGATAGTGTTAAAGCTATCGGAGCTGGTGCATTTTATTGTTGTACTAATCTTAAAAGCATAAATATACCAAATGGAGTAACATGCATCGGTGATTCTACATTTGAATGCTGTGAAAGCCTTGAACATATAGCACTACCTAATAGTGTTAAAGCTATCGGAGTAGGTGCATTTGTAGGCTGTGAAAGCCTTGAACATATAGCACTACCTGATAGTGTTAAAGCTATCGGAGCAGGTGCATTTGTAGGCTGTGAAAGCCTTGAACATATAGCACTACCTGATAGTGTTAAAGCTATCGGCGATTATGCGTTCGGTGCTTGCTACAGCCTTACAAGCGTAACAATCCCCGACAGCGTAACAACTATCGGTGATGATATGTTCTATTCTTGCTACAGCCTTACAAGCGTAACAATCCCTGACAGCGTAACAACTATCGGTGATTATGTGTTCTATTCTTGCTACAGCCTTTCGGATGTATACTACACCGGTACGCAGGAGCAGTGGAACGCCATCTCAATCGGTTCTTACAATCAGCCCTTGACCAATGCCACGATCCATTATAACTATCCTCCTGCTTCTACTAATAAATATGAAATAAAAATGTATGCAAATCTGCCTACAATGTTGCTGGGAGAAGGTAAGTCGATTGGCGCTGCTATTCAGCTTGAGAAAAACGGCAATGTTGAGAAAGATTTTGAGTTTACAGTTTCGGTCTCGGACGGAAGTGTTGTTTCGATAAGCGAATTTACAAAAAAGGAAGATTACGCATCATTTTATATTAATGCTCTAAAAGAAGGCAGCACACAAATTGTTATTACGGAAGCTGTTTCCGGTTCTGTTATGAGTTTTCCTATTGAAGTAGCTTCCGGAATCATAACATACAATGAATCAGCATTGCCATCATATAAGGACGGAGATTATAAATATGACGGATATATATGTGGAATGTATATCGCAGACTATGATAGCAAGGATTCTGAAACAAAAGCCGGATATAAAGATGTTTCATTTACTGTGTATAATGCTTCATTCATCAACGGCTCTGTAGAGGTTTATGACAAAAACGGAAACCTTTGCGACAGCGAAATGATAGAAAGATTTGATAATGGAATGGTAACGAGCTTTGCGGATGTTATAGGCGGAGCTTTTGAAATGGCAAAAGAATTTATTCTTGGGGAAGCTTTTACGTACAGAGATAGTTCTTTCAGCCACCCTACCAAGATATCTGTCCAAGTACCGTTAGGCGGACACATAGAAATATCTAACAATCCTCTCTATTCACAAACCTGTGCAATGTACAATTTTGCCGAGTTTGTCACAATGAGTGTTCTGATGTTGAGCGATGTAATTACTATTGAAGCAGACGTTAAAAAGCTTTCCGGCGAAACATCAAAATCTTTCGTAGACAGTTTTGTAGAATCGCTTACAGAGGGAGACACAGCAGCAGAACAGAAAAAGAAGCTTGCTGAGGATATAACCGAATTATTAGTTAAAAACACAGGCAAAGAAATTACTTCAAGCTCTGTTGGCGGCACTATCTCTCTTTTCATGGACGAAGGTTTGGCTATACTGGACGAATATGATATAAACTTGGTGAAAACTATTCTAAAAATCGCCGCTTCTTCTGCTATTTCTTTAGGTGAGGATGCGCTTACCAATGCTATGGGCACCTACGGTGATGTCCTGAAAGGTATGTTTAAATTTAGCGAATATGCAGAATACACAGTGTTTTTTGTTAATATGTGTAAAGAGTATTCAAACAAGGCTTTCTCAATTTACATTAATGATAAAGATAATTGCTTAGTCAATGACGATGTAGTTATAAAATCTCAAAACGGCAACTCAATATTAACTCAAAACAATTTTGTGCTACGCTCTTTTGTATTGTCAGATAGCGAAATAACAAGTGTTATAAAGAATAGTTTGGATTCACTTTCTTCACAATATACGGTCAGAAATATTTACCTTGAAAAGGACGGAGCTATCGCTCAACCCGGACAAATTGTACGTGTTTACATGCCCGTACCCAACGGATACGATATAAACAAGTGTTCGGTTTACTGGGTTCAGGATAATGGTGAACTCGCCAATATGGGTGCATGGATTGAGGATGGCTATTTGGTTTTTGAAACAACACATTTTAGTTATTATGCTATCGTTGAAAATGCAAGAATAAACCTTCTTATAAAAACGCCATCCACAACAACAGTAAACTACGGTGAGACGTTGGTGCTTCAGCTTGAAGAGATTGATCTTCCTGTAGGCTACGCGGTTGAGTGGATTGTTGACGGAAGCGGATTCAGCAAGGTTGTAAGCGAGGACGGTACCGAGTGCAGGCTGACGTCGACTGCAAACGGTACGGCTACGGTTACGGCGAAAATTGTTGACGAGAACGGTGAGGCTGTGCTTGACGGTGAGGGTAACGAGATAAGCGATTCGATTACGCTTACCTCAAAGGCAGGTTTTTTCCAGAAATTGATATCATTCTTCAAAAACCTATTTAGAATTAACAGAATTATATACTGATTTTAAAAAGCAGGTGAGGGGCGCGGTAACGTTTCTCACCTGCTTTGTCTTATGTGCCGTGCAGAGGTTTGCCTCTGCCGCAGAATAAAAGTGATATTCAATTGACAACGGCAGGGGCAAGCCCCTGCCCTACACAGTATTCCACATTGATATAAAAACATCTTTTATATCTTATCTATTCAATATTATCCTTTATCTTATTTTGTTATCCCGAAAGCAGTGAAGAAGCTTTTCGCTTGCTGAGATTCTTCGCTTATCGCTCAGAATGACATATTTTTGGGGCGGCAAATTACCGCCCATACGGATTATGGGTAGGTTGATGTGGCGGTGCCGAGCGGTCAGGCAAGTGGATCGACCCTACGATCGATATTGATTCTACAACGGGTTGTCGTAAACGCCGACCCCTACGGAGCAGAGGTAGGTTGATGTAAAAATTAGGAGCGGACGGCCAATGGCCGCCCCTACGATGTAAAAGACAGGTTGTACATAAATATAAAAGTTGATGTGGCGGTGCCGAGCGGTCAGGCAAGTGGATTGACCCTACGATTGATATTGATTCTACAACGGGTCGTCGTAAACGCCGACCCCTACGGAGCAGAGGTAGGTTGATGTAAAAATCAGGAGCGGACGGCCAATGGCCGCCCCTACGATGTAAAAGACAGGTTGTACATAAATATAAAAGTTGATGTGGCGGTGCCGAGCGGTCAGGCAAGTGGATCGACCCTACGATCGATATTGATTCTACAACGGGTTGTCGTAAACGCCGACCCCTACGGAGCAGAGGTAGGTTGATGTAAGGATCAGGAGCGGACGGCCAATGGCCGCCCCTACGATGTAAAAGACAGGTTGTACATAAATATAAAAGATGCTGTGAATTTGAACGGAGCAGGCTGACGGGAATTGGGCGGTGTTCGTTTATGCGAGTGAGTGTCCTCAGGCGGTAGATTGAGCTTCAAAATTTTATTTGAGTTGGGAGCCGTTGCGGTAATCGGAATGCACGTTTGCGTTCCGATTAAACGAGCGAACCGAATTCCGTCAGCCGTAGCGGAGTGCAGATAACCTAAGAGTTCTTTTGGTTACTTTTGTAACGGCAGACAAAAGTAACTGCGGCAGTGCCGCATATTTAATACCTCAATTAAATCGATACACAAAGCAAAGACAGCGGCACCGAGGAAATTCATTGGTGAATAAATTGAAATGTAATCCTCCGTTAGAAACGGGAGAGCACGTCAGACCCTCCCATACGATTTTTGAAAATATCTTTTATTTATTCAATATTCTTTATTATCTTGTTCTCTCCCTCAGTATTATTGCTGCGCAAAAATCCAGCCTCTGACGGAGGCTGTCCCCCTTTGTCACTTCGTGACATCTTCCCTCAGCAGAGGGGCTTTGGATGAATCGGTTTGCGGGATGTGTATATTAAGAGTATTTGACACGGGGAGCACAATAATATATAATAGATTTATATATGTGCAAAAAGGTGATACGTTTATGAAAATGAAAGTTTCAAACTACATTTCGGCATTCCTTGTTGAGCACGGCATTGACACGATGTTCACCGTTACGGGTGGCGGTGCAATGCACCTCAACGACGCGTTCGGTCATCAAGAGGGGCTGAAATGTTACTATAACCATCACGAACAGGCTTGTGCCATTGCTGCTGAAGCGTACGCAAGGCTTCACAACCGCATTGCCGCAGTATGCGTTACGACGGGTCCCGGCGGTACAAACGCTATTACGGGTGTTGTCGGCGGCTGGCTTGACTCGATACCGATGCTCATAATTTCGGGTCAGGTACGCTATGACACCACTGCAAGAGGCAGCGGACTTAATCTGCGTGCAATGGGTGACCAGGAATTTGACATAACCAAAGCCGTAGACTGTATGACAAAATACAGTGAGATGGTTATTGACCCGAATAGAATAAGATACTGTCTCGAAAAGGCACTTAAGATAGCTCAGAGCGGCAGACCGGGCCCTTGCTGGCTTGATATACCGATGAACGTACAGGGTGCATACATCGAGACTGACGAGCTTATAGGCTATAACGGCGAAGATGATGAATCTCTGCCTCCTGCTGTAAGTGATGAAACGGCAGATATGGTGCTTGACCTTATTGCAAAAAGTGAGAGACCCGTATTTAATGTTGGTAACGGTATTCGTATCGCAGGAGCACACGATGTGTTTTACAGAGTTGCAAGTAAGCTCAACATTCCCGTTGTTACGGGCTGGAACAGCATTGACTGTATTGAAGACGACAACGACCTGTATGTAGGCAGAGCAGGCATTATGGGCGACCGCCCCGGCAACTTTGCAGTACAGAACAGCGACCTGCTTCTGAGTGTCGGCAGCAGACTGAGTATACGTCAGGTAGGCTACAACTACCAGACCTGGGCAAGAGCCGCAAAAAAAATTGTCGTTGATATTGACAGTGAAGAGCTTAAAAAGCAGAACGTAAACGCTGACTATCCGATATGGGCAGACGCAAAGGATTTCCTTGAGGCACTCGAGAGAAGAATTGATGCAAGAGGCTTCAGCTTTGCAAAATCAGAGTGGCATGATTACTGCACAGACTGGAAAATCAAATATCCCGTAGTGCTTCCGAAGCACTATGAGGGTGAACAGGCAAACGTTTACGCATTTATAAAAGAGCTGAGCAGCAAGCTTGACGAAGGCACTGTAACCGTTGTAGGCAACGGCTCCGCCTGCGTTGTAGGTAGCCACGCTTACGTGATAAAGAAAGGTCAGAGATTCATTATAAACTCCGCTATTGCTTCAATGGGCTATGACCTGCCCGCCGCAATCGGCACAGCGGCGGCAATCAGCCCAGACGACGTTATACTCATAACGGGTGACGGCAGTATTCAGATGAATCTGCAGGAGATTCAGACGATACTGCAGAACAAAATGCCGATTAAGACGTTTATGATAAACAATGACGGTTACCATTCGATACGTCAGTCGCAGATGAACTTTTTCGGTGCTCCGCTCGTAGGTGTCGGCCCCGAAAGCGGCGACCTGAGCTTCCCTGATATGTCAAAGCTCATACCCGCATACGGTATGAAATATTACCGCTGTGATAAGAATAAAGAGCTCGGCAAGGTTATTGATGAGGTGCTCGCTCAGGAAGGCCCTGTTTTCTGCGAAATTGTTGTAAGCACCGAGCAGAAATTCGAACCGAAGGCATCGTCAAAGAGGCTTGAGGACGGCACGATTGTTTCCGCTCCGCTTGAAGACCTTGCACCATTCCTGCCGAGAGAAGAGCTTGAAAAGAATATGCTTATTCCGCTTGTAAGTGAATAATAAAGTCAGGTGAAGGAGGCTTTTTCCTTCACCTGTTTTTTTTGAGGGCGATTCGTGAATCGCCCCTACATAATATAATTCGACAAAATTCGGTTTAATTATTGATTTTTCGAAAAATACCGCTATAATTATAATATCGCAAAAAGGGAGAATTATAATTTATGTCTGCTAAAAAAGCCAAAGGCAAAAAGACAAAAAAGGTACTTGGGGTAATTGCCATACTCTTTGTGCTTTTTGTTATTGCAACTGTTATCACTACCGTAATCGGAAACAATGTAAACACAAAAAAAGCAAGCTCATTTGAAACAGTGCAATACGAAAGCCAGCTCAAACCTGTCAAAGACCAACGAGGCAATTGGACGTTCACAACCGATGAAGATTTCAAGGTAATGCAGATTACCGATATTCACATTGGCGGTGGCTGGATGTCACTTGGTAAAGATGCAAAGGCACTTAATGCTGTTGCCGCAATGATTACCGCAGAAAAGCCTGACCTTGTAGTCGCTACCGGTGATATCGCCTACCCTGTATTTTTCCAAGCAGGTACATTCAATAATCTTTCCGGTGCAAAAATATTTGCAACACTTATGGAAAAGCTCGGAGTTTACTGGACTATCAACTTAGGTAATCACGATTCCGAAATTTACAGCTATTACAACCGCGAAAAGGTATCAAATTTCTATGCAAACAGCGGATTTAAATACTGCCTGTACCAATCCGGACCCGAAGACGTTGACGGCTACGGCAACCACGTAATAAACGTTAAAAACAGTAAAGGCGAGATTACACAGTCTTTGTTTATGATTGACAGCCAGTCTTACACAAAGGATGACCCGTTCGGAGTAAGATGGCTTTATGACAACATACACGAAAACCAGGTTGTATGGTACGAAGAAACACTCAGACAAATAAACGCTGACAATAACGCTGTGCTCAAAGCAAACGGCAAAGAGCCGATTGACACGGTAAAGTCCCTTATGTTTATACATATTCCGCTCACAGAGCAGAAGGATGCGTGGTTTGAATACGCAGACAACGGCAACAAGGACACTGAAAACGTTAAACACGTTTACGGTATTGCAGGTGAAAAGGATCCGATCGTATACCCCGGTGTCGGCGAAGACAGAATGTTTGAGACTATGCTTGAGCTCGGTTCAACAAAAGGCGTATTCTTCGGACACGACCACCTCAACAACTTTGCACTCGACTACAAGGGAATTCAGCTCAGCTACAGCTACAGCATAGATTACCTTGCATATATCGGTATTTCAAAGCAGGGCGCACAGAGAGGCTGTACGGTAATTGACGTAAAGCCTGACGGCACATTCAGCTCACACCTTGAAAACTATTATCAGGATAAATACGTAAGTCTCTACGAAAAAGAAGCAGTGACAATGCAATAACAAAAAAGACACAGGATAGGCGTTGTACCCGTAAGGATACAACGCCAGTTTTATTCGCCATACGGCGAGTTTTATTGCATCGCAGTTTTATTGTACTTCGCACAGTGTTATTGTCCTTCGGACAGTTTTATGCGAATAAAATAAAACTGAAGCCGAAGGCTTCAATATCACTATTGCCATAAGGCAATAATATCACTCTGCCGTAAGGCAGAATATCACTGAGCTGTCCGAAGAATAAATGCGCACTTACTCACCACTTGAGGTGATAGTACAAACATACTGAACGGAGCTGAAAAAACAATAAATTTTTTCAGCTCCGTTAGTTGTATTATTTTATATTTTTATTTATTCGATTCCACAAAAATATAAGTGCATCGCTTTCGGATGGGTGCCCTATTACATCATATTCTTTTCCTCGTTCACAATAGAGTGTTTCATAACGGAAATGATTCTTTCGAACGATAAAACCTTCCGACATTGCGCTGTCATCAAAGTGAACTTTCACATCTATGTTATTCTTTGCTAATGTCGAAAGAAATTCTTCCTTTGTCATGATGCACCTCCAAAAGTTAACTCCTGATTTATAGTAGCATAATATCATTGCCTTTGCACGATCGCTTGATACTTGTAAGTTGTAGTTAATAAAGAGTTTAAACTTGTCCTTAAGCGTACATCTCATTTGCCTGTGTTTTTTATTCGCCGAAGCAATATTTTATAAATTCCAGAGAAGTGGTTTCGGTATCGTATTTTTGTGACTTGAATATTTCCGTCATATCCCGACGGGGATAGTCTGCTTTATACTTAAGAACAGCCTCTGCCCACTGCTTTGCATCACCTAACGGCAGATACTCAACGAGACCGGTTATATCGGCTTCGGGTGTTACTCTGTCGGAGATGACACAGTGAAGAGAAAGTGCCTGCGCCTCGATAACGGTATTGGGCATACCCTCGTAAAAGGACGGAAAGACAAACACATCGGCGGCACAGAGGAGCTGTGGTACGTCGCTTCGTACGCCGAGAAAACGGAGCTTATCGGTTAAATTTAACTGCTCTGCTTTTTGTTTTACTGCCTCTTCAAGCTCACCCGTACCTACAAGCATAAGTACGCTGTCGGGATTTATTTTTACCGTTTCGGCAAAGACGTCGAGCAGAAAGCTGTGGTTTTTCTGCGCCGAAAATCTGCCGACGTGAGCGACGACAAGCTCATCATCAAACCCAAGCTCTTTACGCATTGCCGCTCTTGTTTCGCCGCTGTAACGGTAAACGCTTGTATCAATTCCGTTGTGCAGTAAAAAAGCCTTGCCTTTTTTTATACAGCCCTTGCCGAAGCAATACTCTGCCGCCTCTTTGGAAGGAGCTATTTTTACGGTCGGCACCGTCTTTGCGAGCTGACCGACAGTGCTGTGAAGAAGCTTCTGCTTAAAGCCGCCGTCAACGCTCGAATTGCTTGAGCGGTATATAAGACGTGTTGCACCGCCCTTACGGGCAGCAATAAGCTCAAGTGCCGTACCCGGTTTAACCGAAGAGCAAAGCACGTTTTCATAACCGTTTTCACGCACTATATTTTCCAGTGCTTTAAGTGACTTCTTAAAATCCTGCGACTTGGGAGGTATACGAAAAATTCTGCCGCCCATAGCCTCTATCTCATCGTCATAGTAGCCTCTTTCCTCTACATTGACGCAGAAATCCATCTGATATTTTTCTCTGTCCATACGGCGGTACTGCTTCATAAGAAAGGTCTCTGCACCGCCTGCGTTCATACTGCTCATACAGCAAAGCAGTCTTTTTGTGCTCATACGGTTTCAGCCTCTCTTTCAACAGACACGCCCAGACCCTCAAGAAGAATTCTGCAGACTTCTCCCGACTCGAAATGCACAGCCTGCTCAATACAGTTCAGCTTAAGTGAATTCAGCTTCTGCGGTGACTGAGACATTTCAAGAAGAATTTTACCGAGAAGCCCCTGCTTTGTACGGTCGTATATTATACCGTCGGTAAGGTGACGGATAATAGCGGAATTATAATGCCAGTCGGTAGCGATTACGGGTACGCCTGCGGCAAATGCATCTATAATAGTGCCTGCCATACCCTCGCCCTCATAGTAAGTCGGAAAAAGCACGGCAAAGCAGGATTTAAGCTCGTCGGTACTGCGGTCGTTGGCGACAATACCTTTATATGAAATAAACGGCTCAAAGCCTTGCTGTAATTCTTCAAAGCGTTCCCCGTACTCCGGCTCGATCATACCGAAAATATCGAGAGTACATACCGTTCTGCCAAAATGAGAATTGACATACCTGACAGCCTCTATTGCGTCCTCTATCCCCTTCTCCTTAAGCACGCGCGAAAACGTACAGACGCGGTAAGGCTCCGATGAAGAATAGACAAGCTCGGACGGCTGAAGTATATTTTTTACGCGGAAATTGGGCATATACACCGCATTGGTTACACCGAGAGCGTGAAGATCGTCACGCATTTTCTCTGCCTCGACATATACGCGGTCAAGCTTTTTTATCGGCCTCATAAGAAAAGCGGATGCCTTGAGCTCATCTGCAAGCCAGCCGCCGATTACGATATAGTGAAGCTTTCTGCCAAAGCTCTTATTGAGCACGTTGAATACGGCAGGAAAAACCCTGACACCGCGCTGTGCAGGCATCATTATTACATTTTCACATTCGCCCAGCAGCTTACGGCAACGGTTTATCATCCTAACAGGATCCTTACGCCAACCGTAAGTATCGAGAACAGCAACATTCTCTTCGCCGAGTGAATTAACAAGTGCTTTATAAACAGCCTTGGTCTTTGTCGTCTGACCGTCGGCAAAATCGTAACCGATGCCGAAATGACCGCATATACCAACTTTATACATCGTTTCATCCTATCCATAAAATTTTATGTAACACAGGAACTTATAAAATTATATATTATGGACGAAAAAAAGTCAAACGGAATAAAAAACCTCTTTACAAATCGAAGCAGATGTGTTATTCTTATTGTCGAACAAATGTTCTGGGAGGGTCAGACGATGGCAGACAGAATAATACTTCACTGTGATCTGAATAATTTTTTTGCATCTGTCGAATGCCTGGGCAGAGACGACCTGAAAGATAAACCGGTAGCAGTTGCAGGCAGCATAGAAAAGAGACACGGCATAATACTTGCTAAAAACGAGATTGCTAAAAAGCACGGTGTTAAGACTGCTGAAGCAATATGGGAGGCCAAGCAGAAATGTCCGTCGCTTACACTTGTGCCGCCGCACTACGAGCTTTACAACAGCTACTCACAGCAGGTAAGGGCAATATACGACCGCTACACCGATACCGTTGAGCCTTTCGGAATTGATGAATGCTGGCTTGACGTTACGGGCAGCACAATGCTTTTCGGAACAGGAGAAGAAATAGCGGAAGAACTCAGAAAAGCCGTAAAAAAAGAAACGGGGCTGACAATTTCGGTAGGCGTCAGCTTCAACAAGATATTTGCAAAGCTCGGAAGTGACTATAAAAAGCCTGATGCGGTAACGGTAATTGACCGCGAGCGTTTCAGAGATATAGTCTGGCCGCTTGATGCGGGAGAAATGCTCGGTGTAGGGAACGCAACAAAGCAGAGTCTGCGACGCATAGGTATATTCACGCTCGGCGATATAGCACGCACACCGCCGGAACTGCTGAAAACGGTGCTTGGCAAGGGTGGCGAAACACTGTGGAAATTTGCCAACGGGCTTGACAACACACCGGTAATAAGCTCGGAATTCGCACCGCCGCCAAAAAGCATAGGCAGAAGCACAACACCTCCCGAGGATATGCGTAATATAAATGACATCCTGCTCGTACTTATAAAGCTATGTGACCGTGTATCACATTCGCTCAGAGAAAACCACGCACTTGCAGGAGTAATTCAGGTGCATATACGTGACAGCAAGCTGAAAGTAACTGAGCACCAGAGAAAGCTGCCGCAACCCGTAAGGCTTACCGAGTTGCTTTTCAAGACGGGTGCTCAGCTGATATCGGAAATATGGGACGGTGAGACTCCCCTGCGTTCGATCGGAATAAGAGCCTGCGACCTTGTAGGTGAAGAGGACTGTATTCAGCTGTCTTTTGACTGCGATATAACGCACCTCGATAAGATGGAGAAGCTTGAAGCTGAGGTTGAAACTATAAGAAGCCGCTACGGTAAGGACTCCGTTATAAGATGCCGACAGCTTAATTCGGAGCAGCTCGGGATATACTCATCATTCGGAAAAAACGTACTGTAAAAAAGCGTTGTAAAAAAACAAAACTTTTTTACAACGCCAAGTGATTTATTTTTGATTTTTATATTTCTCTGCCTGAAGATTAAACATATAGGCATATTTACCGTTTTTAGCCATAAGCTCCTCATGAGAGCCGCTTTCGACGATTTCGCCGTTTTCGAGCATATAGATAACATCCGCCATAACGGTAGTAGACAGACGGTGAGAGATAAAGATAACCGTTTTATCCTGCGCCGCACGGGACATTGCCTCGTTGAGCGAATACTCGGAAACGGGATCGAGGTTTGCACTCGGCTCGTCAAGAATGGCAAATGGACAGTCTTTATAGAAAGCGCGCGCAACAGCAACCTTCTGAGCTTCGCCGCCCGAGAGTGACAAGCCGTCATCGTCAAACTCACGAAGAAGTATCGAATCCGTACCGTTGGGCAAATTCTTTTCAAAGCTGCTCTCTTTAAGGGCGGCTTTGACTTTTTCTTTATCGGGATTTTCTTCCATAGCGACATTTTCGGCAAGTGTTGCACCGAAGAGTGAGAAATCCTGGAAAACAGCCGCATAATTTTCGTGGTATGATTTTATCTTCCACTCTTTGATATTGACTCCGTCAACGGTTATTTCGCCGCTTGTAACATCGTAAAGGCGGAGCAGAAGATTGGTCAGAGTAGTTTTACCTGCACCGTTATAGCCGACGAGAGCAATTTTCTGATAGGGTTTTATTTCAAGATTGATATTCTTGAGTGTCGGTTTATCATTACCGGGATAGGTAAAGGAAACGTTATTGAATTTAATCGCAACAGGCTTGTTAAACTTTTTCTCGAGTGAGCCGTCTTTGATTTTTTCTTCTGCACTCATAAACTTCTTAAACTTTTCAACATAGAGTCCGTTTTCGCGGAAAGTGACTGCAAACCAAGTAGTAAGTGCAAAAATACTGCTGCTGACATTGGCGACGCCGTTGAAGGTAGCGGCAAAATCACCCATTGATATTTCTTTGAGCACGATTGCCTTGTAGCCCATATAAAGGGTTACACCGAAGCTGATAAGAATTGTCAGCGGCAGGCTGTCCTGCGAGAAATAAAGCATACACTGCTTATAAAGAAACGGCGAAATTGTTTTCAAGCGCTCGAAGATATTAGCGGTATACCGACGCTCAATCATTTCACCCGCGGGGTTGAGACGAAGCTCCTTTGCGTAATCCTGCAGATAAAACACACGGGAAAAATACATATTTTTACGGTCGAGCGGAGTCATAGCCTGCTTTTTGGCGACGTTTACCTTTGCAATCATTCTGCCTATAGGCACCATAATACCGACACAGGCAATGACAAACAAAAGGCTTACGGGATCAATAGTGACGATAATCGTAGTGATTGTAAAAATTGAGAAAAGATTGCTAAGAATATGACGTGCACAGCTCATAACGCTTTCCGTTCTGTCGCTCATAGAGTTCATTGCCAGCACGAAATCGTTATAGAACCCGGGATCATCATAAGACTGAAAGTCCATTTTTGCTGCCTTTTCATAAATAGCCGTATACAGCTTATAATAAAGCTTTTCTTTCTGCTTGGGCACATAGATCTCATACACAATCGTATTATAGAGGTTGCCGAAAACAATAAAGAAAGCAAATATTGCAAAGGCTATAACTATGCGGTGATAATCTCTGCCTTCGGAGACGACATCGATAATATATTTCAGCAGAACGACGTTTGAGAGCATCCACGGAAGAGTGGTAAGTATATCTGCAAAAATATAATGAAAAATAAGGAAGGGGGAATGCTTCATTATAAAGCGGAGCATAAAGAAGAAATTTCTTATGCTGTGTGCTTTTTCGGTCTGCTTCTTATTCTTCATCGCCGTCACCCTCCTCTCTGTAGCCCGATGCCTGGAGCGTAAACATTTCGCAGTATGCGCCGCCCAAAGCCATAAGAGTCTCGTGCGTGCCCTGCTCTATAAGCTCACCGCCTGCAAAGACAAGTATATTGTCACTGCGTGTTGCACTTGAAAGACGGTGTGAAATATAAATTACGGTTTTATTCTTTGTGCCCTCCATAAGGTTATCGTACATAGCAGACTCAGCAACGGGATCGAGCGCAGAAGAAGGCTCGTCAAGAATTGCAAGGTCGAACCTGCCTGCAAACATACGGGCAATAGTAATCTTCTGGCTTTCGCCGCCCGAAAGAAGTGCCCCCTCTTCGTCAAATTCTCGGGTAAGAAGAGTATTTATACCCTCCGGCAGAGTTTCGATTTTACCGTAGACACCGCTTTGTCTGAGTGCTTTTTCGGCAAGAGGAAGATTTGATTCATCGGTTTCCTGTATAAGTACATTCTCGGCAACGGTCATTGCGAAAATCATATAATCCTGGAAAACACTTGCAAAACGTTCACGGTATTTAAGCAGGTCATACTCCCTGATATTAATGCCGTTATAGAGAATCTCGCCCTCATTCACATCGTAAAGGCGCATCATAAGCTTGGAGAGGGTTGTTTTGCCTGCACCGTTGTGACCGACGACGGCAATACTCTCACCCTTATTTATTTTAAAAGAAACGTTTTTAATGGTATAATCCTTATTCTCGCCGTAGCGGAAGGATACGTTTTTAAACTCAAGGCTTTCAAATTCGCCGGGAATAAGCTCGCCGCTTCTGATTTTAGGCTCATAGGCAAGAAACTCACGAAGATTCTGCACCCAAAGACAGTGCTTTTGCTGCATTGTGAAGTAATGTGCAAGCTGATTAAGCTTATTACGGCAGTTAGTTATAGCGGAAACGAGCACTGAAAAATCGGACACGGTCAAATTTTCAAGCACTATAAGACGGTAACAGCCGTAGCCGAAGCCGCCTGCAACCGGTATGACCTCGCCGAAGAAATCGCTGAACGACTCGAGAAGTGCGACGCGCCAGCCGTATTTTTTGATAACCTTTATGTTGTTGTCGATAGCCTCGGCAAAGCGGCGCTTGACAACCGAGAAAATATTTGTAGTCTTTATTTCCTTGGCAAAGTCCTTGAGAAGGACTGTTCTTTTGGTATAATCCTTCTGACGCTCAAAGGGAGTCATTTCCTTTTCTCTCGCAAACTCGACCTGATTGCGCTTGACCCTGAAGAACATAACGACAAGCGGACAGAGTATAAATACAAGGAGGAAGGGGTCGAGGCTGTAGAGATACACGGCAAGGAAAATAATGCTCACGACGCTGCCGAGAGTCCAGCCCGTACCCTCGATGATACGCTTGAAGCCGCCTTTTTCGACGACCCACGTAGCACGGTTATAGTTATCAAAAAAGTCGGGATCCTCATAACAGCCGAGCTCAACCTGCTGAGCTTTTCTGAATATCATTTCATTGAGGTAGCTTTCACACTTGATCTCAAATTTTTCACGCACGGGATGAAAGACGTAATAAGAGAAAAGGTCGATTGCAATTTTGCCGAAAATAATAAGACCAATTTTTATTGCAAACTCACTGAAAGTACCGTTACCCTCAATAATTGAGAGAGCTGTCTGCAAAAACATAACGTTGAAAACAACAGCGTAATATACGTTTTCGCCTATGTAGGCAAGATAAATCAATATAACAGACAAGGGCGAGCACTTAAGACCGCACCTGAGCATAAATGCCGTATTGCGGAAGACGTGTGCCTTGGCTTTGAAATCAACCGGCTGTCTCATTTATTTCTCCTTTCGAAAAATTAAAACCTATTGAATAATAACACTTATCTGTTTAATTTGCAACAAAAATATAACAGTAAAACACATTCAAATCAAGACTTGTAATAATGAAACACGTATGATATAATATATACAGAAAAAGAGGCAATACGGATAAGTTCCGTGTTGCCTCTCGCTTTTATCGGTCAAAATAGCCTGTATATTCTATTTTGATTTTGCTGTCGGGGAAAAGATGATTATACAAATCGACAAAATAGTCGTCTGTCATACTTGCGATATAGTCGGCGACAATCTGCGGGCAGTCGGTATCGGAATAAGGGGCGGAGCGTTTGTAATGCACCTTGGTTTCGAGAAAACTGATATGATGGGCAAAAACAGGAGACGCTGTATTGCCGTCGGAAAGGTCACACATAAGACGCTCAAAAAGCTGTGTCATCATAGGTCTGACCGTATTCTCAAGTCTTTCTCGTACAGACTGCTCTTTATAGATATAAGTATAGTTTTCGGTTTTGGCTTTTTTAAGCTCGGCGAAGATATCCTCATCCATTTTGATATAGGGCTTACCGTAGCTGTTTTCGACTATATTTACACTGAGATTGTTGATGATTTCGGCATTTGTTTTGCCGAGCTCACCGCCGAAGAAGCGGCTGTCATCGGTAATATCGGCTCGGCTTGCATCCTGCCTGTCCTTACCGAGATAAGCGATAATATCGGAGATACGTACGACACAGCCTTCTAAAGTACAGGGTACGAGCAGGCGCACGTTTGATTTATCGAGGTAGCAGGCTTCAATCTGCTCATCAAACTGACGGAAGCTCTCAAGTGCTACAGGCCGGTATTCACAAAGCTCCATCTCACCGTCGTGTGCAGCAATGCCGTTAAGGGTCTGGAGACTGATATTGAACGGAAAGATTTTATCGAGCACACGCACGGAGTGGATATTGTGGCTGAAATGTCTGCCGCAGGATTTAAAAAGAAGCTCATCGAGATAAGCTTCGCCTGCGTGGCCGAAAGGTGTATGACCGATATCGTGACCGAGGGCTATAGCTTCGATAAGCTCGAGATTGAGACCGAGTGCCTTACCTATTGTACGGGCAATGCGTGAGACAAGCTGAACGTGAAGTGCACGACGTGTTAAATCGTCGTTTTTATAAAAAGAGAAAACCTGAGTTTTATCGGTATAGCGATTGTAATAGGGACAGTGCATAATTTTATCTATATCACGGATAAACGCAGTGCGGAGCACATTCGGCTTATCGTGAGACATATCACGGCGGACAGCAAGGCTGTCATCAAACGCGAAAGACGGCACGGTGCCGTTGACACGGTCGGATTCGATTTTCTGTGAAAGCGATTGGGATAAGGAAATATATTTCATAAAAGCACCTCGGCTTTAATTATAACAGACAAAGAAGGAAAAAGCAAAAGTATTGACACAAAATAATTATAAGAGTATTATTAGCTCATAATTTATATTCCAAAGGAGAATATCAGTTATGAAAAAAGCAACAGCATTGATTATGGCATTAATAATTGTTTTTTCGTGCGGATTTACCGCATTTGCTGACGACGCAGAAGCAGACAAAGGCACACTTTTTGATTACAGGTTCCGCTTCTTCTCACGCGAAGAAGTGCTGGCTATAGCTGATGAAATAGCATCGGCAGCATTATATGAGCCTACATGGTCTGCAGAAGGTACGGAATCGGTTATTATATCAATAGACCTGCGTGCTCACCCTGAACTGGGCAACATATCGGTTTTTATAGAATCGGTACGGGCAATGGTTGACCGCTCAGCCGGATATATAACCGGTACAACCGATAACGTTGAGCTGCTGAATTACAGACAGGCTGCAGGTGAACTTGCTCTTCACGTCGCACTGCTGATGTTTCTCGACAGAACCGCCGAAACCGGACTTGTGGAAAATATTGAAGAACTTTACATAAAAACAGAAATTGCAGACCTGAACATAGATGAAAACAGAGTTTCACCGCAGTTTATAAACATTGTCGGCACACTTATAATGAACGTACTTGATATCGTGTTTTAAAAAGTTACGGCAGGATTCGTAATTGAATCCTGCCGATATTTTTAGGTTTATTTATCCTTTTTCTCTTTATTCTTCTTGCGGGGCGCTGTAGCCTTATTGAGTATAACGGTAACCGCAACGATGATAGCGGTTACGATAAAGATACCGAGCATACCCTTGCCCATAATCGGGAGTGACCACGAAAGACTGTCGGGAGTAAAACCAACGTCTCCGCGGGAAACCTCTTCAGAAACCGTAGAAATCTCAGCTTCTGCAGAAACTTCACCTGAAGCATTAAGTTCATAGGCATTATATATTTTATTATTCTGCATTGATTTTCCCTCCTTTGATTATCTAACGAACGTAAGAATCAGACCGCCTGCGATAACGGATGCAATCTGACCGGAAACGTTTACACCGATTGAGTGCATAAGAAGGAAATTCTGAGGATCCTCTGCAAGGCCCATCTTATGAACAACACGGGCTGACATCGGGAAAGCAGAGATACCGGATGCACCGATCATCGGGTTGATCTTGTTCTTCTTGGAGAAGATGTTCATAACCTTTGCAAGCATAATACCGCCGAAGGTATCGAAAATGAAAGCTACGAGACCGAGACCCATAATGAGGAGTGTCTCAAGCTGAAGGAACTCTTCAGCAACCATTCTGGATGCGATTGTGATACCGAGGAAGATTGTGATAAGGTTTGCAAGAACGTTCTGTGCAGTTTCGGAAAGAGAGTTGAGAACACCGCACTCACGGATAAGGTTACCGAACATAAGGAAGCCGATAAGTGCAACAGCATCGGGAGCGAAAAGTCCGACGATGATAGTAACGATAATGGGGAAGAGAATCTTTGTAGTCTTGGAGACCTTCTTGCCCTGGTACTTCATACGGATCTTACGCTCTTTCTTGCTTGTGCAGAGCTTGATGATAGGCGGCTGAACAAGGGGAACAAGAGCCATATAGGAGTAAGCCGCAACCATAATGGCAGCTGTGTAGCTTGAGCCGAGCTGCTGAGCAACGAAGATAGATGTCGGGCCGTCGGCAGCACCGATGATAGCAACCGAAGCGGCATCAAAGATATTGAAACCGAAGAGAGCGGACATTACGAAGGTGAAGAAGATACCGAACTGAGCTGCTGCACCGAAGAACATAAGCTTAGGATTGGTAAGCAGGGGTTCGAAATCGATCATGGCACCGATACCGATGAAGAGGACAAGGGGCATAAGCTCGTGAGCCTCGTTACTGATACCGATATCAAACAGATGGTCGATAACTGCCTTGGCACCTGAATTGGGAAGGTTTACAAGGATAGCACCGAAACCCATGGGAAGGAGCAACGTAGGCTCCATTTCTTTTTTGATTGCAAGAAAAATCAGCAGGCCGCCGATAATCCACATGACGAACATTTTCCACTCGCCCGCAGCAATATCAATGCTGAGTACATTGGAAAAAATATCAGTAAACATCTTGATTATTTCCTCCACAAAAACCGCCCTTTCTTTAAACAAATTTTCGATATATTATAGCATTTTCAAAGATTTTTTTCAACATAATTTTACAAATAATTTATTATTGGCATTTTATACAGTAAGCTATGGAAATCAACCGAAATATGTGTTATAGTAGTCATATAAATTGCAAAGGAGAAAATATAATATGCTTACACTTGAAAGAGCGCAGGAGCTGCTCGCGACCACAACGAGTGAGCCGCACCTTATAATTCACGCAAAAAACGTTATGGCCGCTATGGGAGGACTTGCAAAGCACTTCGGTGAGGACGAGGCACACTGGAAGGCTATAGGCTACCTGCACGACTACGATTACGAGCAGCATCCAGAAGAGCACCTGGACCACACGGCTGAGCCGCTCAGGGAAGCAGGACTTGACGAAGAAGAGATAAGAGCAATACTCTCACACGGCTACGGACTGAGAAATGACGTTGAACCGAAAACCAACCTCGAAAAATCGCTTTACACGGTTGATGAGCTGACAGGAATTATTCAGGCTGCGGCAAGGATGAGACCCGCAGGAATAACCGATATGGAAATATCGAGCTTTATGAAAAAGTTCAAGGATAAAAAATTCGCCGCAAAGTGCAACAGAGAGCTGATTAAGGGCGGCTGCGAGATGCTCGGTATGGAAGTCAAAGAGGTTGCCGCAATCTGCATTGAAGCAATGAGGGAAATGGCAGACGAGCTCGGTATAGGAGCCAAAGAATAAAAGCAAAACCGACTTGCAGTGCAAGTCGGTTTTTGAATTTAGTTGAGCTTTATGCGTACCGTTTTGATTTCCCACGGTCTGAATTCAAGCTTACCGTCTGCAATCTCAGCCGTAACATTGGCAAGAAGGTCAGTTTCGGCATCGGCAACACCGAAATCTGAGGTGAGCACCGCAGAAGCAGAAGCTTCGGAGTAGTTACAGAAACGTGCATAGATATAACCGTTTTCGGGATAAAGCGAAGTAAGAATAACCGCCTCTCTGTCGCACTCAAGCTTTACCGGAGTAACCTCGGTAAGGTCACCGTCGCCTGCCTTGATGCAAGCACACTCGGGCTGATATGCGTAAGATAGAGCCTTTGTATGAAGCGAAGCATCACTCATATCAGAGTTAAACGGATAGATTGCAAATTCATCGTCATAAACACCGTCAAGCATCTTAGTGCCGCACATATATTCATTAGAATAAACAAGCGGAATCAGCATACGGTTGCCCTGAACTGCAGAGCCCATACAGCCACGGTTGAAAACAGCAACACCATTTTTACCGTCACGCAGGCACAGCCAGTAAATGCCGTGCATATAGGTTGTAGAGTTGAAGGACTCCTCCTGAGGAACTTCGGTATCAATAAGAATAAGGTCATTCGGATACCAATATTCTTCGGTTTTGAGCACTGCACCGTTCCAGTCGGAAATTGAATACGGCAGGTCACGTACCATACGTCTGTTGCTGTCAAGACAAGCATTCATAACAAAGCAAAGCTTATCCTCGTGATGATGGCCGTTGCGTGTAAGCGGTACGGGTCTGCCCTGAGTGACATCAATCCTGCCAATCTTTTCGCCGTGCACCTCGAAAGTTGATTTGCAGTCTATACGCTTGCTGTCGGCGTTGAAACGCATCTCAAAGGTAAAAGGAACAGTACCGATTTTACCCGTCTGCCTTGCAAGAGCACTGCAGGAACCGACCTCAACAGACCATTCACCGACGGATTCACGGTCATCGCCGTCAATCCAAGCTGTAAAGAGAGAGCCCTTTACATTATTGACTATTTTTCTGCCCGACTTATCGGCAATATAAACGATACCTTTTTCATTGATCTTAACAGTATATATTGGGGATGTAAGCTCGCCTGCAGAGGGATTCCATACAAAATCAGCTATCTTCTCCGTGACAGTCTCACGAAGAGAATAACGCTTTGCGGTAAAGGGTGAGAGCTTTACATTTACACGGAGTTTGCCCTGCTCATATTCGCTTCTGATTTCGGTTTCACCGTCAAAAACGCTGTAATTTTTATCGCAATCAAGCTCAACCCACTCATCAACAGCAAAAGAATGAAGGTTGGTGACAAGAAGTGAATCGCCGTTTTTATCGGCAAAGCGTGAAGCGGCAAAAGAAAGCGAATCTGCCTTAACGCCATCGGCAAGCTCGAGCGATTCGGGGATAAAGCGACGTGCAAGATCGAGCAGACCGCAGATAGTTACATCGTGATGCTGTGCTGCCATAGCATATTTCCATGCATCTTCACTCTGCTTTTCGAGCGACTCACCGCCGAGAATTACGCTGAAGGCGTTGAGCTTTTCCGCCTGCACTGCATTAACTTCGCTTGCACGCACACCGTTGAAAATCTCGTTACCGCAGTAGCCCCAAGGCATCTGCACGTGGAAATCGTTATCGGTTGTAACAAGCTCATCGGTTGCCTCGCCGTAAATCTTCGGAATATCCTCGAGTAAAACATACTCGTAATTATCTTTGGACTCAATATATTCAGTCAGTCTTTCGATAGGCTGACAGACATCGTCATAACGAGAAGCAAGAAGCGGCTTATACTTTTTGAATTTTTCTTCAAAATCCTCGGGCTCATAGCCTGCCTCACCCTCTGACCAACGGGAAAGAATCCAGTTATCAAGAGTTGTGCAGTTATAGCCTCTACCCTGTTCGGGATATGTAGGCACGGAAGGCACAGCAGTTTTGTCCTTACCGATCCACAGACCCCACGCAGAGTCGAAATTCTTCGGATATCCGTAGCCCATAACGTGTGAGCGGAGAAGAGCTGCATCGTAGCCGCACTGACTGATAAGCTGCGGAGTCTGGTTGTGAAGAGCAAACTCTGAAATACTGTAGACATTCGGAGTGATACCGAAATAGTGCAGATTTGTACGCACAGCGTAAGAGAGCTGACGTGCGTTGGACTCTTCGGAAACAGTTAAAGCCAGCGGCTGACCGTATGTAGTCGCACCGAGACCCACTCTGTCGGGATATTTCTTAAGAAGCTCGCCTACTGTTTCGACAATTTCGGGGTCGCACCTTGTATACTCGTCGAAAGTAAAAGATTCGTAATCGAGACCTATTCTGAGCTTCGGATATTTTTCGAGCCACTCAGCAATATTTTTAAGTCTGGGCTTGAGCCATTCGCCCCAAAGCACATAGCCGCCGTGCTCGTAGGTAAGTATGTATAATTTATCTGACATAAAAACACCTCCGTTTAGTTTAAATAATATCATTATTATAATAATAATGTCAACAAATTATATTTTCAGATTGACGAAAAACAATTCATAATGTACAATGAAAATAATACTCTGAAAATATGGAGGAAAATCGTAATGAAGAAAAGAGTTATACGCTTCGTTTCCCTTGTAATGTGCGTTGTAATGCTGTTTACAGGCTCAATGCTCGGCACAAACGCAGCACAGCCCCAGGAAGAAACCGCAGTTGCAGACGTTGTTATGAAGGGCCTTTACAACGCACTCAACGTTGTTGTTGAAGGACTTGTAAAAACAATCTGCACAATATACCTCGACCCGAATGATTGGCAGCATCTCGACGATTACAATGCAGACGAAATCGGCTTTATGCCCGGCAGAGAAACATATCAGACCGAAGCTGCAGAAAACGCTGTATGGAAGCTCGGCTATGCTAAAAAGAGCATCGTGCCCGAGGATATCGACAGCGGCAAATACAACCTCGGCCGTGACCTTCTCAACAAGTATGCTGAAGGTGTATACGACGACCAGTGCATTCGTGTAACTGTGCTTGACGACAACAGCGGCGAAGGTGCGGTAGTGCTCGCTGCAGTTGACGCACTCGGTGTTACATCAACAGACACACGCTCAATCCGTAAAGCAATACTTGAGTACTGCGAAAAGAATGACATCAAGGTTGCAAGTATCAATGTCAGTGCAACTCACGCTCACTCAGCACTTGACACACAGGGTGTCAGCACAGAGTTTTTCACCAAGCTTCTTGCAGCATTCTGGATGAATCTTCTCGGCCTTGACAATATGACAATCCCCGGTCTTGAGACTGCTGAAGCATTCAAGCAGCACTTTATCGACACATCTGTTGAGGCAATCAAAGAAGCACTCGGCAATATGGAAGAAGGCAAGCTCTATTTCACCGAAATTGACATGAGCGAATACTTCAAGGACAAGCGTGAGCTTATCTCAAAGGAAGACCTGCCCGAAACGGCAAGCTTCTGCTTTGTTCCCGCTTCCGGCAACGCTCCCACATACATAAGCGACATCACCTGCCACGCTACGTCATTCAGTGCAAGCAACGGCCTTGTCGGCTCCGACTACATCTACTATATTGATGAGTATATCAAGCAGGCAAACGGCGGTAACTTCATTATGATTCCCGGTGCTGTAGGCCAGGTTTCACGCGATATCGAGGTTGACACCACAGGTATGACAGAATATGAAGAAAAAGGTGCTGACGCAAGATACCTCGGCAAACATCTCGGCGAAATGATTGTTGAGGCAGACTATGCAACAGAGCTTGAGCCGATTATCAACGTTAAGCACAGAGAGCTTTTCATCACACCCGAAAACAGTATTCTCACCCTTGCTTGCGAAATCGGCCTTGTAAACAACAAGATTTTCTACACAGGTTCCGGCTTTGGCAGAACATACTGCATGGCTACAGAAATGGGCTACCTTGAGTTTGGTAACGAAATAGGTCTCGCACTCTTCCCTGCAGAGCTTTATCCCGAAGTTTTCTGGGATGACGAGATTACGGGCGGCGCAAATTGGGACGGCACCGAGTGGCCGTACGACAGCCTTGCAACAGCAGTTGAAGGCGTTAAGACATACGCAGTAAGCCTCACAAACGACGCTATCGGCTATGTTCTTACAGACAACAACTTTGCTTTTATGGGTCACATCATCGGCGAAGAAATTGCAGACGAAACTCTTTCAGTCGGCAAGCACACAGGCTCATACCTCGTAACAGAGTACTACGCACTTCTTGATTCACTTAAATAAGATACGAAAAAGTCAAACGAGCTGTCTCAGTTGAGGCAGCTCGTTTTTTCTAACCATCTTATGAGATTTGTTAATGTGTAGTCACGTTTTTCTTCTAAATCCTGTTCGTTGCGGATTATATGGTCGTAATAGTTTCGTTGCCATACTTTATTATCAAACGGAGAAAACAGACCGCTTTTAACACCGTTTATATAATCATTCGTAGTCATTGTTTTAAGCCACGCAATAACATCTTCTAAAGATGATTTTCCACCCTCCTGAATTACAATAATCAGATGCAGATGGTCAGGCATTATGTAGAAACAGTCGATAAGAACTTTATCAAATTTATTTTCAAGTTCATTAATCCATTTTTCTATCATCCTGTCGGGATTATTCGGGCGACCACGCAGGGTCGCCCCTACGGGTGAGGGTGCAATTGTGCCAAAAAGCTGCTGTCGCTTATGGGTACACACCGTAACAAAATATGCATTGCACTGCGAGTAATCATAATTCTGAAGCCGTAAAAGTTTTCGTTTCGGCAACATGACAACATCACGTCCGTTTCGTCGCGTAGGGGCAACCCTATGTGGTCGCCCGTTTTTTTGCAATATAAAGCACACATAAATACGATCGCTTAATCGTACCGCCGAATTTTTCAGCTAAGCATTTTATATCAGTGTAAATCTGTGCTTTTTCATTTTCGTTTTTCTGCAGTATTTTGTTGCCTGTCAAAACAAAGCCGTAATATTCATCGGCGGTATACTCTTTTATCCAATTCTTTTTAAAAATCTTTACTGCATTAAATTTTTGGCTGTTTTCAATATTAGAACATATAGACTGTATTCTTTCATCGCTTTGCTTTAAGGTAACAAAGTCGGCAAAGCCGCCATGCTTCTTTGACAAAGACAACAGTTCCCTGTCCTGCTCATTATCTTCAACAATATACATATTATAAATTATAGCCAAGCTGCCATTTGGTTTGAGAATATTATGGCATTTTTCAAAGCCTTCAGGTTGAGGTATCCAATGAAAAGACTGTGCGGCAAACACTAAGTCAAAGCTTTTTTCGGACAGTTGAATTTGCTCAAAACGTCCCAAACGGAACTCAACGAAATCATTTTTAAAACGTTCGTTGCCTATTCTGACCAAATCTTTACCAGGCTCGATGCAAAGAATATCAAAGCCCTTACCTGCAAGCAGTGAAGTAGCTTTACCGCTTCCTGCACCGATTTCAAGCAGTTTTGAGCCTTCGAATATTTCTGTTTCACTTATTAAGGTATCAACAATTTCTTGAGGATATGAAGGGCGAAACCTGTCGTAGTAATCTGCAGCTTTATTAAAGATTTCGCTTTCAGTCTTGTTACTCATTAACAGCTTTCCTTTTGGTTTTTATTGTTGCGGCGTAGGCGCTGTTGCCGAGGCCGAGCAAAGCGGAAAGTATAAACAGAAGCTCCATACCGAGAGTCTGCCAAATCCAGCCGCCGAAGAGGGCGATAAAAACGGTAATGACGTGATTGATTGAAACGCCCGTTGAGATTGTTGCCTTGACCTCTTCCTGGGTATCGGCAAGATCCTGAACATAGACGTTGGAAGCCATTGATGCAAGTGAAATAACAGCATCAAGTATGTAAGCACAGCAACAAATCACAAACGAAACATTCTCGGGGAATATACGGTGGGCAAAGCCGTAGGCAAAGCAGACGATTACAAGAATCAGTGTATCGGCAATCATAACGGTTTTGTAACCGATGCGGTCGATAATCTTGCCGACAATGGGTGAAGCAAAGAAACAGGTTACAGCTGAAATTGCAAACAGCAGGCTTATCATTGCGGCATCTGCTTTATAAAACAAAATCAGCACATAGGGGCCGAAGGTAAAAAACACCTGCTTACGTGCACCGTAAAACATCTCAAGCATATAGTACTTTGTATATTTTTTGTGAAAATAGAAACGGCGTTTTGTCGAATCGGTTTCACTTTTACCCGTAATGCGGAATGACATAACGGCACTGATTGCCGCAAGCACTGCCGCAACGGCAAAGAAAAGCTTGTATGTACCCTCACCGCCTGCAAGCACGGAAAACGCAACGACAACGGCGATATAGCCGACGAGCGTACCAATCTGGCTGGCTGAATTCTGTGCACCGAGGGCGGCACCGCCGTGACCCGGACGTGCGTATTTGAGCGAAAGGGTGTTTTTCATACCGATTTGAATATGCTCACCGAGTGAATACATAGTGATAGAGAGAATCACGAGCACCTTACCCGGCGGAAGAATTGACATCATACCCATACCTGCGAGCAGGAACACTGCACCTGCCTTGTACATGGTTTCGGCAGAGAGCATATAGAAAAGTGCCAGAATCAGCACAAGCACGACACCGGGAATTTCACGAAAAAACTCCGCAACGCCTCTTTCCATTTCGCCAAGGCCTACAATTTCGGCAAGGTAGTTGTCGAGCATACCCTTATAAAGTCCGTAAGACAGACCTGTTACAAGGATTGACATTAAGAGTATTTTATAGTTTTTACCTTCAAAAAAAGTTTCCTTGAGGCGTGGGATAAGACCTGATTTTTTCATTATTTCAGCTCCGATTGTTAATTACAGTAGAACATAATGCTCAGTGCAAACAGTGCCTGTGCAGGGAAATATGTAACGTTGACAAGCCACTTTGTCATTCGCTCAAAAAACTCGTGCGGAGGTGTGCCGAACATACTGATTGCAAGGCTTGTATCTGAAGCGATAAAAAGTGCACTCGCACCAAGCAGGCAGACAGCCATAGGATAATCACCGCTGACGAGAAGTACCATTCCGCGTGAAAAAGAAACGATAAACGAAGCCAGAAGCACCAAAGCATAAGGAATCATCCACTTAAATTTGCCGTGAAATCTTAATTTATTGAGAAGGACAACAACTGCACTCATAAAAGCCATAAATGCGGTGAGACCTATAATCTGACCGATATAGGGAGAAACAAAAAGTGAATCCTTAAAGCCCGTAATGAAATTGAGAATATACAGGATATGACCCGCACCAAAGAAAAGTGCACCCCATAAGAAGTACTTACGCTCCATATAATCGAGGAAGAAATCGCCGAGAGCACCGAGAAGAAGACCGCCGAGCATAAACGTCGCATAAGGAGTAAAGCCCGAGACGACTACACTGCAGACACCTGTAAGCACAAAGCAGAGCGAACAAAGCATTTTCGCCGTAAGGGGTCGCCGAGAGAAAAACGGAATTTTACCTATAAAAAGTGTTGCCGTACCGGCAAAACCTGCAAAAACAAATGCTGCTATTTTAAATAACATTATCGATCGCTCCATTTCATAATATTGAAATATCATTTGCTTTTTCAGCTCCGGACAGCTGAATGATGGATCAAAAAGTATATTTTATGGGGTGAAAATCAACAATTGCCCCTAAAGCACTTGGCTTTTTATCATTTCTAACCGATAAACAGTAAACATATCAATTACCTAATTCTTCCATCGATATCCCAAAGTTTCGCACCTTTGTATGTAAAGTAATCGGGACCACAAACGCCGTTATCTTTTCCCAGGCATTTTTTGGCAACACCCGTTAAATACATTATCTCGCCGTTAAACTTTACTTTTCTATCATCAACTACCTCGCAGGTTATAGAAGGTTCAAGACGATATTGTAAAATTGCTCCAACGGGAATTTGCCACTCTGAAAAGGTGAAATTATTGGAACGTGTTCTGCTTTCTTTTTCAATATCCTGAGCTTCTCGTTCCTCGGCCTGTTCCGCACTTGTAGAGCGCCAAAGCTTTAATCTGTCTGTAAATCCGTGCATTTCTGCAATAGCTTCAAGAATTTTGTATGCTTTTTCAGGCTCCATAGCGTAAAATTCACGTTCTCGCTTTTTACCATTGACATTTTCTACAGTACGTAAATCAGGATTTAATCTATCAATAATTGAATGAACATTTTTATCAGATAACCTTGAAGTTACGGCATATGTAGCATATATACGGAAAGAGAACGGAACGCATTCGCTTCGATTAAGCTCTTTCAAACGTCTTTCGACATCATCAGCATATCCGATTTTTACATATTCTTTAAAAGATGGGTTTGTCAAAATATAAATTACACCTTTTATATCAGTATCGGAATTCGCCTTGCTTTTAATTTTTTCATCAGCTAAAGCAGGAGTTTTTAACAAATCATCTGTTGAACAGTTTAGCACTTTAGCAAAAAGGAGAAGAGTATCAAAATCGCACTCTCTTCTTTCTGTTTCATAGCAAGCAACTGTATTTCTTTTCAGCCCTGTAACTTGTGCAAATGTTTCTTGAGTAAATCCGTTGTTTTCTCTTAACATTTTCAAATTGATAGAAAAATTATGATTCATTTATTTTTCTCCTCGTAGATTTTCTTTTGCAGTATTTATCGACTTAACAAGCATTCGTCGTATAATTCCGCATTCCTGCAAAAGTTCTTTTGCTGTTTCTTCAGAAATACTGTTTATTCCGACTAACATTTCGATCCAGTATTCGGTTTCAGCACATTCCTTTAGTGCGATATGAAACTTATTGATAAAATCCGCTTTGCTTGAAGCGTAGTTCGCTTCATTAATATTTGCACCGACAGAAGTTGCACTTCTTGTAATCTGGTTAACAAGTACACCTCTGCCTTTTCGGGTGTCGATTTCATCACAAGCATAAATAATCTTTAACGCAAGGTTTTTGGCTCTTGACCTAAGCTCTGAATCTTTCATTTGGTTTCTCCTTTGGTGAAGTTTTTGCTTACGCAAAAGTGAAGTTGCTTTGCAGTGAAGTTTTGTTCTTACAAACAAAGTGAAGTTAAGTTTGCCACTGCACCGAAAAGGTGCAACTTCACTTACGAAGTAAACTTCACTCAAACATTGAACTTCACTTGCCGTCAGGCAAACTTAGTTAACATTACGACCATTTCACAATGGAGAGTGAAAGGAAACATATCAACGGGTCGCATTTTCTTGACCTCGTAGCCGTTAGCCACAAGGTAGCGCAGGTCACGCTCGAGAGTTTCGGGGTTGCAGGAGATATATACAACCTTGTCGGGAGCAAGAGTGACAACGCTTGAGAGGAAGCGTTTATCACTGCCTGCACGGGGAGGATCCATAAAAACAACGTCTGCCTTCTCACCTGCTTGAGCCATATCACGCATAAACTCGCCTGCATCCGCACAGATAAAGCGGATATTATCGGCACCGTTGCGTGCGGCATTTGACTTTGCATCACGCACTGCCGATGAATTCAGCTCTGCACCGATTACCTCGCCTGCCTGCTTGGAAGCGATGATACCGATTGTACCCGTACCGCAGTAGGCATCGATAACCCTCTCTTTACCCGTCAGCCCCGCATACTCGATTGCAAGCGAATAGAGCCGCTCGGTCTGGGCAGGGTTTACCTGATAAAACGACTGAGGAGAAATACGGAAGGTACAGCCGCAAAGGCTGTCCTCAATATAACCGTCGCCGTAAACTGTTTTATTTATATCACCAAGAACAAGGTTGGTGTGCTTGGAATTTATATTCTGCACAACGGTTGTGATTTCGGGGTGAGCCTTGAGAAGTGCACTAACAAAGTTATTCTTTGACGGAAAAACACTGCTTGCAGTGACGAGCACGACAAGAATCTGACCGCTGTTATAACCCTTACGGATAAGCACGTGACGCAGAAAGCCGACGCCAGTATCCTCATTATAGGGACGGAGTTTGAATTTCGGCAGAAGATTACGTATGGTAACAATTATTTCGTCTGCCTTTTCGTCCTCTATCATACAGCTGTCAACGTTGACTATACGATGGCTGCTGCTCTGATAGACACCCGAAATAATCTTGCCGCCGCGTGTAGTGCCGAAAGCCGCCTGCACCTTACAGCGGTAGTGGTACGGATTTTCCATACCGACTATCTTGCCTACCCTGCCGAATCTGCCGAGCAGTTTTTCGACCTTTGCCTGCTTGAATTTCAGCTGACGGGGATAATCCATATTCTGCAGCTGACAGCCGCCGCATTTTTTCGCAAGGGCACAACGCTTTGTTTCCTGCAAGGCTTTTTCCTCCAAAATTTTATATTCCGAGCAGACGCTTTGCATTGAGCGAAAGTATCTGCTCTTTTTTATTATCATCAATAGGAAGTGAACGCAGAATTTCGATTTCTCTTGAAGCGTTACTCCACGGTGAATCGGAGCCGAAGAGAATTTTATCGGCACCGTGGTTTTTTACAATACGCAAAAACTGCTCTGACGGGAAGCACTCAAAGCCCATTGAGGTATCAAAATAAACATCTCTGCCGACGAGGTAACGCTCGACATCATCCCACATAGCGTGACCGCCGAGGTGAGCAATAACAAACACACCGCCCTGTACTTCGTCAATCATTTTCGCAAAGCGTTCGGGTGTTGAGTTAAAAGGCTCGGGCATACCCGGGTCAAAGCCGCCATGGTGAAGAATTACAAGGCCTTTTGAGAAAGCGTAATCGTAAATTCTCAGCATCCGAATTTCATCGGGATAAAAACGCTGATACTCTGCGTGAAGCTTTATGCCCTTTAAACCAAGAGAAGAAACAAGGTCGATATCACGCTTATAGTCATCCGTATCGGGGTGAATACCGCCGAAAGGTACAATCCTCTCCCCTGCTGTCTGTGCCGCCCAGGTATTGGTGGTAACGGTCTGTGACGGCTTGGTGACGACAGGCTGTGTGACGCTTATATCAACGCCCCACATATCCATATGCTCAAGCAGACTGTCACGGGTCATTTCGGTCAACGCTACATAATTGTTGCCGAATTTCACAGTATTGTCCATAAGTGACTGCCTTGCTCTGGGGGCAAGTGCATCGGGAAAAATATGAGTATGAAAATCGATTACCATTTTTTATTCCTCTTATTTTATACCGGTAATTCTGAAGCCGAAGCTGTAGGTTTTGAAAGGATGGAGAATATAGGGTTCACGAAGGCAGGCATAGCCCGGCATATCGCCGCCGACACCGCAGGAGCAGGCATCGATACCGACTGAGATATAATCGTCATTCTCAAGCTCATAAAGATGCTTTGCCTTTTCGAGCTTCTCCTGGCTGTAGTTACGCACATTGAATTCGAAGCTGCCGCCGTCGAGTGCCTCGTAGCGGAAACCTCTGCCGTCGGCATCGGTGAGCTGAAGACTGCGCACGTCAACACGAGTACCGTTCTCCTGCGGACGCATATAGCGGTGCTCAAGGCCTTCAACATCGGCAAAGTACCTGTCAATACGTGCACCTGTCTTACGGTCGCAATAGCACTCGTGCGGACCTCTGCCGTACCACTCTGCATTACGCATATCGCTCGGACAGCCGAAGCGAAGACCGACCTTGAGCATCTTGAGGAAGTAGCCCTTTGAGCTGTGACGGACTTCTATACTGCCGTTAGAGCTGATTGTATAGACTGTTCTGACATTACCTGCAAGCGGAGCAAACCACTTGACGGTAACCTCACACTTAGTGCTGTCGATATTTCTTACCTTGAAGCCTGTTACGGTGCAAAGCTTGGTTGCATTGCGCCACAGATATTTTGGATGGATAAACTTGATCTGCGGAACGAAGTTGAGATAAGCCGCATCGTTATCGGTAAGAGCACGGAAGAAGTTGGGTCTGATGCCCTTTTCGGGCTCGAGCATCTCCTTACCGCCCATTACGACGGAGGAGAGAATACCGCGAGTAAACTCGACATTTATAAGCGGAGATTTTACGATAAGGTTTCTGCCGCTCTTCATTACGTCAAGTGCGTGTTCGCCCTCGGGAAGTGACGGAGCGACACCCTCTTTGAGAACAAACTGCTCAAAAGTCATTTCAAAGCCCTTAGCACCCCATGAATACTCATCGTTGAGTTTCCACGAGAAGGTAAGTATACACTCGCCTGCAGGCATATCACCCAGGTCATAGGGTATGGTGACTTCGACAGAGCTTTGCGGCTCAATCATAACAGTGCCGAAGGTACCCTCGTGGAAGATTTCGCCGTTGCAGGCAATCTGCCAGTCGAGTCTGTAACGGCTGTGATTGATAAAGCAGTGCTCATTGACAATCTCAAACTTACCTGCGTTGATGTCAACTGCTCTTGCAGTAACATCGGCATAGCACTTCTTCACCTCGTAATATGATGGATGCGGAATTCTGTCGGCACCTATAATACCATTTGCGCAGAAATAGTAGCTGCTGGCACCTTCCTTGAAGTCGCCGCCGTAGAGCCATTTTTCGACTCCGTCCTCGGTGACATGAATCGTCTGGTCAACATAGTCCCAGATAAAGCCGCCGCAGAGATGGTCGTATTTCTTGAATGCATCTATGTACTCTTTGAAATTGCCGAGGCTGTTTTCCATAGCATGAGCATACTCACAGAAGATTACGGGTCTGTCCTCATAAAACTTCGGGTCAATCGGTTTACTGTCTGCGGCAAGCATATTGAGCACGTTTTCAATTACGTTAACCTTGATCTCCTGCTTCTCTGCGAGCTTTTTAACATAGCTCTCGACAGGATACATACGGCTGATAAAGTCGGATTTATCAAAATTGAACTCACCCTCGTAGTGGATAAGACGGGTATCGTCAAGGGCAAGGATAGCCTTACGCATATAGGCAAAGTTTTCACCGTCGCCCGCCTCGTTGCCGAGTGACCAGAAGCAGATACAGGCGTGGTTACGGTCGCGAAGCACCATACGCTGAGCACGGTCTACACAGGCGGCAGTCCACCTCGGGTCATCACCGGGACAGTTTTTACGGCGCACACCGTGGCTTTCGAGATCAGCCTCATCCATAACATAGAAGCCCATCTCATCACAAAGGTCGTAGAGGAACGGATCGTTGGGATAGTGGCTGGTACGGATCGAGTTGATATTAGCCTGCTTCATAAGTGTAAGGTCGGCATAATAGCGCTGTCTCGGAACTGCCCAACCGTTGTCGGGATCGTAATCGTGACGGTTGACACCCTTGATAAGCACTTTCTTACCGTTGATATAAAGGACGTTGCCCTTCTTCTCAACACGCTTGAAGCCGATACGTGAGGTTTTTGTACAGAGAATATCCTCTTTGGTACGCAGAACAACGGTTACTCTGTAGAGGTTAGGCTCTTCAGCTGACCAGTGCTTTGGCTCAGGGATTACCTGAGAGAAGTTGAAATAGCTCTCTCCCGGATTTACAATAAGCTGTTCACTGCCGATAACCTGCGGATTCTCTTTATCCTCCATAAACAGTACGTCGGCATAGACGGCAATAGGATCCTCACCGAAATTGCGAAGCTGAATTTCGACATCGAGATTTCCGTCTTTATACTGCTCATCAAGCTGTGCTTTTGCATAGAAATCCCAGATGGTAACCTTTGATTCGGCAAAGATATAGACCTCACGGTATATACCGCTGAAGAACCACATATCCTGATCCTCAAGATAAGTACCGTCGCTGTAACGGTAAACCTCTGCCGTGACAAGGTTTTCACCCGGTACAAGGTACCTGGTGATATTGAACTCAGCAGGAGTCATTGAGCCCTGAGAGTAGCCGACACGCTGACCGTTGATATAGAGGAAGAAAGCGGACTTGACCGCACCGAAGTGAATGAAGATCTCTCTGCCCTCGAAATTATCGGGCACTGTGAACTTACGGCGATAGATACCGACCTCGTTTTTGGAATGGCTGATTTTGGGTATCCGGCTCTTTACGGTTGACAGTGCACCCGGGATAAATGAGCAAAGATAGACGTTTTTGCCGTAGCCTCGCAGCTGCCAGACGGAGGGAACGTCAATATCGTCCCAAGAGCTATCGTCGATTGAGGTACTGCTGAATTCACCCGGCAGATTATCGACACCCTGCTGCCAGTGGAATTTCCACATACCGTTGAGAGTCTTTTTATAGGGCGGCTCCTCACCGTAAACAGCCGCCTTGAAATCGGAATAAGGGTATGCGAGGGTATGTGCATCCTCCTTATTCTCTTTAATTATCAAAGGATTTTCCCAATAAAGCTTTTCTTTCATTTTTACAAGCCTCCGTTAAAGGAATTTAAAAGCTCATAAAAGAGCATATTTATTTTATTATACAATAATTATCATTATTGTTCAAGTATTATAATGCTTAAAATAAATAAACCGACGGCAATGCCATCGGTTCAACAGAAATATTTTTACTTTATTAAGCAGCAGGCTCTTCGGAATGGGTTTCGACAACGGGAACCGTTGTTGAGGTAGTGCCTCTTATCTCGTTCAGGTCACGGAAATAGATACTGTGATACTGCTCTGCGAAACGCTCTGCCTCGGAACCTTTATCGCCGTAAATGATAAGATCGGTACAATACTTGAAGGCATTGTCTGCAATTTTCTCAACGCATGAAGGAATATATATCAGCTTGAGTGCCTGGCAGCCGAAAAATGCAAGCTCACCTATTGACCTTACACCACCGTCAATCTGTACACGCTGGAGATTATAGCAATCGGTAAATGCATTATCAGCAATCTCAGCGCAGTTAGTACCAATATAAACGGAGACGATAGTAAGACTGCCCTTGAAAACAGTGCCGAAATCCGTTACAGGCTTACCGTTGATCGTATCCGGAACGTAAAGGTTAGAAGCTTTACCGATATATTGTGTAATAACAACGTGATCTGAATACTCGTCAAATTTAAAAGCGCCCTGGACACCTGAGACAGGAAGCTCCTTGGGAGGCTCTGTTACGGGTGCTGTAGTAGTGTCGGGTTCAGGTGTTGCAAGGCACCCTGTAAAGGAGAACAGCATTACAGCACACATAAGTAAAGAAAAGATTTTTTTCAAAAGCTCACCTTATTTCAATTCAAAATACATATTGATAATATCACAAAACAATGCAAAATGCAAGCCGATTAAAGCTCGGCAATAACCTCAACCTCTGCAAGCACGCCCTTTGGAAGGTCTTTGACCGCAACACAACTGCGTGCAGGCTTTGACGTAAAATATCTGCCGTAAACCTCGTTAAAAGCTGAGAAATCAGCAATATCCGCAAGAAAACAGGTAGTCTTGACAGCGTTATCAAACGTTGCGCCCGCTGCTTTAAGTATCTCGTTGAGGTTTTTCATAATCTGCTCCGTCTGATCAGCGATGCCGCCCTCTACAACGTTACCCGTTGAAGGGTCTACGGGAATCTGCCCTGAAGTAAAAAGAAGATTGCCGGTAATTACAGCCTGTGAATACGGACCGATAGCTGCGGGTGCTGAAGACGTAGATATGACCTTCATATTAAAATCTCCTTTGTGATTCTGAAATTCATAAAATAAAAAAGCCCTGATGGACTTTCCCTGTCAAAGCTTTCACTGACTAATATATTAACGCTTTTATATATTGATGTCAAGAGAAAAGATTGATTGCCATACGCAAAATCTGAACGTTAACAAAATGTTTTCAAAAGCATATTGACAATCGAACATTTGTTCGTATATGATTATTGCAAGGTGAATCACAGCGGAACAAAGGGTCTGCTCCGCAACGGAAATCGCCTGAAAACAACTCAACGGAGGGACAAATGAACGTTAGCTCAACAAGCCTCACCCTGCGTGAAGGCGACACAGTGACAACAGAATGGTCTAAGGTATCTTACGACCGATGGTGTGCTGAATCTCACGCTCAGTACACCGCAGTGCCCGGAATGAGATTGGTTAATATTTACGAAATTGTTGACTCGGTTATAGAAAACGACCTGAGCGACACCGAGCGTACAGCCGTTATACTGCACCACTTTGAAGGAAAAAGCAAAAGGAAGACAGCTCAGATAATGGGTACGTCTTATTCAAACGCTCACGCGGCACTTAAGCGTGCTGAAAAGAAACTGCATCTTATTCTCAAGCACTTTATTAACTGTGAGGAGTACATGGAAGAAAACAGTGAATTTTAAATCTTAAAAGAAAGGAAACTAAATGGAGAAAAACAATCTTATTAAACTCGCAGATGAATACGCGGAAAACATAAAGCTGCTTGACCGCTCAATTGCACAGTGCAGAGAAGCGATAAAACAGGCAAGCAATAATAACCGCAAAGCTATTGTATCACGGCTGAAATCCAATCTGGCTCAGATGTACAGACACAGACGTGAGCTTGCAGAAACGGAAAAACATCTGCGGCACTATTACGACGAAAAGGAGGATAAAAAAGCGGGATGAGAGACTGTAATATAAAAATAGGTAATGACGGAAAAGTTACCGTATCAAAGGTAACGGAATATATAGAAGAGCACGGCGCCACCCGTCTAATAATAACGCTGAGCAATGAACTGAAAGCAGATAACATCAGTTACTATACACTGTGCTTCAAACCGGGTGCGGCACTTAAAAATCCGCCTGACGTAAAAATAACAAGCGACATAATAAGGCTCTCTGAAGACGGAGCTCTCGCCTACCCCCTGCCGTCCGAATTAACTTGTTTCGGCTCACTTGATATACAGGTGCAGGCTCACATAATCGACAGCTCAGGCAGAATGGCAGAGCTTATAAAGTCACCCGTATTCAGACTGAGCTTTGAACCGTCAATAACGGGCGACGAAGAATTTATAATCGGCGAAGACGACGGATTCATCAGCCTTATTCACTCTGCACTCGCTCAGCTCAACCTCACGGTTGAAGAAGTTGAAGAGCTTTGCGACAAGCTAACCGAGGCATATGAAAACGGTGAATTCAACGGTAAAGACGGTAAGGACGGTAAGGACGGTAAGGACGGAGAAAAGGGCGAAAAAGGTGACAAAGGTGATAAGGGTGAGAAAGGTGATTCTGCGAAGATAAACGGATATAACACCGTTACGCTTGAGGGCGGCAAATGCTGTGAAATAGTGCAGGACGGCGAAACGCTGACACTGAACGTTGACGGTGTGCCCATATATCACGTACTGCCTGAGAATGCAAAGGACGGCAGCGTATGCCTTTACTCGCTTGCAAACGTGCTGACCGCGGCTGACAGCGGCAAAAAGGTAAAGCTTGACCTGCAAGGTATTACTGCGGCAAACGTTGAATGGTTTGATATGCATTTCAATGTCGGTGACTAAGAAACAGGTTATATAAATATAGGCAGCGGTACAACGGGAGAAAGCAGCCGCTTTATAATGCTGAACAACGGAAAAGAAGCCTGGGACATTGAACTCACCGACGGTTTGCTTGATACAGAACTCAGCGTTTATTATCCGGACATATCGACGGAAGAAGCTGTGCCGCTGACCGAACTGCCGCAGTATTTAACTCTGCCTGCGTTTGATAATATTACAGCGGATACAGAAGTCACCGAAAAGGCTGTTTTCTATGCACCGCTTAAGCTTATGGCATACAGAGACGGTTGGTATGAGCTGATAACGGCTGAGAGCATGTCGGTTAACGGTGATTTTGTAACTCGTGAAGAGTTTGACGATTTTAGCATTAATACTGATAATCGTATAAGTTTCAACTCTACGCTTGGTGAAACAGCTTTAAAGGTGTATAACAAAACTTCAAAAACCACGGAGACCATTGACCCTATAGGATATTACGATTTTGGTGAAGTTGAAAGTCTTACGCTCGACTTCTTTATTTATGAAGATTTAAAGCCTTATCGCAACGAATTTGCTTTCACCTTCATTTCAGGTGAGACACCTACTGTACTGACATTGCCGTCAAGTGTACAGTGGGTAAACGAACTGACCGTTGAAGCAAACAAGCGTTATGAGATAAGCATAGTTGACAATATCGGTCTGTGGTGTGCGGTTGACTACACAGCAGAGGTGAGCGGATGAACAGACGGAGAATGATGATGTTGCAAGCTCAGGATGACAGCGGTATTGAGATACCTGCAGAGTATAAACGAAGCTTTGCGTTTTATAACCTCTCAATCAGCTGGAATAACGATATAGTTACGCTGTCACATCTAAAAGGCGGATTTACGGGACCGACCTCTGCACGACTGCAGTTTATCGGCACCGAAAACAAATACGCTCAGTCTTTGGGTCAGGCTTTCAGTTCAACCTCGGCTACTCTGCCGTTTCTCGACAGCACGAAGCTTTACAAATTAACGCTTACGGCTGTCAATGTCAGCAATAATTCAACCGACAGCACCGAGGATGTTTTTATTATCGGTATCGGTATACGAAGCAAAAGCTATTATAAAGAAATCAATATTAAGGATATTACTGTCGGCACAAAAATTGAGCTTGAAATGACAGAGCCGACAGGCTTCAGCGGTGCCGTTTTCGGTTGTACAGTCGGCAGTGCTTTATGGAGCTTTGACTTCAGGTACTGCCTTGAGGAGGTGTGACGGATGAAAAAGAATTATAACTACGCTCGTCTTGACAGAGGCAACTTCGAGTATGCACCGAACAAGCTTGTAATCGGTGACAGGCAGATATTCAACGCCTCTGCAGAGGAATATGCCGCACTCGGTTGGCTGCCGATTGTAAAGACCGAACAGCCCGAAAGCGGCGACGGATTTTACTTCACACCGACATATGCTGAGAGTAACGGCAAAATCGTACAGAGCTGGGAAAAGGTTGAGTATGAAACTGAAGCAACCGAAGCAGATTACATCAACGCACTTGAGGATTTGGGGGTGGATTTCGGTGAAGAAAGAAGCGTTGAATGAAGCTGTAGCCGTCTGCAAGGCTGAAACAAAGGCGGCACTGCAGGCGGTTTATGATGAGCTTAACCAAGGTCAGCAAAAGAAGCTGCTGAAAAACGAAGAAATAAAAACACTGTTTGAAAGATACGGAGTGACATTATGATACACGCATTTTTATCAATGTTCGGACTTTACATAGCGTATTTTGTTCATCTGATTGAGGTGATGTTTAAGTGAGCTACCGTTCACCGTTTCGGGCAATATCCCGACAGACAACAGCATTCAAAAAGAAAGGCAATTGGAAACTCGGCTATCATACGGGTATAGACAGAGTTTGCGACAGTGACCGCATACTTGTCGCCTGCACTGACGGCACAATTACACGTGTCAATTCGTGCGGTGAAAGCTACGGCAACCACATTGTATTCCGCACCGATGATAACCGCTCTGTTCTTTATGCACATATGGCGGATAAGCCTGCCGTAAAGGTCGGTGACAGAATCGTCAGCGGTCAGATTCTCGGCAGAATGGGTAACACCGGCAACAGCTACGGCGCACATCTACATATTGAAGTGCAGAATTCAAAGACGTGGAGCTACGGCAAGAATCTCGTAAATCCCAACAGCGTAATAAATTGGGAAAAATTCAGCGACAAAGAAGGTGATTTTATGGCAATGCCCTGGAAGAACGGCAGTACACCCGAAAAGGTATACCAGACCGTTGCAGACTGTAAGGCAAAGAAGAACAGCATAGGCTCTCTGAACGCAAGAGAGAGCGCAACCTGCGTTGCGATTGTTGATGGCTGTTACCTTGTTACATACTCTGCAGGAAGTACAACCAAAGCAGGATTTGTGGCTTACGCAGGAGGTGTGAAGTGATGCCGACAGAAATCGTAACCGCTCTGATTGCACTCATAGGCTCTCTGGGCGGCACGTTTGGTGGAATAGTTGTCAGCTCAAAGCTCACCAACTACCGCATCGAGCAGCTCGAGAAAAAGGTTGAAAAACACAATTCTGTTATTGACCGTGTGTATAAGCTTGAGCGTGCCGATGAAGTGGAAGACGAAAAAATAAAGGTCATCAACCACAGAATTGATGACCTTGAGCAATACCACAAAAACAACTGAAAGGAGAAACAATATGAAAATTAACTGGAAAGTAAGGCTCAGACAGCCTGCATTCTGGATTGCGACAATACCCGTTGTAATCTCGTTCGTTTACTCAGTGCTTGCAATGGCAAACGTTGTGCCCTCTATAACAGAGGAATCAATTCAGAACGTGTTTATTACAATCGTCGCAGTGCTCGCACAGCTCGGTATCACCGTCGACCCGACAACCAAGGGCATCGGTGACTCCGACCGTGCAATGAATTACGATAAGCCGAATTAAAAAAACCGTGGGAGACACTTCGTAATGAAGTTGTCTGCCACGGCTTTTTATTACCATTTTATTGATACCGTTGTGCCTTCAACGGTACATTCAATACCGTTGATTTCACTTGCAGAATCAACAAACGCATCGCACATTTCCTGATTCGGGAAAGTAAGCGAACTTTCAAGAGTGAGTAAATCGGGCTCTACCTTATCGGCAAGCTTGAAGCCTGTCGCCCACCAGGTGAGAGTGGCATCACGGTCTACGTAGATATTATCGCTGTCATAAACATCGATTGAAACCGGCATCATTTCCTCGTCGGTTGCACAGTTATAGAACATTCCGAGCTTGCCGTCGGGACGGTTATAGAGACCAACCTCACCGCCGACAAACATATTGAAGACGTAGTTGCCCTTCCATATCTGAATCATCCAGTCTTTTCCGCCGTACTCAAAGAAAATACGCTTAGTACTATAATCAAAAGCAATTTTTGCAAAAAGATCGTAAATCGGAGTAAAGCCAAACTGACGCTGCCAGCAATCGTTTGTAGCGTAAAACTGGTCGAGAATCGCATTATATGCAAAGCCGCTGTCGAAAACACCCTTATCGTAATTTGCCCCGAATACCTCACCCGTCTCGGAGTTATAATAAGCACCAAGGTGAGTTATATCCGGTGTGCCATCGCTTCTTTCGTAATCCATAACAAACTCGCTGATATTCTCGCGGTCAGTCGGCATAAGATATAATCTTGTGTTTTCAATACCGTACTTGAAAAACGTAAGTGCATGGGTAAGATTGTCAAAAAAGTTGGATTCGCTTGATTCTTCCTGAAGCTTAACAGGCTGATTTGCTGTAACAGAAAAGCCGACAGCAGAGAAAGCCAGAACAATGCTCAAAATAACGGAAATAAATCTTTTCATTTTTTCTCCTTCATAATAAAATTATTATATAAAGCAGAGCTTTTTACCTTCGGCTCTGCAATATCATACAGTCTGAGAACAGGTTTTTCGATAAGAGTCTTACGCAAAAACTCAACCACCGCACACAAGGCAAAAACTATAAGAGAGCAGACAAGCATATGCACTATCATAAACGGTGAGTCGGCATAATCGGTCGTATGAAGAACATCCTGCCAAAGTATCGTACGCAGAAGCTGATTGTCGTGAATAAGATAAACGCCGAAGGTACAGGATGCAATGGTATTTACAGCTTTGCTTTTAATATTCAGCTTTGTAAAAATCACAAGGAGTGAAAGTGCCGCAGCAATTACAAAGACAGAGTTGCGCGCATACCAATAACTGCCGCCGCTGAATATACCGAAATTCTGACTGAGGATATCACAGACAACAGCTGACAGCATCATCAAAGCAAATGACAAAACAGTAACGAGCACCGCATTATGTTTTCGGCTCAGGAAATTATCGGGATACATCCTCAGGTAAGCACCTAACAGGTAAAACATCAGACACTGCGTAAACTCACGGCTGTAAAAGCTCATTTTTGTAAAGGTCGGCACAACCGCCCACAAGATAAGCATAGTACAGGAGAGAACAGCAAACTGCCTGCGTGTAATGACACTGATAAGCTTATTGATAAAAGGCGAAAACAACATAAGTGCTATATAAACCGTAACAAACCAATGCTCACCGAGCGTAATCGGTAAAAGAGCACGGATAAAAGACTTTATCTCCGGCACACCGTACACAATGATAATAACAGCAAGAATTACATAAGAGTAAAACCAGCTTGAAAACGCCGTACGGAAAAGCGACTTTGCTTTTAAAGTGCCCGTACACATAAAGTAACCGGTTATTGCAACAAATATTACCACGCCGAGATTACCCAGACCGCCCCACTGAATAAGCACGCGGTTAAAGCCGAGCGACACGCTGTCAATATCTACTCCGCCGTGAAAAAAGTAGTGCGAAATAACTATCATAAACATAGCTATTATACGCAGTAATTCTATGGAAGAGTTTCTGTTATTTTTCACTTCTGCCATTATAATTCCTCACAATCTCTATGATTATACCACAATATACATCATTTGGCAATAATTTATTCATAATTTATGCATTAATCATTATGCCTCTAAAAAAAAACGGGCGACCCAAAGTCGCCCGTACTGAAAATAAAAATCTGATTAAATTCCAAGCGGTTCAAGGCTGCGCTTCAGAATGCCGTTCATATAAGCGATTGCCATACCGTAGTTTGTTATCGGTACACCTGCATCAGCAGCCTGACGGAGTCTGTACTGCATCTCACGCTCGTTGAGCATACAGCCGCCGCAGTGCACGATGAGAGCATAACCCGAAAGCTCTTCTGGGAATTCACCGCCTGAGGTAAACTCAAACACAAGCTCCTTGCCGCTGTGTTTTTTAATCCAGCCCGGAAGCTTTACCGTGCCGATATCGTTGCATTGACGGTGATGGGTACAGCCTTCAGAGATAAGAACCTTATCGCCATCTTTGAGAAAGTCCAATTCCATTGCACCGTTTGCAAGTATATTCAGGTTGCCCTTATACCTTGCAAAGAGGATTGAAAATGACGTAAGCGGAATATGCGGCGGTACGATCTTCGACACTGCACCGAATGCCTGTGAATCGGTTATTACAAGTGCAGGAGGATTTTTGAGCAAGTCAAGCGTTTGTGCAAGCTCGGTTTCTCTTGTAACAACAGCCGCAGCGTGTGCATCGAGGATATCGCGTATAGTTTGTTGCTGCGGCAGGATAAGCCTGCCTTTAGGTGCAGATTCATCAATCGGTGTAACAAGCACAACCGTATCGCCCGATTTTATGAGGTCGGCAACAACGCGTTTTTCGTTTTTCTCACTCTTTGCCGCCTCTGCAATTTTATTTTTAAGCCGCTCAATATTAAGACCGTTGACCGCACTGACATATATCTCTTTATCCGTTTCGTCGGGTATACTTTCAAGTAAATCGGATTTGTTATAAGCAATAACATAAGGCAGTTTTTTTGACTCAATGAACGATAAAAGCTCTCTGTCCTCATTACTCATACCCTTTGATGCATCGACTATAAGCACCGCAATATCGGCATAATTGAGCACCTGCTTCGCACGCTTTACACGCATCATACCAAGCTCGCCCTTATCATCAATACCCGGTGTATCGATAATCACAACAGGGCCGAGGGGCAAAAGCTCCATAGCCTTCTTAACGGGGTCGGTTGTAGTACCCTTTACATCAGATACCAGAGCAAGCGACTGACCTGTAACTGCATTTACAACGCTTGATTTACCTGCATTGCGAAGCCCAAAAAAGCCTATATGTATTCTTTCGGCAGAAGCAACACTGTTAAGTGACATTTGGTTTCCCTCCCTATCAGAAGCGGAAATCTCTTCTGTTTGAATTTCTTATATCATTGATATTCTGTGTTGCGATATCTCTTACCTTATCCTTCGGGATTTTCTTCAGCTCATCCATAATCATACTGTAGCCGATTTCCTTTGTGGCGGAGCTTGCGTAATCTTCAAGATACTCGGTAAGAGTCATAAGTGCATTGGGATGACAGCAGTTGATAATCTGGCCGTTTTTGCAAAGGCTCATAAATCTGTCGCCTGTTCTGCCCTCACGGTAGCAGGCAGTACAGAATGAGGGAATGTGTCCGTTTTGCATAAGCCAACGGACAACCTCGTCGAGTGTACGCTGGTCAGAAACATCAAACTGCTCGGAATCGTGCGGTCTTTCCTCTTCGGTATAGCCGCCGACAGATGTACGGGAAGCACCGCTAATCTGCGAAATGCCGAGGTTGAGCACACGCTCACGCACAGCCTGAGACTCACGGGTTGAGATAATCATACCCGTATAGGGTACTGCAAGGCGGATGCAGGCAATTATCTTCTCGAAAATTTCATCGGGAATTGAATTATCAAAAACGTCCGGGTCAATATCGTCTGCACGCTTGATTCTCGGCACGCTGATTGTATGCGGACCTACACCGTGTACAGCCTCAAGATGCTCTGCGTGCATAAGCAGACCTGCAAACTCGTACTTATAAAGCTCAAGGCCAAAAAGGACACCGAGACCGACATCGTCAATGCCGCCCTCCATAGCTCTATCCATAGCTTCGGTATGGTAAGCGTAATCGTGCTTGGGACCTGTCGGATGGAGTTTGAGATAGCTCTCCTTATGATAAGTTTCCTGGAAGAGGATATATGTACCGATGCCTGCTTCCTTGAGCTTGCGGTAATTCTCGACAGTTGTTGCGGCAATATTCACATTTACGCGGCGGATTGCACCGTTTTTGTGGTTGATGCTGTAAATAGTTTTTATACACTCAAGAATATACTCAATCGGATTGTTTACGGGGTCCTCACCTGCCTCGATTGCAAGTCGCTTGTGACCCATATCCTGCAGAGCGATTACCTCTTTCTTAACCTCTTCCTGAGTCAACTTCTTACGTGCAATATGCTTATTCTTAAGGTGATAAGGGCAGTATACACAACCGTTTACGCAGTAATTTGAAAGATAGAGCGGAGCAAACATAACAATACGGTTGCCGTAGAAAGCAAGCTTGATTTCCTTGGCGATTTCGTATATACGCTCAACCTTTTCGGGAATTTCGCACGCAAGCAGCACGCTTGCCTCACGGTATGTAAGGCCTGCACAGACTGTGCCGTCAGCTGTCTTTTTGGGGCGTGCCTTTTCGAGAATAGAATCGATAAGCTCGACGTTATTCTTATTCTGCTCGGCATATTCGAGCGTTGCAAGTATTTCCTCGTGGCTGATAAACTCTTCTGCCTTGAGTGATTTGGGATTGTAGTTTGCCATAGTATTAGCCTTCTTTCTATTGCTTGGCGTCACCGCGTGAAACAACTACACGGTAACCGATTTTTTTCATTGAGTTTTTTATTTTTCTGATATTTTCTGCCGCCTCAGTGCCCGTTGAGAGTTTACCGTCATACAGCTCATACTTAGCTCTTGCAAACTCGGGTGAGAGGTTAGGCATAATTACATTTGCACCTGCAAGGATTCCTTTTTCCCTGCCCTGCTCGTCGATTGTGGCAAGTGCAGTTGTTGCAGGTAAAAGCACCTTCGGACAGATAAGCCTGATTATTGACAGCAAGTAGCAGGTAAGCTCAACACTGCCTTGCTCAAACAAAGCAAAAGGTGTGTCCTTATGAGGAATAAATGGACCTATGCCGCACATATCAGGCTGAAATTTTTCGATAAACATCAAATCTTTAACGATATTATCCACCGTCTGGTAAGGTGAGCCGACCATAAAACCGCAACCGACCTGATAACCGATATCCTTAAGATTGTGCAGACATTGCATACGGTTTTCAAATGACATACCGCTCGGATGAAGCTTTGAATAATGCTCACTGTCTGCCGTCTCGTGGCGAAGCAGATATCTGTCAGCACCTGCGTCATACAGTGCCTTATAGCTGTCTTTGCTACTCTCACCCAGTGAGAGCGTAACCGCACAGTCGGGATGATTATTTTTGATTTGCTTTATAAGGTTGCAGAGAATTTCATCGGTGAAATGTGCATCCTCACCGCCCTGCAAAACAAAGGTACGGATGCCGAGCTTATAGCCTTCTTTACAGCAGGAGAGGATTTCCTCTTCGGTAAGTCTGTAACGCTCGCAGTTTTTGTTGTTTGCTCTTATTCCGCAGTACAGACAATCGTTTTTACAGATGTTGCTGATTTCAACAAGACCTCTGATATAAATATCGGTGCCGTAATACTCGTGGCGTACAGCATCCGCTTTTACGCTGAGAAGCTCTGCCGATTCTTCGTCACGCTCGGTAATAAGCAATTTATATTCATCCGCACTCAGGCTGTGACACTCTGCAAGTTTTTCTATAATATCTATTATCTTTTTATCCATGACTTATCACGTTTGAGTAAGCAGTTTTGACACTGATACCGTCGAGCTTGCCGATTTTGCCCGAGAGAGCGGAAATGGTATCCTGAGCGGCATCGACCGCAATACTGACAATACTTATGCCTTTCTCTTTATAGGGTATGCCCATTCTGCCGATAATAATATCGCCGTACTCATGAAGCAGAGAATTGAGTTGCTCAACACTGTCTTTATTCTCAACAATAATGCCCATTACGGCAACTCTTGTATCCATAATTACTCCTCCTAAAAAGCAAATAAGCCACACCTGACACAGGTGCGGCTTTAATCGTATATGGGTATAGTATGCCCCTTGGAATACAAAAATAACTGCACCTTTCAGTCGGAAAATTCCTCTTGTCAGGATAGTTATATTATACATTATTATAAGGGTTTTGTCAAATGCAAGAAACTGCTTATGCATAAAACAATGTCATCCTGAACGAAATGAAAAATCTCATACTCCTTCAGTCAGCTTCGTTGCTCCCTCAAAAAAGGAGCCTTGGATAAGATTCTTCGCTACGCTCAGAATGACACCGTAGGGAATGGTCTTGACCATTCCGCAAAATCCCAACGTACATAACGGAACAGTCAAGACTGTTCCCTACGCATCGCCATGAAAGTGATATGACGGTAAAAACAGCGGCAAAACCGATAACGGAATTGCCGCTGTAAATAAAATTAAATCAGTCGGTGATGATGTCACCCATCATACCGGGTGTGCAGAAGCCTGCATTTGACTCATCTGTGTCGATGTGCATAGCAAGAGCATAAGCAGGGTTGACACGGACTACAACGTCGCCGAAGATAAGGCTGCGGCCGTCGGACTCAACCTTAACGGAAACGATCTGCTTATCCTGTACGCCGTACTTCTCGCCGTCTTCGGGAGTTGCGTGGATGTGACGCTTTGCAACGATAACACCCTCGCTGATTTCAATCTCACCTTTGGGACCTACGAGCTTGCAAGCACCGCTGCCCTCGATAACGCCGCTCTCGCGAACGGGAGCAACAACACCGATTGAACGAGCATCGGAAGCAGAAATCTCAACCTGAGTTGCAGGTCTTTCGGGGCCAAGGATTGAAACAGCCGGGAAGCTGCCCTTGGGGCCGATAACTGCTACACGCTCTTCACAAGCGAACTGACCGGGCTGTGAAAGGTCCTTCTTATGTGTAAGCTGATAGCCTTCACCAAAGAGGATATCGAGGTCCTTACGTGAAACGTGGACGTGACGTGCTGATGTTTCGATAAGAACAGGTTTATTCATTTAAGTAACATCCTTTCGTTAATTTATTAGTCAAAAAGTTTTGAAAGCTTGTTGTCTTTCTTCTTGATAAGCTTGATGATTGCGCCGACAACAAGAACGCCGATAACACCGTAGACGATACCGAGAACTGCACCTGCAAGAACGTCAGTGCAGTAGTGTACGCCAAGGTAGATACGGGAGAAGCCGATAAGGGCTGCAAGAACGTATGCAGCAATGCCCCACTTCTTGTTGTTTGCGAAAACTGCTGTTGCAAATGCGAAAGAAGAAGATGTGTGACCTGAGGGGAATGACCAGCTGTGAGGCATAGTATGTGTTAATTCAGAAGCGATAAAGGGAAGCTTCTCAGCGAGATTCGGATAGCCGATCTCCGGGAATTTATATCCCTCAATCCATTTAGCTTTGAGTTCAGGAAACCTCTGTGCATATTCGTTGACTGTTGCCAGTATTTTATCAAACTTGCTGCCAAGTTCAGCCTTATTAGCCTCAAGAGCCACGGGATCAAAGATAAAGCAAGGTCTTACTCTTGCAATCATCGGCTTAAGAATCTCGTTGTTGAGAATAACCATAACAAGGAGAGCTCCGAGCATAGCCATACCTGCTTTTCGGGTCTTCTTAAAAAAGAGAAGGATAACGCCTACAATCGGCATTATCATACCGTCACCGAGCTTTGTAACCCAGAACATTATGTGGTCAAGCACATCGTTGGCAATTGAAAAGATCGCGCTGAAAACAGAGAGATCAAATTCATAAATTGACTGGAGAAAAGCATCCATTGTTTTTCACCGTACTTTCATATAAATTATTTGAATGTGTTGTAGATTGCAGAAATAAGCATCTGCTGAAGCTGCTCACCGAAGAAAGGAATGATTCTTGCGATGAATGATACATAGTACCATACGATATTGTCAGAAACGTAAGCAAGGGCTCTGTTTTCCTCTGTATCGCCAACAACATCATAGAATGTGGGGCTGAATGTCTCATACTCCCAGGGATTGCTTTCGTCAAGGTCGATAATACGGCAGCCGCGCATTTCGTCATCACCATAAGACTGGAAGGATGCGCCGGGTGTGTTGACGATATCGATAGCGGCACCGTCAGCAGCGTTCATCTTTGTGTGAACAATGTAGTCGTTAACGTGGTCGTGACCTACGAAAACAGCATTGACATCGCCCTGCTGAACAAACTTGCTCATCTGCTCACCGTGGAATGTTGAGGGACAGGGATTCTCACGAAGGATTGAGCCTGCCTCTGCATAGTTGGGGTCGAGAGCATAGTGGTGTATCTCGCCGGTTTCTTCGTTTTTAGATGTAAAGCCGTTGGGATCGGGCTGAGATACTTCAACAACATAATCCTTGATTTCGTAAGGAACGATGTGCTGGAATGCAAGTGAGGGAACGGGCTCGCCGTCGTTAGCAGCCTTGAGAGCATTTGATGTGTTTACATACCAGTTGAGCTGATCCTCGTGTATGTAATCGTAGCCGCCTCTTTCATCATCATACATATTGGAGTCGAACATCCAGATGTTGTAAGCAACCTTTGTACCGTCGGAAGACTTGATTGTGAGGTTGTGTGTGCCCATGCCGTAAAGCTCAGGATCTGCATCGTAAGCAAGGCAGTTATCAAAGTCGCGGTATGCTGCAAAGTGAGTTTCCTTTGAAACGTTCTCTGCATCGTGGTTACCGAAAACAAACGTAAAAGGAACGCCGGCATCGGCAATAGGATCGATAATAGCCTTGATAGCGTACTTAGCATCAATCTTAAGATCAACCGTACCTGTGTTATCGCCTGTGAAAACAACGAGGTCAGGCTCGTACTTTTCAACAGCTGTTTCGATCATCTTGATCATACCGGGTGACGGGAACATATCGTCCTGTGTATCGGCAAACTGGAGGATACGGAACTTGCCGTCCTCACCGAACTTAAGAGTGTTTTCGGGCTGTGACGAAAAATCGTCAGCAGCGGATACTGTAAGTGAGAAAAGCATTGCAGCCACCATAACGAGTGCAATTACTTTAAGAAATGATTTTTTCATTATTAATATCTCCTATAATAATACTGTAAGCCGTCGGGCAGATTGCTCCGCCCAACAGCTTTAAGTCGTGGTTTGTTTATTATTTCTTGTAGCTTTCTGCAACTGCAACAGCGCAAGCAACTGTAGCACCAACCATGGGATTGTTACCCATACCGATGAGACCCATCATCTCAACGTGAGCAGGAACAGAAGATGAACCTGCAAACTGAGCATCGCCATGCATTCTGCCCATAGAGTCTGTAAGACCGTAGGAAGCAGGACCTGCAGCAACGTTATCAGGATGAAGAGTTCTGCCTGTACCGCCGCCGGAAGCAACAGAGAAGTACTCCTTGCCGTTTTCAAGTGCCCACTTCTTGTAGGTACCTGCAACGAGGTGCTGGAAACGTGTGGGGTTAGTTGAGTTACCTGTGATGGAAACGTCAACACCCTCGTGCTTCATAACTGCAACGCCTTCGAGAACGTCGTTAGCACCGAAGCAACGGACAAGAGCACGGTCACCGTTTGAGTAAGGTGTTGTGTTGACAACCTTGAGCTCGTCGCTGTAGAAATCATACTCTGTCTCAACGTATGTGAAGCCGTTGATACGGGAGATGATCATAGCAGCGTCCTTACCGAGACCGTTGAGGATAACACGAAGAGGCTCTGTACGAACCTTATTAGCTGTGAGAGCGATTTTGATAGCGCCTTCAGCAGCTGCGAATGACTCGTGACCTGCAAGGAATGCGAAGCACTTTGTTTCGTCCTTGAGGAGCATTGCGCCGAGGTTACCGTGGCCGAGACCGACCTTACGGTTTTCAGCAACTGAACCGGGGATGCAGAATGCCTGAAGGCCTACGCCGATAGCAGCGGAAGCGTCAGCAGCATTCTCGATGCCCTGTGCAAGGGCAATAGCTACGCCGAGAGTGTATGCCCAGACAGCGTTGTCGAAAGCGATGGGCTGTGTGCCCTTAACGATAGCTTCGACATCGATGCCTCTGGAGAGGCAGAGATCTCTGGCAGCTTCAAGGCTCTCGATGCCGTACTGAGCAAGGCAAGCCTCGATTTTTTCCATTCTTCTTTCTTTACCTTCAAATGTAACAGCCATTGTTCTCCCTCCTCCTTATTCTTCTCTGGGGTCAATATATCTTGCAGCGTCAGCAAATCTGCCGTAGCTGCCCATATTGTTCTTGTATGCTTCTGCGGGGTCTGCACCGTGACGTATATCCTCAAGCATCTTGCCGAGCTTTACAAACTCATAGCCGATAACCTGATCGTTCTCGTCAAGAGCCATACGTGTAACGTAGCCCTCAGCCATTTCGAGGTAACGTACGCCCTTTGCCTTTGTGGAGAACATTGTGCCGACCTGTGAACGAAGACCCTTACCAAGGTCCTCAAGACCTGCGCCGATTGTAAGACCGTCCTCTGAGAATGCGGACTGAGTTCTGCCGTAGACAAGCTGAAGGAAGATCTCACGCATTGCAACGTTGATAGCGTCACAGACAAGGTCTGTGTTAAGGCACTCGAGGAGTGTCTTGCCGGGAAGAATCTCGGCAGCCATAGCTGCGGAATGAGTCATACCGGAGCAGCCGATTGTCTCAACAAGAGCCTCTTCTACGATACCCTCTTTGATGTTGAGAGAGATCTTACAAGTACCCTGCTGAGGAGCACACCAGCCCACACCGTGTGAGAAACCGGAGATGTCCTTAATTTCGTATGCCTTTACCCACTTGCCCTCTTCGGGGATAGGAGCGGGACCGTGATGCGGGCCTTTAGCCACGATACACATTTTTTCCACTTCATGTGAATAGTTCATTTTGATTGTCTCCTTTCTGATTTCTGAGCCATTCAATCTCACGGTATATTATACATAAATTAAACTCAATTATCAAGTAATTATTGCATAAATCTCTTTGATAAAACAAAATATTTTTACATATTATGCAACAAATCAATTCGCAATTAAATTACATCGATATTAATTAGAGATTGACCTCCTTTCAAAAGGAGCTTTTGACATACCATTTACCGCAATATAAAAAAAATGTCATCCCGAACGCGTAGGGGCGACCCTGTGTGGTCGCCCGTTTTATCGCTCAGAATGACAATGTGTAGGGAATGGTCTTGACCATTCCGCAAGGTTACATTTAACTTAACGGCAGGGGCGAGCCCCTGCCCTACCTT
>JAFQEL010000009.1 GCA_017399065.1 Clostridia bacterium | reverse complement strand
TCAATAATGGAGTGAAGATGTATTCCCGCATCAGCGGCAAATCCTGCCTGACTTGTTGTGACACCGTTGGGATTCGGGAAATCCGTATTGCCGAAAAAGAGGACGGGAGATGTAAGCTGACCGTTGATTGATAGCCGTGATAATCCGTTAACCGAGATAACCTCTGATTCCGGCATATCCGCCGCAAAAGCAGGCTTCGGTGTGTCAATCGCAATACTTTCATTTTCAGCGAATTCTGCTGTTACAGCAACCGCCTCTTTGCAGGTGTATTTCACCTTGCCGTTTGCGCACGGAAGAATTGAAAAAATAAAGGCAAGAATGCCGGCAAAAAACCTTTTAAACATACATCATATCCTCCTGCTTTTTTCACAATAATATCACAAAAAATTCAAAAACTTATCAAAGATTATTTTAACACATTACAATAATAGTTACAAGAGCTGACAATAAAGGATAATTATCTGTTTTGTTTCAGCAGTTTAAGTGGATTATATCAGGTGAATGACATTCTGAAGATTGGATTGACGAAGATATTGTAGAAACCTCAGAATTTAAAAGCATTTTTCCGGAATCACATTTTTGTGCAAATTATCTTTACCGAATACAACCAAAAAGGAGCTGTAAAAAAACTTTTGTTTTTTACAGCTCCTTTTAAGAGGATAGGAAAAATGATGAAGAACGGATAACCCGAGCAAAATCAAGACTTTGACTTGATTTTGTTTGCCCGAAGGCGTACAAAGGTACATCGAACGGCGAGGTTTATCCGTAGTATTAAACATTAAAATTTACCGATTTTTGATTTTCATTTATATTTTTGGGGTTCTTCAGGCTTTATATACCTGCAGAACCCTTTGTTCTATATTGTTTTATGCGGTCTTCGCTTTTTTTATATTCCCTTCATTTTATTTTATATACGGATACGGGTTAACTGTGTTGCCGTTAACTATGACCTCAAAGTGCAGGTGAGCGCCCGAGCTGTTACCTGTGTTACCGACACGGCCTATAGCCTGACCCCGCGATACCTTCTGACCGACGGAAACTGAAATTGAGCCGTCAAGCATATGAGCATAACGTGTCTTAACGCCGTTGCCGTGGTTGATAACTACCTGGTTACCGTAGCTTCTGTTGCTGAACTTAACCAGCTCAACAGTACCGCTGTCCGCAGCAAGCACGAGCTTACCCGAAGCGTTACCGCCCGAAATATCAATACCGGTATGGAATCCGCTTCTGCGGTTTCCGTAATAAGAAGTTATCGTATAAAGACCCGATACGGGCCATACGAACTTGCCCTTTGAAATAACCTCGTAATTACCGCCGCTGCTGCCGTATACCGAAGGCTTCTTTGTACCTACCTGCACCTTTTCATTAATGGGATTGACCAATGTCACGCGGTCAATTTCCTTGGACTCGGTCTGCACGCCATCGACATAGGTAACAAGATAAGTAACCTTGTCCGTACCCTTAACACCCTTCCGGATAACACGCTTATCTCCACGGAAAAGACTTGAAGACTCGACGGTTTCTGTCTCATAAGGAGTGGATTCATTTCTTTCCACAACCTTAATTATCTCAACACGAACAAAGCTGACCTCCGAAGAAATCGTAAGCTTTGTACCGACTTTGAATACGTTGAAATTGACACCGGGATTAAGTGCCCTGAGTTCTGACGTAGTAACGTCAAACTTTGATGCAACACCCGAAGGAGTGTCTCCGTCCCGGACAGTATAGTATACCGCTTCACTCTTCTTTTCGTTTGTGAGCACGTCAAGCAGCCTTGAAGCCTCCCACATCTTGTCCTCATCATCAGAATAGAGGCCCTGAACGAATTCAACGTCCTCCACAAAGTCAGCAAATGAATTCTCATCGCTTGAGTCAATCTTATATTTCTCTTCTGCTTCACGCAGGAGATTATTGAACACGCTTCTTGCGTCGGTTTCATTTTTGACTGCACATACAAATTCACCGTCGATATAAACACCACAGGCATTTGTAAGCTTTGAGTCAGATGTTTCAATAAGCTTGTCGCTGATTGCATCAGCATCGCTGAGCTCATTGAGCTTTACGCGTGTAATTTTGTATGTCGGGTTTGCAATAAGTGTTTCATCGCCGTCACTTGCACCCGAGTCTATTCTGTCTTTGACAATGGTACGCGCTTCTATAAATACCGACTCGTCACTAATATATCCGAGTGAGCACATTTCACCGTTATTTTCAACCATTACCTCAAGCGCATAGGTGGAGCTTGTCCACGACGTTACCGTACCGATAAGCATCATCAATGCCATAACCGGAATAGCCGTGTTGATTACCGTCCTGAAGAAATGCGGATGTCTCTTATAGGCTTTTTTTATAAAGCCCGGAGTCTGCTTGAGCTTTTGTAACGGCGTACCCTTAAAGCCACCCTTAACATCACCCTTTGCCTTGCGGAACTCTGACTTCAGTTTACGGAAATCCTCAGCAGCATTGCGGAGTGAACGGAGTAACACCGTATCACAGAGCACGACAAATATACTTGCAAAAACCGAAACTATATGAGCCGGTTTGCTGAAAAGCGCTCTGAGCTTGTGACCTGCAAAACGCACACGTCGGATTATCAGCAGACCGAACATATATATCCAGTCATAAATTGCACCACCGCTTCGTTCAGTAATCTCGATCGGCTTATGCTCTTGAGCTTCCTTATACCCGGACTCTGTAACGGTTTCTTCTTCCTCAGCCTTTTCTGCAGATGCGTATACAGGCTTTTCTATTCCGAAAATCGGAAGGTCGGCAAGGAAACCGAAAATTCCGTATTCACTGAGAGTCTGACCGTCGCTTTTCCTTTCGGACTCAATATCAGACACGGAAATATATTCAGGTGCCTGTGAAGCGTCGCTGTTTTTAGCCATCTTATCTTCAGCCACAGTCAAACCTCCTTACATTAAAAAATTACAAAGTTGTAACAATTTGAGTCAAATGGTTACAACTTTGTAACCATTATAGCACGATTGTCAGTGTTTATAATTCCATTAGAGAAATATGGAGTATTTTTAATATATTATTCGGGATATACAAGAGTTTCTGCCGTAACATTTTTCATAACCTCGACCATTCTTGCAGCCTCTGCTTTTGCACCTTCAAGGCTGTGGTCACGGTAGTTGCCGCATTCCTTAGCGCTGACACCGGGAATCTCACCGTTATAAGAAGCTATAAACTCAAAAGCCTGCTTTGTAAGGTCTATCGCCTGCTCGGGACTTATGTCCGTATCTCTTACAAGGAAATAAAAACCCGTGCGGCATCCCATTGGGCCAAAATAAATAACACCGTCGCTGAGCAGTGAATTACGTACAAAAGTCGCAAAAAGATGCTCAACGGTATGGATTGAAGCATTGTCCATAACCTCTTCAACGTTAGGCTTACGGCAACGGATGTCATAGGTAACAATATCACCGTCAACTCTTGATGTATACATTCCGCAGGGCAGAATCGTATGGTCTATTGTAAAGCTGGCGATTTTTTTCATAATAAAACTCTCCTTTATTTCTTCTTAATATACTGATATTCTTTACTGCACTAAATTTGATTATATAAAATTTTGCGTTATTTTGTCAATTATTAATTAACGGGTAGCAATACATATACATAATCTCATTACATATATTGCAAATTGAACATAAATGCAAACATCTTTTCGGCAAAATGACCAATCACTACATTTTACCTATAAACAATTTGTTAAAACAGTATAATTTTATTGACAAGTATTATAATTCTTTGTTAAAATAAGGTGATATTATTATAGGCATCTTATGCACGGGTGCCTGTTAAGGAGGAAAGTGCTTTGACAGATTCAAAGACAATGGCGTATATCAATATGTATGCTGTTCTCGGCACACTTGAAAATCTTTGCGAGATCGACCCTGTCGCTTCCGCAATCATTTCAAACCAGAAGCCGATTTCAATCGGTTTCGATGTAGCGGGCGGTCCCAAGGCTACTCTCTACTTCAAAAACGGCAGATGCCGCATGGAGCAGGGCTGCTCCAAGTGCGACGTTAAGCTTCCCTTCAGCTCATGCGAGAAGTTCAACGGCCTTATCGACGGCACCGTAACACCTATCCCCACAAAGGGCTTCCAACACATCAGCTTCCTTCTCAAGGGCTTCACAGCGCTGACTGACCGTCTCTCGGCTCTTATGCGTCCCTCTCCCGAAGACCTTGAAGACAGAGAGTTCTTCGAGACAAGCACAAGATTGATGTTCTACACAATCTCTGTTGCTCTTTCTCAGATTGCAAACAACGATGAAATCGGCAAATTCTCCGCACATCTCATCCCCGACGGTGAGATTTCCTTTGGCATCAAGGATGACGTTGCTGCTACAATCCGTGTCAAGGATCACAGACTTGTCACAATCAAGCAGCGTTGCGAGAAGCCCCGTGCATTCATGGAGTTTGCAGATATCGATCTCGCACGTGACCTTTTCGACGGTAAGGTCAACGCTGTTGCCTGCATCGGTGAAGGCAAGATCGAGATGAAGGGCATGATCAATATGATCGACAATCTCAACAGAATACTCGACAGAGTAGCTCTGTACTTAGCATAAGCGGAGGTGTAACGAAATGAGTTTTCCTATTTACGAACATACAAAAAGCCGTGAGCTCTTTGACAGAGCTACCAAGGTAATCCCCTCCGGCGTTTACGGCCACCTCGGCCCGGCAGAAGGTAACTTCATCCCCGTATGCGACTGGCCGCTCTTCGGCGAGAAGGCAAAGGGTACATACTTCTGGGATGTCGACGGCAACAAATATATCGACTATATGTGTGCATACGGTCCCAACGTACTCGGCTACAACGATAAAGACGTTGACGCAGCTGCTATGGCACAGGCTAAGCTCGGCAACTGTATGACATCACCCGGCAAGGTTATGCTTGAGTTTGCAGAGCTTCTGGTTGATACAGTCAACTGTGCTGACTGGGCATTTTTCGCAAAGAACGGTAATGACGTTACCACCTGTGCAATTATGACTGCCCGTGCAGCTACACACCGTAAGAAGATCATCTTTGTAAACGGTTTCTATCACGGCGTTTCTCCCTGGACACAGAAGGTTGACTATCCCGGCGTTATCCCCGAGGATGTCGCAAACAACCTCTATGTCGACTGGAACGATTTTGAAGCACTTGAAAAGCTTGTTGAAGAGAATGACGGCGAAATCGCTGCATTTATCTCCACACCTTATATGCACGGTAACTACATCGACAATCAGCTTCCCGCTGACGGCTACTGGCAGAAGGTACGTGAGCTCTGCACACGCAAGGGCATCGTCCTTATCGTTGATGACGTGCGTTGCGGTTTCAGACTTGACACAGCAGGCTCCGACCACTACTACGGCTTTGAAGCTGACCTCATCTGCTTCTGTAAGGCACTTGCAAACGGCTGGAACGTATCCTGCCTTTGCGGTAAGGAATCCCTCAAGAGCTCCGTCAGTGCTCTCAGCTACACCGGCAGCTACTGGATGAGTGCTATCCCCTTCGCAGCAGGTATCGCTTGTATCAACAAGATGAAGGAAATCGAAGCTCCCAAGCTCTTCCGCGAAAAGGGTCTCAAGCTCACAAACGGCCTTAAAGAAGCTGCTGCAAACAACGGTTTTGATCTTGTTGTTTCCGGTGAGCCCTCGCTTTTCTATCTCCGTATTGCAAACGACAACTCAATGATGCTCCATCAGGAGTGGGTTGCTGAATGTGTCAAGAGAGGTATCTTCTTCTCCAGCCATCACAACCACTTCATCAATGCTTCTCTTTCCGATAAGGATATCAACCTTACTCTTGAAGTCGCTGACGAAGCATTCAAGGTTGTTGCAGCAAAGCATCCCGAAATATTCTAAATATATAAAACAATAATATATAGGAGGAAAACGAAATGCCATTAACCAAACAAGAGTGGCTTGCACTTGAAAAGAAGGCAAACGAGCTTCGCAAGCTCTGCCTTGACACAACTTACTGGGCAGGCAGTGCTCACATCGGCGGCGGTATGAGCGTCATGGATATCATGACAGTTCTCTACCACAAGTATATGCACCTCGACAAGGACAACCCCAACTGGGAAGACAGAGACAGATTCATACTCAGTAAGGGTCACGCAGGCGTTGCTTACGCTGCTGTTCTTTGCGACTACGGCTACAACGATCCTGAGCAGCTCAAGACCTTCAACCTTTCCAACTCCAAGATGGGTATCCACCTTGACTCCAATAAGGTTGTCGGTGCTGACGCATCAACAGGCTCACTCGGCCACGGCCTTTCAATCGCAGCAGGTACAGGTCTTGCCGCAAAAATCAAGGGCAAGGATTACAAGACATTCTGTGTCCTTGGCGACGGTGAGTGTGACGAAGGCTCCAACTGGGAAGCTGCAATGACAATCGCTCACTACAACATCACAAACGTTATCTCTTTTGTTGACCGTAACCAGTGCATGATCGACGGCCCGACAGAAGAAGTTATGAAGCTTGAACCCTTCTGCGACAAGTGGCGTGCATTCGGCTTCCACGTTATCGAGATCGACGGTAACAACATCAAGGAGCTTTGCGATGCTATCGACTACGCATACGAAAACACAGAAAAGCCCGTTATGATTGTTGCAAATACAGTCAAGGGTTGCGGTGTTGACTATATGGAAGGCGACTACAAGTGGCACTACGGTGCTCTCAATGAAGAGAAATACGAACTTGCTAAGAAGAGCCTCGAAGCATTTTATAAGAAGCGCTGCGAGAGAGCAGAAAAGGAGGGTGCATAAGCCATGGCAGGTGGACTTACTTATACAGCTACTGAATCTACAGCTTTTTCAACAGCTGAATACTACGGCAAAACACTCGTAGAACTCGGTCAGGAGCATGACGACGTTGTCGCTCTTACAGCTGACCTTGGTAAATCAACAAAAATCGGTATGTTCGGTGAGCATTTCCCGGACAGATACTTTAACGTAGGTATCGCTGAGCAGAATATGTTCGGTATTGCAGCAGGTATGGCTAAGGCAGGCCTTGTTCCCTTCCTTTCCACATTCTCTGTTTTCGCTTCTCTCAGAAGTGCTGACCAGCTTCACACAGACATCTGCTATCAGAACGTAAACGCAAAGATTATCGCTACACACGCAGGTACTTCTTTCGGTCAGGCAGGTTCAACTCACCACGCAATCTGCGATATGGCAGTTGTACGCTCAATGCCCAATATCACTCTTATCTGCCCTGCTGACGGTCTCGAGACAGTCAACGCAGTACGTGCAGCATACGAGAATCCCGGTCCCTACTACATCCGTATCAACCGCGGTTTCGACCGTGTTCTTTACGAAACAACAGACTACGGCTTCGAGGTCGGCAAGGCTGTTCAACTTAAAGAGGGTACAGATATCACAGTTATCGCTTGCGGTTCCTGTGCATTCCAGGCTCTCCAGGCTGCAAACTTCCTTGAGAACGCTGACGGTCTTAAGGTCAGAGTTATCAATATGCACACAATCAAGCCCCTTGATAAGGAAGCTGTTGTTAAGGCAATTATGGATACACGCCGTATCATCACTGTAGAAGACCACTCCGTTATCGGCGGTCTCGGCGCTGCTGTTGCAGAGGTCATTGCTGAAACAGGTAAGGGCTGTGCATTCAAGCGCCTCGGTATTCAGGATCAGTTTGCTCCCATCGGTCTCCACGAAGATATTATGTCAACACTCGGTATTGACTCCAACGGTATCATCGCAGCAGTCCGTGAGGCAATGAACGCTGACTTTGAGCTTGACGACGATTGGGACGACGAAGTTTAATCTCAACCGATTAAATTTCAACGGCAGAAAGGATTGATTTTTATGTCTACAAGAGACGAAGTTTTTACCAATAAAATTTTCCTCTGTGCTGCGATCCCGCTTATCAAGGTCATTGCTAACGATGTACCCAACCTTGCAAAGAAGTTTGAGCACGCTCACACAATTTATCAGATCAGTGCACTTTGCCCCGACGTTCCCGAAGGAAAGGTCGGCACACACCTCGTTGTAAACAACGGTGAGTGGATTGTTCACACTGATAAGCTCACAGACAATGCTCACGTAGAGCTTGAGTTCAAGAGCATCGAAGCACTCAACGCATTCTTCAAGGGTCAGATTAAGCCGCAGTACCTCCCCAAAATGAAGGGTCTTGCAAAGCATCCCACAGCTTTTGCATCCTTTATGATGGTTCTTCTCAAGATGTCCTCTCTCCTCACAGCTAAAGAAGCTCCCGAGGATGAGGAGACAAAGAAGCTTCTTGTTAAGTGCTACTTCTACCTGCTCTCCAGCGGTATCAGCACACTCAACAAGAACGGCCACGATGCAATACATGACTGGACTTCAAAGAGCCCCGACCGTGTTTACTCATGGGCAGTTAACGGCTACCCCGAGGTCAGTGCATACATCCGTATCAAGGCAGGCAAGTCAAGAGCAGGCAGAGGCGAGTACAAGCGCGCAATGCCCTTCTTCACAATGCGCTTTGATAATTTCGACAGTGCACTCGGCATCCTTATGCAGACTGCAGATATGCTTGAATCCGTCAAGGCAGGCAAGCTTATTATGGACGGTGCTCCCGAATTCGGCGCACAGCTCGGTGACTTTATGATGCAGGTCGGCGCTTACGCACAGGGCTAATATTTTTAAAAAATGCAGAGCGGTACAACCTACTGCTCTGCATATGCCTTATAATAAAAAGTTTATTATTTGAAGAAAGGAAGAGATACCGGGCACTAAGCGTTGTTTTTATATCAACTTTTGGTGCGCACCGTGTATCGCACTGCGATATGAAAGTGTTTATGATTGGCGGCACAGGCCTTCTCGGCTGTGAGGCTGCAAGAATTTTTATCGAAAGAGGCCATCAGGTAAAGAGCGTTGCTCTTCCCCCTCTCCCTGAAGGAGCTCCCATCCCCGAAGAGATGGAGATTGAGCTTTGCAATCTCTACGAAAAGAGCGATGAAGAGATCAAAGAGATGATGACAGGCTGCGACTGCTTTGTTTTCGCTGCAGGCGTTGACGAAAGAGTTGAGGCTCCCGCACCGGTTTACGACCTCTACTATAAGTGCAACATCGCTCCTCTCAAGAGACTTCTCCCCATCTGTAAGGAAGTCGGTATGAAGAATGCCGTTATCCTCGGCTCATACTTTGCATACCTTGCAAAAGAGCGTCCCGATATGAAGCTCACAGAGAAGCATCCCTACATCCGCAGCAGAATCGACCAGGAAGAGGTTGCATTCTCCTTTGCTGATGAAAACTTTGACGTTGCTGTCCTTGAACTTCCCTACATCTTCGGCACTCAGCCCGGCAGAAAGCCTGTTTGGGTTATTCTTATCGAGCAGATCAAGCGTATGGATAAGCTTCCCTTCACAATGTATCCGGGCGGCGGTACTGCAATGCTTACAGTCCGTCAGGTTGGTGAGGTTATCGTCGGTGCCGCTGAGAAATCAAAGGGCGCAAAGGCATGGCCTATCAGCATGTACAACCAGACCTGGAAGGAATTTCTCAAGATCGTTTACGCAGCACGCGGTATGGGTGAAAACCGCAAGGTTATCAGCGTTGCTCCCTGGATGATGCGTATGGGTCTGGGCGGTGTCAAGAAGGAATACGCTGAAAAGGGCATTGAAAGCGGTATTGATGTTGACGGACTTGCAGATATTATGGGTCTCAACCTCTTTATCGACCGCAAGTACTCCGAAGAGCTCGGTGCAACTGAGGACGATATCAGAGCCGCTATCTTCGATTCTATCAAGGTCAGCCAGGCTTCTTACGACGGTAAAGTCAAGCTCCTCGAAATGAAGGGCGAATAAGCAACGTGCCGTTGCATCCAATGCCTCAATGAAGCACATATACTTTTTAACATAGATAAAACGAGAATAAGTATACGCCTCAACGCAACGTGACGTTGCATCCAATACCTCAATAAAGTGCAAATACGCACCGACATTGATAGCACGAGGTAAATTTCAACAACAAAAAGCAACAGGTCAGCTTCCTTCTACGGAAACTGACCTGTTTTATTATAGATACTATTCAAGCCTGTACATCATTTCAACTGCCCTGACCCCATTATCTTTCACGTATCTATCCACTTCAATAAATCCTGCTTTTTGATAACATTTTAAGGCTCGCTTATTATCTTCTCTGACCCGTAACAAAACTCTTTCTACGTCTAGCGTATTCGCAAGTCCGAGTATCATTTTTATTGCTTCAAGCCCTATACCTTTATTACGGTAACTATCATCTGCAATAAAAATGCCCAGCACAGCAAAATCATTCTCTTTTGCTTTTTCAACCCATACACTGCCTATATACAAATCGTCATATTTTATATAGTACCATAATTTTGCATCAGCATTTTCATCGGGATAAATTCTTGATTGATATTTTATAACATCCGTCTTTTCATAAGATGAATATAAAAATATATTATCTTTTGTAATTCTTTCTAAAGCAATCATTATATATTCCATCTCGTGTAAGGCAGAGGAAGATTCCCCCGCGCTGCGGGGGAAATGTCACGAAGTGACAAAGGGAGCAGCTCCGTCAGAGTGCCTCTGCCGTGTTTTTATTGTCACATCACTTTTACGGCATCAGAACAATCAAAGGTTCTCTTCTATCGCCTTATTCACAGCCTCACGCTTGCTGATCATTGCCTCAATACCACGCTCGTAATTTGTAAACGAAAGAGGCTCGCCCGTACGGTTTTCTATGAGCTTTAATGTTTCCTCATAGCCGATTTTGCTCTCAAGGAACTTGAGAGCTCTCATATCCTGGAATGCATCGTAAAAGACTTTATATCTCAGCGACACAAGCGGTTGACCGTCTTCGCCCGGATATACTACAAAAGAATCGCCCGAGGGGAATGCCTCACCGGCATCTGTCTCCTCAAACGGATTTATATAACGCTTTGAGTGCTGTGAATACCAGAAATTATAGCCCCACTGCAAGAAGCCGACACAGCCGAATTTATACAGCTGCAAACCGAGCACACGGTTACGGTAAGACGGCATAGCCATAAACCTGTTTGACGTACCCTTATACTGTCCGCAACAGTAATACACCCAAAGGTTGGGCACCTTGCCGTAAAATTTGTGTGCGTGGTTAAGCGAAGGCACGGGCGTTTTCACAAAACCTTTTTTGTAATATTTGAAGCTGCTTAGTGCATCGAGCTTATTGTAATCGGGGAAAAGCTCTGACACGATTCGGCTTGCCTTTGCATAAGCCCTTACCGTATCATCACCCGGCTCGTCAGACACGTGCACCCAACACTTTTCTTTTACACCCTGCTCGGTAAGGAATTTATCAAGTGCATCTGCAAACTGAGTAAGAAAAGACTTATACTTTTTACCGCTTGCAGCAGTTTTCCAGCCAAAAAGCTGTTTGCCGTTCACGTCAACAATCTTCGGTGCGTGCTTTGCACCCCACTGTGTAAACAGATGCGAAAGCTCAAAATATTTTATGCCGCTCCTGTGTGCAGTTTCAAACCAACGTGCAAGCTTATCAAATCCAAAGCTGTACTCATCCTTACCTGTTACGGTAACGTCAACAAGCTGCATTGTAGGCCTCTCTCCGCCGACAGCTGTATCAAGCGGAGGTGTAAAGAGCGGAGTAAGAATCATATTAAGTCCGTGTGCATTACCTACACGCATAAAGTTTTCAACTATCTGCCAATGCTCCTCACTGAAGGCGTCAACACCGTACCAGGTTGCAAGGCAGTCACAGTGAAACCAGTTTGTGTGCATAAGCTCCTGCTCAGGCAATACGGCATTAATTACCTTTACGCTGATTTCAGCCTTGCCGACCTCATTATTATCCTCATTAAAGAGTGTAACAACAATATTATTTACGCCTGCTTTTTTTGACTCAAGCTCAAACCATACAGAGCACCAGCCGCCGTTCACAAACTCAACCTCACCGTTTTCACTCGGATAAAGCACATCAGGATAATATCCGTCAGGTGAAATAACAATATCGTCGTCGTGATCTTCATAAAACGGAAGCTTTGACGGCACAAAGCCTATATTGTATGACTTGACCACTACCGACTCAGCACCGTCAACGGTAAAACGAAGCGGCTCATCAGTATTTATTGCAAGCTGAAAGCTTGTACGCTCACCTATGAGCATAGAAAGGCTGTTTATTTCGTAAAAGTTACCGTCGCTTTGCGGAAATATTTTTTCAAGTGATGAAACAAATTTTATCTGTGTCATTTTTATTCCTCCACATAGGACACGCTGAAACAGTGTGACCTAATTTTATACTGCATTGCTTTTTCACGGAAGTAAGCGCCAGTTATCGCCTTGCCTCCTACAGTCATTCGTTCGACGTAGCCTACAGACGAGCTGACCGCACTGTCGTGCTTTTCAATTTTAATCCAGGTTGAAGGATGACCGCTCAGCTCAACACCGAGGTTAGCCTTCATAAGCTCTTTAAACTCCTCTGCCGACACCGTATAGGTTGTCTTATAGCGTGTACAGTTTTTGTCGAGCGGACTGTCAACCGACTTTTCAAGGTACGGATATGTATTTCCGCTCCACACCGTTGAAGCCTTGACCGTCTTACCTGCAGACATAGCGTAAAACGTTGCCATTATTGGTTTACCGTTATATGCAACGTAATCACCGAGCACGGATTTTACTGCAGTTTCCGCTGCACTGCCCACATAATTATAGCTCGTGTTAAAAGCGTGCATTGAAGCTGAAAGATTGAAATTATAGCGCTTTGCATAGGTATACAGAGCTACAGCCTGAGCTTTAAAGGCCTCGGCGGTCGAACTGTTACAGCCGGAGCTTATTTCACCTACCACGCTTCGGCAAAGATATTCAATAAGTGGATAATCCTTGCCGCCGAAACGCACGGTCTCAGGCATATCCGGGTCGTTTTTTACAATTGTTGTACCGGGATAGTAGTGAAGCAGTATATTGGTATATGAACTGCCCTGCTTGGAGTAACCGAGTGCACCCTCCTGACTCATACCGACACCGTGACCGTATCCGTAGACAGTGAAAACAAAATCACCGTCTGCCCTTGAATTTACCGCAGGCTTCGTAGTAGTCGGTTTTGCGGTAGTAACCGGTTTTGTCGTCGTTACGGGTCTTACCGTAGTCGCAGGCTTAGCCGTCACTATCGGTTTTGTTGTAGCTTTTTCCGTAAAGCTCTCGGTTATCAGAGCCGATGTTATTTCTAACAGCGGCAATACACCGGAAACAGTTGTTGATTCCTCTGTTGCATCAACCTCGGATTCACCGATTTCTGTTGTCGATTTCTCCGAAGCAGTGGTTTCTTCATCCGTAACTAATATAAAATCTTCGTTAAAAACAAGCAGGGAACCGCTTTCGGCGGCGGCTCCCTGAGAATAATAGCTTGCAAAGCTGCTGACTGCAGCCTCTTTATTTTTTTCTGCGTTTTCGTATCCGCTGAAAGCAAAATATCCGACAAAGGCAAGCAGAACAGCAAGCAGAACATAGAGGACGGTTCTGAGTCCTCTCTTTTTCTTGCTTTTAGTTTCCTGCTCTGTAGGCATTTCAATCTCTTCAACAGCTTCAGCGGTAAACGGCTTGTCCTGAGGTGATTCAGTCACGGGTGCGCCAAGACTGTTACACTTCTCGCAAATCATATCCATCAGCAGTTCAATCGACGCTGAAATCAGTTCATCGGGTGTCTCGCCCGGCTGAGATGCAAAGCGGAGCACACGCGAGGCGTTTTTGTCGGCAAGCGCAACGTAGATATTATATTTTCGTTCGCCCGTATCCTGTGAATTACCCGTATAAATATTTGATACAGCAGCACCGAAAGCCTCTTCGCTATCGGGTATAGAGTAACGCGCTAAGTCAGCTATGTAGCTGCGCGGAGCTTCAGCCCCACGATCTGCAGTGTGTTCGGTAAAAACAAAGCTGTCCTTTATAATATCTTCACCGCACATATCCTTGACCATTTCGCAGGACGGTGTTGCGGCAAAGTAAACCTTCATATTCTTCTCTTTAAGGAGCTGGACCGCTTTTTCGGCACAGCTCGTCTTTACCTTTGCAGGTTCAGCCTCGTCCTGAGAGATGTTCTGTGAAACCTCGATACCTGCCTGAACGAAATAAGGAAGCACGCCGTTACTCAGCTGATTCTCAATTCTGTCCTTATCAAGCGGAAGCATTATAAAATGCTGTCTGCCCGAGCGGATGGCAAAGCCGGAAAGCAAGCCGTCATCAGAAAGAAATATGCTCGCATTCTCAGGCATTGCACAATGAAGCGAAAGCTGCTGTGCATCAAGGCCGGCTGAGTTTCCGATTTTCTCTCTTACTCTGCCGTCAAGCTGAGTCTTTATATGCATTGCACGCAGTATGGCAAGCTTAGCCTTTGAATATACCGAAGGCTCAGCACCAACTGCAACTATATCACTGTTTGCAAAAGCGTCTGAAAGAGCCGCAGAAACCTGCGACATGGATCCGCAAAGTCTGAAGTCACATCTGCCTACTCCCGAAAAAGAGCCGCGGATCTTATCTGCTGCAGACTGTACGGCTTCAGCACCGCTTATATTCAGTGCAATAAAACTGACATTCATTATCGGTAAACAATCCTTTCACTGTAGTTACGACGGTTGCCATTTATATGCTGAAGCATAAGGATTCTCAATTCCTTCCGCCTCATAATAAGCAGCGGGATATCTCGGATTTACGTTGGTAATAACTCTGCCGCTCACCTGCTCGCTTTCACCGGGACGCACCATACGTGCCATAACAACCAATCGTGCCTCATCAAACTCATAGCTGCAGGTTGAGAGTGTGAGTATCTTATCCGAAACTGCTATGTCGACCTCAGGCTTGTAAATTGCACGCTGATCAATTTCGCCAAGGAAAGTCTCTACCTTTTCAGAGGTAGACAAATCGGTAAACAGATAATTAAACAGATATCCGTCATCACCTTCTGCCGTACCGTTGGTAATAAACACGGCAAAAATCTTCCACTTGTAGTCACCGTAAATAGTATTGAACTCAATTACGGGTGCTTTCTTATATGTTTCGACATCTTTGTATTGAATCAGATTGCCGAACATTTTCGAATCAAGCATATGGTGACCGAAAAGCGACGTGTTATAGTTGAGTCTGTCAACATCGTTGGCACAGTTCATAAATACCGAACCGTATTTGCTGTGCTTACCGTTAAAATCACGCTTGAGATATTCTTTGTTATCCTCTCCCTGTACGACCGGCAAGGAGATATCAATACCTTCAATATTTATCCAGCCGACAAAATCAGGGTTTTTGGCATATAGGTCAGCGTACTTCTCAAGCATACCTTCGGGGAATTCCACATCGGGATATTTTTCATTAAGTGCCGCCTTATCGGCAACAACGCTGTTTTCGCCTACCATTTCCTCAAGCTTATTCATCTGACTTGATATCGTGATAGGCTGAATTACAAAATCATTGAGCAGATACAAACCCGCACCGAGGAAAACGAGTATGCAGACAATCATTATGATTTTTCTGATTTTGTCCGTAACCGTATCACTCTTTCGGGGCACAAAATTGCTGACAAAAAAGCCGTCTTTCTTTGAACCCTTGCCCTCGGACGCTTTATAATTCTTTGAGAATCCGGTTATGGAAGACATTTCGTTCTTTCCGCTTTCCTTCTTCTCTCGCGAAGGCTTTTTCTTATCTTTAAGCGGTTTCTTTTTTGATTTAACAGGAACTGCTTCCGCCTCAGACTGCTCCGCATCCTCTGTACCGAAATCCATACCGCTCTCGGGATCAAATTCAAAATCGGAAAAATCGGTCGGCGCAATATATCCGCCTGCCATCATATCTTTTTCTGGCTCAACAAAAGCTTCAGACCCGTCGGTATATTCCGATTCCTCTTCAGTCTCCGGCTCCGGATTCGGCAAAGCTGCTTCCGGCTCGGCGAATTCTTCTGCCGCAACAGCCTCGGGCTTATAGAAAAGTGACTCATCAAGAGCACTGTCAAGCCACGAATCGTCAAAGCTGTCGATATCAGGAACATTTTTTGCTTCACCTGAGCTGAATATATTAATATCGTAAGAGTAGTCAGGCTCGGGCTCTGCTTTCTCTTCAGGTTCTTCGCTTGCAGCCGACTGCTCGTCAAAACTGAAGCCATCTTCTTCAGGCTCCGCTTCCTTTGTCTCGGGCTCCTCTGCAGTTGTTCCGTCAATTTGTTCAGTATCTTCCACAGTCTCAGTCTGCACTTCATCCTGCGGTACTGTTATTTCCTCCGTCTGTGTCTCAGCTTCGATCTCAGGCTGAGGCTCAGCCTCGGGCTCAGGCTTGCGCAGAGGCGGTGCAGCAACTGTATCGCCTTCATCTATTGTCTGGTATTTTTTCAGCAATTCATCAAACTTGGCGCTTCTCGCACCGAATTGGCTGAATGCGTTGTTATCCTCTGTCATTGAGCTTTCTCTTCCCTTTCTTGAAAATGCTGTATGACCATATGCAAGGCGTTTGACGCCGTAACATATCTGTTATATTCTCTCGAATCCTGTTTTTTTCCCGTTCTCACTTCACACACGTGCGTACCGTCTGCGTGTGAAAAACCTATATAAGCCAGACCTACGGGCTTATCCTCAGTACCGCCGCCGGGACCGGAAATACCTGTAACACTTATGCCTATATCGGCACCCGACAGCCTTCTTACACCCTCCGCCATTTCAGCGGCAGTCTGTTCACTTACCTCTGTATACTGCTCTATTGTCTCACTTCTGACACCAAGCAGTTTCATTTTGACATCGTTTGAGTATGACACGATACCGTACTCAAAAACCTCCGATGAGCCGGGCACATCGGTAATACGCTTTGCGATGTAGCCGCCCGTGCAGCTTTCCGCAAGGGCGATTTTTTTGCCGTTTTCTCTCAGCAGCTTCACAACAGTCTGCTCAAGATTTAACGACTGAGTCGAATAAATATATCCGCCTATTTTTTTGCGGATTTTTTCTATTATTTCATCGCACATCTGCTCTGCTTTTTCTTCGGTTTCCGCCTTTGCGGTAACTCTCAGCAAAGCCTCACCGTCTTTTGCATAAGGGGCAACAGTCGGGTTTTCACCGTCAAGAAGCTCTGCTACACGCTGAGCCATATCAGACTCACCTATGCCGAAAGTACGCACCTGCTTTGAAAGGATTATTCCTCCCGTTTTTGCGGCAAGAAAAGGCTTTACCTCGTGCTCAAACATAGCTTTAAGCTCTCTGGGCGGGCCCGGCAGCATAATAACTGTCTTGCCGTCCTTTTCTATTGCACAGCCCGGTGCAGTGCCGTTGCGGTTTACAAAAACCGTACCGTCCTTCGGCACATACGCCTGCTTCGCATTACTCTCGGGCATCACTATACCCTTTGATGTGAAATAGCTTCTTATTCCCTCAAGAATATCTTCGTCAAGCACAAGCTCGGCATCCATAACCTCACAGGCTATCTCTTTTGTAAGGTCATCTGCCGTAGGCCCGAGGCCTCCCGTAAGAATTACAAGGTCACTGCGTGAAACAGCGTTTGAGATACACTCCCTCATTCGCTCGGGATTGTCGCCCACTACCTCCTGATAGTGAACAACTATGCCCATAGCAGCAAGCTCCTGAGCAAGATATTGAGCATCCGTATTCACAATGTCACCAAGCAGCAACTCTGTGCCGACTCCGATAATCTCACAATTCATAGAAAAAAGTTCTTTCCGTTAATTAATAACAATTTTTCTGACACCTGCAACTGCACGCTCTACGAGTGCATCCACGTCAAGTCTCGACTCAGCCTCGATTACGTCGGAAAGCTTCGGGCGTGTGCGGGGATGACGGGGTGTAAATACCGTACAGCAATCCTCAAACGGAAGGATTGAAATTTCAAAGGTGTCAATCTTTCTTGAAATCGAAATAATTTCGTCCTTATCCATACCTATAAGAGGACGGAAAACAGGCATTGTCGCCGCCTCATCTGTGCAGGCAATCGCACCGAGTGTCTGGCTCGCAACCTGACCGAGGCTCTCACCCGTGATGAGTGCACCGCACCCTGTGTGAGAAGCAATCTGCTGTGCACACAGCACCATCATACGGCGCATAATGATTGTAAAGAGATCTTCAGGGCACTTATCTCTGATTGCCTCCTGAAACTCTGTAAACGGCACAACGCTCAGCTCAATTCTGCCTGAGTAGCGCGCAACCTTCCTGAGCAGGTCGTGTACCTTCTGCTCCGCTCTCTCGCTTGTATAGGGGGGAGATGCAAAGTGAATGGCTGTAAGCTCAATACCTCTTTTTGCCATCATCCAGCCTGCAACAGGGCTGTCAATACCACCCGACACCATAAGTGCCGCTCTGCCTGCAGAGCCTACGGGCATACCGCCTGCACCTCTGAGCTGGTTAGCGTGTACAAAAATATCGTTATCTCTTACCTCAACCGTAACGGTAAGCTCGGGGTTATGCACGTCAACGGTAAGGTGAGGATATTCGTCAAGCAGTCTTTCACCAAGAAGCAGACAGATCTTCGGTGAATCGTAGGGGAATTTCTTGTCGGAACGCTTTGCGCAAACCTTAAAGGTAGAGGCACAAAGAAGCTGCTCCTCAAGATACTTGCCGGTCTCCTCAAGCACAAGCTCAAAATCCTTATCAAGCTTGAGTGCACGCGAAAAGCCGGCTATACCGAAAACACGGGAAAGGCGGTCAACAGCCTCTTCAAGGTCAACACCGTCCTCACCCTCAACCTTGATTGTCGATTGAGAGGGAGTAAAGGTGAATGCACCGAGGTCTAAAAGCTTGCGGCGCATATTTTTAATCATTATATCTTCAAATGTGCGGCGATTGAGACCCTTGAGTGCAAGCTCGCCGTTTTTAATCAAAATTACTTCTTTCATTAATATATCCTTTTACTGTTAAAATAATTTATTTCTTTTTCCTCAATGTGTTTACTCCGTTTTCAAGTGCACAAAGAAACATATCAATTTCTTCGCGTGTTGTAAACCTCGAAAGGCTTATTCGCAGTGCACTGTCAATTCTCTCAGGTGCAAGCCCCATCGCCGTAAGCACCTTACTTCTGTGACCCTTGGAACAGGCTGAGCCTCCCGAAACGTAAACTCCCGAATCAGAAAGATAGTTGAGCATCGTTTGCGAAGGATGTCCGACAGCAGAGATATTAACTATATAGGGCAGTGCATCCTCACCCGAATTGATTACTATACCGTTTATCTTGCGTGCCTCCTGTACAAGATAATCTCGCAGAGCGGCTGTTTTCTCAAGCTGAGCCGTAAGATCGGGCAGCTCTTCAACTGCACCGTGCAAGCCCATAATCGCAGGCATTGGCTGAGTGCCCGAATATATCTTGCCCTCCTGACCTCCGCCGAAAATATACGGAGCGAGCCGCACTCCCTTGCGTACATAGAGAAAGCCGACACCCTTGGGGCCGTTGATTTTGTGTGCACTGGCGCTTAACAGGTCAACACCAAGTCTCGAAGGCTTTATGGGCAGCTTACCGTAAGCCTGTACGGCATCGCAGTGAATCAATGCAGGTGCCCCCGCCCTCTTTACGGCAAGCTTTGCCGTTTCTATCGGCATTATACTGCCGACCTCATTGTTGACATACATAAGGCTGACGAGAATCGTTTTTGAGTTCACAGCCTGCATCAGCTCGGATTTATTTATCCTGCCGTATTTGTCAACCTTGAGGTAAATTACCTCAAAGCCCTCTTTTTCAAGCTGAACCATACATTCCGAAACGCTCGGATGCTCAACACAGGTTGTGACGATACGGTTGCCCCTTCGCCTTAGTGCGTGTGCCGCACCGAAGATCGCGGTATTGTTTGCAAGCGTGCCGCTGCCGGTAAAAACTATTTCCTCCGCCTCACAAGACAGCGACCTTGCAACCGCACCCCTTGCTGCATCAAGCTGACGCTGTGATGCTGTGCCTACACTGTGGAGTGATGACGGATTACCGTAATATTTATTTATCGCTTCGACCATTCTTTCCTTTGCCGAGGAGCACAGGTAGGTCGTAGCGCTGTTATCAAGATAAGCTTCCATTGTTAATGCTTTCCCCCTGCAGTAAATTTTGTACGGAATAAAAAATTACTCCATTTACATTATACTGCAAAGCTTTATTTTTGCTGCCACGCTGCAACGATTTTACCTACCGCCGCATCCTCGTCAAAGGTTACGGTCATATTAAGGTCATCCGAATCGAAATACATCAGCCTGCCGTCATAGCCTATCATTGCGGCCGCAGATCTATATGCACCGTCATAGTAAACTATTCCGTCGCCGTCAGCAATATCGAAATCATTTGTCTTTTTTACAAACCATACATCAAGCTTTTTATCTTCGCCTGTCTCATAAATCAGAGCATAATCGAGCAGAAATATCTCCTTCGGCTCATCCTTTGAGACAAAGAAAACCGCCGTAAAGCTGCCCACGGTAATAATAACCGCAGCCGTCATAAAAGCAATTATAAACCTGAAAAACTTGCCTATTATCTTCATCGTAATATCAGCTCCGAAATCTGTTTTGGAGTATGGCATATATAATCTGCACCATATGACTCAAGCTCATCAAGTGTACCGAAGCCGTAAGAAACCCCTACGGCAAAAACACCTGCCTGCTTCGCACCCTCTATATCAAACCGCCTGTCACCTACCATTGCGGTAGCCGAAGACTCAGCGCCGAGTGCCGACATAGCCGCCGTAATAAGGTCGTACTTTGAAGGCTCAGGCTTACCTATAACCGGGGCACTCACGAAAGCAAAGCTGTCTTCAAACCCAAAATAGCTGAGCAGACGTTTTACAAATTCGCCGGGCTTAGAAGAAGCTATCGCAAGCTTTATGCCGGCCTCATCAAGTTCGGCAAACACATCGGCTATACCGTCATACAGATCACACTGAAGCATTGCACCTGCACGGTAGACCTCACGGTATTTTGCAACCATCTGCCGTGCTGTTTCTTCATCGTTACAGTAGAGCATAAAGCTGTTGAAAAGCGGTGGCCCGAGATAGCTGTGAAGTTTCGCTTCGTCATGTTCATCATATCCGAAAGCATGAAGTGCCTCAAGAAAACAAAATTTAACGCCCCTGAAAGTGTCGGCAACAGTGCCGTCAAAATCAAAAATTACCGTTTCAAAACTTCTGTTCATCTTTCCTCCGGTCTGACAGCTTTTGCTAAAAAAATACTTTTAGGTATATTTATAGACATATATAAGCATTATACCACAACTTATAGCATATGGGTATAGGAATTTCGAAAAAATTATGATAAAATATTTGTAAATAATGCAACAAATTGGAACAAAATATACACTTACTTTATGAGCGGCTCAAAAACACAACAAAAAGGGTGAAAGAAGTGAACATAAAGAAAATTTTTAAAGTGCTTATAATTTTTCTTACTGTAGCTTTAACAGCATGGGGCGGTATGTTTATAACGGATTTTTACCGCTCAGGTCACCTTATGTCACCCGTATTTGCTATCTGTATCAATGACGGCGGCACCCCAACATACAAAGGATTAGGCTATACTGTATCAGTAAAAACTGACCGCAATTGCGAATGCTGCGGCTCGCACATAATTTCAGTTACAATGTATGTCGGAGAAAAAGCTGTAAGCGCAAGTATTACCTGAAAAGGCGGTGAAAGGATGAAAGACAAAACTGCACAGCTTGCAAAAAGAGCAAGTAAAGGCGATGCAGCGGCATTCGGTGAGCTTTACTCACTTTTTGCGGGTGAAATGTACCGCTATGCGCTCTACAGCCTTGGCTCAACCGAAGCAGCACAGGATGCGGTGCAGGATACCGCACTCGAAGCATTCAAAAACATAATTAAGCTGAAAAACGAAACTGCGGCAAAGGCATGGTTTTTTGGAATACTTTATAACATATGCAAGCGTTTTCAGCGCGAAAAATATCAGGCAGATTTCACTCCGCTCGAGCTTTGCGAAGATCTTTCATCCGCCGACAGCAACGAAAACGTGTTAATAGGTCTTGACCTTATCAGGCTGATTAACACACTCAGTGAGCAGGAGCGTGAAATCGTGCTTCTCAGTGCGGTATGCGGCTACTCGGGCAAGGAGATTGCAGAGGTTACGGGAATACCGCACGGTACCGTACGTTCAAAACTTTCACGTGCACTTGCAAAGCTGAGAGAAGAAACGGAGGGACATAAATGAAACGTAAAGATAAAGACAACGCAGAATATATACGCAGCAAATTACAGCCGATTAATGAAAAAATCACTCTGCCTGATGAGCTTTCGGCAAAGAATATAGCATCACTTGTCAGCGGCAAGGAACAAAAAAAGAGCAAAAAAGGCAAGATAATTGCACTAAGAACAATCAGTTCTGTTGCGGCGGCAATAATACTCGCTTTCGGTATAGGTGCGGCGATAAACCACTTCAACAAGCCTGCAATAAACAAAATGCCGGATGAGATCGAGCAGGCTGTAACACCGCTCTCAAACAACACAAAGCAGACCATAATTGACTATTTCACAGTGCTCAAAGCCGAATATGAAGAAAGCAACCGTTTCGTTCTTTTTGAAGAAATTGTATACAACAGTGCTTCAAAAGATTCTGCAGCAATGCCCGAATCTGGTGTAATGGCAGATGACGGCATAGCCACAGATATGAACACTTCTGCTACGGGCACAAACTCTTCATCACACGGCACAACCAACGTGCAGGTGCAGGGCATTGACGAGGACGACATAATCAAGAACGACGGCAAGTATATCTATGTGCTCAGTGATTCATCCGTCAAGATTATCGATGCCGCAAATATGAAGCTTATGAGCAAAACCGACTTTGAGTCAAGAGGCTCAAACGGTATGTATATCTACAAAAATACTCTCGCTGTAGTCGGTCACGATTATACAGAAAACAATCAGACCGTTATCGAAATCTATGATATTACCGATAAAGCAAAACCAAGGCTTGTCAACGAATTTTCGCAGGACGGCGGCTATTTTTCAAGCAGACTTATCGGCGGCAAGGTTATACTTCTTTCACAGTTTTACGTTTATCCCGAGGATATCAATCTCACCAAGGGCTACGCTGTTTATGATGACATTGCACCCGGCGTTACAGTCAACGGAGTATGTGAACGCATCTCTCCCGATATGATAACTATTTTGCCTCAGCAGAAAAACTACTCTGAAACCTACACGGTTATGACAACGGTTGACCTTGATTCAAGCGAATTCAAGCCCGTAACATCAGCCGTACTCGGCACGGGAGAAAACGTGTACTGCACAACTGAAAATCTCTACGTCTGCGATACGGTCTACAACCGCACTGAAACCGTAGCCGGTGATATGGTATCAGTTACAGACCTCGGTCCGATGACAAAAATCCACCGTTTCTCAATTAAGGACGGCACTATCCGTTCAGAGGCTACGGGCGAAGTTAAAGGCAGAATGCTTAATCAGTTTTCAATCGACGAAAAGGGTGAATATATCCGTGTCGCAACTACCACGGGCACTGCAAACTCGGTTTACGTACTCGATAAGAGCCTCAAAGAGGTATCAAAAATCACTGATATCGCAAAGGGCGAAACAATTCAGTCCGTAAGATATATAGGCGATTACGGCTACGTCGTTACATTTCGGCAGACCGACCCGCTGTTTGTAATCGATTTCAAGGATATGAAAAAGCCGAAAATCGTAGGAGAATTAAAAATTCCCGGCTTTTCAAGCTATCTTCATCCGTTTAACGGCTACCTTGTCGGTATCGGCACAGACGGCGACGACAACGGCACAACAGACGCACTTAAAATATCGCTGTTTGATATCAGCGACCCGACAAAGCCGCAGGAGATTGACCGCTTTATTGTTCCGCACGCATACGCCGAAACAGGACACAAAACCGTAATGGACTGCAGCGAAAAAGACATTCTCGGTTTTATTTATTACGACAATCGCACGGGAGATTCCCAGCTTGCCACACTGAGAATAAAGGAAGGTAAAATAGAGCACATAGGCAGTTATACCAACAGAAAGGCAGGCGAAGGCGAAAGCGGCACCGTATACACACCCGATGGCGGTGAAGAGATAATTATGTACGATAAAACGATGTATTCAACCTTTGCCATCAGGCGTGCAACCTACATCGGTGATACTCTCTACACCGTGTCCGAGCACAGAATCTGCTCCTACCCGTTAGAAGGCGGTAAGGTCATCGCAACATTGGATTTTTAATCAATTCGAAATTCACAACGCGTAATTATCATAAAACTTCACCTGCATTAATAATCAACAAAACGACCGTGTGATTGGTTTCACACGGTCGTTGTTTATTTGATCTTGAACTTTTTGCAATGTCATTCTGAGCGTAGCGAAGAATCTCATCATACATCATTTTCACATCCCCCTCACGACAACTCCAAAAAGCTATTGCGGCAAAAGCCGCAGTTACTTTTGTCCGTCGTTACAAAAGTAACCAAAAAAACTCTTAACGCTGCACGCACTCCGCTACGGCTGACTGTCTCAACTCCGCTCGCTTGCTCGAAATGCAAATGTGCATTTCGAGTCCCGTTACGGCTCTCAAAATAAATCAAACATCAAACTTCTTATCTACCGCCTACGGACGCTCACTTCGCTATTTGAGCAACGCCCACTTTCCGTCAGCCTGCTCCGTTCAAATTCACAGCATTGTTCATTTTTACGCAGAATTTATAATTTATGTTGTAGGGGCGACCTTTGGTCGTCCGTCTTCTATTGTTATATCTATTTTATGTTGTGCTGTAGAGGACAAACTGTGTTCGCTGTAAAAATTCACCCGGTAGGTTTGATATTGTAAAAATTATATATTACTCTCTTTCGATTTCAAATACCAATAAAATCCCTCTATCAATTCATATGACATTACATCCTTATTTGTAATTCCACTGCGAACAAAGTTACGGTATATTGTATTGCTGTCACCAAGCACATTGTTACGCACCCATAATGTCAAACCAAAATCATTCAACCAAATATCATCAACATCACGTTTTATAAATTCTCTAATTCTATCATAATCCAGAATATCTTCCATCAGACAATATAATTCTTTAATTTCTTTGTTTAGCTTCATAATATCACCTCTTAATTATTTTACTATCTTTTGATAGTAAAATAAATACTACTCTTTGATAGTACATATACTGGATTTGAGGTGAGAATATGTATTATCCGCGTTTACGTGATTTAAGAGAAGACCATGACTTAATGCAAAAAGAAATAGCCGCTGTGCTGGGCATAGATCAAAGAGTTTACAGCAACTACGAAACAGGCAAAAGAGAGATACCTACTCACCTGCTGATAGCTCTTGCTGATTACTACAAAACATCCACTGACTATATTTTAGGCAGAACAGATAACATAAATCCGTATAAATAACAGCAACCGACCGTGTGAAACCAATCACACGGTCGGGGTTGTTTTTTACCTTTTTTCAGACTGTACTTAATTAAACACAGTTTTTTCTATAGCCTTTATCAGCTCATCGGCAATGACACGGTGGCCGTTTTCGGTCGGATGTATACCGTCCTGAAGCCAGAAATCCGCAGGCTTTTCATTGCACAGCTCATCGAATTTATCCTGAAGCGTAACAAATGGCAGGCCGTATTTTTCTGCAACTCTTTTTGCTATGCAAGCGTTTTTTCGCACACCGGGGTTAAGCTCATCCCATTTCGGTGCGGTGCTGACACCCTTGAGCACATACGGCTCAAGCATTATTATTTTAATGCCGGGCAGAGCTTCTGTAACATCCTCAATAAGCATGCACAGCAGCTGCTCGTACCGATGAGGTGCTATACCGTCATTATTAGTGATGAGATGCGAAATATCATTAAATCCGACAAGGAGACTCATATAGTCGGGATTAATGTTTAAAATTTCCGTACCCATTCGTGCGTATATACAGGCACTTGTGTCCCCGCTTGTTCCTGTGTTTACAAAGCTGAAATGTGCAGGATACTTCTTTTCAAAATACTCTGCAACCATACGCGGATATCCGGGACCGAGATCGAAATCATCCTCATGATCTCTGCCTGCATCTGTTACGGAATCACCCTGAAATAAAAAAGTTTTCATTTTTATTTCCTCGCTGATACTTTTTGAAAGTAGGGGCGAACTGTGTTCGCCCGCTATTTGTTAAGACAAAGACATAAACCTATCTCGGTGCCTCAACTTTAATCAGTGTATTTTACTTCTCTGAGGTATTAAAGAACTGGGGCAGATAATCCTTGTGTGCTTCTTTCATTTCGTTGAAACAGTTGAGAGCCTTCTCCCAGTCGCCTACAAGCGGATGAACAAGAAGAGCGTTGAGAGCTGCCTCATTGGAGCCTGTCTTTGCAGCCTCAACTGTGTAGCGCTCATACTCCTTGACAATGCTCATAAGACCGATGATGTGGCGGTTTGTGATTTCGCCGAGGTCAATCGGCTCTGCACCGTTCTTGCCGATACGTGCAGGCACCTCGATAACATCGTCGGGCTTGAGGAAGGGAAGAGTATTGCCGTTCTTGATATTTACAACCTGAACATCGCCGATATCATTTGCAATAGCGTTGATAAGAGAAACAGCAACAAGTGAGTACTTGTGGCCGCCGCGCTGGTCAAGCAGAGCAGGCTTTACGTACAGACCTTCGTCGGAGTACATTTCGAGAAGCTCTTCTTCGATTTCCATACACTTCTGTGCACGGCTCTTTTCACCCTTGAGAAGGTACTCAAGCTTTGCATTACGGCAGTAGTAATACTGAAGGTAGGATGAAGGAAGAGCGTGAATTGCGGCAAGAGTCTCAAGTGAGAAACCGTCATCCTTGATATTAGCCATAACCTTGGGTGAGAAGCCGTTTGCGATAAGCTCGTCAATCTTCTCCTCGCCGTTGACCTTGACGGATGTCATCCAGCTGAGATGGTTGAGACCGACATACTTTATCTCAGCATCCTCGCCGACAATTTCTTTTGTATCGTCGAGCATATCAATCGGAACATTGCAAAGACCGATACACTTAACATTAGTGTTGTTGAGCACGTACTCTGTAACTATACCTGAGGGATTTGTGAAGTTGATAAGCCATGCATCGGGGCATATCTCCTCAATCTTGTTACAGATGTTCTTCATAACGGGAATTGTACGAAGAGCCTTGAAGAAGCCGCCGATACCTGTTGTTTCCTGACCGATAAGGCCGTACTTGAGCGGAATTGTTTCGTCAAGATGTCTGCAGGGAAGCTTGCCTACACGAATCTGAGTGACAACGAAATCTGCACCCTGAAGAGCAACATCGAGGTCATCTGTAAGTACAGTTTCACAGTCGATGCCTGCAGCCTTGAGCATACGGATGCAAAGGTTGCCGACTATATTTCTCTTGCGGTCATCAATATCCATAAAGGAAATTTTCTTGAGCTTGAGTGAATCCCTTGCCTGAAGGAAGCCGTCAACAAGCTCGGGGCAATATGTACTGCCTGAGCCGATAACGCATACGTTAATTTCTTTCATTTTATATTACCTCCTGCGGTTAAATTACTTTGCAAAATCCTGAAGTATCCAGTTGATACAACCGAATACGGGTGCTGCCGTAAGCTTCTTGAAGCAGAGCTTCTTGCTTGTGAGCTTGCCTGCCTTTTCAATCATAAGGTCAACGTACTCTTCGCTGGGAAGCTTGGTGTGAATTGAGCCTGCGAGAACAACCTCAACCTCATCGTCAAAATCGAGCTGATTTGCGTGAGCCGCAATAAGGTAAGCACCTCTTGTTGCAAGTGCATCAACAGCAGCCATAACGGGCTTGTCGCCGAGCTTTGCAGCAGCAAAGAAAAAGTCGATAAGGCGCATTACAAAGCGTGACATCTGCTCCTCATCCTCGTACATAGCAACAGTTGCGAGGAAATCTTCCTTGGACTTGATTTCAAACTCTTCAAAAAACATATCTGTCATAGCTGTCTTTTCAACATTCAGCATTACGTCATCATAAATGATGCGGTATGCTGTGATAGCAATCTGGTGACCGCCGCCTATATCGCCCGAAAACTCACCGAGACCTGCAAGCTGACGCATTGTACCCTTGCGGTCAATAGCGTTACAGCACATACCTGTACCCATATTATAGCCGATAGCCGCACCTGTTTCGCTGCCTGCCTTTACGCCGAGGAAGCCGTCATTGAAAATCTCAAAATTCCTGAGACCTTTTTCGCTGAGCTTCTCGCACATAATGTCGTGCTGATAAGGGTGGTCGATACCTGCAAGACCCATAAGTGTGAAACTGACATCGTCAAGCGATATGCCGTGCTTCTCAACAAGAGAAGTGAGACCGCCCCAGATAATTGCAGAAGCCTCGTCAAAAGAGCCCTCCATATTCTCGTGGTTACTGCCCGGAGTCTTTACCTCATCGAGAGTTTCCTTGTTTTCGTTAAAGAGTGTGTATACGGTTTTTGTACCGCCGCCGTCAACGCCTATGTAATACATAATCTATATTCCTTTCTGTTTGATTATTCAGCCTTATCTTCTTTGGTTTCTTCTTTTATATCATAGTACTCGGGACAGATTTCGTCAAGACAGTATCTGCCTCTGCGATAGGGCTCTCTGTCAATCCACATACCGTTTGTGAAATCGGGGAATGCGACAGGGTGGCTGCCCATAGCTATAGACTGCTCGGAAAGGCAGGTAACAGCCATCCATGCGGCAGTATCGTAAACATCAATCGGAGGCTTTGTATCGTTAAGTGCTGCCTCAGCAAATGCAGAGAGAACAAGGAAGTCCATACCGCCGTGACCTGCCTCGTGAACGCCCTTCTGGAAGTACTCTTTCCACAGCGGATGCTCAAACTCTTCGATGTAAGGCTCAACACGTTCAAACTCGTGCTGAGGTGAGCGACCCTCTATATAAATCTGGTTGTCATCCTCGGTGTACATACCCTTTGTACCGTCAATACGGTAACCTCTTGAATAAGGTCTGGGCAGTGAGCACTCGTGTGTGAGAAGGATTGTTTCGCCGTGTGCACACTTAATCATTGTTGTGACAACATCACCGAGTGTGAAATCATAACCGCAAAGGTCGTAATCCTCGCCCTTGTTGTCCTTTATCCACTGGTTGAGGCCTCTTGCCTTGCTGGACATTGAAACAACTGATACCATTCTGTTGCCGCGGTTGATGTCAAGAAGCTTACAGATCGGGCCGAGCTGATGAGTCGGATAAACCTCACCGTCACGGTTCATAAAGTTGTAAAGTCTGCCGTGTCTGTTTTCTCTGCCGAGTACGATTTCATCACGAAGGTCGTGCTGATATGCACCCTGAGTATGTACAACCTCACCGAAAAGACCCTGACGCTTCATATTGAACAGAGCCATCTCGAAGCGGTCATAACAGCAGTTTTCAAGAAGCATACAGAATTTGCCTGTCTCCTCGCTTGTACGGACGAGCTCCCAGCATTCCTCAATGCTTGCTGCACCGCCGACTTCCATACCGACGTGCTTGCCTGCCTTCATACAGTCAACAGCGATACGGGAATGAGTGATCCATGTAGTTGAAATCATAACCGCACCGATATCCTCACGTTTTATCATCTCTTTGTAATCAGTGTAGCCGTCAGGGCTGATACCGTGCTCTTCTTCAAAGCGCTTTATCATATCGTCAACTCTGTCCTGATAAAGGTCACAGACAGCGACAATTTCTACACCTTCGACATTCTGAAGCTCGAGAGCCATACCTGAGCCTCTTCCGCTGACACCGATTACGGCAAACTTGATTTTCTCTGACATATTTTTATTCCTCCGAAAATTATTTGAAAATTCTATGAAAACTCTTTCTGAACCTATTCAGATAAAGAGTTATAAACTTTGTAAGCATTATATCATAAGCGATGAAAACAACATTTGCAAGCGCAAGCAGAATAAAAATGCTGTATTTTCCGAACTCAGCCATTTCGTCAAACGGAATACCGAGCACGTATGTTGTAAACATATATCCCGCTACAGTTGATACATTAAAAATCAGCAGCTTGATTATCCACTCTACCACAATCTTCAGGTGCTTTTCAAGTGTTGATTTTATAATCGGGTAGTAGCCGAAAAATGCTACATAAAACACTGCCGCTTCCTTATCAGGCACGAGAAAAACAGCAAGCAGGCTTACCGCCGCATAGACAACAAATGCCCAACGCTTATTAATCTCGATAACCATAAGAATAAGCAGTGCACCTGCCGCCAAAGGCAAGGCATAGGTCATAAACGGTATAACTCCCGTCAGCAGCATCAGCGTTATGCTGAGTGCGCTGACTATACCGCCGAGAGCTGTTTTTGATGACTGTTTCATTCCGTCACCTCAACAGCACCTGATAAGGTCGCCGCCCATACATTCACAACAGCAATCCGCACAAAGCAGACCTGAACATATATCACAGCCTGAGCAACCGGATTTGCCTGAGGTGCCTCTTTCCGTGCGATATCCCCCTGACCTATCGGAATTTATGCTGTTATATGCTCGTGCGTATTCTGCGTTTGACGGTTCAAGCCGAGTCGCCTGCTCAAAGTTGCGAGCCGCCTCTTCAAGCCAGCCTCTGCGGTGCTGTACCGTTCCTTTGAGATAATACCACTCTGCCGTACGGTTTGAAACGGGCACACCGTCAAGCAAGGTCTCGGCATCGTCAATTTTTCCGCTTTTTATTTTGGCTCTGATATCGCCTAAATCATTCGGCACCGTGTAAGTGTAAGTCGGCTCACTGTATGAAGTGCCGCCGTTGCCCGTACGGCCCAGAATAATCTCATCGTAAGCCGTATCTATCTCCCTCATCCTTGCAGGGTCAGGCATTGAACCTGCATCACTGTACCGCCTTGCAAGCTCACGGTAAGCATCTCTTACTTGCTCGTCACTTGCTCCGGGTGCAAGACCTAAAACCTCAAACGGGTCTATCATTCGCCTCTCTCCTTCTTTATTTGTTTCATCGTGTTATACGTTCCGTCATACACGATGTTTTCGAGTATTTCTCCGAAGCGTGCAGGCTTCATTCCCTCAAGCTCTCTTGCGAGCTCAGCTGCTGTTACATTCAGCACACCCTCAGCATACTCCTCGGTTTCTTTTTCATTTTTACCTATATTATTAAAAACATTATAAGACGATGTCTTTTTATCATCATATATATCATCGTACGCATCCATCAGGTAAACCCACCTGCCTGCAAGGTAACCGAATCGCTCCAAATTTGCCGCAGTTTCACCTTCAAATCCGTATGACAGCAGCTTACCCATAGCTGTTGCCGAAGGGTGAGCAGATGCATCAACACCTGCATCTGACCTTTTTTCAACCTTGTCTTGCTCACTCATCGCCTTACCGATAATCTCATCAATCTCGGGGGAAAATTTTTTCGCCTTCTTACGCTTGAGCGAAAAGAAGGGACGCAGAAAGCGTTTGAGAAGTCCCTTAAAAAAAGATGAATCGTTTATATCGTCGCAGAGCTTGTAATAAACCATTACCATAGCGGCGGCAGCGACAAACGAAAGCTCCTTTTCGCCGTTTATGCACTGCTGACATTTCTTTGTCGGGTTAAAGCTGCAGCGTGAGTTCTTAAAACCACAGCACTCCTCGGCAAAAGCAAGCCTTGCAAGTGCAAGCAAAGTAAAGTCGTAATTGAGTGTAAGCCTTGCGAGCTGACCGTAATCCTTACCGATACGCTTGCAAAGTGAACAATATACACCTTGATAAGCCTCGTAATCTTTTACTTTAAGCTCGGGCTTATATATCTTAACATATCCGAACAATTTTATTTTTCTCCGATTAATAACATTAATGAATTGTGTAACAATTCAAATCACGTTGCGTTTAACAACAAATCATGGAGCATAAGCGAGAAATCATGGCGAAGCCAAATCATTAACCGTAAAGACAATAACATAAGTTTTCCTCAGCGTCACTGCCTTGCTATGTGTATCCGCTTTATTGAGATATTAAAAATATGATTTGCCTTACGGCATGATTTGATTTTTTACAAAATCATGATTTGCAATATTTCATTTGCATGATTTGCGTTTTTTCAAAACGCATTTTTATGCAATTGTACACACAGAATGTGCGGCAATTCCCTCGCCGCTTCCGCTGAATCCGAGCCCCTCTTCCGTTGTAGCCTTGACGTTTACAAATGAAACATCAACACCGCAGGCAGAAGCAATATTCTCACGCATTTTTTCAATATGCAGCTTGAGCTTTGGTGCCTGAGCGATTACGGTTGCATCGATATTGCCGACGGTGTAGCCTGCCGAATTTAATCTTTTCACAACCTGTCTCAAAAGCTCAAGACTGTCTGCATCCTTGAATGCAGGGTCGTTATCGGGAAACATTCCGCCGATATCGCCCATAGCAGCGGCACCGAGAAGTGCATCAGATATTGCGTGCAGAAGCACATCCGCATCTGAATGGCCAAGCAAGCCTTTTGTATATTCAATTTCAACACCGCCGAGTATCAGCTTCCTGCCCTCGACAAGTCGGTGCACATCGTAGCCGTGACCTATTCTCAACATTTTACTCATCTCCCAAAAGCGACTCTGCCATAGGAATATCCTCGGCTGTCGTAATTTTAATATTTGAGTAAGAACCTTCTGTCATTTTAACCTTACCGCCGCAGATTTCGACAAGGCGGCAATCATCCGTCATATCCTTTGCTTTTTCACCGAGCGACTCCAAACAAGAAACATACAACTTTTTATCAAAGCACTGCGGTGTGTGCACAGCCCAGAGACTCGCTCTGTCGGGTGTGTCGGTGATAAACGAATTTTCATCCGTAACTTTAATTGTGTCCTTTACCCTGACACCGCAGGCGGCACCGCCGCACTCAAAAGCGGCATCTACCGTACGGCTGATTATATCCTGAGACACAAGCGGCCTTGCACCGTCGTGAATCGCAATCATATCGCTCTCATCACTGCAGGCAGCTACTGCGGCAGCAACGCTTTTCTGCCTTGTTTCACCGCCGGGCACAATGCACTTTACCTTTTTGTATTCTGCCAGCAAAGCCTTATATTCTTCTATATCCTCTGCCCTTGCCGCAACAATTATTTCATTTATATCAGCGTTGTTTTCAAACGCCTCAACACTGCGGCAGAGCACTGTTTTTCCTTTTATTTCAAGCAGGAGTTTGTTTATACCGCCCATTCGTCTTGAGCTGCCTGCGGCAACTATTATCGCACTGACAAAACCTTTATCAGCCATTCTCCCACTCCTTCCGGCAGACCTCAACAGCAGCCTTGTATTCATCATATGTCATAAATGTATTTATAAGCTGTAAAAACGATGAGGTTGAAAGACGCTCAGGCAAATCGAGATATTTAAGCAAAGCTTTTTTCTTTGCCTGCGAATTGTCTCCGCCACTGAGTCCATCTTCAAACAAATCCGTCACGCTGACTTTTCTGACAGGCTCTTTGGTTTCTTCATAAAAAACACCTGCTTTTGAAAGTGCATCCACAAGTGCCTGCGTACGCATACCCTCAACGCCGATTTTGCCCTCTTTTGAAGGCGCATCCTTACGCTTTTCTTTGCCGAGCACATCGGGAATATATGCGTGAGTCACCTTATCCTTCGGCACGCATCCGCCGAGAAAAGAGCGGATTTTAAAGCCTGCCGAGTCACTGTCTGTCAGGATAAGTATACCGTTCTTTTCTGCCAGCCGCCTTATAAGGCGCTGTTTTTCTTTATCCTTAAATATTGCAAAGCCGTCAGTCTGAATGATTGTTGCATCAATCAGCGATTCGAGCCGTATTTTATCGTACTTACCCTCGACAATAACAGCCTGCTTAATCTTAATCATCACACAAAGTCCTAACTTATAAGCATTAAACGGAGCATTAACTCCTCTAAAATTCTTCTTTCGTCAAGTGCGGTGCTCTTGAGCCTCATATCGGCATCAGCCAATATATCAAGGCAGTTGCGTATCTGCTCAAGTGACATATTCGCACTGCTTCTTGCACCGTTTTTAAGTCTGAATTCACGGCGTTTGTAGTTAAAAACCTTTGCCGCCGCATCGGCAGCCTCACCCGAATTGAGCGCAACCTGTGCACGGTACATATCGACATAAGCTGATATGAGTGTGCCGAGAATTACAACAGGCTTTTCTTTCTGGGCAAGCAGGTCATTGAGAATACCGAAAGCCTGCTGTGCAGTGCCGCTCACAAGTGCTTTTGACAAGTCAAACACACTTGCATCGAGCGAGCGTGTGCATATTGCATCGACATCACGCCTTGAAATCTCACCCTCGCCCTTGTAAAAGCAGAGCTTCTCAAGCTCATTGAGCAAAGTGTTGAGGTCGTCACCCACACGGTTTGCAAGATAGCTTGACACGTCACGTGACATTGTGCAGCCTCTCTTTGCCGCACCGTTTTCGAGCAGCTTATAAAGCTGTGCACCGCTCATCTTATCGAGCCTGAGCACAACACCGACCTCATTTACGGCATCAATAAAGCTCTTAACCTTGTCTTTCTTTTCATCAGGTGCAATACTGTCCATCCAGAAGACAAGCACGCAGGTTTCGTTAGGGTCGCCGAGAATATCGAGAAGCGGCTCAAACTCATCATTTTTGAGTTTATCGACCGCAAGGTCTTTTACAACAACACAGCTGTACTCGCTCATAAAAGGCATCGACTGTACAGCCTGATACAGCTCATCAAAAACAAAGCTGTCACCGTTTATTCGATGAAGATTAAAACTTGCCATAGCTTCGTCCACACTCTTTTTCTCGAGCAGTGTAACATAGTGCTTTTTGAGGTACTCTTCATCGCCGTATATAAGGCAGACCTGCGGCAAATTGCCCGAAGATATCTGCCTTTTAAATTCCTGCTCGGCCATAACCGCCATACTGTCTGCCTCCTTTTTAAAATGAATTTATTTTATACTTACCCCACGCATTAAACGCAAGTGTAATGTTATTGCAGTCATTTGTTGAATATGAATTTTTACTGTTTATATATGTGTTGCCGCCTGCCGAAATTATAACAGCTTTATAATCGGCGGTATTTATCCACAACGGCGGCTGTGCCTTTGTAAAAAGGAAATCTGCCGTTATGTCTTTTGAAATCTCAGACGGAGTATTTATACCAAAGGTAAACAGCACACTGCCCGACTGAGAATCAAGCCTGCATATATCATATCCGTTTAAGTTTTTATATGTAATCTTACTGCCGTAAAAATCAAATGCAAAATCATCCGATTCTGTGTAGCCTGCAGGCAGATTTACCGCAGAATATCCGCACGGCACAACAACACGCTCAATCGTATACCTCTGAGAAATCTCAATAAGGCTGAGGTCTTTTTCATCGGTACAGGCTGTAACAAGTGCAAGCTCAATCCGTATTATACCAAGCTCGCTCAGTACATTGCTGAGCACATATTCATCACACGCACAGCCTATTACAACAGCCGACGTACCGTGCGACACAATGTAACACGCATTGTCTTTTACATTGACTGCCGTTACAGACACCGTGCCTTTGTTTTCAATCGCACTAACCGTGCAGGTAAGTGCAAGCGAAGCACAAACAAAGCACGTACAAAACACAAAAGCCTTTTTCCTGTTTCTGATAAGATAAACCGAAAGTGCAACTATAATAATCGCAACACCGAGCCACAGCTTCATCGCAAACGAGTCTGCATTAACGCTCACAAACGGTAACTGCGAAAGCTTATCAACTACTGTAAGCATATATTTTCCTACCCATCTGCACACAAAAGCAGATGCACTTGCAGGAAATGCAACGGGCACAAATCCGAATACCGCAGTCAGTGCCGAAGCCACCATAAACACCGGCACTGCCCAAAACGTTGCAAGGTTTGCGGGCAGGAATGCGAGTGAAACCTGACCGACAAACATAACCATAACGGGCAAGGTGAATGCTGTCGCAACGCAGGTAACTGCCGCCGTTTCATACAAGCTTACAATCAAATCTGCAAGTATTCTGACTTTTATTCTGCTCATTAACGCAAGACTCAAATTTCGTACAAACGGTGCACAGACAACTATTCCAAGCGTTGAAGAAAACGAAAGCAAAAAAGACCAATCAAGCACTGCAAACGGATTAAAAGCCGAAATTATAAGTGCCGCAAGACCGAGCGAATTGAGCGAATCGCTCCTGCGTGAAATAACCTTACCTGCCATTATAATCACTATCATTATGCAGGCACGCACCGCAGACACCGAAAAGCCTGAAAAAGCACAGTAAAACAGAGCAACGGGTATACACATTGCCGCCGCAATTCTTTTAAACCTCGGCAGAAACCGACTCACCAGAGTGTAGAGAGCCATAACGATAATATTCATATGCAGACCCGAAACGGCAAGCGTATGAGAAAGACCGCAGGCTCTGAAAGAATTATTGACAAGCGGACTCAGGTGAACCTTATCACCCGTCAGCATGCCTACGGCAAGTCCGCCGACCTCTTCACCGACAAACTTAAGCAGATTCTCACCTGCACTCTGTCGAAGCGTATAAATATAATACTCAATCGGCTTTTTATCCTTCGGATTAACTGCCGTTATATTATCGCTCTCACACCTGAGAAAAATCCCTTTTGACTTGTAGTAATTATGCGACTCTTCATTCTGTCCTATCCGAGATATATTACCGACAAGCTCAACGCTGTCACCGATATCAATATCAAGCGGCTCTTTCTGCCTGAGTCTGAGCTTCTGCCCGGTCTCAATACCGCCTATGCTCAGTGTGCTGAGCATATAGTATGTATTCGTGTCAGTGCTCTCAATATCCTCAACCTCAGCTTTTATCTCAAGCTCTTCGCCGACAAATCTGAGTGCAGAATTATACGTCGCTGTACCGGCAAAGTTAAAACAGATACAAGCCGCCAGCACACACAGTCCGCATACGGCATATTCAGCCCTGCCCGAAAGCCGTTTTATAAAAACCGCAACAGCAATCAATGCAACCGCACACGCAACAAGCACCGCAACACCGTCGGGCACAAGGCTCAGCACCATCAGAGCAAAAACAAAGCTGAATCCTACAAGTGCAAAGGGACGGGAAATCATGTGAATATCAGGGGCAACTCTTCAAGAAAAACTATATCGTCACGCTTTGCGGCGTCACCCTCTGCAAGCACGGAAGCCTTTGCCACAACCTGAGCGTCAAAGTGAGCCATCAGCTTTTCCATAGCGGTGAGCGACTCACCCGTGCTGATAACGTCATCAATAATAACAACCCTTTTGCCCTTAATCTGCTCACCGTCTGCACCGTCGAGGATAAGTACCTGCTCTGCATCGGTAGTGATGGAGCGTACGTCAACCTTTACGGGAGCCTGCATATAGAGCTTTGCTTTTTTGCGTGCGACAAAATATTTCTTGCCGCTCTGTCTGGACATTTCGTAAGCAAGAGGGATACTCTTTGCCTCGGGTGTGACAATATAGTCAAACTCGGGCAGCTTCTTAAGCAGCTCCTCGCAAGCCTTTACCGTCAGCTCAACATCGCCGAATATGATAAAGCCTGCAATGCTTACCTTATCGTTAAGCGGGCAGATAGGCAGTTGCCTTTCAAGACCCGCAATTTTCATTGTATAAAACTCGCCCATTTTTCATCTTTCCTTTCTCAATGAATTGATTTTAATCAATTCAAATCATGTTGCAACGCAACAAATCATGGCAGTTATGCCAAATCATGCAAAGCAAATCATTTTAAGTTGTGTTTATGATTTGCCTTACGGCATAATTTGATTTCTTTGAAATCATGATTTGTAAAATAAATTCCTTCACGTGCCGTCAGGCATATCGCAAATTCCGAAGAAACTATGTCGGCGAAATATTTGCCTTGCGGCAAATGCGATATAACCTCACTTGCGTTCGGTTGCGATATAGCCTCGATAAATCTCGGCTGCGATATGATATAAATTCCCCCGCGCGCCGCAGCGCATATCGCGTCACGAAGTGACATATCGTGCCGACAGACATATCACAAATTCCGTAAGGAATTCGTTTCGGCGAAATATTTGCCTTACGGCAAATGCGATATAACCTCACTTGCGTTCGGTTGCGATATAGCCTCGATAAATCTCGGCTGCGATATGATATAAATTCCCCCGCGCGCCGCAGTGCATATCGCGTCACGAAGTGACATATCGTGCACCATAAGGTACATATCACAAATTCCGCAAGGAATTCGTTTCGGCGAAATATTTGCCTTACGGCAAATGCGATATAACCTCACTTACGTTCGGTTACGATATAGCCTCGATAAATCTCGGCTTCGATATGATATAAATTCCCTCACGCGCCGCAGCGCATATCGCGTCACGAAGTGACATATCGTGCACCATAAGGTGCATATCACAAATTCCGCAGGAATTTATATCGCTGAAAATCCGCGATGCGGATTTTCTTAGCCCGGAGGCCAGGTAAAATCTCTGCCGCCGAGAAGGTGGAAGTGGATATGGTGCACGCTCTGGCCTGCACTCTCGCCGCAGTTTGTAACAATACGGAAGCCGTTGTCAAGGCCGAGCTGCTTTGCAAGCTTTGCCGCAACCTCAAAAACGTGAGCAATAAGAGCAGAATTGCTCTCATCAATCTCAGCCGAAGACTTGATGTGCTGCTTGGGGATAACAAGTATATGTGTTGGAGCCTGAGGGTCAAGGTCATAGAAAGCTAAAACCTTGTCGTCCTCATAAGCCTTATTGCTGGGGATTTCACCCGCAGCAATTTTACAGAAAATACAATCGGACATTTTTATTCCTCCTTATTTAAGCATACCTGCAACGATACCGCTTGCAGCTGCAACAGCATCGTCGAGCTTTGAAAGGTCTTTTGCGCCTGCCATAGCAAAGTCAGGCTTACCGCCGCCGTTACCGCCTGCAAGCTGTGCCACTGCACGTACGATTGCGCCTGCGTTTGCACCTGCCGCAACAGCAGCCTTACCGCAGGCAACAGCGATGTTTGCACTGCCCTTCTCATTGTTGACACAGGCAATAACAGCAACTACATCGTCGCCCTGCTCCTTTGCCTTGTCGCCGAGGCTGCGGATATCGTCAGCAGACATATCCTCCGCCCTTGCTATGATAAGCTTTACTGCACCAATCTGCTCAGGTGCAGAGAAGATATCGGCAGATTTGAGGTCTGTAAGCTGTGCGGAAAGAGCGGCAATCTCTCTGTCCTTCTCCTTGAGCTCAGCAGCCATGGCAACTGCCTTACGCTCAAGCTCGTTTACGTTGCCGAGCTTCATTGCCTTTGCAGTGTTTGCGATAAGTGAGTTGAGAGAAGCAATGTACTCAACAACACCCTTACCTGTTACAGCTTCGATTCTGCGTACGCCCGAAGCAACAGAGGACTCGGAAACAATCTTGAACAGGCCGAGCTTACCTGCATTGTCTACGTGTGTACCGCCGCAAAGCTCTGTTGAGAAGTCGCCTGCCTTGACAACACGTACAACGTCGCCGTACTTCTCGCCGAAGAGTGCCATAGCCCCCATCTTCTTTGCCTCTTCAATAGGCATTTCGGTGCTTGTTACTTCACAAGCAGAAAGAACAATTTCATTGACCTTTGCTTCAACTGCTGCAAGCTCCTCTGATGTGAGAGCAGAGAAATGAGTAAAGTCAAATCTCATAGCGCTGTCATTTACAAGCTGACCTGCCTGCTCAACGTGTGAGCCGAGGATTTCACGAAGTGCCGCCTGAAGAAGGTGAGCCGCTGTGTGGTTTCTCTTTGTAGCTTCTCTTAACTCTTCGTTATATACGGTAACAGCCTTATCGCCTACCTTGATGCCGTCGCCGACAAGTGTACCCTGGTGAAGGTATGCACCGTCGGGATCTTTGGTAGTCTTTGTAACCTCAAATACGCTCTCGCCTATTCTGATTACACCGCTGTCGCCTACCTGACCGCCGCTTTCTGCATAGAATGATGTCTTGTCAAGCACAACTACTGCGTTATCGCCGTCGTTGATGAAGTCTTTTCTCTCGCCGTCGGCAACGAGTGCGAGCACAACTGCATCTGTGTTGTTTTCGGTGTAACCTGTAAACTCGGTAGCGGCAATATCCTTGAATGAAACACCGTTGCTTCTCCAGTCGGAATCTGCAGCGTTTCTCTTTACGCTCTTCGCCTTGAGTCTTGCTTCTTCAACAAGCTGACGGAACTTCTCCTCGTCAACTGTCATATTCTTTTCGCTTGCGATTTCCTTAGTAAGGTCAATCGGGAAGCCGTATGTGTCCTGAAGCTTGAAAGCATCTTCGCCCGAAATCACACCGCCCTCAGCCTTATCCATCATTTCGTTAAGAAGACCGAGACCTGAGTCGATAGTCTTGTAGAAGCTCTCCTCTTCCATTGAGATGACCTTCTTGATATAATCCTGCTTTTCAACAAGGTTGGGATATGCGTTTTTGTTTTCTTCAATAACAGTGTCGCAGACCTCAGCAAGGAAGGGTCTGTCGATACCTATAAGTCTGCCGTGTCTTGCCGCACGGCGGAGAAGACGGCGAAGAACATAACCTCTGCCGCTGTTTGAGGGAAGGACACCGTCGCCTACCATAAAGGTCGTGCTTCTGATATGGTCGGTGATGACACGGAGTGAAATATCCTTTTTCTCATCAGCGTGGTATTCAATACCGGCAATATTGATAATATGCTTCATAATGTTCTGTACGGTATCAACCTCAAAGAGATTGTCAACATCCTGCATTATGCAAGCAAGTCTTTCAAGACCCATACCTGTGTCGATGTTGGGGTTTGCAAGACGAGTGTAGTTATTCTTGCCGTCATTTTCAAACTGAGTGAAAACAAGGTTCCAGACTTCAATAAATCTGTCACACTCGCAGCCTACCTTACAGTCGGGGCTGCCGCAGCCCTTTGAGGGACCTCTGTCAAAATAAATCTCCGAGCAGGGACCGCAGGGGCCTGCACCGTGCTCCCAGAAGTTGTCCTCTTTACCAAAGCGGACCATGTGTGACGGGTCAACACCGACCTCTTTGGTCCATATGTCATAAGCCTCATCGTCCTCAAGATAAACGCTCACGTAAAGAAGCTCTTCGGGAATTTCGAGCACCTTTGTGAAGAATTCCCAAGCCCAGGCTGTTGCCTCACGCTTGAAGTAATCGCCGAATGAGAAGTTGCCGAGCATTTCAAAATATGTGCCGTGACGTGCTGTTTTACCGACATTCTCGATATCGGGTGTACGGATACACTTCTGGCAGGTTGTAACTCTCTTTCTGGGAGGAGTTACTTCGCCTGTGAAATATTTTTTCATCGGAGTCATACCTGCGTTGATAAGCAGTATACTCTTGTCGCCCTGAGGTACAAGAGAGAAGCTGGGCATTCTCAGATGCTCCTTTGACTCAAAAAAAGCGAGATATTTTTCTCTTAATTCGTTAAGACCTGTCCACTGCATTTTATTCAAAATCCTTTCCAAGCTATATTGATTACTGTTTTGAAATTGTGTCTTTAATAAACACCGATATATCAGTTTCACCGTATATCGTAGTACGTTGCAACTGCTATAACTTTAACTATTTTATCAATGTACAATGGTACTGTAGGGAAGGGTCTTGACCCTTCCGTAAAGTCTGATGAAACCTGTCGGAACGGTCAAGACCGTTCCCTGCACTCCCTCTCAATGAATGAGATTTGAATTTTTACATTTTATAAAGCTTTAGATGTTACAGCGTAGCAGGGGCGCCCATCGGACGTCCGCAAAAAGGTTACCGATATATCAGTAAGTTAAAATTACTGCCGCAACAACAAGTGTCTTATCACTTCTGTTTGCTATTGAGTGCTTCTGACCGCCGAGGCAAAGGCAGCTGTCACCCTTATAGAGTGTGACCCATTCGCCGTTGTCATAGTACTGAGCCTCGCCCTCAATAACGTAGAAAATTTCTTCTTCGTTTTCGTGCACGTGCTCGCCTATTGAGCAACCGGGCTCAAGAGTGAGTGTTGCGATAAGTCTTGACTTGCCCTTATATTCGCCTGCATCAAACAGGTTTTTAACAACAACCTGACCGTCGCCGTCACGCATATTTACTTTAACTGAGCTGTTCATTTCTTCTGCTCTTTTTATCATATATCGCTTTCTTCCTTTCGTTCAGCGTTATTATAATTATAATCGACCTCCGGTTTACCCGGAATTTTTCTTGCATCAATCTGTGAGCTGTCAAGCTTCATAACCGTACTCACGTCGCTGTGTTTATATTCTTTTTTAAGCAGCACTCTGAATAATCTTATTATCCAGAAAAAAGGCAACAGCAATACGCACTTCCCGACCAAAGGATAGTTGATTGCCATAAATTCTTTATTCGGGAAAAGCCTGCGAACTAAAAATTCAACCTTGCCGGAATCATCCATATTCTCTACAGTTTTATGTGCCTGTGTGCCGTAGGTACCGCTGTGAAAAATATAGTCTATCACTTCGCTCTGCAAATCAGTCGGCTCTTTACCTTCAAACAGCACACCGTTTACACCGATAATAATATCCGTAAATTCGTCAAGCTCAATTTCTTTAAGCTTTGCCCTGACCGCGTCTGTATCAAGTTCGGGCTTTTTACGAAGATAGAGCCATATATCCGCAAGCGACCTTATACCCGTACCGCCGTTGAAATAATGCTTGGCAAGGTGAGCCGCCATAAACACGAAGAAATCTTCATCGGAATATTTCGCTTTGAAATCGCCGTCGGCAACCGTATGCTCAAAATTATTGCCGAAGTACGAATTGTACAGAGGAATATCCTTATCCATAAGCACGCCGTGAAACTCGATATTCATAAACGGCTTTTTGATATACGACATATTTACGTTATCTGTACCCGAAGCCTCAGCCAAAGTATAACCCCGCTCACTCATTATTTCTTCAAGCTCATTCCTGTACGCCGTATCGTAAAGTATATCAACGTCACACATCGAGCGAAGGTCGGGAGACGTGTAGAGATATTTCATCACACTGCCCTTGAGCAGCATATGCTTTATGCCGCGCGAGCAAAGCTCTTCGCTTATATCCTGCGTTTCGATCTCCTGCGTAGCCTCACGCATAAGACCCGTCTTATACAGCCTGTTGTACTCAGAAGCATACTGCGGCGGCATCATATTCAGTTTTTCGAGTGCAACGCATATGACATTTGCAATACTGTGTGACCTTGCGAAAGCCATAAGCTCCTCATGGTCAATTTCAGCATTCTTATCAAGCCTGGGGTCAACCCCGTCTATAGCAAAAGCCATAAGCCGTGCCGCAATAAGCCCTGCTTCCATTTTATCCTCCGATAGAAATTACCATATCCTTATCAATCATAAGCGTACTGTCAATACCGCGTGACTCAACCCTGTATTCACCCTCGGGAAGCACGCAGCTGAGCTCACCGCTTATATCTGTCTCAAAAACAAACTCATCACCGTTTTCGTTTGTGAAAATAACTTCTTCATCAGCATAGCCGCTGAAGCTTACCGTATACGCTCCGCCTTTTTGAAGAATTGCTTTTTCAACCGCAAGCTTCGCGTTTACCAACGGGTAAGCTTTGTAGCCGATATCGTCAAAATATCTTTCTTCTGAAGGCTCAACGGTATCGACCGTATTTTCGCATACAATCTTCTTCACTTCACTCGACGTAAGGTCGGGATTTACAGCCCATACAAGCGAAGCCACGCCGGTAACAACGGGAGCCGCCATTGATGTACCCGACTTTGTCAGATAGCTGTTTTCGGTAGAACAGCTGTATACAAGCACACCGGGTGCACAGATATCTACTACCTCGCCGACATTTGACGATGATGACTGAACATACTTCTGCCCGTCAACAGCCGCACTGCCCACTATAATAACCCGGTCAAGCAGATCCTGCTTGCTTAAGCCTGCAAAGGGTAAGAAAACGTTGCCTTCCTTAAATGAGCAGAAAAGACCGTTCTGCGAAGCATTTACCGCATATCCTCCGTCATTGCCGTTACCTGCCGACTGCACAACAAGGAAGTCGTAACCCTTGCTGAGGAGTGAGCCCATAGCATATGAATAAAGTAAAGCATCAAAATTATTTACGATAGAGGGAAAACGCTTTGAATTTTCGCCTATCGACGAAGATATACCGACTGAGAAATTGACAACCTTTGCGCCTGCTTTTACAACCTTTGTAAATCCGTAAAGCACAGCCAGGTCGGGAATCCACAGCTGACCGTCAGACGGAGTCCAGTCAACACAGATAAGCGTTGAATCCTGACATATTCCGCTTATACCCTTGCCGTTGTTACCCTCAGCGGTGATTATGCCTGCAACGTGAGTACCGTGGCTGTTAGGGCGGTTGCGCGAAGCCTCTTTAGAGTTCGGAAAAACTATTTTGCCGTCAAGCTCATCGTGAGCTGTATCGAAACCGCCGTCAACAACACCGATATCGATATGCTCAAAAAGGCTGCCGTAACCCCACGCACCTCTTGCATCGATTGCCTCAAGCCACCAGTTGTTGCCATAGGGGCTTGACTCATTCCAGTGCTCCTCATACCAATCGTACTCGGTAAACGGGTCATCGGGCGTGTACTGATTTTCGAGTCTGTGTGCAGGGCTGATTGCCGCCATTGCAACAGCACCGTGAGCATTCAACTTATCGCACAGAGCCATAAGTCCCTCTAAATCAGTCGGCACTGTCTGCACAACACAAAGCTCCATATCGGGCATACTGCCTACGGTAATACCGCCCGATTCTCTGAGTGCGTCAAGCCTTGAGAAAAAGCCTGCATCCTCATTAAAAAATATAAGCACGGTGTTTTTGACATAACCTGCGGATTCACCGACAACGCCGATGTCGCTGTCATCAATTTCTTCAAGGAAATCGGCACGCTGTACAAGCAGAGAAACCGCATCGGTAAAAAGCTCTTCAACAGCCGCAAAACTCATCTCAGAGCCAAAACTGCTCAGCGCAGTAAACACAGCCATAATGAAACTGAAAACCGCTTTCATCAGAAAACACCCCCGCATTCTTTTATATCTTATATATAATAATATAAATAAAGCAAAATGTCACTATCTGCAATAAAATTTTTAAAAAAATTTTTAAAATGACAGCATTTACTTGTAAAAAATGAAAATTTCAGTGCAAAAAGTAAAAAAATCCGACATTCGCGGTCATTCCGCAGGTGTCGGATTTTGAACAAAAATTCAAATAAATTTACCCTAAATTTCATTTTTTATCGCTTTTTTACCTTTATTTGTGTACTCTTACACTCGCCCTGAGCTTGCCTTTTTTTGTTTCACGAATTATTCCTTCGTAAATAAACCTGCCCTTGCCCCTTACGGAAACGGTATCGTGCGGCTCAAGCTGACGTGAAGGATTCTCGGTAAGCATACTGTTTACACTGACCTTGCCTTGCTCTACAAGCTCTTTGCATATACTTCTTGAAAGGTTGTAAACCGATGCTATAACCGCATCAAGTCTCTCTGAAGCTATGACAAAGTCCTCCTCGTCAGGCAGAGCAACGCTCTCGACAGGCGGAGCGTCAACTACAGCACAGGCAACCGTTGTATGCTTTACCTGTGTAAGATTATCGGTTATATATCCGCCCACGCTCTCCATACAGTAAAGGTAACCGCAGTTATCGTAAACTATTATATCTCCTAGCATTTCTCTTCTGAGTCCGAGCCCCATAACCGAGCCGAAAAAGTCACGGTGAGAAAGCTCGTCGGCAAACTTTTTTGCAACGGGCTTTATTTCGAGCCATACACATTCGGGACAGGCTTCATAGCCGCAAAGCTCTTCACTGCCAAAGCAGGCAACACGCCTTTCGGCACCGTCATAGCCGCCGTAAAAGCTGACTGCACCGAGCCTCAGCGACTGCAAAAGTGCCTGCTGTGCGGTTGTGAGAAAATCAGAATACACCCATATACCTTTGTTGTAGCCGCGTGAGCTCAGCTCCTCAAAGCGTTTTGCAAGCAATCTTTCTTCGTCTGTCATTATAAAAATTCTCCTTAAAGGTTGCGTGACTTTTCAAAAAGCTCCGCCGCACACGCACGACAGACCCTTTTACCCGAATAGCTTATAACGTCCTCCGTACTGTCACAAAAAACACAACACGGTGAATACTTTTTAAGCATTATAAACTCACCCTGTGTGAAAATTTCAAGGTAATCGGAATTTTCTTTAAGATCAAGCATTGTACGAAGCTCTTTGGGCAGAACAATTCTGCCTGCACTGTCAATCTGTCTGACGATACCGGTTGATTTCATACTAATCACTCCTTTGGATAAAAATACCATAAAATGTCATTTCAGTCAAATCAAAAAGGACAGTATCGCGATTTGATACTGTCCCTGCAGTTTATTTTATTGTTTCGGCAAAATCTTCAACCAGCTGTTTTATATCCTTACCCGTAGTGTTGATACAGATATCGTAGTTGAGCATATCCGCCCACTTTTTGCCTGTATAGAACTGATAATATTTAGACCTTGATTTGTCTATCTCGTTTATCCTCTGCTTAATCTCTCTGTCGGTGAGATTCTCGCCTTCTGCCGCTCTTGACCTGCAACGCTCAATTCTCGATTCCATATCTGCATACAGTCTGACACGTATCGGATTAAACTCACGAAGGCTGTAATCCGCACAGCGGCCGACAATAACGCAGTCGGACTTTTCGGCAAGTTCCTTGAGGAGATTGCTCTGCTCGGCAAAAATTGTATTCTGATGCTCCCATCTGACATCAACAATAGGTGAAAAAGTATTACCTATAGTAATAGGAAGAAGCGGTGCAGGACTCTGCTCATTGAGACTGCTTATATATTCCTCGGCAAGGTTGGTGCGTTTTGCAAGCTCGGTAATTATCTCGCTGTCATAATAAGCAAAATTAAGCTTATCGGCAAGACGGCGTGCAAACTCACGGCCTCCGCTTGAGAATTCACGGCTGATAGTTATAACCTTATTCATAACAAAGCCTCCTTGAATGGTCTATAGATATTATACAGGATATTCAATAAAAATTGCAAGCATATTTTTCATACGAATCAGCATACTAAAATAAAAGCAGACATTAAAAGGTGTGATAAAAATACAAACCTTAGCGACAATGAAAAACGTTGTAAAAAAGTTTCCCGGTGTAACGGCACTGAGCGGTATCACCTTTGACATACTTGCAGGCGAGGTGCACGTCCTGCTCGGTGAAAACGGAGCAGGCAAAAGCACGCTGATGAAAATACTAAGCGGTGTACACAAGCCGACAAGCGGCACTATCAATCTCGGCGGCAAAGAATTTACGGGGCTTACCCCTAAAGACTCGCGTGACAACGGAATCAGCGTAATCTATCAGGAGCTGAGCGTAATCAACGAGCTTTCCATTCAGGAAAACCTCTTTGTCGGTCACCTGCCGACTAAAAAGCTCGGCTTTATAAACACGGTTGACTACGCACAGATGAAAGAGCATACAAAGGAACTGCTTGAAAAAGTAGGACTTAACCGTGACCCTGAAACATTTGTAGAAAACTTAAGTATATCCGAAAAACAGCAGGTTGAAATTGCAAAGGCACTTGCCGCAGACAGCAAAATACTGATTATGGATGAGCCGACAACCTCGCTCACATCAAGCGAAGTTGCACACCTTTTCAAGGTTGTGCGTCAGCTGAAAAAAGAAGGCAAAGGCATAGTTTTTATTTCGCACAAGCTCGGCGAAATTATGGAGATAGGCGACCGCGTGACCGTGCTCAAGGACGGAACGTATGTCGGCACAAAAAACGTGAGCGACGTCACACAGGACGACCTTGTAACGATGATGGTAGGCAGACAGATAAGCGGCAGCTATCAGCACGAGAATGCAGATTTCAACAAAGCCGAGGTTATATTTGAGGTAAAAAATCTTACACGGCGTGACGGCAAAGTAAAAAACGTATCATTCAAACTCCGACGCGGAGAAATACTCGGCTTTTCGGGTCTTGTGGGCTCGGGCAGAAGCGAAATGATGAACTCAATATTCGGTGCTCAGCCGAGGGAATCGGGCGAAATATATATCTACGGACAAAAAGCGGATTGCCTCACACCGTATCAGTCGATAAAAAACGGTCTGGCAATGGTAACGGAAAACCGCCGTGAAACAGGATTTTTTCACAACTTCAATATAAAGAAAAATATATCTGTACTTCCCTTTATAAAAAAATCCTCGGGCGGAGGTACCGTGGGACTTATCTCCGCAGAGCAGGAAGAAAAATGGGCAGACGAACAAAAGCAAAGGCTCAATATTAAATGCTATTCAACCGCACAGGGAATAACGGAGCTTTCGGGCGGCAACCAGCAGAAGGTAATTCTCGGCAAATGGCTTGCCGCTGACTCGCAGATAATTATTTTTGATGAGCCGACAAAGGGTATTGACGTAGGCTCAAAGGGTGAGATCTACACGCTGATGAGAAAGCTCGCCGACGAGGGCAAGGGCGTGCTTGTCGTAAGCTCGGAATTGCCCGAATTACTGGCGGTATGCGACACGATTTCGGTATTCCGCGAAGGCGAAATAGTTGCAACCTTTGACCGTAAGGATGCAACGGAGGAGAAGCTTGTTGCGGCATCAACCGCAGAAAAAGGAAAGGAGAAAAAACGTGACAGCCGAAAATAAAGTAAAACAAAATACACTGTCTTTCAAACAAATATGGCAACGCTACGGCACACTCGGAATACTGGCACTGCTGCTTGTTATTCTTGCCGTGCTTAAGCCGACATATTTCTTTCAATCGTCAACAGTAACGCAGATTTTGTCACAGAGCTCGGTAAATATCCTGATAGCTCTCGGTGAATTTTTTGCAATACTCATAGCAGGTATCGACCTTTCTGTCGGCTCTGTTGTAGCGCTGTCGGGTATGTTTATGGCAAAGCTTATGGTATCGGGTACAACGCCCGTACTTGCCGTTTTGCTCGGCATTTTTATGGGCGCTATGCTCGGATTTTTAAACGGTATCCTTGTAAATTCAACGGGACTTCATCCGTTTATTATCACGCTCGGCACGCAGGCAATTTTCCGCGGAGTTACGCTTATAATCTCCGACTCAAGTGCGGTTTTTGGCTTCCCTGCGGGCTTTACAAAGTTTATGGCACAGCGTATTTTTTACGTACCCGTTGCGGCACTGATTGCGTTTGCAGTAGCGCTTGTGCTTGCTTTTCTTACCAAAAAAACAAAGCTCGGACGAAACATCTACGCACTTGGCGGCAACAAGGAAAGCGCGTGGTATTCGGGTATAAACGTAAAGCTTCACATGCTGATTGTGTTTATTATTTCGGGTATTTGTGCAGGTATTGCAGGCGTTGTACTGCTCGGACGTGTCGGCTCTGCAGAGCCTGCGGCGGCAACAGGCTTTGAGACTTATGCAATAGCCGCGGCAATTATAGGCGGTACGAGTTTTTTTGGCGGTAAGGGTAAAATTTTCGGCGTTGTTATGGGCGGACTTATCATCGGCGTTATCAACTTCGGTATGAATCTGCTCTCTGTCTCAAGCACGCTTCAGCAGGTTGTAATGGGTGCACTTATTATCGGCTCGGTAACGCTTGACCGCTTTGTTGCGGCAGAAAACAGGAGGTAACTATGTCGGCTTTATTCAGTCCATCGCTTATGTGTATGGACTTTTTAGATATAAAAAATCAGATTGAAATTCTAAACACCCGATGCGATTTTTATCACGTTGATATTATGGACGGCCACTATGTGCCGAACCTTACTCTGTCACCTGACTTTGTAAGCGCAATATCAATGGTTGCGGCAAAGCCGCTCGACTGTCATCTTATGGTCACCAACCCTGCGGATTACATCGAGCCACTGAGCAAAGCAGGTGCCGCATACATCTGCCCTCAGGCAGAAACAATAAACGCAGACGCATTCCGCACAATAGCCAAAATCAAAAATGCGGGTTGCAAAACAGGAGTTGTTTTCAACCCTGCCACTCCCCTTTCTGCGGCACAGTATTACCTTGAGCTGCTCGACAAAATCACGATAATGACGGTTGACCCGGGCTTTGCAGGACAGAGCTTTATAAAACAGATGCTCAGAAAAATTGAGCAGGCACGCACGCTCAAAGAAAAAAACGGCTACAGCTATATCATCGAAATTGACGGCTCGTGCAACGAAAAGACCTTCGGCGAGCTTTACAAGGCAGGTGCCGAGTGCTTTGTTGTCGGCACATCGGGGCTTTTTTCGCTCGACACAAGCCTTGAAACAGCTTGGGAAAAAATGCAGACAAATTTCTGCAAAGCAACAACGGAGGAATAAAACATGAGCAGTATATTTGCACTCGGAATTGATATAGGCGGCACTAATTTCCGTATGGGTGCCGTCGGCGGTGACGGCAGGATTTACACCTTCACACGCACATCAAGCGGCATTTTTTCGCACGGAAACGCTGTAGAAATACTGAAAGACGAAATAAAAAGCTACCTGAAAAACAGCGGCTTTGAAGGAAGGATAAAGTCGGCGGCAATAGGCATACCCGCAATAGTGAGCAAGGACAAGAAAAAGGTTTATTCCTCACCGAATCTGAAAGGCTTTGACAACGCAGATTTCGGCAGCTTTGAAGAGTATTTCGGCTTTCCCGTTTACGTAGACAGAGATGTTAATTTTTTGCTCCATAACGACATTGCAAAGCTCGCTCTTCTCGGTGAAACAACCGTACTCGGATTTTATATAGGCACGGGCTTCGGTAACGCAATATCAATAGGAGGAAGGCTTTACAGCGGCAGTAACGGCGTTGCGGGTGAACTGGGGCACGTGCCGATAATTGACAGTACGGATGTTTGCACCTGCGGCAATGTAGGATGTATTGAAACACGATGCTCAGGCAAGGCACTTGAAGAGCTTGCGGCACAGCATTTCCCCGACACCGATATTAAAAAGGTGTTCAAAGAGCACAAAAACAGCCCCGTGCTGCAAAAATTTGTACGTGACCTTGCCATTCCGATAGCAACCCAGGTCAACATACTCGACCCCGACTGCTGTATCATAGGCGGCGGTGTTGTTGATATGGAGGATTTTCCGAAAGAAGTACTGACCGACTCGGTAAGATTTTACACTCGCAAGCCGTATCCCGAGAAAAATCTGACGCTCATATTCACAAAGCACGACCAGCAAAGCGGAGTTTTCGGCAGCGGTGATTTTGCGCTGAATGAATATCTGCGCCAAATCGGGAATAATATAACAAACAAATGAAAAGAGGTAAAAATATGAAAATCAGAAAAATTACCGCGGCGTTAATCGCACTCTCCATAATCTGTTGTACACTCACTGCCTGCGGCGGCAATGATGACGAAAATCCTAAGCCTGACAGCTCAGGTGTATCCGATATGGCTTCGGGTAAGGCAGATTACGCAATAATTCTCAAAACACTTTCAAACGATTTCTGGGCAAAAATGAAGGCAGGTATTGAGGAAGAGGCAAAGGCTCTCGGCGTAAAGGTAGACATTTTTGCCGCACAGAGCGAAGAGGACACGGCAGGTCAGCTGACAATATTTGAAAACTGCCTTACCAAGGATTATAAGGCAATCGGTGTCGCTCCTCTCTCCCCCACCAACCTTATAAACGGTATTGTGCAGGCAAACGAAAAAGGCATATATGTAATGAATATCGACGAGAAGATTGACATTGACACACTTCGAAACGCAGGCGGCAGTGTTATTGCATTTGCGACAACAGACAACGTAGCAGTCGGCGAAAAGGGAGCGAAATTTATCATCACACAGCTTGGTGAAGACGGCGGTGACGTTGCGATTATTGAGGGTAAAGCAGGCAACGCCTCGGGCGAATCAAGAAAAGCAGGTGCGACAAAGGCATTCAAGGCAGCAGATGACATTGACCTTGTTGCTTCTCAGCCTGCAGACTGGGACAGACAGAAGGCGCTCGATACAGCCACAAGCTATATTCAGATGTACCCTGAATTAAAAGCGATTTACTGCTGTAACGACACAATGGCTCTCGGTGCACTTCAGGCGGTAATCAACGCTGACAAGCTAGGTGAAATCATTGTTGTAGGCACAGACGGCTCGGCAGAAGCACTCGAGTCAATCCGTGCAGGTCAGCTTGACGCAACCGTTGCACAGGACCCTGCAGAAATCGGTGCAACCTCGCTTAGAAAAATGGTTGAAGCGGCTAAGAACAAGCCGAAGTTTGATCCGAAGGCAGAGCCTCAGATGATTCCCGTTGACTCAAATATCGTGACAAAGGAAAACGTGAAATGACACAGATCGCAATCGGCTGTGACCACGTCGGATTTGAGCTGAAAACGCATATCATAGAACACCTGCAGACCAAGGGTTACAGCATCAAGGATTTCGGCACACACAGCACTCAGCGTACGGATTACCCTGTATTCGGCAAAGCTGTTGCCGAAGCTGTAACAAAAGGCGAATGTGAAAAAGGAATAGTCATCTGCGGAACGGGTGTCGGCATTTCGATTGCCGCAAACAAGGTAAAAGGGGTGCGTGCGGTAGTGTGCAGCGAGCCTTACTCTGCTTTGCTCTCACGTCAGCACAACGACACAAACATCCTTGCAATCGGTTCAAGAGTAATCGGCCGTGACCTTGCGCTGATGATAGTTGATGCTTGGCTCAGCGGAGAATTTGAAGGCGGCAGACACAAGAACAGAATTGATATGCTGGAGTAAAAATATTATATAATAAATATAAACATCAGGAAGATTTACTTGAAAATCCTCCTGATGTTTTTTCGGTTTATTTGCGTAACGGTCAAAGACCGTTTCTATATTTTCTTTGTGCGTGCTCTCGGCGATTTTATCGGCAGTCTGAAAAGCCGACGCAGTTTAATACGTCGGCTTTAAGTGTTATTATGTCGTTACTTTGCGAAAAGCTGTGAGAAGAACCCAAGAATGCCGTTGTATTTCCAAGTGAGGCAATCCCAGATGAGATAGAAGAAGCGGAGTGAGAAATATTCTTTGGGTGTGTTGATGATTTCAATGAGCTTTTCAGCCTGAGCCTTGTATTCATCCAGCTTTGCTTTTTCTGCTTCGCCCATATTATCGTCTGCAAGGAGTTCGTCAAGCTTTGCCTTGAGAGCTTCAATATCATCTTCCCAGAACTTTGTTACTCTTTCTTCGTCGAACTTTTCAAGTTCAATGCCGATGTCTGCAACATCCTTTTCTGCTGCTGCAATTTCATCAAGAAGAGCTTCAAGACCTGCCTTGATTTCTTCATACTCAGCCTTCTGCTCGTCGGTAAGGTTATCAGGATTTACAGCTTCGATTTCATCAATTGTTTTTTGAATAGCTGCCTTATCATCGCTTGTTACTGTTTCAGGGTTGTAGATGTTTTCAATACCTTCGATTCTTTCAAGCTGTGTTTCGATTTCTTCGATCTTATCTTCAAGACCTTCAACCTTTTCAATCATTTCTTCAAGAGCGGTCTTTTCGTTTTCGGTTGTGTTGGTGCTGTCGATAAGAGCCTGAATATCTTCTTTGAGCTGTGCGAGGTCTTCCTTGTCGGTTGACTTTACCGTTTCTTCGTCATAGGACTTAACAGCTTCATCAACCTTCTTGATTTCCTCTGCAACCTCTGCGAGCTTTTCAACAAGCTCGTCTATTGCCTTTTCGGTTTCTTCAAGAGCCGCTCTTTCATCTTCGGTAAGATTATCGCTGTCGGTGAGAGCCTTGATATCCTCCTTGAGCTGATTAATTGCATCTTCGTTGCTTGACTTAACAGTTTCTTTGTCGTAGCCGTTTACAGCTTCGTCAATTCTTTCTATTTCTTCTGCTGTTTCTGCAATTTTCGCTTTAAGCTTTTCAATTCCGTCAAGTATATCTTCAAGCTTCTTTGCTTCTTCGTCGGTAAGGTTGAAGCCGTAGCGGTCCTTGATTTCGTTTACCTTGCTGACAATCTCATCAAGCGCAGGAATATCGCTTGATTTGACTGTATCTTCGCTGAAGCCTGCGTAATCTTCTTCAACGTCTGCAATTGCCAGCTCAATGCTGTTGATGATGCGGAGCATATCCTCGCAAGCTTCCTTGGTGTCTGCCCATTCGTTTTTTGTGTCAGCATCTGCAATATCGGTTACTGCGTTGTTGAGCTGATCAATAACGTATTCAAGGCTCTCTCTGTCGGTTGACTTAACGTTCCACTTCATCACGCCGTTATCTTCAACACGGTCAAGGTGAGAAATGCATTCGTCATCGAGCGCTATTTCGTAAGCAATCTTTGCTTCGCCCGTGAAGTTGCCCGTACCTGTTACTGTGAGCAGATATACGCCGACGTTTGTTGCCTTGTTGCCGCCGACTGTATAAGTTGCTTCGGGAGCGGTGCCCGTCGGAAGAACCTTTTCAACGGTCTGTGTCTGCTCTTTGCCGTTATAGGTGAGAGGAGCGCCGAGAATTATAAATCCGTCGGAAATATCCTTTGCGTTGATTGTAACAATAACCGTTGCAGGCTCGGTGTCATTGTGGTTTGAATCACCGATGACTTTATAATACACGGTGTAATCGCCTGCATCCGTGCCTTTGGGGATTGTTTCGGAATATTCTGTACCGTCAAGACTGTAAACCATTGTGCCGCCGGTTGCTTCGCCTGCGGAAATAAGATTATGTGCTTTGCCGTTATATGTGAGAGTGTTAGGTGTAGGCGCGGCAGTAATTGCAGAATCTGCCTTTGCAATTGTGAATTCGGCAACACCGAAATCATAAGTTGATTTGTTTGTTTCTGCAATTTCAGCCACAACAAAATATGTTCCTGCCTCTGTAGGAACAACATCCGTATACTGAGGTTCGCCGATTGCACTGGTATATTTTATTGTAACTTCGCCTGTACCGATTGTTTCATACTGCGGAGCTTCAACGGGAGTGCCATCATAAACCTTGCTTATATCGTTTATGATAATTACGCTGCCCGTAATCTTTTCTACTGCAAGATATGCCTTCATTTCGGCAGGAGCATCGCCAACGGCAAAGTTCTCGCCCATAGGATCGATACCTATTACGATTTCATAAACAACATCGGCTGCAAGATTTTCAACGTATTCGCCCTTGATGATTATGCTGTTTTCAGTTGCTTCGTATTCATCAGTACTGAGTTCATCGTTATTAATCTTAACGTAATCAACGGTGTTGCCCTTGAAATCAACGGAATACTCAACATCTTCAATAGTTGTAAGAGTATATATCAGAGTATCGGCTGTAGTTACCTGTGAATCGCTGTAAACAACGATACCGTCGGAATTTATAATAATTGTTCTGCCTGCTTTATCGGTTGCCTTTGCATAGATTACGTTCTTTGAGTTGGGCTGAATAGTGAATGCTTCGGTGTATTCAATCCATTCTGCGTTTTCAAAATCTGTGATTTCTTCGGTTGCAACAACGTATTCAATCTTTGCAATTCCGCTTGTCTCGTCGGATGCGGTGATTGTTATTGACTGTGTTTCTTTGAAGAAATAGCCGAACGTAACTGTATTGAAGAACGAATTCCACTTATTTTCAGC
>JAFQEL010000008.1 GCA_017399065.1 Clostridia bacterium | reverse complement strand
TGTTCTCCTTTTGCTTAGCTGTGCTGTTGGTAGCCGCACTCTCTGCAAGAGGAGTTTTCTTTTCATCGCTAAAGCTTTTTCGGAACCCCTGGCACAGCCAGGGGTTTTCAAATACAATGAAAAAGGCACTGTCCGTGAGGACAATGCCTTTTGAATGTTCTTGTAGATTTATTCGCAGTTTCAGGCTTATGCAAGCTCAGCGAAGTACTTGATTGTACGAACCATCTGGCTTGTGTAGCTGTTCTCGTTGTCGTACCAGGAAACAACCTGTACCTGATATGTGTCGTCATCGATCTTAGCAACCATTGTCTGAGTTGCATCGAAGAGTGAGCCGTAACGCATACCGATAACGTCGGAAGAAACGATCTGCTCCTCGTTGTAACCGAAGGAATCGTTAGCAGCAGCCTTCATAGCAGCGTTGATGCCGTCAACTGTGATGTCCTTACCCTTAACAACAGCAACAAGGATTGTTGTTGAGCCTGTGGGTGTGGGAACACGCTGTGCAGAACCGATAAGCTTGCCGTTGAGCTCGGGGATAACAAGGCCGATAGCCTTTGCAGCACCTGTTGAGTTGGGAACGATGTTTGCAGCGCCTGCACGTGCACGGCGGAAGTCACCCTTTCTGTGGGGACCATCAAGGATCATCTGATCGCCTGTGTAAGCGTGAACAGTTGTCATGATACCGCTCTGGATAGCTGCGTAATCGTTGAGAGCCTTTGCCATGGGAGCAAGGCAGTTTGTTGTGCAGGAAGCAGCAGAGATGATTGTGTCATCAGCTGTGAGTGTCTTCTCATTTACGCTGTAAACGATTGTGGGAAGATCGTTGCCTGCGGGAGCAGAGATAACAACCTTCTTAGCACCTGCATCGATGTGAGCCTGTGCCTTTGCCTTGGAGCAGTAGAAGCCTGTGCACTCGAGAACAACATCAACGCCGATCTCGCCCCAGGGGAGCTCTGCTGCGTTAGCCATAGCATAAATCTTAAGAGTCTTGCCGTCTACTGTGAGAGTACCTGCTTCGTCATCTGCAGAAACTGTGTGAGCGTTCTCACCAATGTAGCCGCAGTAACCGCCCTGAGCTGTGTCGTACTTGAGAAGAGTAGCGAGCATTGAGGGCTTTGTGAGGTCGTTGATAGCAACAACATCATAACCTTCTGCGCCGAACATCTGGCGGAATGCGAGACGGCCGATACGACCGAAACCGTTAATAGCAACTTTAACTGACATTTTACATACCTCCGAAAAAGTTTTAATTTTGGATTTTTATACCTTTGTTATTCTATCCGTTTTTAAACCGATATGCAAGCGTTTTTCCAACTTTTGTAACTTAGCACAAATTACCATAAAACGGCAGAGTTTTTTTTGATATTCTGCCCCTATTTTGACAGTAAAACCAACGCTTCAGCCGCTTCCTGAGGGGTATAACCGCCGGGTGTGCAGTCAAAATTCCTCGGGTTGGAGTGCCAGCGCTTTATCAGCTCAGCCGCACGCTCCTCTGTTATTACAATACCCGAGCAATCAGCAAGCGTTTTAAGTGTATGAATAATATTTTCACTGCTGTCACCGAGCAATGCCACAAGCGACTGTGCTCTTTCGGGTGCATATTTCTCTGCCTTTTCCATAAGTCTGTCAAAGAATGCGGCACAAGCTCTGCCGTGTGGTATACCGTAGTGCTCGGTAAGTATATAGCCTACCGGATGCGGAAAAAGAGTACCGCAGTAGTTGAGCGTAAAGCCTGCACTGAGCGAAGCGTGATAAAGCACCTTTCTGCCCTCATCATCGGGGAGTGTGCCGTCTGCAAGGAACTTTTTAAGGTAATAATAAATCTTCGGCAGACACTCTGCAGCAAAAGCAGCTGCAGGCTCGTTGCACTTAGGGCCGAGCCAACCTTCTGCAGCGTGCATAAACGCATCGAGTGCAGTTGAAACAGTAACGCTCATCGGACAGGATGCTGTATATCTCCAATCCGCAAAAACAAGATTGAAATAGCCAAAGTCGCCCTTGATACTGCGTTTTACACCCTTGGTGTCGGTAAGTACGCTCACTGCGGAAATCTCACTTCCCGTACCCGAGGTAGTGCCGATACCTACAGTGGGAAGAGGCTCGTTTTTGTAATTCATGGCATAGACTTCTTCAGAACCGAGGTCGGGATTTGCGGCAAAAACAGCAGCTGCCTTTACTGCGTCAAGAGCAGAGCCTCCGCCTATGCCAACAAGGAAATCCGCACCGAATTCTGCCGCAATAACACCTGCTTCACGGCAGGAGGTAACAAGCGGATTCTCACCTATTTTATTGTAGATCATATACTCAATTTTTTCTTTATCAAGTGCCTTCTGCAGGTCGGCAAGTGCACCGCTTTTAACCGCACCGGTACCGCCCGTTACAATTAAACATTTCTTTCCGAAACGGCTGAGCAAGGCAGACTGCGCAAGCACAGCTCCCTCACCGCCTATAACACGTGCGGGCATATAAAAATCGTAAGTCATATATACATCCTCCTTATTTCAGCAACGCAATAATTCTATCAAAACAACCAATAAAAAACAAGAGTACTTTTGTTAAATTTATATATAAATAGCTACAATTCCCTCTTGATTTATATTATATTTTATTATATAATACAATATCGATAAAGTATATCGATCAAAGGAGTGCATCAGATGAAGAAAAAACTTCTTGCAGCTGCTGTCGCAGTGTGTGCAGTAGTGCTTGCAGTTGTCATCGGTGCGGATTTTCTTTTTTCAAAGGAAACAAACGAAGTCCTTCTCTCAATGAACACAACCGTAAGCCTTGATATAACGGGCTATAAACCCGAGCAGACAGCAAAAGAAATCAAGGAAGAAATAATGCGTCTTGATACCGAATTGCTTTCAAGAACTTCCGCTTCGTCCGAACTTTATGCGTTGAATAACGGCAAAGCTCAGGTCAGCGACGAATTGGCAACACTGCTCGCAGAATTAAAGCAAATTGAAATTGATTCTGACGGTGCATTCTGTGTGGCTCTCGGTGCACTTTCCGACCTGTGGGGCATTAACACAGACAACCCGAAGGTGCCGACTCAAGCAGAAATTGATGCAGTACTCAAAAACACAAAAGACTGGAGTATCGACGGCAACACCGTTTATATTCCCAAAGGCGTAAAACTCGATATGGGTGCAGTCGGCAAAGGATATGCCTGCGACAGTATGATGGGTATAATCTATGGCTTGAATCATATCAAAACCGTTGCCGCAGTAGGCGGCAGTGTGCTCGTATACTCGTCCGAACCGAAAGAAACATTCAGGCTCGGTATCCGTGACCCGCTCGGTCAAGCAACCGATTACTGTGCAATACTGGAAACAACAGGCTCCTGTGTTTCAACCTCAGGCAACTACGAAAGATTTTTTGAAGACGAAAAAGGCAACCGATATCATCACATTTTTGACCCGTCAACGGGCTACCCTGCCGACAGCGATATTAACAGCGTTACCGTTATAACACAGTACGGCTATATAAGCGATGCTCTTTCAACTGCGTGCTTCGTGCTCGGAGTCGAAAAGAGTCTGCCTCTGCTCGAGAAATACAACGCTGAAGCAATATTTATAACAAATAATAATGAAATTATTTCAACACTCAGTGACGGCGACAGTGCAACGCTGACGGTAACAAACAATAACTACAAACTTGGTGAACTCAGATGAAAAAGCTCATCAGACCGCTAGACATAATACTGATCGCCGTGCTTTTACTCGGCGGTATAGGTTTTGGTATTTACTCAAAGAACAGTACAAAATCCGCAACAGCCGTAATTTATATTGACGGTGAGATATACCAAAGCATAGAGCTTACAAAGGTTGAGAAAAGCTACGAGCTTACTTTGCCATGCTCACCCGAAGCAACATTGCTCGTGGAAAGAAACCGCATATCTTTTATAAAAGCAGATTGTAACGACAAGCTCTGCGTCGGCACAGGCAAACTCAGCTACAGAGGCGACACCGCCGCTTGCCTGCCCGCAAAGGCAGTTGTAACCATTGAAAACGGAGGAGAAAAAGAAATAGATGCCCTCGTTTACTGATAAAAAAAGCCCTGCCCGCAGGGTGGCACTTGCAGGCATTCTCGGTGCCGAAGCACTGGCACTGTCATGGCTTGAGTCTCTTTTGCCTGCCTTTCCTTTTTTACCGCCCGGCGCAAAGCCCGGTCTTTCAAACATCGTAACAATGTTTGCGGTGTCAACGCTCAGCATATCCGACGCTTTCTTCATCGTGCTTATAAAATCTTCTTTCGCAGGAATCACGAGAGGAATCACAGCGTTTTTTATGAGCCTTTGCGGCGGACTTATGAGCCTTGCGGCAATGATGCTTATATTCAGAGTATTCAAGAAAAACCGACTCGGTTTAATCGGCACTGGCGTGTGCTGTGCACTGGCGCACAACCTCGGTCAGCTTATTGCCGCCGCTGTTATAACCGACACGGTAACTATTGCAGGCTACGCACCTGCACTTCTTATCTTCGGCGTGTGCACAGGTATAGTAACGGGCTGTGTTTTCAGAGCAGTAAGTCCGCTATTAATAAAGATAAGTAAACATTTTGTTTCTACCCCAAAATCCACAACGGAAACAAATTAACAGGAGATGATATTATGAAAGGATACTCCGCCGGCGGCGTGCTTTCAGCAGTCGTCAAAGGCAGAGGCGGTGTAAGTGTTTCGCACAGCAAAAACACTCAGGACTGTAAAATAGTCCGTATGCCTCCTCCGGAAAAAGTAGTGCTTCCCATGCAGCAGCACATCGGTGCACCGTGTGAGCCTTTGGTAAAAATCGGTGACGAAGTGAAGGTTGGTCAGATAATTGCCGACACCGACAAGTTTGTAAGCGCCCCGATTCATTCTTCCGTATCGGGTAAGGTTACGGCAATCGGTGAGGTAAAACTCGCAAACGGCACTGTCGCAAAGGCAGTCACTATTGAATCCGACGGCGAAATGACTCTGTTTGACGGATTTGAGCCGCCGAAAGTCGAAAATGCACAAGACCTTATCAAAGCGGCCCGTGCCTCCGGTCTCGTAGGCCTCGGCGGTGCAGGCTTCCCTGCACACGTAAAGCTTGCTCTTATGCCCAATGAAAATATCGACACTTTGATCGTCAATGCCGCAGAGTGTGAACCGTATATTACGGTAGACTATCGCGAGTGCATGGAAAACAGTGCTAATGTCATTAAGGGTGTTGTAACACTCAAGAAGTATCTCGGCTTCAAGAGAGTTGTAATTGCCGTTGAGGATAATAAGCCTCAGGCTATCAACCTGCTTAACAAACAGATAAAAGATATAGCAGGAGGCGATAAGGATATAAACATTATGGCACTCAAGTCAAAGTATCCGCAGGGTGCCGAAAAGGTTATGATCCAGTCTGTAACAGGCAGAAAGGTTCCGCCTGGAAAGCTTCCCTCCGATGTCGGCTGTGTGCTGATGAATGTTGCCAGCGTCGCTTTTATTCAGCGATATATCGAAACAGGTAAGCCACTTGTCAGCCGCTCAGTAACAGTTGACGGCTCGGCAATTCACACACCAAAAAATGTTCGTGTACCGATAGGCACAAGTATTCAGGATATAATCGATTTCTGCGGCGGCTTCAAGGCTGAACCGTTCAAGATTATCTCCGGTGGTCCGATGATGGGTGCCGCAATAGTCGGCACGGATATTCCTCTGCTCAAGCAGAATAACGCAATACTTGCATTTGCAGAGGGCACGTTCAAGGTCAAGCCCGAGCGTGACTGCATCCGCTGCGGACGCTGCGCTCAGGTGTGCCCAATGAGCCTTATGCCCACACTTATTGCTCGCTACGCAAAATCCAAGGAAGCAGATAAACTTACCGAAAGCGGCGTTATGGTCTGTATGGAATGCGGCAGCTGTGCATACGTATGCCCGGCAGGTCTGCCGCTCGTACAGCATATGCGTCTTGCAAAATCAGTTATCAGAGAGGCAGGTGCCAAGAAATGAGTGTAAATAAAAAGCTTACGGTCAGCGCTTCGCCGCACGTGCGTTCACCGCATACGGCGACCGGCATTATGCTCGACGTTATAATCGCACTTATCCCCGCACTTATTGCGGCTGTCGTTATCTTCGGCACACAAGTGCTCCTCGTCACACTCGTCTGTGTCGGCAGTGCAGTGCTTTCCGAATATCTCAGCCGCAAGGTTATGAAGCGTCACCAGACTATCGGCGACCTCAGTGCCGTTGTTACGGGTCTGTTGCTTGCATTCAACCTGCCTGTATCAATTCCGTTGTGGATTGCGGCACTCGGCAGTATCATAGCAATCGTCGTGGTCAAGCAGATGTTCGGCGGCATCGGTCAGAACTTTGTAAATCCCGCACTTGCCGCACGTATCATCCTTCTTGTTTCATTCCCCTCAAAGATGACAGACTGGACTCCCGTCGGTCTTACAACTGCTACTCCCCTTGCTTCTCTCAAGTCAGGTGAAGTTATAAGTGCGGAACTTCCGACTATGGTCGATATGCTTCTTGGCAAGCACGGCGGCTGTCTCGGCGAAGTTTGTTCTATCGCGCTTATTATCGGCGGTATTTATCTGATTATACGCAAAGTCATCTCCCCCGCTATTCCTTTAAGCTATATCGGCACGGTTGCCGTATTTATGCTTATTGCAGGCAAGGGCAGTTTTGAATTCACCGCATATCAGCTTCTCAGCGGCGGTCTGCTTATCGGTGCTATCTTTATGGCAACCGACTATACAACAAGTCCCGTCAGCTTCAAGGGCAAGATTATCTTCGGTATAGGCTGCGGTCTTATCACTGCTGCAATCCGCGTATTCGGCGGATATCCTGAAGGCGTATCCTTCTCTATCATCATTATGAACATTCTTGTTCCTCATATTGAAAGACTTACAACAGCCAAGCCCTTCGGTACACCCAAAAAGGATAAGAAGGCTGAAAAGGCCGCTAAAAAAGCTGAGAAGGAGGCGGCAAAGGTATGAAAAACTTCAAGCTCAGCGATATCCTCAAGCCGGTAATAGTGCTTACGGCAATCTGCCTCGTAACCTCTGCGCTTCTGGCTTACACAAACAAAATCACAGCTCCCGAAATAGAAAAGCAGAATGCACAGGCAGCAAACGAAGCTCGCAGTACTGTTCTTTCGGAAGCTAAAGATTTTGAATCCGCAAATCTCAGCGGAAATGAAGAGTACTTTATCGGCAAAAGCGAAAGCGGCGACATCATCGGCTACGTATTTACTACCACCGCCAAAAGCTACGGCGGTGAAATCAAGGTTATGGTCGGCGTTAATGCTGACGGCACAGTCAACGCAGTTGAGCTGCTTCAGATAAACGACACACCCGGCCTTGGCATGAACGCAAAGAATCCCGAATTTCTTGAGCAATTCAACAACAAAACCGCAGGTATAGGTGTAAACAAAAACGCCCCTGCAGAGAACGAAATTCAGGCTCTCACAGGTGCAACCATCACTTCAAGTGCTGTCACAAGTGCAGTCAACACCGCACTTAATAATTATGCAAAGGTAACAGGAGGTGCAAACAATGGCTGATAAAAAACCTCTCGTAAAAGAATTTACCAAAGGACTTATCGCCGAAAACCCGGTCCTACGCCTTGTTCTCGGCACCTGCCCCACACTTGCCGTTTCCACATCCGTTATGGGTGCTCTCGGTATGGGTGCCGCTGCTTCGATAGTTTTGATTTGCTCAAACATCGTTATCTCAGCGCTGCGTAAAATCATCCCCGGCAAGGTCAGAATCCCTGCCTACATCGTTATCATCGCTTCGTTTGTTACAATAGTGCAAATGCTCGTCAAGGCATTTGTACCCGAAATCGACGAAAGTCTCGGCGTTTACCTTCCGCTTATTGTTGTTAACTGTATCATCCTCGGCAGAGCTGAAGCATTTGCAGGCAAGAACAGCGTCATTGCATCTGCTTTTGACGGTATGGGTATGGGTGTCGGTTTCACAGCCGCACTGCTTGCAATGGCATTCATCCGCGAGCTCATCGGTACAGGCGCAATCAATGGCACACAGATTTTCCCCGCAGATTTCTCAATGTTAATATTCATCCTGCCTCCCGGCGGTTTCTTCGTATTCGGTATGCTTATTGCCGTTGCAAACAAGCTCGCCGAGAAAAAGGGCAAGCCCAAAGCAGAGCTTCACGGCTGCGAAAGCTGCCCGATGGCTGCAAGCTGCTCACTTATCAACAGCGGCGAAAGCTGTGATGTAAAGGAGGCGACCGTAAAATGACAATGACCAAAGAGCTCATGGGCATCCTCCTTACAGCTATTCTTACGGAAAACTTTCTGCTGAGCAAATTCCTCGGTATATGTCCGTTTCTCGGCGTTTCCAAAAAGCTCAATACCGCAACGGGTATGTCGATGGCAGTTATCTTTGTTATGCTTCTTTCAACTGCCGTAACCTACCCAATAAACAAGTTTATCCTTGTGCCGAGCGGTCTTGCTTACCTGCAGACAATAGTCTTCATCCTTGTTATTGCGGCACTTGTTCAGCTTGTCGAGATTGTACTCAAAAAGTATATCCCCTCGCTATACAGTGCACTCGGTATCTATCTGCCGCTTATCACAACCAACTGTGCCGTTCTCGGTGTAGTTATCCTCAACGTTGACAACGGATACAACTTTGCTTACTCAATGATCAACACACTCGGTGCAGGTCTCGGCTTCCTCGTTGCAATGGTAATGTTCGCAGGTGTACGCGAAAGACTTGAAAGCTGTGACGTACCCAAGTTCCTTCAGGGTCTGCCGATAACACTTGTTGCGGCATCACTCACCTCTATCTCGTTCCTCGGCTTTACGGGAATCGTAGACGGTATATTCGATTAAGAAAGGCGGATAACAGATTATGGTTTTAGCAATAATAGTAGTATCCGTCATCGGTGTCATCGCCGCGCTTATGCTTGCCGTAGCATCTATCGTTATGGCAGTGCCGGTTGATGAAAAGGCGGAAAAAATAAGAGAAGAGCTACCCGGTGCAAACTGCGGTGCTTGCGGTTTCTCAGGCTGTGACGGCTATGCCGCCGCTCTCTCAAAGGGCGAAACAACCTGTACTACACTCTGTGCCCCCGGCGGCAGTGAGGTCTCCAAAAAGATTGCCGCTATCGCAGGTCTTGAGGCGGGTGAAATTGCCCCTCAGGCGGCTGTTGTGCTCTGTCAGGGCAACTCTCACAACGCAGGCACAAAGCTTGTTTACAGCGGTGTTAAGAGCTGCAAAATGGCAACTCAGCTTTTTGGCGGTCCCAAGGAATGCATCTACGGCTGTATCGGCTTCGGCGACTGTATTGAGGCTTGTCCCTACGATGCTATTCACATATGTGACGGTGTAGCAAGAATCAACCCTCTTGCCTGCCGTGCCTGTAAGGCTTGCATTAAGACCTGCCCCAAGGGTATCATCGAGCTCATGCCTCTCCACCAGGCAAAAGCGGCTGTGCTCTGTGCAAACCACGATAAGGGTGCTCTCACCCGCAAGGAATGTAAAGCAGGCTGTATCGGCTGTATGAAATGCGTAAAAGCTTGTGAATATGATGCAGTAAAGGTCGAAAACTTCTGCGCTAAAGTTGATTACGACAAATGCATCGGCTGCGGCAAATGTCACGAAGTATGTCCCGTAAAAGCAATTGACGTTATTGAGCTTGGCAAGATAGCACTCAAGAGTATCAACAGAATTTAAAGCTATATAAAACAAATTAAGGCTTGCACAGCATTTAAACTGTGCAAGCCTTTTTATTACCCTTCAATATCGTCTTTGATTTCGTTTGCCTTGTCTATAATACTCTTTCGTCTTTCAGCAAGCTCGCGGTACATACGCTCCTTTTTCTCGCCCGAAAGGTCATAGAAGAATTTAGGAATCAAGCCGAATACACTTGTAACCGTCGGAAGCAATGTGCACATCATAAAGAGCAGATACTCTGTTCTCTCTGACTGGTTACCGTAACCGGCACCCTCTACATAGCCGATTTTGCTGAGAATGAATGACTTGATCGTATTGCCGAGCGTTCCTACAAGCTTTCTTGCAAGGTCTTTTGCAACACCCGTCATGCCCTCTGTTCGGTAGCCGTTTTTCCATTCACCGTAATCGATTGTTTCGTTGCGCATTTCCTCGGGTATAACGTTCATTAGGCCCCAACAGGTCATCCAGATAGTTTCTCTTATCATAAATGCCGGTATCATAACCGAAAGCTTTTTGTAATTCTTATTGACTGCACCGACCAAATAGACAAAAATCATAAGAAAATCGCCGAGATGTGAGCTCGTGATCCACAGCGTTCTGGTTGAAAAACGCGCACGTGCCTTTGTAACAAACGCATAGCTCGTAGGCGAAACAAACGCACCGGGAATGCCGACGATTGTAGTCATTGAAGCCAGGCCGAGAACATTTATGTAATAATAGTTTGTGCCTGAATTCATACCAAAAGCCTGCAAAAACTCGGTAATTGTAAGTATAAGCAAGGGCTTATTATTGAGAATAGACTTTATTCCCTGCATGATACTCGGCTTTTCGACTCGCTGTGCAACACGCTCCTTTGCCGTAAAGACAAAGAAAAGACCTAACGCACCTACAACAGTTGACGTGAAAACGCCCGCCGAAACATAAAGCGCCCTCATAGGTATTTTAAGTGTGCCGTGATTGATAAGGTCAATCAACAGCCCCATGAATATCTCGGGCCATTTTTCGACAAATCCCGAAAACAGACTTGCCTGCGTTATAAGCCTCGTTCGCTCGATAACATTGGGCGTTATGGTCGAGAGCATACCCGTTCTTGATATTGCGGCAAGCGAACCGTTGAGGTTGTTTATCAACTGAAAGATCATATAAAAAGCAAGCTTACCCGAATGATAGGGACTCGTGCCCGCAAAAATTATCGGCAACAGCCAATATACAAGTGACAGCAGATATCCGGGACCCGAGCTGACAAAAAGCCACGGACGGAATTTACCGAAGCGGGTTCTCGTTTTATCTACGATTGCGGCAAGGAAAACGTCATTAATAACATCCCATATACCGATAACAAAGTTGACAACGGTCTGGAAGCTTAAGCCTACCTGGACAACGTCGGTAATAAACACGTCTTGATATTTGTTGATATTAAAGCTTTGTGAAATATCATAGGCAACATAAGCTATCGTTTCCTTTGAGCCTACGTAACGTCTGGTATACGAAGCAACCGCCTTCGAATTCGAGGTCTCAGGCGAGCTTTCATTGACGCGAACTGCATTTCCGGCCATAATCACGCCTCCTTGCTTAATATTAATTAATTTTACCATATAAGATTGTGAAAATCAACACAAAAACAAGGAGAGCTGCCTTCCGTTTGAAAGACAGCTCTTGAAATTTATTTCACAAGTGCAATTTCGATATCGTAATCGGGTACATATTCTCCCTTAGCAAAATCTCTTGCCCTGAATACAACCTTATCGCTGTAAACCTCAGTAACATAGCCTGTTGCAGGCTCATTATAGTCGCCGTCTTTGTTTACGATTGTTGTGGAAGGTACATTAACACCGTGGATATTGCCTATCTTCTCGTATGAATACTGACCGAAACCTGTGTGAAGGTGGCCTGTGATGAGAATAATGTTGGAATACTTATTCATTATCTCGTAAAGAGCGTCGCTCTGTGCACCGACATGGCCAGCTTTTTTGTTTGTGCCGTTACCCCATGTGGTGGGCAAGCCGTGAGTAAGTGCAAGAGGCTGATGAAGAATTACAAATACAGGCTTACCGTTTACAGCCTCTGCCTTGAGAGTCGTGTCAAGCCACTCGAGTTGCTCATCACTTATATAAGACTCTTCAAACTCTGTCTTGTCAGTACCCAACACAACAAATGTATAGCCGTTGATTTCGTATGTATAGTTGAGCTTGTTGATCGTAAGTTCGCTCTGTGCATCTGCATTAAGGTCGTTCTGGAAGGCTGTGAAGCGATCAACAACCTGGCTGTATGAACGAAGGCGTACATCGTGGTTACCGACAGCCATAATGTAATTCTTAACGCCGCTGCCCTTGAGATGATCACTTACAACGTCATACTCGCACTGAAGGCCGTTTTCAGCAATGTCGCCGACAATAAGAAGTGCATCAAGGGCACTTGTTGCATTTGCAACGTCCTCTGCTGCTGCACGAAAGCGAGGCTCACGCTCAAAAAGGTAGTTTGAAATCTGAGGGTCGCCCCACGTTACAAAAGCAAGTTCAACACTTTGCTCATCAAGCACCTTGATAGGCTCTGCCGTTGACGGTGCAACATAAGGTGTTATCATATAGTAGATTGAAAGGAAAAACGCAAAAAGTTTTGACAGCATATTTTTAATCTCCTTTTTTATTTTTTACGGAATAATTATATCACCTTGTATTTTTTTGTCAATTAATTATTCTTTATTACAACTATTTTTTCTATTCCGTAATAATCAAACAGCCTGATATGGTCGTCTGTAATTATTTCACCGCTCACCGCTATCGGTATTGCAGGCGGACACGAAACAGACGGCACCGCACAAACTCTGCCTTCAGCCTGAGAAATCGATATCTCTTCACTCGGTGCAAAGACCGCATCACGCAAAGAAGCAACAAACTTGCCCATTGGCAGCGAAAACTCTTCTTTAATAATCTTTCTGAGCCTTATATTTCTGAAAGCTTTTTCAAGCCGCTCAAAATCATTCTCACTGTTAAACGGCGACACCATAAACACAACAAAATCGCCATCAGCATACTCAGGCTCAATATCAAACTCACGGAAATAATCGCCGATATCATCAAAACCGTCTATACCGTTAAATCTGAAATCAGCCGTTATCTTAAGAGGCTCGGCAGATATATCCGAAATACCGTTTTGCACCATAACCTTTCTCACTCTTTCAACACGTTCGGCACAACCATATATATCGGTACTGATTCGCTCGCTCATATATCGGTTACACAGATCAAGCGACTGCATTATAAGGTAAGACGGGCTTGTTGAGCCGAAAAGCGACATTGCACGCACAGCACTTTCAGCAAAGCCGTATTTATCGTCCGGCGCTATATGCAGGTATCCGCCGCCTGTAAGCACAGGCAGAGTTTTATGTGCCGAGTCACAGCACATATCGGCACCGAGAGATATGGGGTGCAGATTGTCTTTGCAAAAGCCGAGATAAGCACCGTGAGCGTTATCAACCAATAACGGCACACCGTATTCCCTGCAAACATCCGACATAGCTTTTATATCGCTTATTCTGCCGAGATAATCGGGGCTTGTGACATAAACCGCAAACGGTTTATATTCGCACCGATCGAGAGCCTTTTTTAATTCTGAGGGAGTTATAACACAGCTGCATATACTGTCAGTCGATTCGGGGTAAAGCCATTTTACATCAAAATCAAGCTTTGCCGCCGCATAAATAAAAGCTTTATGAGCATTTCTGCCTGCAAGTACAAAAGGTCTTACGCCTTTCTGAGCATTCAAAAAAGAGAGAAACAGCATCGCATGTATGCTCTGTGTAGAGCCGCCTGCGGAGTAGAGTGTGCGTGATGTACCGAAAAGCGATGCCGCATTACGCTCGCTTTCAAGTATTATACCCTCGGGCACAAACAGCTCGTCTGCACCTTTGATTTCGGTTATATCAAGGCTTTCACAGCCAAAAAAGGACACACCCTTATGGCCCGGCATATGAAACCGGGCCTTGCCGCTTTGTGCATAAGCTTTCACAAAATCAACAATGGGTGTGTTCATAAATATTTAAACCTCGTCAGCAATCTGAAGCATTACGGCACATTCGATACGCTTTTTGAAAAGCTCACAGCCGTACTCGTATATGCCTGTAATCTTACCTGTTGCGTGATATGAATTGGCGGCACATCCGCCTGAGCAGTAAAGCTTAGCCCAGCAGTCGTCACACTCCTTGCGTGCGTATGCGTTGCAGAGCTTAAACTCATTCTGCACCTCGGTATTTGAAATACCGTCATAGATATTGCCGAGCAGATATTTGCTGTCACCTACAAACTGATGGCAGGGATAAATATCGCCCGTAGGTGTAACCGCAACATACTCTGTACCCGAGCCGCAGCCCGAAATACGCTTGTAAATGCAGGGGCCGTGCTTAAGGTCGAGCATATAGTGATAGAAGGTGAATGGTCTGCCCTCGCGCTTACGCTTTATCATCTCTTTTGCAAGTATCTCGTACTGTTCAAAAAGCACGGGCAGGTCTGCCTCGGTAAGTGCGCTCGCATCAGTAGGAGCACAAACTACAGGCTCCATACTAAGCTCCGTAAAGCCCATATCCGCCATATGGAAAACATCGTTTGTGAAGTCGGTATTTGCGTGAGTAAAAGTACCGCGCATATAGTAGCTCTTGTTACCTCTGCGCTCAACAAACTCCTTGAACTTGGGCACGATTATATCATAGCTACCCTTGCCCGTATAATCTTTACGAAGACGGTCGTGTACTTCTTTTCTGCCGTCAAGGCTGAGGACAACGTTGCTCATTTCCTTGTTGCTGAATTCGATAACATCGTCATCGATAAGCATACCGTTAGTGGTAAGTGTAAAACGGAAATTTTTATTATAAATCTTCTCCTGCTCGCGTGCGTAGGCAACAAGCTGCTTTACAACATCCCAGTTCATAAGAGGCTCCCCGCCGAAGAAGTCAACCTCTAGATTGTGGCGTGTGCCCGAGTTTTCGATAAGGAAGTCAAGCGCACGCTTACCAACTTCAAAGCTCATCAGAGCACGCTCTCCATGATACTTGCCCTGGCTTGCAAAGCAGTACTCACAGTTGAGATTGCAGGTGTGGGCAACGTGAAGACACATAGCCTTGAGCACCGTATTTCTGTTTTTGAAATCAAAAGCCATATCCGCATAGGTGTCGGGGGTATAAAGCTTCTGCATACTCTCAAGGCTCTTTACGTCCTCGATACAGTCAAGACAATCCTGCCTTGTGACACCGTCAGCCGAATATTTCACACTGATTTCGTCTGCAATTTCGTCTGCACTCTTCTCTTTGTAAAATGCTATTATATCGTAAGCAACATCATCGACAACGTGAACAGAGCCGCTGCACGTATCGAGTACGATGTTGTAACCGTTCAATTTATACTGGTGTACCATTAATTTGTTCACTCCATAAGTAATCGCTGATTACAGAAAAACAGGTAATACAGCAAACTGTATTACCTGTCTGATAGCTGATTAAAATAAACGCAATTAGTTTTCCTGAGAGTTTTCGCACTGCTGGTTAGCAACACCGCAGGAAGTCTTGCAAGCAGACTGGCAGGAAGTCTGGCACTCGCCGCAACCGCCGTTCTCACAGCTCTTTACAAGGTCTTTTGTTTCGATAGTCTTAATTCTCTCCATTTTAATTATCTCCAATCATAAATAATATTGCAAGGGACACAAAACACCCTCTTAAAATACATATAAAGTATATCACAACTCACACTGTACTGTCAAGCACCAAAGGAGGAAGTACGGTCTCTTTTTAAATGTTTATATTATCATTATTAACAAAGTTATATTTATTTTTCTTTAATTCATTTTGATGATAGGGATAAATTGCAATAAAAAGCCGATAATTTTTATAGGTTTTTCAAAAAACTCTTGCATTAATTGATTTTTTTATATAAAATCTAATGTATCAAAATTATACGGAGTTGATAAAATGTCAACAACAATGACAAAAAAATACGGACTTATGACGGCAATCGCAATGGTAACAGGTGTCGTCGTGGGCAGCGGTGTTTTTTTCAAAGCAGAAAAAATCCTCAACGCAACAGGCGGCAACCTCAAGCTCGGTATCCTTTCCTGGATTGCCGGCGGCCTTATTATGCTTGCCTGTGCATACGCTTTTTCAATTCTTGCAAACCGAATTGAAAAGGTCAACGGACTTGTAGACTACGCAGAAGCTCTCGTCGGCAAAAAGTACGCATACTTTATCGGCTGGTTCACAAGCGTGATTTATTATCCCTGCCTTACAATGGCTCTGGCTTGGGTTACCGCACGATACACCTGCGTGCTGTTTTTCCATGACCAAGCTGATATAACCGGCGGTCTTTGTATGACGCTTGCAGGCTTCTATCTTATTCTGAGCTTTGCAATCAACCTGCTCTCTCCCGTTATCGCGGGTAAGGTTCAGGTTTCCACAACAATCATCAAGCTTATTCCGCTCTTCCTTATGGCAATTGTCGGCACTGTTTACGGCCTTACCAAAGGCTACACCATAGAAAACTTCACAACTGTAGTAAATGAAGTCGAGACCGGCCCTGCACTTTTTACCGCAATATGTGCAACTGCGTTTGCGTATGACGGCTGGATTGTTGCCACCACAATCAATGCGGAACTTAAGGACGCAAAGAAAAACCTGCCTAAAGCACTTGTCTTCGGCTCACTTGCCGTTATTATCATCTACATCCTTTACTATGTAGGCCTTGCAGGCGGTATTCCCAACTCAACAATGATGGAAGGCGGTGAAACAGGTGCCAGACTCGCATTCGAAGCTGTTTTCGGTAAGATAGGCGGCACAGCTGTTTTTGTGTTTGTTATCATATCCTGCTTCGGCACACTCAACGGTTTGACACTTGCTTGCTCAAGAGGTATGTACGCACTTGCGGCACGAAACGAAGGTATAAAGCCCAAATTATTCATTCAGGTTGACAAGGCAACAAATATGGCACCAAGCTCAGCAACATTCGGCCTTCTTATGTGCATTATCTGGATGGTATTTTTCTACTGCTCGCAGTTCTCATCCTTCGGTCAGAGCTTAGGCATTTTTGCTTTCGACCCGACTGAGCTCCCCATTGTCACAAGCTATTTCCTCTATATTCCGATATTCTTTATGATGCTGTTTAAGCTCAAGGGAGTTAACGGATTCAATCGTTTCATCGCACCCATCATCGCTATTACAGGATGTATCTTTATGATGGTCGCTACGATCTACTCTCACCAGAGGTTCGTCATCGGTTACCTTATAATATTTATCATAATCAATGCAATCGGTATGATTTTTGCAAAAGAAAAAAAGGAAACCAAAAAGAGCAAAAGTAAATAACTGTTTGTAAAATAAGATAAGCAGTGATTATTCGCAACAACGAATTTTCACTGCTTGTTTTTATTTTTTCTTTTTAAAATCGGCTCTTAAAGCTTTAAGCTTCTCAAGCTGCTCTTTTGCATTGGTGTCATCAGTATCTGAGTACCATGCCTGAGTAAGACCGATAATTTCATCCAGACGCTCTGCCTCATCAGCATAAACATAGTTATCCTGCTTTGCATATGGCAGATAATATATAATCAGTCTGTTCAGATTTTCATAAGAGGGCTTTGTTTTATTCAGTTCGTAAACATAGCCGACAGCTTTTTTTACAGCCGCAAAAGCACACATGTTATTACGCGTACCTTTAAAGTATTCGTAAAAAGACACATACAATACCCCTGCGTTTCTCAGGTAAACAGGCTCTTTATTGGGTTCTATCTGTTCAAATAATTCTTCAGCTATATCCAGTACTTCTTTTGTTTTCGGATATTTAGTGCAGTAAGAAGATTCCAGGCGATACTCACCGACCCGACAGATGTAATTATGTACTGAGGGAACTATTTCACATATTTTGTCAAACAGCAATGCAGACCTGTGTATTATCGCAGCAGCCTCATCGCTAAAACTTTTATCACCCCTTGTCTTTTGGGCAAGGTTTCGCAGAATATAAACGAGCTCCCATACAAAAGATTCATCTTCGGAATCAGGCACATATCGCTCCAGTTCTTTTTCGATATCTGAAATTTTTTCAATCAATTCAAGGCTCAGATCCTGATATCCGTCTGATATCTGCTTTGTTCCTTCTGCGATACTCATAGCCTTTTCGGGTGAATGTTTATTACGCAACCCCTTGAGCAGAAATTTCAACTCAGATAACGCAAAATCCGTATCGACAGCAGAAGCCTTTTCGGTTATTTTATTGCCGTTTGAGTCAATCATAAGTTGACCTCCTTACCATCAGGAGAAAGGCAGCGGACGCTCTTCTCTGATTACATCACGGTAGAACTTTTCAAGATTGAACATTTTTGCTTCAGGCATCTCATAATCGGCAAGCGGTTTCGGAGCATAGCCCTTGAACATCTCATAATCATCAATATCAGCAATCTCTGAAATTATCGGATACTGACGGGAGTGCATTATAAGAGCCTCACCCTTCGTCTTATCAAGACGCTGAAGCTCGGAAACAGAAATCAGTCTGCGCTGAAGTCCGTCAGGTGTATAGTAAGTACCGCACAGTGAGCTTATCTCGGTAAGCAGGTCGAGCTCCTTTGATGTAAGGAAAATCCAGTTATCGCAGTTGCCCTTGATCGTGTCGGCATCCTCACCGTATCTGCCCTTGAGCTGATGCAGGCTCTGAGCAACAAGTATATATCGCATATTACGGCTTCTTGCCGCAGATATCATCGACGCCATATCGGGAATTTTGGGCAGGTTACAGAATTCGTCAAGCACAAAATTGACGCGTATGGGAAGCATTCTGTTTTCTTCTTTCTGTGCTTCGGCAATAAGCACCTCGTATGCCTGCTTGATAAACGTTGTTATAAGAAAATGATACGTACTCTTTTCGTCCGGAATAATAAGATAAACCGCCGTTTTCTCTCTGCCGAACTTCGTAATATCCATAGTATTACCTGAGAGCATATTTGTAAGATTCTTCTGGATATTGAAAACGCGTATCATAGCATAAAGCGATGACAGAATACAGTTCATCGTCTTTTCGGGATTCATAAGAGTATTTGCATAGTTGAGACCCGCTATTGTATCAAGCCTCATATTCGCACTGAGCTTTCTGAGCTTTTCGATTGAGCTGTTTGAACAAAGTGCACCGAGACTTGCAACGTTGACTTCATCCGGCTCTGCCGCTTCCATAAGCAGAAGCAGATTGGCAAGAGCAAGGGCTGAAGCCATCTCCGACCAGAATGGGTCCTGTGTGCCCTGAACCTGAGGAGCCGCAACGGTAGCGACAAAATCGTTGAGCATAGAAACAGCATCATCGCGCTTATCGCTGTGATATATGCGGTAAGGAAGTGAGAGCGGATTCCACATATCGCCCTTACCGATATCACGGAAATTGAGCACTACCGTTTTGTAACCGTTTTGCTCTGCCATACCCGACGTTCTGTTGTAAAGCTCGCCCTTTGGATCGGTTACAACAAAGGATTCACCGGCCTTAATAAAACAGTTGAGCACAGGCATACAGAAAAGTCTCGTTTTCTTGGAACCCGTAGCACCGAAAATAAGTGTATGTGTGTCCGCACCGTCAACGTAGGCTGTATGACCATCTGATAAGATAGGTACACCCGCGGTGGGATATTTGTCATCGCTCAAGTTAATATATGTTGCCGAGCGCTTTATTTCGTCCATAGTAGCCCAGCGTGTTTCCTGGTTTACGTTCTGATATTTACCGTATTTATATTCCATTTCTTTCTCCTCATCACTCAGAATCCGAGCGTTGCCGTCTTCTTGATTTTGCGGATGGTTCTCTTTATATATTCGCTGTCAGCCGAAAAATCGTCAAGCATATCTGCAGTAATAACCGTACCTACTGCCGTAGACTCAGAGAAAAGGTTATAAACGATATCACTGCAAAGATCTTTGACGGTATGCAGACCGTAGAAATACTCACTCTTACGAAGAACGGCTACGGAATCTTCAAGCACCTGCCAGGCACCGTCATCAAGTTCAAGACCGTATTTTGCCAGATACTCAGCGGCAAAGCGGACAAGCTCCTTATTATCGGGCAGATGAAGAGTAAACTTTTCAATACGCAGATACATGCTTACAACACGTTCCATATCCTTCGTTTCATCATTCTCACGGTGATTGGAAAGAGTCATAACAATCATCCAGTAGGAAGTATTCATCTGGAGAAACTGAAGGAAATCAAGGAAATGTTTCTCTTTGTGGTGACCTACCCACTCATCAACATTGATACGGATAATACCTCTGAACTCACTGCGGAAGCCTGCCGCTGCCGTAACAGACTCAATCAGTCGGTAAAGCTCCGTAAATCTGCTGTGAGGCTCACAGTAATCAAGCCTGAACTCGAAAAACTTGACGTCACCGTAAAAGCTCATCAGATTCTGCTTTGAGTCGAGATACTCTGCAAGCATAGCAAGCAGCCTGGTATTACCGTAGCCGGGACGGGTATAGACAAAAAGGTCGGGTAAAACTATAGGAGCATCAAAAGCTTTTTTGCTGATATTTTCGGAAAGTGTATTCCATTTTGTTATCAGCTCTTTAAGCTCGTCTGCGCCCTTGAAGCTCATAAGCTTATCATAGTAATTATTCAACAAACTCCACGCCCCTCTTATTTAATATATTAAATTTAATATTAGCATATCGGTAAATATGTGTCAAGAAAAACAGGTACATGCAAAAAACCGCCTCAACGATTTGTTGAGACAGTTTTTGTAAAAATATTATTCAAGCATACCGTGGTACACACCCATCCAGTAAGGCAAAGTATATGTTGTAGATGCCTGCGTACAATACGGCAGATGCCAACGGGTAAGGGTATACGAATTTGTATTGTACTTGTAAACGCTACGCTCATCGGGCGGAGCGACATCCCAATCGAGATTGAGTGCAGTAAGCACAAAACTGATAATATCGGTTATAGGTGCATCCTGCGAAACATTCGGCAACGACTTGCTCGTGAGCTTATTGTATGTAAGCGTACTGTCCGTTTTTATTCCGATAACCGATAAATCAAGCTCAGCAATATCGTCACGGTTTTTATTAGATGCACAGTACATCATTGTATTGGTAGGATGTCTGCTCAGTGACCATGCGGCAAGCTCAACTATATTGTTTCCGTAAGCATCGGTGATATTTGTATTCGGATACGCAAGCTGGTACACATAGTACCAAAGCGGATTCTGGCTGTATTTTATCGATACCCACCAGTCATCAATTGCACTGCGGTAAATTTCAAGAAGCTCTTTATCGGTCTCCATACCGAATATTGTATAAAATCCGAGCATTGCCATTTCTTCATCGGAATAGTTAATAACAAGCCTGTAGAGTGACTCCATCAAGTTTGTGTTTTTAAGCTTGTCTATAACGCTGCCGAGAAGCGGAATTGTTTCGTTAGCAACAGTAAGCTCAATAGCCGCAAGCATACGCTCTTTATACTGTGAAACAACTTCAGCATATTCGTAAGCCGGGTCAAGTGCCGCCATTCGATACTCATCTTCCCATTTCTGATAACCCGTTATATATGCGGCTGTTTTGAAAATATTGAGAAGCACCAATGCATGAAGGGGTGACTGAGCAACTGATGTACCTGCGCAAAATACGGTGCGACCGAAGTTACCCCAGCTCGTAGGCTGACCCGTACCGTCACAAAGCATATAGCTGTTATCGCTCAGGTGTTGCGCAAGGCTGTCAACAGCCTCAACAAGAATAGCTTTTATTTCAGGGTCTTCAGGAGCAATTATATCATTGATGAGTTTGAATATAAACATATGACCTACAAGCTCATCGGCACTCGTATCAGTTTTATAAGTAACCATATCGGGTGCAACTTCGCTACCCAGCAAATCATTCCAGAGCCTTTCGGGTACTTGCTTTGAAGCATCTATTGTAACGCCGCGAAGATTTTCGTTGTTAACAAGATATTCGCCGGAATCGGGTGTCTTGGTCGAAACACCTGTTGCTGTACCGTCACTGTTAATTTCCCAATGGATAGTTCCGCTGGGAGTAAAACTCTCTGTACTGAGTGAATATGTGCGAACAGGGAATCCCTCAAGCAACCTTGTCTGCTTCTCATACTCTGTATCGGGGTTTTCAGCAGGGTTTGACCAGCTGTCTGCCGATACGGGATAATAAAAACCTTCTGTGCGATATTTTTTGGCTGAGCCGAAAAGAGCGAGGGAAAGTGCACTCTCTTTATAAAGCTGTGAAGGACTCTTCTGCGGCACCATAAAGCTCGGATCACCGCCTGCTTCAAGCGCATTAGCTGAAAGCCAGCGATCCTCCTTTGAACCCGGAACATTTTCGTTAGTCTGGTAACGCACATACGCCTCGGTCGTGCCTGAGCGCATTGAAATATAATACAGCATAAGCACAGCCTCGGCAGAACGGTATGCCGCCTGCTTTGCCGCCTCAACTTCTTCGGGCGATGCATTGGGGTCATCGCGTACTGCCGCATATCGCATCAATTCACCGCCGCCGTACATTGAAGTCCACAATCCGTCGTTATCGTTTTCATGTGCAACCCAACTATCGCCTGACTGATACCCTGCATCGGTCATACCGTATCGGTCGACCTTCTGCTGAGTTTCGGCACTCATAAGAGTTGCTTTTTCAGTGCCGCTCATTTCTACCATTTCAATGTGGGTATATCCGTTATCCATTACTGTCCATATTCCGTTTTTACCGTCGGGAAGAATAGCCCTAACACGCGATGTATCGTTGGAATAAAAATATCGGTCACCCATAAAACGCTGCTCGATATCCCTTTCGGTTGGCGCATTTTTGTCTGTACGCAGAACACCGTAGGATGTAATCTGCCACACTGCACCGTCAGCCGTAACAGCAGATTTATAATAACCGTAATTTGTAATTGATGTAACAAATTCCGGCACATTCGGATCACCGTTAGCGTAACGGGTTACTATCTTTTGCAGGTTATCAACCTGCTCAACAGGCTCGTGTCCGTACATGACTGTTTTATTCTGCACCGACATCATAGTTGGTGTTGTAACAACATTGAGCTGTACACTGTCCTCAAAACCGTTTCCCTTTGCTGTAACGGTAGCCTCACCTGCTTTGAGTGCTGTTACCCTGCCCCATTTATCAACGCTTGCAACATCGGCAGGCTCAACACTCCACTCGAGTTTACGCTCGGTAATTTTCTCGTCAAAAACACATTCAACCGTTCGGCTGTCGCCAACAAGGAGCTCCCAGTTTTCAGGCACAACAATGCGAAGCTCATCGTTATTCGCTACATCGGAAAACAGCATATTTGACAGCATCATAAAAAAAGAAAGTATTGCGGATATTAAACGCTTAAACATACGTCCACTCTCCCAAAAGCAACTTTATTACCACTCCCACACAACTTCGGGAGCTGCAAAAATTTCATCTAGCTTTTTGATAAAGGGAATAACATCGTTAAATCCGCCTATTCTGTGATCGAACATTATATTGATAGGCAGTATCTTTTTTGTGCCGATATCAACTTCACCCTTTTCGTTTCTGAACGCATAATCTCTGTCCTGCACTGCACCCAGAGCCATTATAAATACCTGCGGGAAAAGCAGAGGTGCATAAGTTACGTTACCGCAAAGCCCTTTGTAGAGCGAGCCGAGATTGGTCATACAAACCGTACCCTCGTTAAGCTCATTCATCTGCAAGGTGGATTTGTCACGGGATGCATGCTCAAAAAGGCCCGAAAGCTTGGCAACCTTATACTTACCTACATAACCTGTTGCTATCTGTGCAGCGGTGCTTGCAAACTTACCCTTGAGAATAAAACCGATAATTCGCTGAAGAATTATATCAAAAAGCACTCTGTCAACATCTGTTTCTTCAAGCGCAGACGTAAGTCTTGCTATCTCCTCCGAAATCCCTTTTAAAGAAAGCTGTTCGAGATTGCGGAGCTTTACAGGGAAGGTTTCACCGCTGTCAAGCAGAAAAGGTACAGCAACATCGATATGCTCCTTGACAATAAGTCTACCCGTAGAAGCCTTGCGCTTATATTCCATATGTGCGTTAAGCCTCGGGTTTGCCTTAAGTCCCTCGGCAAACACGCGGAGCATTATAGTATTGAACGATATGGGGTAGTCACGCTCTTTTTTCAGCTTCTGAAATTCCTCCCAGAATTTTGTAATATCAGCTTCGTAATTATATCCGCCTGCAGGAATATCGGCAGCATTCGTGAGCACGTTACCCGAAACTCTTGCCTTGAGTTTGAAATACTCTACCGTATCGCCTTTTTCGGGTGCTGTAAGCGCACCGCGTATATATTCTTTAAAATCCATTTTTTCTTACTCCCTTATGTGGTCAGCTTACCATTTGTTTTCTACATACTCGCAGAAAGCATACATATCCTTGATTTCAAGCTTTGTGCCGTCGTCGAGTGTTACATCGCCGCTCCACAGACCGTGCACCTGATGGGTGTGCATTCTCGCAACACCGAGATTCATATCGGAATGATGATCGAATGTGGGCACCATTGTGAGATTGAATCTGCCGTCTTCGGAAACAAACTTCCACGGCTGCATAAACTTATCGGGTTTCGGGAAAGTTTCGACATCGACCGCACCGAATTTATGAGCCTTGCCGTCATAGAAAAGGCAGGTTTCGGTAGCATTGCTTTCGTTACCGATAGCCCATGTGATTTCAAAGCCGAAAAGGTGCTTTTTACCGTCAGGGCCGGTTATATACTTGGAACCGTTACCCCAATACCATACCATTTCGTGAGGAGTGTTTACTCTGCCCCAATCGAGCGTACCGAAGGATTTATCCTTAGTGAAATTCCATATCTTACTGTCGATCTTAAACGTACCCTCACAAGGCATACAGTTCTGCTTTGTGGTCATAAAATACTTGGTATCGTCGCCGTCAAAAGGAAGAACGGTAGTGATATTCTCAAGACCTTCGGGTATATCCATAGTAAAGCTGCACTCAACCTTTTCTTTTCCCTTGAGCATTTTAAAGTTGATGGTTCTTGAGTGCTCTTTTGTGTTGAAATCAAACTCTGCCTTGCCGATTTTGTAGCCGAAGCGGTTGGGAACATCACCCTTTGCAGGCGGAACATACTTATCCTTACCGCCGAGGAAAAGCTGTGTGGCATCAATAATCTGCTTACCGTTTTCAAGGTCGATAAGCTTGGCACCGACGTAACCGCCGATATTGATATTAGCAAAACTGAGCTGAACCATATATTTGCCGTCGGAAACCTGATAGAAATCCCACTCCTTACGGCTCATAAGCTTTGCTTTAACCTTTGTACGGTCATAATCAAACACGTTGTGCTTTGCCCAACCTTTTGCCTGAAGCTTGCCGTCGGCACTGAGAAGAGCTGTCGGAGACGTGTATTCGGTCTGTTTTGACTTTTCTTTCCATTCATTGAAAGGTATGTACGTTCTTTCCATAATCAATCACCTGCAAAAAATTATTTAAATAAAGCATTATAGACTATACCGAGAAAATCGTATAGCTTTACTGCATATGGGTTGAGAAAATCCCAATAAGACTCCTCATAAAGTGTAGTCCACTTGAAGGGCTGCCTGAAAAGATAGAGCAGATTGCAATCGGAAAGTGCATGCTGTCCGCCCTCTCCGAGTTTTAAAATGCCCATATCCTTCATATCGTGATGAAGCCTTTCGTTTGAATTCATCCATACGTACGGGAACTGCCAGAGAGAGAACTCACCCTTGCGGTTAGCACATTTCCAATATCTCCAGCAAAGCTCGGAGCGGATAAGCTGAGAGAGCTGTTCTTCAGTCTGAGTCTCGGCCTTTGCATTCTTCCAGAGCTGATTGCAGTACTCTATATCTTCGTTCGTCATACCGTAGAGGGTTTCCTGCGACTTCTGATAGATATAGAGGTGCTTTGAATCGGTAACGGCGTGCTCTGTCATAATATCGATAAACTCACGGATATTCTGCCAACCAGGACCGTAGACAGCCTTAAGATAGCCGTTCATTTCGGCACTGTAATCACAGTAGGGATCCTGCATAAGCTTCGAGAGCAGATACGTTCTCATTTCGCCGAATTCGGCATCACATTCAGAGATATAATAGTTACCCTCTTCGTAGATTCCCTTGACGTTGTTCTCATAAAAAATCTGAACGTTTCTCTGCATCACACCGAAATTCGGGAATATACAGACTGTTTCGCGGTAATTGTTTACATAGTCCCATATATAAACGCGGTTGCAGATTTTGCCCCACTGCTCAAGGTCGTACATAAACTCTTTGTTCTCGTCACACTTCGGGTCGTCAAGAGTGTGACCGAAGCAGCACTCGATAGAGCAAAGCCTTACTATAACATCCTCACGGGGCACAACAGCCGTAGGAGCCTTGCGTGTATACTGATAAGCAAAGGTATCAAAAACAACGTTATCGTAATTACCCGATGCTTTGACACGCTCGGCAACTGTATTGACAAAGGTAATCATAGTGCCTGCGTGTGAGCCGTTGGCATCGTCAAGAGCCTTACATTTGTCACACTCGCAGTACTTCTGATTGTCGTGCTGGGTGAGCGACACAATTTGAATTGTAGCTGACGGGTCGTGCTGACGTGAAAGATTTTCAAGCACTTCACCGACGACAACGTCAATTACATCAGGGTTGGTAAGGCAAAGCTGCTGAGGTACTCTCTCGCCTTTGTGATAAGCGTAATACTCGGGATGAGCCTCAAAATAAGTTTCGGGCTTGCAATAGTGAGTTACAAGAGTATGAGCAAACGAGCCTATATATCCTACCTGACCGCCCTGCTCTGCAGTAAAGCTGCGATAAACGCCGCCGGTAAGACCGTTTGCAAGTGAAAACTCGATATCACGTGAGCTTGTCGTATCGGTTTCGGTATATTCAAAGAAAGGATGATATTCATCATCAATACCGTAAGGCACAGTAAGCGAAGCGTTTTCGGGAGTAACGATAACTCCGCTCTCATACCAATGACAGCCACAGTAATCCTCAAGGAAAGCATAGACACCGTTTATAGTGCCCTTGTTACCCGCACCGCAGATTATAATCTTTTCTTCATCGGAAGTGATTACGTAACCGCCGTCTTCAAAACCGTCAAGATTGACTGTCTCACGCTCTGTCGTACCGACAACGATTTCAAGCTCAGCCTCAGGTTGAGAATCGGAAACAACGGCAATATCTCTGCCTGTTATCTGCTCAAGATAATACTCAAGGCGTGAAGCTGCATATTTATCCGTAACAGACTCACCTGCAACGATTACCGCTTGGCTTACGTCAAAACCTGATTCAGACGCAAAAGAACTGAAAGAAATTGACGAAACAATCATAATAATACCAACCAAAACACAAAGAAGTTTTTTCACAACGATCGCTCCTTTATTTTCAATTTTTTGGATTCGATAAAATTAAAGGCTGTTAAGAATATTGATAACACAATGAAGCTCTTCGGGCTTGACCTTATCTACGGGTTTGTTGTTGAGAACACAGTCTGCAAAGTAGTTGATTTCGTTTGCGTAAGCATCGCTTTTGGGAAGGTTGATGCTGCCTGTATCTCCCTTGGTCTCTTTTGAAAGGTCGATTTCCTCATCCTCAAGGTAAATTTTCATAGTTCTGTTTTCGTTTGCGACAATAGCTTTTTCAAACTGGAAGCGGAACTGAGCGGTAAAAGGATAGCATGTTGCATACCATGAAGCTTCGGTATTGATTGTGAAATCGCCGAAATCGTATGTAACGGAAATAAAATCCTGCTCGGGACGCTTCGAACGGAACTGATGAACAACCTTTGGCATACCGAAAGCGTAAACCATAAAATCGAGGTCGTGGATATGAAGATCGTAGGGTACGAGACCGCTTCTCTTCTCATCCATCATCCATCCGTCCCAGCTCCAGCGGGGCTTGTGGCCAAGTCTTGTCATTGTACCTGAAAGAAGCTTGCCGTACTTGCCCGTATCAAAAATATCCTTGAGCACCTCGTACTCAGGCCAGAAACGGAGCACCTGAGCAACCATAAACTTAACGCCGTTTTTCTCGGCTGTTGAATAAACTCTGTCAATATCCTCTTCCTTGAGAGAAATGGGCTTCTCGCAGATTACGTTAATGCCCTTTTCCAGTGCCTTAACGGCAAAGTCTGCGTGAAGATATGTAGGCAGACAGATATCGAGTATATCAAGCTCTTCGTTAGCGAGCATTTCGTCAAAATCGAGATAATGACGCTTGCCCTCATATTGCTCCATTCTTTCGTGGCGGATATCGCAAAGAGCAACAAGCTCAACATCCTCCCTCTTATCCCAAGCCGGGATATGTGCGCCGCTGATACCACCGACACCTACAAGACCAACTTTAAGCATAATAAACACCTCCGTATATTTTACTGATTTTATTTTAATTCTTTTTTTATTTAAATGCAATAATTTTTATAAAAATAGAGATTGAAATGCGAAATTTGAATATTATGTTAAAGTCTAACTTATTTGTTGACAAAGCTAAAAAACAAGGATAGAATTATATCGAACATTTGTTCGCAGTAAAATTCAAGGAGGTATAAATGAAAAGTATTGAATTCAGAACAGACCCAATGTTTCTTAGAAATCAATTCAAAGGAGACGGAGTTTTTGAAATTCCAAAAATCGAAAAGGAGGAAATAAAACTTGAAAACGTTGAGTTAATCGGGTATGATAAGCTTAATGAAAATGAAACTGAAAAAATTGTTCATTTCTTTTTGGATGACTACAAGTTTGAAGCAATATGGAATGACCCCGAACCAAGAATAGAAAAGCTAAAAAAATATAAAGCTGTTCTTGCACCAAACTACAGTATTTACACGGAAATGCCGCTATCTTTAAAGGTGTATAACACTTTTCGGAGCCGTTGGTGCGGTGCATATCTGCAATCTAAAGGAATCAAGGTTATTCCTACTGTTGCATGGGGAGAGCCAAATACTTTTTGGTTCTGCTTTGACGGAATCGAAAAAGGCAGTATCGTTGCTGTTTCAACCTTAGGTGTCAGAAAAGAAAAAGCACTGTTTATGCAGGGTTATAATGAACTTATAAGAAAAATAAAGCCCCAAGCGGTTATTTGTTACGGTGAACCGTTTGAAGAAATGATGGGCAAAATCATAACTGTCGATTATGCTAAAACCAACAATTATGTTAAACGACTTGCTGAAGAAACAAAAAACACACAAGACATTCTATCTGAAACACATTACACAAAAACATCATACGGTTATGTTGATAGTTTCAACAAGGGTATGGGAACAGCAGGCAATGCATCGAATACCCCATCTTCAACATCAGAAAAAATCACTCAATGCAAAATATCCGATCTTCCTCAAAATGTTAAGAATTCATATTATGAATATAACAAAAGAGGGTGCAAGGGTACATATGCAGGTCAAACTCCCGGAACCAAAGCAGGCAGTGCTTGGAATAACAACCCACCTATATTGCCGCAAACCGATTCCAAAGGCAACTCTTTATCATACCGAGAATTTGATGTTAATAACAAATTGCCAGGACAGTTTAGAGATAATGAGCGTTTTGTTCAAAGCAGCGACGGCAAAATTTACTATACTTCGGATCATTATTATACATTTCAAGAAATAATCGAATAGAAAGGAACTTTTTCAATGAATAACAAACTTTCAACAATTTCAACTGAAGAAGAGAAAAATATAAGAATCAAATTAAACAATAAGAGCTTAATCATAGAAATTGACGGAACAGAAATAAATTCATGGGATGATTATTGGAATGCTATATCAAAAGCATTTTCTTTTCCCAAACTCCCAGATTATTTAAAGCCAGATTATCACAGTTATTATGATATTATGACGGATTTAAGCTGGCTTGAAACAGATAACATAACATTGTTTATAAAAAGATATGATTGTTTTTTGAAAGACAATCGCTCTTTAAAAGATGATATTATAAGAGATTTCAATGATTATCTCTTGCCGTTTTGGGATAAAGAAGCTGAAAAAACAGTTGTTGGCGGAAAGAGAAAATCATTCTGTGTTTTTTTAGTAAGTTAACAATTCTGATATTGTAGCAATATAAAAATCGGCTGTCTCGTGCTAATTCCGTGCAGACAGCCGATTTATTTCATTTCTTTATTCTGTAAGCTTCGGCAAGTGCCGCATACTCGCTCTCCGTTATGGTTATAACCGAGCCGTGTCTGGGCTTGAGATGATCCATAGAATAGGTTGAGCGCTGTACCCTTTTGAACGTAGTGAAATCCTTTGTCATCTGTGCAAAGTACGAATCCTGACCGTACTCATCCATTATCATCATCCAGGAATCCGTACCGTTGATGCGGTACATAGAGCTGCCCTCTACACCCCAATAGTTAAGCGAACAGATTGCATAATCCGTATTGTACGGACCTGTAAGGTTCTTTGAGCGTACCCAGGCAATTTTCTGCGTTAAATCCTCTTTAAAGTAGAGGTAATAATAGCCGTCCTTTTCGTTGTAAACAATATCGCCGTCAATACACTGCACGTTTCTTGTGCCGCCTGTTTCGGGGTCAGGCTCATTCCATCTGCCGAAAAGCACCTGCGGCTCGGTTTCAAAGGTTTTGAAATCCTTTGTGTATGCATAGTAATGGCCTGCACAGTCATTCTCTACAGTTGAGTTTGCCCAGTAGACCATATACATCTGTTTGTCATTATCCCATATTGCCTGCGGTGCCCACGCTCTGTTTGTGTTCTCAAAGCCCTCAAACTGACGGATATCAATCACCGTTTCATCAGTCCAGTTGATAAGGTCGTATGACCGCCAGGTGATAAGGCAGTGGTTAGAAGTCCAGCCCTCAAGTGCATTCATATCCGTTGCAATAATAAAGTAGCAGGGCTTGCCGTTTTCATCGGTACCCTTGAGTATATACGGGTCACGTACACAGCCCGTACCCTTTGTCTGCTCAATAACAGCCTCATTACCGTTGAGAGCCTTATAGTTATATCCGTCTGTACTGACAGCAAAATGTATAGTCTGCTCGTCAACCTCATTACCTACAAAGTAACAGAAAAGATACGCATCCGACCTGCTGACTGCAGGATAAACATAGTCGTTGAATACGCAGTTGAAAAGATAATAGGGCGACATTACAATCGCCATAAAAAATCTCAAAAAAGTTGTAAGGGTCATAAAAACAGCTCCTTAACTCTGCTCGTTATCCATATAGATTCTGCCGAAAAATGTAATTATCTTATAGAAAAACTGAAGGAATGCGAAAATCTGCTCACCCGCTATGAGCTCATCGTATTCAATATTCTCGAGAATAACATGCTCTTTATAAAGCATATCAACAGCCTGACTGCCGTAAGATCTGAGCTTTGCACCGTTGTCAACAGTATAGAAACGGTAACCGAGCTTGCCGTTTTCGGTAGACCTCATTGAGTTGAGAAGTACAGTTTCTCCGCCCGAAAGTATATACGCCGCCTCGGTTTTGGACGAACCGTCGTGGCCGACATTAATCAGTACGGCTGAGCTGTCTGCTGAATTGAGAAATGTCTTGCCGCCGTAGATAAAGCTGTTGAAAACCGTGATATCGCTACATCCGGTGAGCTTTATATAGTCGGTGTAAATGCGTGTAATAGGAATAAACACGTAATCAAAGAGCTTATCCTCCGTAATTCTGGGCAGACCGAGCTGACTGTACCCTGTTCTTGGCAGCGTATTGGCATTCTGCAGACAGCCCTCGATATAGCAGTTATCACAGCCGTCGAACGAGAACATAGACTCATAACAGCAACCTACTACCCTGTCAAAATATGCATTCTCCGCGCCCTCAAGCCTGATACCGCAACTTGCAAGGGTGATAGTACAGTTTGTGACATAAACATTATCACATTTACCGTAAACAGCAGGAAATGTCTTTTGATATTTGCCGCTTGAATCAACGGGGTTATTGTGATAATAATCGATTCGCAGACCCGTAACACCCGCACCGTTACCACCAAGTGTGATAAGCGGTGAAGAATCCGTCGAGTAACCGTAGTTTGCAAGAATCAGCGTGCCGCTGCTGTTCTCGCGCTGGCACCTGACCGCAACACTTGATGAGCCGCGCAACTGAACACCTGCAGGTACTGTCACAGGACCGTCAAAACGGTAAAGTCCGCCCGGGAGATAAACAACGCCGCCCGTTGCCGCTGCTTCATCAAGCTTTGCCTGTACAGCAAAAGATGCATCTGCCTTACCTGTTTTATCAGCATTGACAATATAAAGTATACTTGCGGGCTTTTCATATGTTCTGTCATAGTCGGGAGTGTAAACACTTGTATCGGACTTATACTGTCTGATATTATTGCCCTTTATTCTGCCGTTAACTTTAACGTTGGTAAGCACCGTTGCGGCTCTGTCCACATCGTGAATTGCATACACACTGCCTTCGACAACACCGTTTGCAATACCTATACCCCAGGACTTGCCGCGTGCTTGAATCACATCTTCGGGCACATAGATACCGTAGTCACAATCTGTTATATAAAGGTCGGTGAATTCACCGCTGAAGCAGTAGCGTATACCCCTTCTGAACGTCATACCGTAAAGCATATCGGACACTCTGATATCGGCAAACTGAGGCCATTCGAGGTCGCCGAGCACAAGACCGTATGCATTGGCACGTGTGTATGCATCAAGTGCAGCTTCATCGGGAGCGTTGTACGCCTCACCTGACTGCACCCAATATTTATTGAGGATGTATAGTGTTTTATATGTATCAACATCAGCCGAATTGTGAGAATTGAGCCCCTCATAAAGGCAGGTACCCTTAACGTTGTCAACAGTCATCATCTCGTGACACTGATAGACACCGTTTTCACATTCAGAGCTGCCGCCTATTCCGCGATATGAATTTATAAGCGTGCAGTTTTTAATTGTCTGCAACATATAGTCGCCGTTACCCTCGACGTAAAAAGTGTAGGGATAGGGTTTCACATCATCAAGAGTCTGATTCGGATACCATACGGTAAGGCCTACAGCACCCGCACTGCCGCCGACAGTAAACAAGCCGGGAGTCATAGCGTCACTGCTTTCGACGTCGGCAATAATAATCGTACCGTAATCGGCACCAACGTCGGGATCCTGATAATCGCCGCGGAGTGTGACAAACTGACGGATGTAAATATTACCCGTAACTCTGTATCTGCCAACAGGAAGCCACACAGTACCGCCACCGTTTGCAGCGCAGTCATCAATAGCCTGCTGTACGGCCTTCGTTGAATCGGTTTTACCGCTCGGGTCGGCACAATAAGGCTCATCCGTCGCAATAATATCGGCTATCACAACGTCTTCGGTAGGATAAACCGTGTCGATTATAACCGCATCGGATTCACCTTCCGTCGCAAAGCACGGTAGCACAAAACCTACCGTCATAATAAACCCAAGAATTACACTGATAATTCTTTTCACAACAACATCTCCTAACAGAGCAATTTAATTAATTCTACCATAAATCAAACTGTTAGTAAAGGATTGCCTTTTGATAATATATAAAGTATAATAGCAATATCTGTTTATCATGGAGAAGATAATATGAACGAAATGAGCACATTATTTTCAAGAGTAAACGACGGTACATATATCACACTTGAAAAAGATAAAGTTTATGATGTTCGTCAGGATGATTCGTTTGAACTTGAGGGCTATTATTGCACCAATACGGCGAAAAGGCACGAAAACCCGACAGGCAAAAGAGAAGCCGCAATTTACCTCAAAGACAAATCGAATATTGTAATTGACGGCAACGGTGCTACAGTGCTTGTGCACGGCAAGATGACTCCGTTTGTTTTTGACAGATGCAGTAATATCACAGTCAGAAACCTTACTGTTGACTATGCCTGCCCTACTATGGCTGAATTCACCGTAGTTTCAAACAACAGCGGTGAATGTGTAATAAAAATCAACCCCGAATGTCTTTTCAGAGTTGAGGGCAACAACATCATATGGCAGGGTGAAAATGATAACAACGGAAAACCTTATTGGGAAGACCATTACGTACTTGGCAGAAGACAGGTAAGGCTCCTCGACCCTGCAACAGGTTTTTTCCGTGACTTCAGCCGACCCGACCTTGAATTTGAAAGCTTAGAAATGCTCGACGGCAACACACTGAAAGGCACGCTGAAAAACAAAGAAGTATACTTTCCTGCCGGCGCAATAATCCAGTCACGTAACATTGTACGTGACCAGACCGGAGGTCTGTTCCAGCGATGCAAAAACCTTGTTTTTGAAAGACTGCGTATAAAATTCATGCACGGACTAGGTATGGTTTCACAGTTTTGCGAGAACGTAACCTACAGAAACTGCGATTTAACACCTGCTGATGGCAGAACAGCAGCAAGCACCGCAGACTTTTTTCAGTTCTCTGGGTGTAAAGGCAATATACTTGTCGAGAGTTGCAAAGCAGGCGGTGCACACGACGATTTCATCAACGTGCACGGCACTCACCTGCGGATAATTGAAGCTGACAAAGCCGAAAACGGCTTGACACTGCGGTTTATGCACGATGAGAGCTGGGGATTTCAGGCATTTGAAGTCGGCGATGAACTTGACTTTATCAAGTGGAATACGCTGATTCCGCACGCTACTGCAAAGGTGAAGAGCTTTACAAAAATCAACGATACTGACATTTACATAACACTTGATTCCGCTTTGCCTGATATCGAAACCGGCAAGGACGTAGTTGAAAACGCAACGTGGACGCCAAACCTTTATGTCAGAAACTGCGATTTCGGTCTCACCTGCGGCAGAGGCGTACTCTGTACGACACGCGGTGAAGTAATAATCGAAAACAACCGCTTTGAAAAAGTATGGGGGCCCGCCCTTCTTCTTGAAGACGACTGCAACTTCTGGTTTGAATCTGGATATACAACACATGTGATATTCCGTAACAACCGCGTCACAAGCTGCAACTACGCAAATATGTACGAAGGTGCACCCGTAATTCTTTATTCACCTAAGGTAATGAACGAAAAATCAAAACAATTTGTACACGGCAAGCTTACGGTTACAGGCAACAGCTTTGAAAAGCCCGTTTACGGCGAGCATTTTGTTCACCTTGAGTATCTGCGTGAAGCTGAATTCACAAACAACAGCTTTGATGCACCGTTAAAAATTGAAACAGTTTGTACAGGCAGTGTAATCAAAAACAACAATTTTATAAAATCTGTTGAGTTATAACTTGCTTTTGTAAAATTAAAGTAAGAATATTTGACATTGGTTTATTATTTTGTTAGAATTATTTTATAATTTTTTAATTTAAGGTGGTCACCGATATGAAGAAAATAATCGCTTTGATTATGGTTGTGCTTATGTGCACATTACCTATGAGTGTATCTGCAGCTGAAAACAGCAGCCGTAAAGACACTCTCCCCACATCAGCAGGTATTCAGGCACTTCGCGACGAATTTGAAAGTGACGTTGCTCCCGAAGCAGGCGGCGAAGCACTTGACTATGCATACTATTCACCCGTCGGCGAAAACGACAACACAAAATATCCGCTCGTAATTTTCCTTCACGGTATCGGTCACGCCGATTACGTTGACGCTCAGCTTGATGACAGTGATTTCCCCTACTGGGCATCAGAAGAGCTTCAGAGTAAGTTTGACGAGGGCGGTGCATTCATCCTCCTCCCCCGTTCACCCGAGCACAAGCTCGTTTACTGGAACACAACACTTATCGAGCCGCTCCGTGCAGTAATCGACGATATGATTGCCCAGCACGGCGACAACATTGACACAACAAAGATTTTCATCGGCGGCAGCTCTGCAGGCGGTGAAATGACCTGGAATATGGCAATCGCCTTCCCTGAGTACTTTGCAGGCATCTTCCCAATCGCAGGCACAGGTACAGTTACAGCAAGTGATGCAGCAAAATGCTCCGATATCGCAATCTGGATGATTTGCAGTAAGCTTGACCCCATTGTAAACTACTCAATGGTAACTCTTCCTCTTTGGAATAACGTATGCAAAAGCAACTCTAACCCCGAAAAATGCAGACTTTCAAGCTTCTCATCCGTAACCGAGCCTGCAGGCACCGCCGCCAGCGACAACCATCACCTCGCCAAGGTTGTTACATACGACCTGCATATGCTTGACGGCAGTACATATCCTGACGTTACAACCGAAAACGGCAAGGGCGAAGAAGTAAAGCTTGAAGGCTCTGAAGGTATGATAAGCTGGATGAATTCCGTAAGTTCTGACTTTGACGGTACACCCGGCGAAGCAAGCGGCAACATAAATGTAAACTTCTTTACACATATACTTGCTTTCTTCCGCAACTTAGGTCTTAAAGTCGTAAATATCTTCCAGCGTTTACTCGGTCTTTAATTCTGTCTGATAAAGTTAAAGCCTGCTTACCGTCAAAAGTAAGCAGGCTTGATTTTTTTACTTGATTTTATATTCCTGTCTGGAGTAGTCGCCGTTTATGTATTCACCCGTCAGGAATTTACGTGCACGAAAAACAACACGGTCATCATAAACCTCGAAGAAATAGCCGACACCGCAATCGGTTATACCGAAATTGTTTTCTTTTCTGTAGCCGGGAACACTGATTGAATAAACGCCATTTTCTTCGTTGAGCGTTTCAAAAACCTTGTCGCAGACACCGCCGTGAAGATGGCCGTTAATAAAAAACACGTTTTTATACTTTTCAACAATTGCTCTGACCTCGTCATTCTGCTCACCGAGGTCACCGGTTTCCCACACCTCGGGCAAACCATGGGTAAAAGCAAAAGGCTGGTGGCACATAAGGAATACAGGCTTTCCGTCCTTTGTACCGCGTGCAAGCTCACTGTCGATAAACTTCATCTGCTCTTTTGAGATATAAGCTTTTTCGAGCACACGCTTCTCGGTGCACATTACAACAAAGGTATAGCCGTTAACGTCGTATGAATAATAAGTTTTGCCGCCTGTATTTATATTTAGATATTTTTCAACCTTATCCATAATGATTTTACTGTTTTTCTTAAAGAAAAAGCGTGCATCGTGATTGCCCATCGTTACAAAGGTATGCGGTATAACCTTCTGTTCATCAATGGGTCTGAAAAATCTTTCGTATTCTTTATTGAGACCGTAGTCGGCAACATCACCTGCCATCATAAACACATCAAACTTTTCGGGTGAGTTTGATATATCCTTGAAGAAATTGCTGAGATTAGCCTCCGCCGCCACACGGTCAGGCAGATGAGTATCCGCTATAACAGCTGCAGAAAGCAAGACCTCATTACTTTTTTCAAATGTAATCGGCTCTTTGTCAGAAACCTCATAAATCACGTCGTACTTCGGGGACATAGCTTTGATCTGCTTTGCATACTTATCACAAAAATCTTTAAAAGACATTATTATCCGCTCCGTTCAAATCATTACCGGATAATTTTATCACATAACCGATGCCGTTGCAATATAATTAGTCAAAATCAATTAAATCAAAATTCATAAAGCTGTAAAATTTTATCGTTTTTTTCATATTTTATACTTTTTTAATTTGACACTACGTACATTTTTGTGATATACTTGTTTGTAGACAAAAAGGAGTGTATGAATATGAAAAATGTCAAAAGGATCATCTCGTTCATTCTTGTCGCCGCAATGCTTTTCGGTGTAGCAATCATCCCCGCATACGCTGCTGATAAACAGCCTGCCGAAGGCGAGCCCATTGTAGCAAGAATGTATATCGGCCACAGACAGCACGTTGACAGTACGTCGGGTCACACATGGATATACATTGAAAATCTTACCAACGGCTCTATCAACGTCGGTGCAGTAACACTGCCCAAGGGCAAGGGTGTTACAGTAGGTACATACGGCACAACTGTTGAAGACGGTCCCGGTCTCTACTACAACGTTGAAGCTTGGCGTTACCGCAACCTTACTGCTGAAGATTACATCGGTCTCAGCAAGGACCTCACAGCATCCGACCTTCAGACTGTAAGCAATAAGATCATCAATTCCAACTACTGGAGTTACGTTCTTAACTGTGCTTATACAGCAATCAAAATCTGGAACTCCGTACCCGGTCAGAAGCTTATCTACCTTTACTTCCCCATGCTTACAAAGTGGCAGATTGCTCTTAAGGGTGATAGAACCGGCTTTACAATGGTTGACCCTGCACGTAACGAAATCTTCAAGCAGATTGACAACGGTGACAGTGTCATAGCAATGCCCACAAGTCCTGACGTTGTCGGTGAGCCTGTACGCGGCGAAGAGTAATAACAGAACTAACAGAAAGAGGTAACGTCAAGTTGCCTCTTTTTTTATTGTCTACGAAGCGTAGGTTGCACACAAACGAAAGGCAAACTATAATAGACTCACAAAGGAGAAAGATATATGGATAATTATATTACAGGTGCAACAATAAAAAAGCTTCGCGAAGCAAAAGAAATAACGCAGTCTCAGCTTGCAGAAAGAATAGGAGTGAGCAGTAAGACTGTTTCAAAATGGGAAACAGCAAAAGGTCTGCCCGATATAACGCTGATCGAGCCGCTCAGCAGTGCACTCGGCGTTTCGGTAATGGAGCTGATGTCAGGCAACACGGTAACAAACAAAAACGTTTCGTCAAACATTCTCCGCTCAAGGTTTTACGTCTGCCCGATATGCAGCAATATTATACACACAACCGGTGATGCATTAATCAGCTGCTGCGGAATAACGTTGCCTATACTTGAAGCAGAGGAAGCCGATAATGCTCACGAAATAAAAACCGAAAGAGTAGAGGATGAATACTTTGTAACGGTAGACCACGAGATGGAAAAGACACATTTCATTTCGTTTATCGCTCACCTTACTTCAGACAAGGTGCAGTTTGTAAAGCTCTACCCCGAAGGTAATGCAGAAACAAGATTGCAACTTAGAGGCAGAGGCTATCTGTATATCTATTGCAACAGACACGGATTGATGAAAAAGAAGATATAAAACCGAAGCGTTGTGTTAAAATAAAGCACAACGCTTTTTTAAAATATCTTGAAAAAAATTATTATTCTATATATAATTAATACAGCTCAATTACTCTGGCAAGGAGTTAATGATATGGCAACTGTGCGGTATCACACGGCGCAAACGTATTTTTTTACGGCTAGTAACGGTATGACGACCGCCCGTTTCTTGAGAACTGCCTCAATGACGGTTTTCTGAAGGCGTGCAACAATGTTGTAACAGATAATACACCTGAAAAACTTAAGGTTGCTTGTAAAAAGGTGGAATCCTTTACAGATAACTCTGTAGCCAACGGTATTATGAAGGCTCCGTTTATAACCGTAAACAGTTGGAATGAATGGACTGAGACAAGTTACCTGCAGCCGGACGATCTTTACGGCTACGGTTACCTCGAAGCAATCAAAGAAGTATTCAATGATGAAGGAGATAAAATATGCTTGATTTTTTCAGATTTGTATTCAAAATGCTTGTTACGCTTGCCGTAACATTCTCTTCCGTATTCTCCCCTGCTGTTATTGCTCCGCCGAGTGATAAGCTCGATTTTGATGTGCTCGAATACCCGAAAGAAGCCGTTAAGAGTCTTGAAGAGTGGGGCATTACCGTTGAAGAGCTTAAATCCCGTGCAGATTCCGAGCCTGAGGCTTACGAAGGCTGCAAGGGATACGACGATATAAACGGTATTTTTATTTCCCCCTACTATACTGCAAAAATCGGTGATAAGGATATTCCCGTTTATGCAACAACAGTTTTCCTCGGCGAGACACAGTACGGCGAATTACACTCATTTTCAGAAGTATATTTCGACGAAGGCGAAGAGTTTTCATTCAATATCGAGCTGACTTCGGCAGATTTCAGAATCAAGAACGCAATCTGCCTGCCAGAAAAGCTCGGAGTAAAGACAAAGTGCTCGGGCGGAGTTATGACGGCAAGTATCAACAACTTCGGCATATACACCTTCCTCTTTAACTACGCATCGCAGGCCCATGCCTACACGATTTTTGTAAGAGAGCGAGTAGACGAAGAAGCAGAGATAACAGAATATAAAAAGCAGTATGGTGAAGATAACGTTTATGTTGTAGACAGTGAGCTTGTTAAAACACCATATGCTCATTTTGAAGGCGAAGAAAATTTTATTGTCTACCTCAGGCAAGGCGCTTATGTACTTGCTGAACATGTATTCGACATAAGAAGCCAGGAGGATGAAAACAGATGCATTGAGGCAGGTGCCGCAGAGGACAACGCATTCGGTCTGACAAGACGTCCGTTTGTAAACTTCTATAACTGCAGCAACATAAAGTTTGTCGGCAGAGGTGTACTTGACCTTTCACACCTTGACCGAAGAGAGCGCAGAGGTCTTGTATTCACACAGTGCAGTAACGTTGAAGTAATTGGCATGAAAATCATCAACTCTCCCGAATGGTCTTTTATCACCTACCGCTGTCAGAATATAAAAATCAAGGACGTTGACATATTCGGTTACAAGATGAATTCCGATGCATTTGCTATATGCAACACTCAGGGCGGTCTGATTGAACGCTGCTTTGCTCGTAGCGGTGATGACCTGTTTGACGTAAAGGCGCTCGGTGCAGCTGAGCCCTCGGCAAGTGAAAACATAACGTTTACGGACTGCGTTGCTTGGGGAGGCAAGGCAAGATGCTACGGTATACACGGTGAAGTAAACAGAGTTATGCGTAACATCACGTTCAAGGACAGCGCAGTTATATGCCGCGACGCAACGTGGAACAACAACAGAGTAGCTTCGCTTGCGGTTGTTGTTGAGCTTGCGGAAGGCAGTATTGACGGCGTAACGTTTGACAATATCGAAATTTTCCGCGATGACGGCAGAGCTATGCTGTGCACGATATTCACAGAAGAAATCGGAGATATGGACACAGTGCCAATTTATAACTTTACGGCAGACAACGTTGTATTCAAAAACATAAAATACAACGCAGCTATGAAGTCGAAATTCTCTGCAGCAAATGAAACCAACACGGTAAACGTTACTGTAGAAAATGTAAAGACAGGCTGCTTCAACTCATCGAAACACAGTAAGCTGATGTTTGAAAGCGACGAATTTGCAAATGTAACATATAAATAAAAACTAAAACAGGCCGAAAAAGCATAGCGCTTTTTCAGCCTGTTTTATATTATATCTTAATAATCATTAAGTCCTTCTGATTTGCGGACAAGTTTGTTAATTAAATCCTTGAAAAATCTTATGATTCTTTCTATCAGATTCTCACCGTCATACTCAGCATCCTCGCCGTCTGCACCGTAACATCCTATATTGTTGCCGGTTATTTCATTGCCGAAAATATCGGTTGTCAGGTCATTGCCGTCGATTTCAACACCTGCACCGATAAGCGGTGAGTCCTTTGACAGCATAAAGCTTTCAAAGGGTGTCAGATCATTGCTTGCAAATCCCGGAACGGTATTCTTTGAAAATAGGTCGCAAAAAGGATTTACGGTGTTATAGTAGCAGTTGTTTGCAAAAACATTGCCGTCACGGAAGTAATCCGCCGTATCGCAAACCACAACGTATCCGTCAGCAGGAGCGATTATATTATTTGCAATTACCGAATCATACATATCTATCATATAAAAATCGGCGCAGTTGACTATTGTATTGTTATAAAATTTAAGTCCGTGTTCACCCGGATTTGCCGAAATTCTGCTTCTTCCGCCGTTATCATTTACAGAAAGGCAGTAGCGCACCGTATTGTTTTTATGTCCGCTGTGGAATGGGCAGTTACAGATAAAGCGCATATTGTCGTGGGAATAGATATACTGATACGTACAGTTATGCGAATAGGAATCGAAATCAATCGCCATACCGTCACCGACATTTTTTTGCCCTGCAATTTCACAGTATTGAATCGTGCTGTTTACACTTCCCCAAAACCACATCGCGGCGGTGTAATAAAGGATCTCGCCGTTTTCATCCGTACCGGGGCCCTGGCAGCAGTTGATGGCGCGGCAGTTTGTAACCAACGCACCGTCGCACATACCGACAAGCACCGCTTCGGCATCCAATTCATGCAAATAACAGCCCTCGATAAGCAGACCTTCGTTGAATACGGGGTCGATATCCTCTTCGTTTTCGCACCACCACTCCTGCTTGTCGTTCCACGAGCCCCATATTATAAATCCGTTGCCGCAGTTGTAAACTTCGCAATTCTTTACTGTAAGGTCATTTACTGCATACCTCGACCTTGCGGGCAAGCCTTTGACCATCACAGCAGCTCTCGCGCCTGCCGCACCGTTTGAAAAATCATCACGGCTGGTTACTCTGTGATTCTGCATATCGGTGAAATAAACATTGTCAATAACGATACCTTCGCTTGTCTGATTGAGTGTATCAATCCAGATTCCACCGCCGTTTGGAGCTTTAATATGCAGATTTGATATGGTTATATAAGAGCAATCGAAAAAACGGAAAACGTCTGATTTTTCGTTGGTGTACAGTATTGCTTTTTCACCCTCGCCGTAGGAGGAAATCACAATCGGATTTTCCTTTGTGCCGCTACAGGTGAGCGTTACGGCGCATTCGTATTCGCCGCCGTTTTTGAAGAGGAAATGAGTGCCTGCTTTAATAACAGGATCTTTAAGTCCCAACAAGGTTTTTATGGGGCTGTTTATATCCGTGCCGCTGTTGGAATCATTACCGCCCACGGAATCAATATAATAATAATTTTTGTCGCTTGCTGCCGCATAAGAAAGAAAGCATACACTTGTTATTACAATTGAAAATACAACCAGAAAGCTTACTGCTCTCTTCATACATACATCCTCCTTAGTAATGCATTTTTACGTCATTCTAACACAATAAAGTATTTTTTACAACATTAATAATAAAGAATCAAGATCAGCAAATAAAAGGCCATGGAACAAACCGACTGAAAAGTACGTTCATTCCATGACCTTATGTAATATTATTTTCTATTAAGCCGTGCGGCATAGCTTGCTGCCTCATATATAAGAACAGCACCGACAATAACAACCGAAACAATCAATGACCAGCGAAGGTTAACTGCCGCATAGATATTCATATCACCTACAATTTCAAGACCGACAGCGATCAGAGCAACCTGCGCACCTATAGCTGTAGCTATATGCCTGCCTTTTATAATCTTATATGAAATGAGTATACTCATTATTGCAGAAGATACCGTAATCATAAGGAAAACTGGAAGCACCCACTGTACATACCACGTTGCACTGCTGTTGATATAAGCTAACAACAGCATATACAGTGATATCACCGCAAGACAGACGCATACGGTTACAGCCGGTCGCTTCGGTTTCATTACGGGAAGGACGATCGCCATCCAAAGACACATTATTATACCAAGAAAATACAGTGACCAATCCATATGACCGGGTTGAATCTGTTCGATATTAATTTCAAGGAAATTAAAAATCCAATGCACCCATGTCGGAGCACCAAGATAGTCTACAACCAGGCATATGAGAGTCGGAAATGCGAGCAGAGCTGAAGCTATAGCCGCATAGCCTTTGGCTTTGGGGTTTGCCGGCTTTTTGCCTTTTTTTTCAGCAATCACTTCGTCAGGCTGTGCTGTCGGAGGTATATATACGGGCTCTGCCTGCACTACAGGCACATCCGCCTGCGGTCTGCCTGCACCGGAATTCTGCTGTGCATTACATAACGGACAGGTAACTGAACCGTCGTCAATCTGTTTACCGCAATTACTACAGTACATATTAATCTCCTTTCTATGTCATCCGATAACTTCGGATTCATAAACCTTACTAACCGCATCTATTATCGCTTGTTTGTTTTCACAGGCGCGGTAACAAGCAATTATATACCGTTCTTCCGGCGTGCATTTACCCAAGACATCAATCTGAACATCTGCGTCAACAGAATATGAATTCTCTGCATCTGAATGAAGCGCATACGAAACATCATCCGTTTCATAACCGATCAGAGTATTAACATCAACACCGAACATTTTTGAAATCTTAATAAGATTTCCTGCACTGGGCTCGGTTTTTCCGCTTTCGTAGTATGCATACGCCGAACGGTCAAGACCTATTACCTTTGCCACATCATCCTGTCTGAAGCCTGATAGTTTACGGAATTTTTTTAAGTTTTCAGCAAGCATTCTTTCTACCCCTTTCAACAATTTTCAGATATAATCTCCGAGCGCTTCAAGATCATCGACTACCACGCTTGCAGGAATACCTGCAACAGAATACTCCTCACACGTAGTAACACCACTGAGAACAAGTGCGCAAGGGATACCGTGATCTGCGCCGATTGCAATATCGGTTGCAAGTCTGTCACCGACAAAAGCAATCTCTTCACGCTGACAGCCGAGCAGAGACGTAATATAGTCAACCGTATGAGTCATAGGCTTACCCATAACGAGCGGACGTTTTCCCGTAGAGGCTGCAAACATTTCAATCATAGAACCCGTATCGGGCATAAAACCGTTTGCCATTGGGCAGTTAAGATCTGGGTGTGTTGCAATATAGACCGCTCCGCCTGCAATATAGTTGGCTGCCTTATTGATTTTTTCGTAGGTAAGTGTTGTATCAAATCCAAGCACTACAACATCGGGATCTTCATCAACGAGGTTTATACCGCCTTTGATAAAGTCATGTGTAAGACGTTCATTACCAAGAAGATAAATTTTCTCACCCGCATGATTCTTATTGAGATAATCTATGGTAACGTGTGAGGAAATAATTATTTTGTCTTCCGATACGGGATAGCCCATTTTCTTCAGCTTTTCGCAACACACCTCGACATTGTTTGAGGAATTGTTGGTAAAAAACCTGAAATCTCTTCCCGTTGCAAGTGCTTTATTTATAAAGCGGTCAGCACCGTTTATTATCTCGCCGCCGAGATAAAACGTACCGTCCATATCAATTATAAAATATTTTGTTTTTTCAAAAACCGAGCTTTTCATATACACTATCCTTAAAAATTAATCAAAATCCGAAATCAAAACCGAAATCGTATCCGTCATTACCGTAAACACCGTGGGTTGTTGTCTCTTCAACATAACCTGTGTTTTTTTCTTCAATAAGCTTTACTTTTACCGTAAATTCATTTGTAGAGTATTTTCCGCCGACAGATTCAATTCTGAATATACTCAGTTCAAGCTCGTCACCTACCGATGAATCCTCGATCGTTTCAAGAAGAACATCAGCAGTATCAAGCTTCTTACCGTTAACGGCAGTTATCATATCACCCGGCTGAGCATCGGTACCTGCAAGTGCACTGTCAGCATCAATTGAATAAATAACAAGTGACCCGCTGGGAAGATCCATCATCTGTACAGCCATACCGTAAATACCGCTGATTGATGAAGAATCGTTTGCCACATAAGAAATTCCGAGCTTGGCTCTGCCCGGCACATAACCGTAAGCAATGATCTTATTGATAATATCCTTAGCCTGTGTTATCGGAATTGAAAACGAAATGCCCTCAAACTCCGTTGCGGCAATTTTGGAAGAATTAATGCCGATAACCTGACCGTATTCATTAACAAGTGCACCGCCTGAATTACCGGGGCTGATAGCAGCATTGTGCTGAATACAGACCATATCGTAGCCGATGCTGCTTGTAATGCTTCTGCCAATTGCGGAAACCTTGCCGTCGGTAAACGTACCGAAAAGAGCAGAACCGCCGGGATTGCCTATTGCATAGACAGTACTGCCGACCTTAAGAGAATCGGAGTTGCCGAATTCCGCAGCCTTAAATCCGGTAGCTTTGATACGGAGCACGCCGATATCGGTACGAAGATCATAGCCTACCATCTCGGCATCGTGACGTGTACCGTCTTCAAACTGTATAACAATCTCTGTACCTGAGTCTGAAATAACGTGAGCGCAAGTGAGGATGTAGGTATACTGCTTTGCATCGTCCTCTTTCATTATAATGCCGGTACCCTCTGTATAAACAGAGTTGTTTCTGTAAACAATTACAGCGACATTACTTGCGGAAATCTTTTCATAAACCTGCTCAGGTGTAAGTACGCCTGAACCCATTAAGCCCTGCTCGGGTGTATCGTTAATGTCAAGCGAAGGTGCATTCTCATTCACCGTCGGTGTTTCACCGTCTGCAATACCCGGTAACTCAGGACTCTCCGGATTATTTTTACCCCTGAGTGACAATGGAATTGCAACGGCAGAAACAGCCACAACAACCGCAAGAATTATAAAAAAGATATTTCGACCTTTTTTATTTGATTTGCGCCCGCCACTGTTTACGGGAGGCTGATACTGTGCATACGGAACTCCGTTCGGATTATACACATACGGCTGTGTACGGGGCGGCTGAGCTGCATTATCGGGAGCATCAACACCATAAGGACTATGTGCATATCCGCCTTGCTGTACAGGAGGCTGATATACCGGTCGGAGCGGTACGGTTTCAGATGCAGGAACAACTGCCGGTTCTTCGGAAGCAGTTGCAGGTTCTTCAGACGGTACTTCTGCCGCTGAAACAGGCTCTGCGACCTGCCCGTCAGTTGCCGGAGCGTCTTTTCCCTCATCTGTTCCGGGTGTGTTATTCATAAATTCATCCATCATTTACTTCTCCTTAAATCATAGAATCAGCAACCGATTGTATTGCTTATATGCATATTAGAGTTTGTGCATTGTATTCACATTTCAAGCTTGTTAACTATTTTTTAATTTTGTATGTGTTTTTTGTCACAGATATTACATAAGCTTCGGCAAAGTAAATACGAACTCAGTATATCTGCCCTCAACACTCTCGGCATATATTTTTCCGTTATGAAGTTCAAGTATACTTTTTACAATATACAAACCTAGGCCCGTGCTTTTGGCATCGGCGCTGCGTGATTTATCGACCTTATAAAAACGCTCAAATATTCTCTGCAGCTCATCGGGAGCAATTCCCGTACCGCTGTTGAAAATATGGGTTTCCGTGCAGTCGTCTTTTTCGACCACGCTTATGCTTATATATCCGTGCTCGGGTGTAAACTTTACAGCATTGTCAACAAGGTTGTATACAACCTGACCAAGCATATCTCTGTCTGCTCTGACAGTATGTTTTCCGAGAAGGTCAAGACCGCGTATTTCAATATCGCCCTCGCTTATCTTCTGCTCAAGATTGAGGAAGGTACCAAGTATCATATCGGAAAGGTCAACATCACTGAAGGTCAGATCAAGCTGACCTGCTTCGATTTTTGAAAGGTTGAGCATTGAGACAACAATTCTCGACAAACGTTTTACTTCTTCGGATACTATTCTCAGATAATATTCCTGCTGCTCGGGCGGTATTGTTTCATCGAGTATTCCGTCGATAAATCCGCCGATAGTAGTCATCGGTGTTTTGAGCTCATGCGAAACATTTGCAACAAAACTGCGTCGCGAGCTTTCAAGCTGAGCAAGACTGCTTGCCATCTTATTAAAAGAAGCTGCAAGCTGACCGATTTCGTCATTTCTGTTGATATCAACTCTCGGGCTGAAATCACCTGCGCCGTAGCTCTTTGTGACATCTGCCATATCTTTAAGCGGCTTGGTTATGATATGCGAAGCAAAATAAATCGCGATAACAGCAAAAAGCATAACAACAAGCAATGAAACCGCAAACAATGTGCCTATCGGCGCAATAAAATTGATAATAGCATCGTTAACGGGAGCGACAGCGAAAACAAGTGCAACCGTATGACCCTCAACCTGTACAGGCTCGCCGACAATAAACTGTGCTTCGTCAAACTGACCGCCGATAGTACTGACGGTTGAGTATGAACTGAGAAGAACATCGTTGATAATACTTGGCGGTATTATTAAATTATCGTGATAGCCGCAAGCTTCAGCTACCATAGAACCATCGACAAGAAACTCACGGCACATAATAATATGACCTGTCGTGTCACACAGAAAGACATCGGCATCAATTGAAGTAGATATAAGTGAAAGAGATGAGCCCAGAGCAGCTATCGAATCACCGTCGCCGTACATCGAAATATATCCGCCCGAAAGCAAGTCGGAAGCAGACTGAGCAACGTTGTGTGTATTCTCGGTCATAAGCTCAGCCTTCTGACCGTACCAATATCTGCCGGCAAAAGCAACAAGTGCAATACCGAGCAACAAAAAGCACGCCAGAATAATACCGGCAAGCATAAGCGAATATTTCGCACGGAGCGACATATCCTGACGCTTTTTATTATTTTTCATAGATTATTCCTTGATTTCAAACTTGTAGCCTACACCCCATACGGTGCGGAGCTCCCACTTATCAGAAACACCCTCAAGCTTTTCGCGAAGACGCTTAACGTGAACATCAACAGTACGTGAATCACCGTAATAGTCGAATCCCCATACTTCGTCAAGAAGCTGGTCACGGGTATAAACTCTGTTGGGATTGCTTGCAAGGTGATAGATAAGCTCCATCTCTTTTGGTGGAGTATCAACCTGAACGCCGTTGACACGAAGTTCATAATTGGTAAGATTGATAAGCAGCTTATCGTACTGCACCTCCTGCACTGCTGCCACGGGGGCAGATGCACCTACACGGCGGAGAACAGCCTTGATTCTTGCAACAACCTCTTTGGTATCAAAAGGCTTGACTATATAGTCATCTGCACCGAGTTCAAGGCCAAGTACCTTATCGAAAGTCTCACCTTTTGCAGTAAGCATAATTATCGGCTTGTCAGACGTCTTGCGTATTTCGCGGCAGACCTGCCAACCGTCAAGTTTGGGCAACATGATGTCGAGAAGCATCAGGTCGGGTTGCTGCTCACGGAACATTTTGACTGCAGTTGCGCCATCGTTTGCGATAATAACATTAAAACCCTCTTTTTCAATATAGAGCCTGAGAAGCTCGCAGATATTGGTGTCATCATCAACAATAAGAATTTTTTCAAGTGACATTTTCATTACTCTCCCTTATATTTTGTCGGTTTTTGTGATACCGACCCAAGGTATACAGTGTAATTATAACACATTTTTCTAAAAAGGGAAGTATAAATAAAAAATTTTTTAATGTTTCTAATATTCATTGACGAGTCTTAATTTATCTGTTATTATATATAATAATTATTTAATAGTCGAAGTCTGTCAACAACCAGGCTTTCAACGGGAAAGGCGGAACAGAAATGGCAAAAACAAATACCGGCAAGCTCTCATTCAGCCTATGGCTCAACCTTATTATGTTTGGTTTTATGGGTCAGGTCGCATGGGCTGTTGAAAACAACTTTTTCAACCTCTATATGCTAAAAATCGGCGGTGACATGCACGACATCTCGGTTATGATAGGTGTAAGCGCAGTTGTTGCATTCCTCACAACCCTGTTTATGGGAAGCCTCAGCGACAAAATCAACAAGCGTAAGATTTTCATCAGTGCAGGTTACATCCTGTGGGGTCTGACGGTTGTTTCTTTCGCAATAATCAACCCCGAGTTCATTGCTAAGATAATGGGTACAGAAGCCGGTGCTGCTGTTTCGGCAACGGTTATTCTCGTTATCATAATGGACGGTCTTATGACTTTTATGGGCTCAACAAGTAACGACGCTGCATTCAATGCCTGGGTAACAGATATCGGTACATCCTCAAACCGTTCAAAGATCGAGTCGCTTCTTGCAATTATCCCCGTTGTTGCAACCCTTGCGGTTACTGGTTCGTTCGGTGCCATCTTCGGCGACAGCAAAGAAGTAGGCCAGAAGGAATACTCGCTTTATTTCCTTATCCTCGGTGCCGTCGTTACCGTATGCGGCATCATCGGTATATTCACAATTAAAGAATCCAGAACAAACGTAAAGACCACGGCAGGCTTTGTTGAAACACTTGTTTACGGCTTCAAGCCCTCTGTTATCAAAAACAACAAGAGCCTTTACATCTCACTTGTGTGTATGGGTATTTTCTCCGTATCAAGTCAGGTTTTCTTCCCCTACATTTTCATTTACCTTGACAAGCACCTTGATATGTCGGAGCTCGGCTCAAAGCTCAATATCGGCACGATTATTCTTCTGGTTGCTTATGTTGCGGTAATGGTCGGTGTTCTTATTTATATAATTTCAATGAGTGACAAAAAAGGTAAAGCTCCTTATCTTTTCCCTGCCGCTGTTGTTTACCTGATCGGTCTTGTATGCGTATTCTTTGCAGACGATAACATTCTCTACTTCATCTTTGCCGCACTTGCAACAATAGTCGGCTACGGTCTTCTTATGATCATGCTCGGTGCCGCAGTGCGTGACTTCACTCCCGAAGACAAGACAGGCCAGCTACAGGGTATCAGAATGATATTCTCCGTTCTTCTGCCTATGCTCATCGGTCCGACGGTTGCAGAAAAGATTTCAAATGCATACTCAACAACAACTTATACTAACGATTACGGCGAGGTTCTTGCAACTCCCGCTCCTCACATCTTCCTTGCAGCTGCCGCAATCGGCATAGTCATATTCATTCCGCTTGTTTTCCTCTCAAAGGAATTCAAAAAAGCTCAGAAATAAATTAAATTCCGAAAGGACGGTCTGACTATTATGAAAAAACTTATCAGTGTAATACTCTGTTTTACAATACTCATCGGCACTCTGGCTGTCAGCAGTGCCGCATCAGAACCTGAAGGCATAAAGTGGGACGGTGACCCCGTAATATTCCTGCAGGGCTTCACAGGCTCACCGCTCATCAAGGACCAAGGACTTGAAACAGAAGAAACCATACTCGGTGCAGGCTCTGAATTTGATATAACAAAAATTCTCACCTCTCTTCCGGGTATAATTGCAGGTATTGCCATATACGCCCTTACGGGCAACAGCAAACTGCTCTCAGGCGGATTTGCCGACCTTGCAGCTGCAAAGCTCGACAATATGTCCTGCCTTCCCGACGGCTCTTCAAAACACAACGTAACAACCTTCCCCTATTACGCTGAAGATGCTTCCGTAGCAACGCTTATTGCAAACGGACAGGAGGCATTTATTCCCGAAGCAGGACTTACAACCGCAATACGCGAATATGTACCTGACGAATCGCTTTATATTTTCAATAACGACTGGCGTATGGGGCAGATTGAAAACTCAGAAAGCCTTGATCGCTTTATCGGCGAAGTACTCAGCATAACAGGTAAAGATAAGGTTGATATCTATGCTCTCAGCCACGGCGGTCAGCTTGCCGCAACATACCTCTACTACCACGGTACCGAAGGCGAGGTTGACAACGTGGTGCTCAACGTTCCCTCCATCCAGGGTACAAGCATTGTAAAAGGTCTGCTCGGAGACGGTGCGGCAAATTTCCAAATGGATGAAATCAGCCGCTTCCTTTCCGTTATGCTTCAGACAGAAACCGACCTTCGCTTCCTCGGCAAGATTCTTCCGGGTGAGTTCCTTAACAAGCTTCTGAAGGTAGTATTCGTCGAAGTATTCCAGCCCGTTGCTCTCAACTTCGGCAGCATCTGGGATTTTATGGATATAGAAACCTACGAGGATTACAAAGCCAAGTATCTTGACCCGACGGTAAATTCAGGTCTTATTGAAAAAGCTGATAAGATGCACTTTGACTGTATGGCTAATATCGGAAAAGGTCTGCGTGCCGCACAGGCTTCGGGCGTAAGCATAAGCATAATGTCCAACTACGGCACACGCCTCGGCTCAGGTGAAGCAATCGATGCTGACTTTGTTATCGACACTTCAAGTACATCAGGTGCATACACAGCCGTTTTCGGCGAGCACTTTGCAGACGATTACACACCCAAGTACACAGTATGTGATGACAAATCACATAACCACATTTCACCCTCTCGTACAGTTGATGCAACCTGTGCATATCTGCCCGAAAACACATGGTTTATAAACGGACAGTATCACGGTCAGGCAGCTTACGACAGCTACTCACTCAGTCTGCTCCTCAAGCTGTTACTGACAGATGATATCAAGGATATTTATTCAGACCCCGATTATCCGCAGTTTGAGCTTGCTCAATGCCCGGTTGATGCTGTATATGCTAAATTCTCAGACAGCATTTCAGGCAGATTTACTGACGCAAGCAACACTCTTCTCATCCGTAATATATCAAAAGAACATACTATCGTAATCCGTTCACTTTCGGCGGACGGTGTCGAATTTGATATTGAGAAAAAGACGACCGTTGCACCCGGAGAAGAAATTCTTGTACCGTGTTCGGGTCTCAGCGATGAAGAATTCATCGCTATAGAAATGACTTACGCACGCAAGGGTAAGCCGTTCACCTCACCTTTCAACAAAACATTTTATTTTACAGCCGCATAAACAGTTACCCCCAAGGAGTTTTGAAAATGAAAAAGTTTTTCTGCATTTTCCTTTGCTTGGCTTTAATATTCTGTTCGACTGCAGTTTCGATTCAAGCAGAAGAAGAATCGCCGGCATATGAATGGGACGGGCATCCGCTCATATTTATTCAGGGTTACTCAGGTCCCAAGCTCATAAGAGACAGAGGTCTTGAGACAGAAGAGCAGGTATGGACTTTCGACCCACTCGACGTTACGGGTAAAGTAATAACCTATCTGCCCGATATAGTCAGCAGCGTTATCGACTATGCCAACGGCGATAAAGAGCCTTTTGTTGAGTGCTTCCGTAACTTCACTGCAGAGTGGCTTGACAACATCTCGATGAATCCCGACGGTAAATCGAAATACAACATTTCTTCCTACCCGTATTATCTTGACGAAGCAAACGTCGAATATATCAACGAAGAACAGAACGGCAAGTATCTTCCGATGACAGAAGGTGAATTCATCGAAGATCTCAGCCGTACGATACCGGAAAACAGAATTTACATTTTCAACACAGACTGGCGCAGAAGCCATCTTGATAATTGCAAGCATCTTATGCAATTTATAGATGAAGTTCTCGAAACCACAGGCAGTGAGAAAGTTGATCTGTACGGCATGAGTCACGGCGGTCAGCTCGTCGCAACCTATCTCTACTATCACGGTACAGAAGGCAAAGTTGACAACGCAGTTATGAATTCACCTGCAATCGGCGGCACAAGCCTTGTTATGGAGCTTCTCGGCGACGACCCCGTAGCTTTTGATCTCAACGAACTGCTCCGTTTCGGTGGCGTTATGCTCCATACAGAACTCGATCTCAGATGGCTGGGCGATATGTTACCCGCAGAGCTTCTCAACAGCCTTCTCAAAACAGCATTCAACGAGGTACTGTTACCTTATGCGATCCATTTCGGAAGTATATGGGATCTTATGGACACCGAAACCTATACAAAGCTCCGTGACGTTTATCTCGACCCTGTAGAAAATGCCGAAATCATAGCAAAAGCGGATGAAATGCACTATGAGTGTATGCCGAATATGAGCGAGGGCCTCAAGAAAGCCCAGGAAGCAGGTGTCAGCATCAGCATACTTGCAAACTACGGCTCACACATCGGCACGGGCAAGAAGGTGGATTCTGACTTTATTATTGATACTCTCAACACATCGGGTGCAACGCCTGCACCTTTCGGCGAGCGTTTTGCAAAGGATTATACTCAACTCGGCACAGTGTGCACTGACCCCGCACATAACCACGTATCCCCCACACGCACAATTGATGCATCCACTTGCTTCCTGCCCGAAAACACATGGTTCAACTACGAGCAGTACCACACACAGACATGGTGGGACGTTTACACAAGAGGTCTTCTGCTCAAGCTTGTGCTTACGGATGATATTAAAGACATATATTCCGACCCTGAATATCCGCAGTTTGAAATCGCTCAATCTCCGTTAGACGGCGTTTACGCTTCCTTCAACGGCAACCAACCGTCTGGCTTCTACAGCCCGTCGAGCGACACAATAACTCTAAGAAATCTTTCAAGAACAGCAATTGAAATTCAATCCGTAAAAATAAACGGCAAAGCTATGGAAACCGACGGTAAAGTCAAGCTTGACAGTGATGAAACATTTAACATCAGCTACAAGCCTGAGGATAAAGAGTTTATAGCTGTCGAAATCAGATATATCAGTAAAGGGTTATTTGTAAGCTCCGACCCCTATTCACGCACAATCTATTTCTCCGGTATAAGGTGAAAAATATATGACAATTCATTTTGATAAGAAAAAGAAAATTGTTTTATCTGTCTGCATAATCATCGCCGTTGCTGTTGCGGCAGCACTGATTGTCAATCACTTTGTTTCGGCTAAAGTCTCAATGCTTGCCGATGCAGGAATACAACAAACGGATGAAATAACCCTTATATCTCACAGAGGTATGAACCTGCTTGCCCCGGAAAACTCACTCGAAGCCGCAGATAAAACCGCAGGCTACGGATACACCCACATTGAGTTTGACATAAGACAGACAAAAGACGGCGTATGGGTGCTTATGCACGATGAAGACATCAAGCGCACCACTGACGGAAAAGGCAAGGTAAGCGAGCTGACCTACAAGCAGATTCTCAGCTGTAACATCGACAAAAACTGCAAGGAATATGACAATGTTAAAATACCTTCGCTTGACGAAATGCTTGCAAAGTGCGGTTTACTCGGCCTTCACCCGGTAATTGAAATTAAGCAGAGCGGCACAGAATGTATAGAAGAGCTGATGAATTTTCTCGGCCAGCGTACAAGCGAATGCACAATAATTGCATTTGACCGAGAGCAGATCGAATTAATTAATGAGCTTATGAATGCCGCCAGCACCTCCCTCACATCTGCGCGTGTTGAGCTTTATTGGCTCACAAGTGACCTGAGCAACGAAACACTTGAAGCAGCAAAAGCAGATACATCTATAGGTGTTTCATTCAACGGTAACAAAGCAGGCGATCCTGAAGAAATAAAGAAATTCAAAGATGCAGGTATAAAACTTGCAACCTGGACAATAGATAAACCCGATAGACTGGCCGAGCTTTACTCACTCGGCATCAGAACATTCACCACCAACAGCATCACCCCTGACGGTATTTTTACCGACCCTATACAAGAGGTGACAACAAATGAACGCAGATAAAATACACGGCTGCAAATGCCGCAACTGCGGTATTGAGCTTATAACATTAAATAAATCTTCAGACACATACTGCCGTTTCTGCGGTGCACCTGCCCTTATGGCAGAGGATTTTGATGATACTGCTGCACCGGAGCTTATATTGCCGTTTGAGGTCAGCAAAGCACAAGCAAAGCAGATTCTTTTACGTCACCTGTCTCAGAGACCTCTTTCGTCAGCTGCTTTATCTCAAAAAGTAAAAAGCGGTTTTATACGTGAAGTGTACATTCCGGTAAGAGTAGCAGACATACAGGTCACAACCGAAGTGACCGTGCTTGAAAACTCGGGCAACGAAAAATCCAAGCAGATAAAATCCGAATCGTCCGGAGCAAACATCTGTCAGAGCCGTATGTTTGACGAATACCTTTTCCGTCTGCTCGGCGAGTATGATTTCAGCCGTACCGTCGCCTACGACGATACCTACGCATCAATCCCGTTTGAAAAGCCGTCCGGTTTTTCAATGGATCTTTGCTTTGACGAGCTTGAAGGTGCTTCAATAAAAGAAGCGTTAGAATCACTCGGTGACCGCAAAACCATCCGTAAGGTTATAACATGTCAACTGATTGATAAAAAAGAAAACAGCAAAACGGTACTTGTACCCGTATGGATACTCAGCAACCTCTCAAACGGATACACCGACCATATATTCATAAACGGGCAGACCGGCAGAATTGTCGGCGAGCCGCCCGCGAGCATAAAAAAAGCTCTCGCAATTTTTGGCGGTATAGCCGCAGGATGCACTCTTATCGGTGAACTTATATGGATGGTGGTGAACGGATTATGATAAAGAAAGTGTTATATATTGCAGTTGCAGTGTTTATGATAACATCAGTAAGCTTCACCTCATTCGCCGAAACCGGCGACGAGTTTTATGAAGAGTACGACAACTACTATGAATTTGAACAGGATTATTACGATACCGTAGTATTTCCCGAAGAAAAAGATGAAGGGCAATGGTATAACGAGCTTTCACCGATACCGCCTGTAATCGGTCTGGTTGCAGGTGCACTGACAGTGCTTATACTGTACCGCAGGCAAAACGCTGCACGCAAGCAAAGACCTGAACAAAAAGGCTACAACTACGCCCCGAATATAAAACACACTGAGATTTCAAACTTTGAAAGGTAACTATAGAAATGACTAACAATGAAAAACTTGCACAGCTTTTATTCCCGCACATTACCAAAACACCTGAGGATTACGAAGCAATCTATCCCCCGAGAAATCTGCCTGAGGGTGCAAGGGTAACACGTTTCGCTCCCAGCCCCACAGGTTATCTGCATATGGGCGGCTTCTTCGGTGCACTTGTTGATATACTTACTGCTCGTACTACGGGCGGTGTATCATTCCTTAGAATTGAGGACACCGACAAGAAGCGAGAGGTTGACGACGGTGTTTCCGCAATCATCAAGGGCTTCGAGTACTTCGGCGTTGAATTTACCGAAGGCGTAACTGGCTTCGGCACAGAAAAAGGTGCATACGGACCTTATACACAGAGCCAGCGTGCCGAAATATATCAGACAATAGCAAAGAGTCTTGTTGAAAAAGGTCTCGCCTACCCTTGTTTCTGTACTGCGGACGAGCTTACCGCACTCAGAGAGAATCAGGAGAGTGACGGTGCACTCATCAAGGGCTACTTCGGCAAATACGCAAAATGCCGTGATATGAGCTTTGAGGAGCAGGAAAGAAGAATCAATGCAGGTGAAAGCTACGTTATCCGTCTGCGTTCATCAGGTGATGAAAACAAGCGTATCGCATTTGACGACGTTATCAAGGGCAAGATTGAAATGCCCGAAAATATAATTGACGAGGTTCTTCTTAAGTCAGACGGAATCCCCACATACCACTTTGCACACGTATGTGACGACCACTTTATGAGAACAACTCACGTAATCCGTGGTGAGGAATGGATTTCATCCGTACCCAAGCACATAGAGCTCTTCAGAGCCTGCGGTTATAAACTTCCAAAGTTTGCACACACACCGCAGGTGCTTAAGATAGACGAAGAAACAGGCGACAAGCGCAAGCTTTCAAAACGCAAGGATCCCGAAGCAGCAGTTGGCTACTTTGTCGAAGAAGGCTTCCCGAAGGAGAGCGTACTTGAATATCTCCTAACCCTCATCAACTCCAACTTTGAGGACTGGAGAAGAGCAAACCCGAAGGAGGATATTTCCAAATTCCCCTTCAACCTCAAGAAGATGAGCATAAGCGGCTGTCTGTTTGACCTCGTCAAACTCAACGACGTAAGCAAAAACGTAATCTCTGTTATGAGTGCCGCCGAGGTTTACGAAAACGTTGCAAAATGGTCTGCAGAATTCGACGCAGACTTTAACAGAATTTTCACAGCTGACCCTGCATTCTCTACAGCAGTGCTCAATATTGACCGCGAGGGGCCCAAACCTCGTAAGGATATTGCAAAGTGGAGCGAAGTCAAGGCATTTGTCAGCTACTTCTTTAACGAACTTTATACTGCCGACGTTAAATTTGACGAAAAACTTTCGGCAGATGATATAAAGGCAATACTCAACAAATATCTCGAAATCTATGACCCTGCAGACGATAAGGATGCATGGTTTGCAAAGATTAAAGAAATGTGCGAGCCTCTCGGCTTCACACCCAACGTCAAGGAATACAAGAAAAATCCCGATGCATACAAAGGCCACGTAGGCGATGTTTCGGGTGTAATCCGAATGGCAGTTACATCACGTTCCAACACACCCGACCTGTGTGCAATCATGCAGCTTCTGGGCAAAGATGAGGTAACCGCAAGAATCAACAACGCTATTTCAACTCTTTAATATACGGAGGTAACTAACAATGGAAGAAGAAAAAGTATCAGTATCAAATTTCATTCACGATTTTATCGATGAAGACCTTGCCGCAGGCGTCAACACGAGAGTGCAGACCCGTTTTCCCCCGGAGCCCAACGGCTACCTTCATATCGGCCACGCAAAGGCTATATGCATAGACTTCAGCACAGCTGAAAAATACGGCGGCGTATGTAACCTCCGTCTTGACGATACCAACCCCTCAAAGGAAGACGTAGAGTACGTTGACGCTATCAAGGAAGATATCGAATGGCTCGGCTTCAAGTGGAATGAGTGTCTCTACGCTTCAAGCTACTTTGATTTTATTTATGAGTGTGCAATCAAGCTCATCAAAGACGGCAAGGCATACGTCTGCGACCTTAGTGCAGACGAAATCAGAGAATACCGCGGCACACTTACCGAGCCCGGCAAAAACAGCCCCTACCGCGACCGTTCTGTCGAAGAAAACCTTGATCTTTTCGCACGTATGACAAACGGCGAATTCGCAAACGGCGAGCGTGTACTCAGAGCTAAAATCGATATGGCTTCGCCCAATATCAATATGCGTGACCCTGTTATCTACCGTATCGCTCACGTCAGCCATCATCAGACAGGTGACAAGTGGTGCGTATACCCGATGTATGACTTTGCCCATCCTCTCTCTGATGCAAAGGAGAAGGTAACATATTCACTCTGCTCACTTGAGTTTGAAAATCACAGACCTCTTTATAACTGGTTCCTTGAGCAGATCGGCTTTGAAGAGCCGCCCAGACAGATTGAGTTTGCACGTCTTAACGTAAATTACTGCCAGACGAGTAAGCGTAAATGCCTTGAGCTTGTTGAAAAGGGCATTGTCAGCGGCTGGGATGACCCCAGAATGGTAACTCTTTGCGGTATGCGCCGCAGAGGCTACCCTGCTGCTGCAGTACGTGAATTCATCAACAGAGTCGGCGTTTCCAAGGCTTACAGCGTTGTTGACTACGGTCTTCTCGAAGCTTGTGTACGTGACGAGCTTAATGCAAACGCACCCCGTGCAATGGCTGTTCTTGATCCTCTCAAGGTTGTTATCGACAACTATCCCGAGGGTCAGACAGAGACAATTGAGGTTGAAGTTAACCCCGATAAGCCCGAGCTCGGCAAGCGTGAAGTAACTTTCTCACGCAATCTTTTTGTTGAGCGTGATGACTTTATGGTTGAGCCCATAAAGAAATATTTCCGCCTCTTCCCCGGCAACGAGGTAAGACTCAAGGGTGCATACTTCGTAACCTGCACAGGCTATGAGGCAGACGATGACGGCAACGTAACCTGCCTGCACTGCACGTATGACCCCGCAAGTAAGGGCGGTAATTCACCCGACGGCCGTAAGGTAAAGGGCACACTTCACTGGGTAAGCGCAGATGACTGCATCGAAGCAGAAGTACGCCTTTATGACAGACTTTACAACGTTGAAACACCCGAGAGCGATGCTGACCTCAACCCCGATTCTCTCAAAGTGCTCAAGGGCTGTAAGATTGAGGGCGGTCTCAAAGACCTCAAGGCAGGCGACACATTCCAGTTTATGCGTCAGGGCTACTACTGTGTAGATAAGGATTCAACAGAAGATAACCTTATCTTCAACCGCACCGTTGCTCTTAACTCATCTTGGAAATAAGAGAAAGCAGGTAAATAAAATGAAAATAGTTTACAGAGTTATTGCCGCTATCGCAGCACTTCTCACCTTCCCTGCACTATGGTTTCTGAAGCTTATCCATATAGGTATTGAGCTCGGTTTTGTAGAAGGTCTCTTCGACGATTCCTTCTCTATAAATCAGATTTACAATTTCTTTAAAGATAAGACCATAGACCTTGACGGTAAATTGGAGCTTTCAGAAAAGATGGCTGAGGTTCTCGCTCCGTTAAAGACACCTGCTATAGTAACGCTTGTTTTTCTTGCACTTATGCTGGTAGCCATACTCTCAGTATTTTTCTGCTCGGCACTTACAAACGCGCGCAAGGTCAACCTCGGTCTCAGCCTTTTCGGTGCGGCAAGCACAATAGGTCTTATGGCTTCCTTCAACCATATGACTTCGCTTATCGCTGACGGCACCGTGGGTCTTGAAACAATCATCAACACTGCACTTACCGATTCTGAATCTTTAATTGCACAAATCGCCGGCCTTTTTGGTGCAGGCGGTCTTGTCAATCTCATTGGTCAACTTAAGGTATTACAGCTTACCGATGCCACAGTGGCAGTACTCTTTATCTTTCTCTTTGTCGCACTCTGGACTGCTGCATTTATATTCATCGATATGGATGAGCATAAAATGCCCAAACAGAAAAAGCAGCCCAAAAAGAAACATAATTAAGAGGTGAACTCTTTGTCAGTACCCAAGGAAAATATACGAAACTTTTCTATCATTGCTCATATTGACCACGGTAAGTCAACACTTGCCGACAGGTTGCTTGAGCTGACAGACTCCGTTGCAAAGCGTGATATGACAGCACAGCTTCTTGACAATATGGACCTTGAGCGTGAGCGTGGAATCACAATCAAGGCTCACGCCGTAAAGCTCAACTATACGGCAAAAGACGGTCAGGAGTACGAACTCAACCTTATCGACACACCAGGTCACGTTGACTTCAACTATGAGGTTTCACGTTCACTTGCAGCGTGTGACGGAGCGGTGCTTATCGTTGATGCATCACAGGGTATTGAGGCACAGACACTTGCCAACACATATCTCGCTCTTGACCACGACCTTGAGCTTGTACCCGTAATCAATAAAATCGACCTGCCTGCCGCAGACCCTGAGCGTGTTGCGGCAGAGGTTGAAGACATAATCGGTCTTGATTGCTCCAATGCACCCCGAGTTTCCGCAAAAACAGGCGAAAACGTAGAGCAGGTGCTTGAACGTATTGTACAGGATATTCCTGCACCGACGGCAAACGAAAACCTGCCGCTTCGTGCACTTATCTTTGACTCAATTTACGACAGCTACCGCGGCGTTATTGTTTATGTGCGTGTTATGGACGGTAAAATCAAAGCCGGCGATACAATGCGTATGATGGCAACAGGTGCACAGTTCAACGTTGTCGAGGTCGGCTATATGCGTGCCACCTCACTCGAGCCTACCGATGAACTTACTGCAGGCGAAGTAGGTTATATCACCGCATCTATCAAGACAGTCAGTGATGCACGTGTAGGTGACACAGTAACTACTACAGAAAATCCTGCAACCGAGCCGTTGCCCGGCTATCGAAAGGTAAACCCGATGGTGTTCTGCGGTATCTATCCCGCAGACGGTGCAGATTACGAGTCACTTCGTGATGCACTGCAAAAATTACAGCTCAACGATGCCGCTCTCTCATACGAGCCCGAAACATCCGGAGCTCTCGGCTTCGGTTTCCGCTGTGGCTTCCTCGGTCTGCTCCACCTTGAAATAATCCAGGAGCGACTCGAGCGTGAATATAACCTCGACCTTGTTACAACGGTGCCGAGCGTTATTTATAAAATTCACACATCCGACGGCTCAATCCTTGAGATTGATAACCCGACGAATTATCCAGACCCTGCAATCATTACAGACTGCGAGGAGCCAATGACAAACGCACATATCTATGCACCAAACGACTATGTAGGTGCAATTATGGAGCTTTGTCAGGACAGACGCGGCACGTTCAAGGATATGACCTATATTTCAAGCGACCGTGTTGACATCCACTATGAGCTTCCGCTCAATGAAATTATTTACGATTTCTTTGACACACTCAAATCACGTACCAGAGGCTACGCTTCGTTTGACTATGAGCTGGCTCAGTATCAGCCCTCAAAGCTTGTCAAGCTTGACGTACTTCTCAACGGCGACGTAATTGATGCACTGTCATTTATTATTCACTCCGACAAAGCTTACGGCAGAGCAAGAAAAATCGCCGAAAAGCTCAAGGACAATATTCCGCGTCAGATGTTTGAAATACCGATTCAGATTGCAATCGGCGGCAAGGTTATCGCACGTGAGACCGTCAAGGCGATGAGAAAAGACGTTCTTGCCAAGTGTTACGGCGGCGATATAACACGAAAGAAAAAGCTACTTGAAAAGCAGAAGGAAGGTAAAAAGCGTATGCGCCAGTTCGGTACCGTTGAAGTGCCGCAGGAGGCGTTTATGGCTGTACTCAAGCTTGATGATGACAACTGAGTTACCGGGTCTGTATATTCACGTGCCCTTCTGCTCGTCAAAGTGCCCTTATTGCGATTTTTATTCGCTTGTAGCACCGGACGAGCTTAAGGATCAATATACAGATGCTATTATTAAAAACATTATATTATATAATAAACGTGTGGGCGGTGCTTTTTCGACCGTATATTTCGGCGGTGGCACCCCCTCTTTACTCGGCAGTAAAAGGCTTACCGATATACTGAACGTAATCAGCCGTACCCCCGATTGTGAAATTACGGTTGAATGTAATCCGTCGGATTTATGCAGAAACTGGAGCTTAAAAGATATGGAGACACTTGCAAAAGCAGGTGCAAACCGTATCTCAATGGGTATGCAGTCTGCAGTAGACGAGGAGCGCAAAGCACTCGGCAGGCAGGCTGACCGTGAGCAAGTAAAGCGTGCCTTAGAGCTTGTCAAATCGGCAGATATCAACAATTTTTCGCTTGACCTTATGCTCGGTATACCGCATCAGACCATAGACAGTATAAAAGAAAGCATTGAGTTTTGTGCTCAAAACGGTGCAAAACACGTCAGCAGCTACCTGCTTAAAATCGAGCAGGGCACGCCGTTTGAAAAGGTCGAAAAGCTGCTGCAGCTGCCTGATGAGGACGAATGTTGTGATATGTATCTTGCCGCTTGCGAATGCCTTGAAGAGCACGGTTACAAGCAGTATGAGATATCAAACTTTGCTGCGCCCGGCTATGAAAGCCGTCACAATCTCATTTACTGGGATTGCCGCGAGTACCTCGGTTTAGGTGCTTCAGCGCACTCCTTTATCGGTGGAAAACGGTTTTATTTCGAGCGTGATATCAACAAATTTATCGAAAAAGCCAAGCCTGTTCAGGACGGTGACGGCGGCAGCTTTGAGGAGTATGTAATGCTCAGGTTAAGGCTTGCAGAGGGCTTGAAAAGCGAAAATATCAAAGCCCGTTTCGGCTTTGATTTACCGCCCGAAATGCTTGAAAGAGCAAGGAAATTTGAGAAAAACGGTATGGTAAAGTTAACCGAAAACTCAATAAGCCTTACCCCCGAAGGCTTCCTTGTATCCAACGCAATAATTGCAGATTTACTGGAATAAAAAAGCACCCCGTAGGCGTTGTACCCGTAAGGATACAACGCCGGTTTTATTCGCCATAAGGCGAGTTATATTGCTTCGCAGTGATATTGTGCTTCGCACAGTGTTATTCGCTTCGCGAGTTTTTAGGCAGAATATCACTAAAACAATGTCGCCCATCGGGCAAACGGATTTGACTTTTTAGATTTGTTGTTATACAATGAGTTTGAGGTGATTATATGAATAAGACTTCTTATTATAAGCATTCAATTTTCAATATAATATTTTCTCTTTTCTACATATTGCCATTTGGATTTTTACCTTTATATGACTATTTTGTAAGTATTGGTAAGCCAATTGCGGATTCTATATTTGATATATTTTCAAGTGTTTTGTTCTTGTTGTTTTTTGTTGGTACTCCGATAATAATTATCATAAACACAATTTCTTTGTGTTATAATGTCGGTGTTTGTATTAAAGGAAAAGAACACAAAATACAATGCATTATTCTAACTGTAATTAATTTGTTGTTAACATTATTTATAGTCTTTGTTGCCTATATGTTTGCTGACAGGGCTTGGTAAAAATCAACACTGTTAATATTTTTCTTATGGTTCAGATTTGGGAAGTAAGGTCTAAAAAACTCCTTGAGAAATCTCAAGGAGTTTTTTAGTTATATTCGCCTTTGGCGAGTTATATTGCTTTGCAGTTTATTGTGCTTCGCACAGTGTTATTCGCTTCGCGAGTTTTTAGGCGAATAAAATAACACTATTGTCCGGGGACAATACTATCACTTAAGCTGACCGAAAACGAAATGCGCACTTGCTCATCACAAAAGGCATAAGCGCTAAAAAATGATAGGCAACACGGAAATCATCCGTATTACCTCTTTTTATGTCCTTAGCAAACCAACTCTTAGAGGGGTTGTGCTTTTTTCGTAGCAACGTAATATTATCATTTTCGTCATAAAAAAACAAAACTGCGTTAAGCGTACCTTTAAGTACACTTACGCAGTTGTTTTTATTGCATTATGCCAAAAACTTATTTGTAACGCTGAGCGAGGATCTTGAGGATTTCCTTAGCCTCTTCCTCTGTAAGAGTAACGCCCTTGCCCATCTTCTCGTGCTCGGGTGCCCACTCGCGGATGTCGAGCTTAGGCTCTCTGTTGTTCCAGCTGATGAGGTTGAGTTCCTTTGTCCAGCCCTTTGCTGTTTCGGAAAGGACACCAAGTGTTTCGACTATGTTGTAAGTAAATTCAGGCATTTGCTTTCGCTCCTTATGTATATTTTAGGGTGAATCCGTACTTTTAGCTATTTTTATTATAATAAAAAAAATATAAATATCAAGATTATAATTAAAAATTAATAAATATTTTACAATTTAATGGGAATATTCAAGCCAATATCCGTCATAATGCAGATTATATTAAAATAGCAAAAAAATATTGTAAACCGCTTGCAATTTGCTCCCAAAAAGGATACTATAGTAGTGATTAAATATCATTAAAATGGGTGAAAATTTGCATACGCAATACACCCTGAAAGGAAAGTTATGGCAAAGATGAAAACTGTTCAGTTCACTGAAACCGTACTGCGTGATGCCAACCAGTCCCTCATTGCTACGAGAATGCCTATCTCCGACTTCAAGGAGATTCTCAGCGAGCTCGATAAAGCCGGCTATTATTCACTTGAATGCTGGGGCGGTGCAACTTTTGACTCATGCTTGCGTTACCTTGGCGAAGACCCATGGGAGAGACTGCGTACAATCAAGGCAGCATGTCCCAACACAAAGCTCCAGATGCTTCTAAGAGGCCAGAATCTTCTGGGTTACAAGCACTATCCCGATGACGTTGTGCGTAAATTTGTTGCAAAAAGTGTTGAAAACGGTATTGACATCATCCGTATTTTCGACGCACTCAACGACCTTCGCAACGTCGAGGTAGCTGTAGACCAGACTCTTAAGAGCGGTGCTATCGCATCCGGTACAATCTGCTACACAACAAGCCCTATCCATAATATCGAAAACTATGTCAAGGTCGCTGAAGGCTTTGCAAAAATGGGTGTGCAGACACTCTGCATCAAGGATATGGCAGGCATTCTTGCTCCGCAGGAGGCTTACGACCTTGTTAAGGCGATAAAGTCCGCTGTCAAGCTCCCCGTAGTTGTTCACACTCACTCAACAACAGGTCTCGGAATGATAACACTTCAGAAGGCCGTTGAGGCAGGTGCAGATGTCATTGATACCGCAATATCAAGCCTTTCCGGCGGTACTTCACAGCCTCCGACGGAAACTCTTGTATACGCACTCAGAAACCAGGGCTATAAGGTTGACCTTGACTCAAAGGTTCTTTCAAAAATCAACTCTTACTTCAAGCCCCTTCGTGCAAAATACCTTGAGAACGGCGTACTCAACCCCGTTGTTATGGCTACAGAGACCGACGCACTTGATTATCAGATTCCCGGCGGTATGCTTTCCAACCTTGTTGCACAGCTCACCGCACAGAATAAGCTTGACAAGCTCGACGAAGTGCTTGCAGAAACACCCAGAGTACGTGAGGATCTCGGTTATCCGCCCCTCGTTACTCCTATGAGCCAGATGGTTGGTGTTCAGGCTACATTCAACGTACTTCTCGGTGAGAGATACAAGAACATCTCCAAAGAGGTCAAGGCATACATTAAGGGCGAATACGGCAAGGCTCCCGGCAAGGTAAGCAAGGACCTTCAGAAGCTCGTCCTCGGCGATGAAAAGCCCTTCACAGGCAGATTTGCCGATACTCTCGAGCCCGGCTTTGAGGCTGCAAAAGAAGAAATCGGTGCACTTGCTCACAGCGAAGAAGACGTGCTTTCTTATATCGCATTCCCGCAGCAGGCAAAGGCCTTCTTTGAAGAAAGAGCTGAAAGAGAAAAGCGCACATTCAAATACACAATACAGGAAATCAAGGAGTGATTAATCAATGTTAGCAGGAAAAGCACTCGGCTTGACTGACGCGCTTATGGTTTCCGGTGTCGGCATAGTCGTTGTTATGGCAGAGCTTGCTCTGCTGGCTGTATTGGTGTTTCTGCTCTCGCGTCTTGTAAGTGCGATGGTTAACAAAAAAGCAGTTGAAGAAATTTCAAATGATGAAGCCGATTGCTCTGAATACATCGTTACCGCCAACAGCTCCGCAGCACAAACAAGTTGCGTACAGCTTTACGGAGTTGACGAGCAGACAGCCGCAACAATAATGGCAACAGTCAGCCACCAGACAGGTGTTGCACTTGAGCACCTTGACTTCAAGTCAATAAAACTGCTCGATACTCCGCTTGAACTCATCGGCGTTGACGAGCCGACAGCCGCGATGGTAATGGCAGTTGTCAGCCATCAGACAGGTATTCCGCTCAACAAGCTCGACTTCAAACAAATAAAGTCACTTGAATGGGGCGGAATAGACGAGCCCACAGTCGCAATCATTATGGCGTTGGTAAGCCATCAGACAGGCATACCGCTTGAACGTCTTGATTTTAAATCGATCAAACTTATTGAGGAATAAAAGAAAGGTTAGGTAAAAAATTATGAAATACATCGTAACACTTAACGGTAAAAGCTATGAAGTAGAGGTCAACGAGACCGATGCAGTCATCACAAACGTATCAACAGCTGCAGGTGCAGCTCCCGCTCCTGTTGCAGCACCCGTAGCAGCTCCCATAGCAGCTCCCATAGCAGCTCCTGCTCCCGCAGCAGCACCCGCAAAGGAAGAAGCTCCCGCCCCCGCTCCTGTTGCTGCTCCCTCAGCTGACGGTAAGAAGGTTGTTGCTCCCATGCCCGGTACAGTCCTCAAGGTTCTCTGCAGCGTAGGTCAGGCTGTCAAGGCAGGCGACACACTCTTCATCCTCGAGGCTATGAAGATGGAGAACGAAATCACAGCAGAGTGTGACGGCGTTGTCAAGCAGATTCTCGTCGGCAGCAGCACAGTTGTTAACACAGACGACGTTCTTGCAGTTATCTAAATAAAGAAAGGCTTTTCCCCATATGAATTTTCTTGAAGTACTCGAAGGTCTTTGGGCAAGCTCAGGTTTAGCTTTCCTCGGTTGGCAGCAAGCTGTTATGCTTGTTATCTCCTTTGGCCTTCTTTATCTTGCGATAGTTAAAAAATTCGAACCCATGCTCCTTCTGCCTATTGCATTCGGTATGATGCTTGCAAACCTGCCCGAAACCGGCCTTATGGCTGACCCTGCAGGTCTTATGGATGCAACCCAGAAGGTTGAGGGTGCACATTGGTATGACGACGGTGTACTGAGGCTTATTTATGTAGGCGTAAAGAGCAGTATTTTCCCCTGCCTCATATTTATGGGTGTTGGCGCAATGACCGATTTCGGTCCCCTGCTCGCTAACCCCTCGAGCCTTCTTCTCGGTGCAGCAGCTCAGCTCGGTATCTACGTTGCATTCATTATCGCAATTCTCTTCGGCTTTAAGCCGGAAGAAGCTGCGGCAATTTCAATCATCGGCGGTGCTGACGGTCCTACAGCTATATTCACTGCTTCAAAGCTCGCATCAGATCTTCTTGCGCCTATTTCGGTCGCAGCTTACTCTTATATGGCACTTATTCCGCTTATTCAGCCGCCCATTATGCGTCTGCTCACAACAAAAAAAGAGCGTGAAGTAAAGATGGGTCAGCTCCGTAAAGTAAGCAAAACAGAAAAGATAATTTTCCCGATTGTTGTTACAGTGCTTTGCGCACTTATTATCCCCTCAACAGCACCGCTTATAGGTATGCTGATGATAGGTAACCTCTTCCGTGAGTGCGGCGTTGTAGAAAGACTCAGCGACGTATCACAGAATGCACTTTGTAACATCATTACAATTCTGCTCGGCGTAACTGTCGGTGCAACAGCAAACGGTGAACAGTTCCTTCAGCCCAAAACACTCGGCATTATTATCATCGGACTTATCGCTTTCTCCTTCTCAACCGCAGGAGGTGTACTGCTCGGAAAGTTGATGTATATCATCACAAAGGGTAAGGTAAACCCCCTCATCGGCTCTGCAGGTGTTTCTGCCGTACCTATGGCGGCACGTGTCGCACAGGTTGAAGGCAAGAAAGCAAACCCGACAAACTTCCTGCTCATGCACGCTATGGGTCCCAACGTCGCAGGCGTTATCGGCTCTGCATGTGCCGCAGGCTTTATGATGCTCCTCTTCCAAAGCTGAGCAGTTCCACAGCATTTCTATCGGCGATGCAATGCCAATGCTCTGCAGTATGAGCAAAAAGCATTGCTCCATCACCGCAAACGCAACCGAACTCGGACAGGCAGGGTTTTATAAGCCCTGCCCCCGTTGTTTGCGAACGCACTAATAAACGGTACTTATTTTTATTTCTGTACAGTCGGCTTTCGACTCTAAAGCCCGAAAACACTATACGCTCGGCACAGGCAATCAGTGCCGATACATTATCAAAATCACAAGCTATGTAATCCGATTTTTTCACAAGATATCTTTTGTTTTTAGATATACCCTTCTCCTGCTCTACAGAAAAGAAGAGCACACATCCGCCGGATTCCCGGCGCATAGCTTCAACAAGCAGTTTACCCGACGTGTTAATCTCACGGCCAAGTGTTCTGCCTGCACGGGAGAGTATAGTCCAGATAACTCTCTTCGTTTCAATTTTCGAATAATCCATCTCCTCATAGGTGATGTTTAAATTTTTCATATCATCTGCCGACAGCTCAACAATAATGGCATCGTCGGTAAGAAGTTCTATTTTCATATCGTACTCCCCTTTAGCTATATCGTACATCTGTAAACAGCTTAAAATCAAGAAACAAATAATGGTATTAACAGAAAGGAAAACAGGAAATGGCAAAGCAAAGCCACATCAGAAAAGCACGCTCACTTCAGCTTGATATGCTCGCTATGCTCGCACTGCCTGCGTTAAGCTCGTGGTATTTCTACGGTCTCGGTGCAATACGGCTTATTTTAGTGTGCGTTATAACCTGTGTGCTCTGCGAACTTGCAGGCAGACGTCTGCTCAGACAACCCAACACCGTAGGTGACCTGAGTGCTGTTGTAACAGGTGCCGTAATTGCTCTTATGCTTCCTGCCAACGCTCCTGTCTGGCTTCCCGTTATAGGCGGTGTTTTTGCTACCGTTGCCGCAAAGCTGCCCTTCGGCTCTGTTGAGAAGCTTCCGTTTTCTCCTGCCGCTGCAGGCTTCGCTTTCTTAACTATATGCTTCCCCGATCTGATTTTTGACTATCCTCGCATATCCGCCGCAAGCACAGCACTTTCGAGCACAAGCAGTGTTTCACTCGGCTCAATGCTTGCTCAGAATACTTCTGTAAGCCTCGGTTCGGTAAAGGCTATTGATATCCTTATCGGTAATTTTCCCGGCCCTATGGGTGCAAGCTGTATAATAATACTTGCCGGCAGTGCAATCTATATGTTGATCCGCCGCACAAAGCTGTTTATAACTACAGCAGGTTTCCTCACGGGTGCCGCGTTTATTGCAATATGCTTCCCGAGAGTTACCAACCTTTTTTCTTCGCTTGTACTTGAGCTTTGTGCAGGTTATATGATATTTGCAGCAATATTCCTTATTACCGAGCACGGCACACAGCCCCGCCATCCTCTCAGCCGCTTACTTTACGGACTCACCGCAGGTGCAACCTGTATGCTTATGCGTCGCTTCGGCGCATTTGAAGAATGTGCCTGCTTCGCAGTACTCATCATAAATGCCGCATGGCCCGTTGCAGATAAAGCACTTATGAAACTTATTGACAAAAGGATGAAGAAGAGTAAATGAAACGTTTATCAACCCTTCTTCCGTTACTTGCTACAGCTATTCTATGCATAATCTTAGCTTCATGTGACCGCAGACATGCTCAGGATGATTTTTCGACCTCTGCAACTGTGCAGGAAGAAGAAACCGCAAGCATAGCAGAAACTGTAACAACCCAACCGGAAGAAACTGAAACAGTGGCCGCAACAGATTACAGCACGTCTGCTGTCACCGCCGCCACAACAAAGGTTGCTCCAACAACCAAACCGATATCTACCATCCCGACTACAAAGCCTTCAACTACAGCGGCAACTACAACTGTTGCTCCGCCGACTACCAAACCAATAATAACAAACGCACCGACTACGGAGCCTCCTGCAACAACAGAGCCTCCTACGGTTGTTCCCACAGAACGTCCGACAAATATAATTACAGACAGTGAAGACGGTGACATTGAGCTTGCTGTAATTGATATGATAAACAATCACCGCATTGCAGAGGGTCTCGGAACGCTCTCTTATTCTGCAGAGCTTTCAGCTGCCGCTGATATCAGAGCCAAAGAGATCGTTTCAAACTTCTCACACACAAGACCTGACGGCAGTCTATGGTACACAGCCGGTACAGGAATTATGGGTGAAAACATCGCTAAAGGCTACAGCACTTCCGATAAGGTTGTAACCGCATGGATGAACAGTGAGGGACACAGAAAAAACATACTCACAAAGAACTATACCCTGACAGGTGTAGGCTGTTACTATGACAGTTCGACCGACACCTATTATTGGGTTCAGCTTTTCGGCTGATATATCGTCAAGACCAAACTGACTGAAGGAGGAAAAGGAATTGGCATCCAACAGTAAATCCCCCGGTATGCTTATGCGTAACGCAGGTATATTTAACCCGGTGCTTGTACAGGCTGTAGGTTTGTGCCCCGTTGTAGCGATGGCAACATCTGTAAGCAGTGCCGCTCTTCTTGCCGCTGTTTCTGCTGTAATCATTACTGTCAGTGAACTTATTGCATCTCTTTTCCTCAAGGCGATTCCGCGATGGATAAGAATTGGCATATATATTATTTTAGGTGCGGCAATTGTTTCGCCTCTTATGATTCTAATAGAAAGAACAAATAATCCTCTGTTCAGCTCATTAGGAATTTATCTGCCTATAATGGCGGTCAATTCGCTCAACGTACTGAGATGTGAGCGTTTTGCCGTAAAAATATCACCGATTAAAGCTCTTGTTGACGGACTGACAGCTTCTGTCGGCTATGCCGCCGTACTGCTTGTATGCGGCTTTATAAGAGAGACTCTCGGCAACGGTTCACTTTTCGGACTTGAAATATTTAAAGGACGTACGATGACGGGTCTGCTTTTACCCTTCGGCGGCTTCCTTATTCTTGGCTTTGCAGGTGCAGCGCTGCGTGCACTTATTGCAAAATTCTGGCCTAAATATCTCGACAAAAAGCAACCCAAGCCCGGCAGCAAAAAGAAAGCGCACAACCCCGTTTCCTTAGATAAAAACGCTTCTGATAAGCCTGCTTCACGACATATTCCTGAGTTCACGGCAGACGAATCAACCTTCACTCTTGAAGAGCTTGATAAAGATCCGGAAGAGCAAACACAAACACCTGCAGCCGAAGCAAGTAAGGCTGAAGATTCGCCGTTCAAACAAGCTGAGGCTGAGCAGAATTCATCCGAAGAAGTTATACAAGAAACATCAGCCGAAAACGATAAAAATGACGAAACAGCTGAAAATATTTCCGAGTCTGCAGAAGCAGTTCACGAAGATACAGCTTTTGCTGACCTTACAATCGACGACATAAGTTCCGACACCGAAATTGCAGACTATTCGGACAGCGACGATGATCTTGAAGAACTTATGAACCGCTCAATAGGTGACATTCTCACCAAGTCGAAAAAGGAGGAAGAAGAATGATTTTTGCATTTTTTAACGCCTCTGTTTTTGCAATGCTGTTGCAGAACCTCGTTTTTAACGGCGGATTCGGTATGAGCGAAGCGATAAGAATTGCTACCAAGCCCAAAGACTTCTTCCCTATCGCTCTGCTTGTTGCCTTCTTCACAAGTGCCACAGCAGCAGTGTGCAGTGCACTTGATTCAGTTGAAAAGATCAATACCCTTTCAACTGCCGAGCATCTCGGCATATACTGCATTGTGCTTGCTGTTATATATCTTTTGTTTACTGCCATAATCATTCTCGTTCAGCACAACAAAAAAGACACTCACCGTATTGGTATGGCGGCGGTAAACACACTTGTACTTGCCGTTCCGATCATCAACAGACGTGCGGCTTTCAATATTGCAGAGTCAATCGGTCTCGGTCTTGGTGCAGGCATCGCATTCATTGTCGCCGTGCTCCTTATTTCATCTGCCGAAGACCGGCTGAAAGCAAACGAAACTATGAGCAACGCTTTCCGCGGCAAGCCCGCACTGTTTATTTATATTGCGCTGATTTCGCTTGGCTTTGCAGGTCTTTCGGGTCAGTCACTCTTTGTCTGAGGTGATATCGATGTCAGACAAAGAACTTAACAGAAATAATACTGAAACAGAAAACAGCGAAGATTTCCGTCCGATAATACCCGAACCTGAAATTCACCGCCGCCCGATTATCGGTTTTAAAAAGAACTACCCTGTTGAAGAAAATCCGACCTCAACGCACACGCAGAGTTTTGCGCAAGAAGAATTCAAACGCAAAGTACGTCAGGGTATAATATACGCTGTAGCTCTTTTACTGATATTTGTTTTTGCTTTTGTAATCACAGATACGTGTATAAAAATCTCTACAGAGCCGCTGCCGCCCACCACGGCAGTTACCACTCAGGCTCCTACCGAAGCTCCCACTGAGCAGACTACACAGGATACACCTTCTTCAGAGTCCGGGTCGTTTACAGACACAGCTGCAACATAACTTTTAAAGGCACACTTTTGTAAAGAAAGTGTGCCTTTTTATTATAAAAATATTTGACAAATAAGGAAAAGATATATATTATTAAATATATATACCTAACTTTAAAATAAGGTGGTAAAAAATATGACTGAGCGTTATGAATCAGCTAAAAAAATATATGCTTCAATCGGCATAGACACTGATGCCGTTATCGAAAAACTCGACAGCGTGCGTGTTTCTCTGCACTGCTGGCAGGGCGACGACGTAAGCGGATTTGAGAGCAGCGGTGAGCTTTCCGGCGGTATTCAGGCTACGGGCAACTACCCCGGCAAGGCACGCAATGCCGAAGAGCTTATGGCAGACCTCGACAAAGCACTCTCCCTCATCCCCGGTGCACACAAAATCAATCTTCACGCTACTTACGCTATAATGGGCGACGAAAAGGTAAGCCGTGACAAGCTGCTCCCTGAGCATTTTGCACCTTGGGTTGAATTTGCAAAGCAGAGAGGTCTCGGTCTTGACATCAACCCGACTCTCTTCTCTCACCCTCTTGCCGCTGACGGACTTACTCTTTCACATCCCGATGAGAAAATCCGCCGCTTTTGGATCGACCACTGCAAAGCAATGAGAAAAATCGGCGAATATTTCGGCAGAGAGCTCGGCATCACCTGCGTAAATAACATCTGGATTCCCGACGGCTACAAGGATGTGCCTGCTGACCGCATAGGTCCCAGAAAGCGCCTTATGGATGCTCTTGATGAGATCCTTTCCGAGCATATTGACCCAAAATATCTTGTTGACACTGTTGAATCCAAGGTTTTCGGTATCGGTGTTGAATCCTACACAGTAGGCTCGCACGAGTTTTATATGAACTATGCCGCAACAAGAGGCTGTGTATGCCTTCTTGACAACGGCCACTACCACCCGACCGAGGTTGTTTCAGATAAGATTCCCTCAATGCTCCTTTTCAGCGATAAGGTTGCACTTCACGTCACACGAGGTGTCCGTTGGGACAGTGACCACGTAGTAACCTTCGACGATGAGCTTAAAGAGATTGCAAAGGAAATCGTCCGTTGCGATGCTCTTGACAGAGTGCTCATCGGTCTCGACTACTTCGATGCAAGCATCAACCGCGTTGCCGCCTGGATAATCGGTGCACGCAATATGCGCAAGGCTCTGCTGAGTGCAATGCTCATTCCTCACGCACAGCTTAAAGATATGCAGGACAGCGGCGATTTCACCTCGCTTCTTGCAATGACAGAGGAGCTCAAGCTTTATCCCTTCGGCGACGTATGGGAAGAATACTGTGCACGCAAGGGCGTACCCGCACGTGAGGGCTGGCTTGCCGAAATCAAAAAGTACGAAGCAGACGAGCTTTCAAAGAGGGTGTAAGCAATGCCCACAGTAAAGCAGATTTATGACTTTATAAATTCACTCGCACCGTTCTGCACGCAGGAAAGCTGGGACAATAGCGGACTGTTGCTTGGCAACCCGGACAAAGAGATAAGCCGTGTTTCGCTTGCACTCGATGCAACCGCTCAAACCGTTGCTGCCGCAAAAGCAGACAATGCCGATCTGATGATAACCCATCACCCCGTTATTTTTTCACCTGCCAAAAAGATTCTTGCAGGCAGTGTGATATATGAGCTTCTGACAAGCGGCATATCCGCAATCAGTGCTCACACCTGCCTTGACTCTGCAGATGGCGGTGTCAACGATACGCTTGCCGCAATACTTGAGCTTGAGGATATTACTCCGCTTGAGCTTGAAGGTACAGACACACCGCTTGTAAGAGTCGGCAAGCTTAAAGTACCGATGAGCGGTGACGAGCTTGCAAAGCACGTCAAAGCAAAGCTCGGCTGTAACCTCCGGCTTGCCGATGCAGGCAACGAAATAAAAAGCGTTGCAGTATGCGGCGGCTCACTCAGCTCACTCACATATGAGCTTATAGGCAAGGTCGATGCGTTTGTGACGGGCGACCTTACTCACCATTACTTTATCGATTCTGCCGACAGCGGTCTGACAGCAATAGCGGCAGGTCACTTTGAAACAGAAAACCTCGTTATATCAGTACTCAAATCGAAGCTCGAGGCTCAGTTCCCCGAAGTCAGCTTCACATTGATAAATCAAAAAAATCCTGTTAAATACTATTGAAAGGATATGGCAAACAATGCTTGATATCAGAATTATCCGTGAAAATCCCCAGCTCGTTAAAGATGCTATGAAAAAGCGCAACAAGGATATGGATGCACTTGTTGACGAAGTACTTGCTATAGACGTTCAGCGCCGTGAGCTTACAGTAAAGCTCGACCAGCTCAAGCAGGAGCAGAATGCCGCAAGCCGTGAGATTCCCAAAATCAAAAAAGAGGGCGGCGATATTTCAGCTATCATGGCTCGCATGAACGAAATCAAAGAAACCGTAAAATCCGGTGACGTACAGCTTTCCGAGCTTGAAGCAAAGCAGCAGAAAATTATGTACGAATTCCCCAACATTCCCAACCCCACAATTCCCGTAGGTAAGGATGACAGCGACAACGTTGAAATCCGCCGTTGGGGCGAGCCTACAGCATTCGATTTCGAGCCCAAAGCTCACTGGGACATCGGTGCTGACCTCGGTATCCTCGACCCCGAAACAGCTGCAAAGGTTACAGGTGCACGCTTCCACTTCTATAAGGCAGCAGGCGCAAGACTCGAAAGAGCTATTATCAACTTTTTCCTTAACACTCATACAGAGCACGGCTATACAGAGGTTTTCCCGCCCTTTATGGTCAACCGTGCATCAATGACAGGCACGGGTCAGCTTCCCAAGTTTGAAGAAGACGCTTTCAGACTTGAGCGTGAGGACTATTTCCTTATTCCCACTGCAGAAGTTCCCGTTACAAATATGCACCGCAGTGATATTCTCGAAGGTGCTCAGCTGCCCATCAGCTACTGTGCATACTCCGCTTGCTTCCGTGCAGAGGCAGGCAGTGCAGGCCGCGATACAAGAGGCCTTATCCGTCAGCATCAGTTCAATAAGGTTGAGCTTGTTAAGTTTGCTGACCCTGAAACATCATACGATGAGCTTGAAAAGCTCACAAATGATGCAGAGCGTGTGCTTCAGCTCCTTGGTCTGCCTCACAGAGTTGTATGCCTCTGTTCAGGTGACATCGGATTCTCATCTGCAAAGACATACGATATCGAAGTATGGATGCCCTCTTACGGCAGATACGTTGAAATTTCTTCCTGCTCTAACTTTGAAGACTTCCAGGCAAGAAGAGCAGCTATCCGCTTCAAGAGAACGCCTGCTGACAAAGCCCAGCTCGTTCACACACTCAACGGCTCAGGTGTTGCAGTCGGCAGAACGGTTGCCGCAATTCTTGAAAACTACCAGAATGCTGACGGCAGCGTAACAGTCCCCGAAGTACTTCGTCCTTATATGGGTACAGATATTATCAAATAATTAAAGGAGAGTTTTGCTATGCTAAACAAGAATTCTCTCATTCTCTTTCAGGGCGACAGCATAACAGATACAGGCCGCACAGATTCGGCTGACCCTTCAGCCAGCCTCGGTATGGGTTACCCCGCAAAAATTGCGGAAATCCTTGCAGACAAGTTTACTGACCTCGGCATAAAGGTAGTCAACCGCGGTATCAGCGGCAACCGCACTTGGGACCTGCTTGAGCGTTGGGACAAAGACTGTGTCGATATCAAGCCCGACTATTTTTCGCTTCTTATCGGTGTCAACGACACGTGGCGCAGATATGATTCAGGTATGGTAACAACTGCTGAGGAATACGAAAACAATATGCGTACTCTTCTCGACAGAGTTGTAAAAGAAACAAACGCAAAAATAATTCTTCTCAACATCTTCCTTCTTGACGTAACACCCGACAAGGCTCAGATGCGACCCGACCTCGTTGAAAAGCAGGAGGTTATCAGCAGACTTATTAAGGATTACGACGTAACATACATTGATATTCAGAAAAAGTTTGATGAAATGGTAGCCGCAGGCACCCCTATGACCGACCTTTCTGAGGACGGTGTTCATCCGACCGACTTCGGTCACAGCGTCATTGCCGCAGAATGGCTTAAGAATGTGCTGTAATATATTCTTAATTTTCCGCTAAAACTGATTTTATAATTTTGTACTATTATCCTTTATAAACTACTTTACATTCCGAAAGGCAATAGTGATGGGTATAAATAACTCAGTTCAGCAAAACAGAACAGTTAACCTTCTTGTCACGGTTGATAAGAAGTATATTGAGCCTTTGCGCGTTATGCTTACTTCATACGGTGAAACGCACAAGGGTGTACCTACCTGTCTCTATATTGCACACTCATCGCTCGATGAGCAATCACTTGCAATAATCAGAGAGTGTGCCGACAGATATTCAATATCGGTTGAAAGTGTATTGATAACCGAGCATTGGTTTGAAAACACACCCGTACTCGACCGTTTGCCCGAGGAATCTTTCTACCGCCTTATGGCTTTCCATTACCTACCTGCAGAGCTTGACCGCTGCCTTTACATAGACCCTGATACTATCATCCGTCAGTCACTTACCGAGCTTTATAATTCTGACCTTGAGGGCTGTTATATTGCTGCAGCAACTCATACGGCAAAAGCGATAAACGCCGCCAATAACGCAAGACTCGGAACTCAGGCTAACAAGGTGTATTTCAACTCAGGTGTACTGCTTATGGATCTCGTTGCCATAAGACGCGACTTTACGCTCGAAAAAATTCTCAAATCGCTTGAAGAAAACATTCAGCGGCTCTGGCTCGGCGATCAGGACCTTATAAACATCCTTTTCTGCGGTAAAACAAAGCTTATTGATGCCAGGATTTATAACCTTGACGAGCGTGTTTTTAAACGCAGTAAAAAAAGCTTCACGCTTGAAAACGTAGAAAACAAAACGGCCATCATTCACTACAACGGCAGACACAAGCCGTGGTTACAGGGCTACAAGGGTGTGCTTGACAGATTCTATCCCGAGGTAAAAAACAAAGGCCCCTCACCTGTAGGCAAGTGGAAATCACAACTTAAAGCGATACACGGAATTGTCAGACCTAACAACCGACAGAAAATAATGATTTTCGGCATACTCGGTGTAATCGCACTTTGCGTATTGTGCTGGATTTTCTTTGGCAGAGAAGTTGTAAAGGTTATCTCTGACCCGCAGAAATTCAGAGAATGGCTCAACGGCTTCGGCCCGTATGACGAGCTTGTTTTCATCCTTATACGAAGCGTGCAGACGATTATTAAAATCATTCCTGCAGAGCCGCTTGAAATCGGCTCGGGCTATGCGTGGGGTGCAGGCCTCGGTATGCTCTACTGCCTTATCGGCAACTTTATCGGCACGCTTATTATCCTTGCACTTACGCGACGTTTCGGCAGAGCTTTTGTAGAGTGCTTCCTGCCTGCAAACAATCTTCAGCTTATATCCCTTTTCCAGAATTCCAAAAAGATTTACGCACTTCTGTTTTTCTTCTACCTCATACCCGGCTCACCAAAGGACGGCTTGACCTACCTTGTCGGTATGATGAACGTCAAGGTCGTGCCATTCCTTGTGCTGACGTTTATTGCCCGAGTTCCCTCGGTGCTTTCGTCAACACTCTGCGGTTCGACACTTGCAGAAAAACAGTATCTGATATCCGCGGTTATTTTCGGTGCAACACTTGTGCTCGCACTCATAGGCGGATTTATCTACAAAAAATACACCGACAAAAAAATGCAGAAATAAACATAAAATCGGCGTCAGGCTTTATGCTGCGCCGATTTTTCTCAAAACGGAAGGACTGACTCATATGGCAGAACTGATGAACGAAATCTACTGCCCCTTAAGCTTAAAAGGCGTTGCCTCATCGCTGACAAACGCACTCGGTGTGGATTCTCCGCACGAGGCTGAAGCTCCGCTCGATATAATATCAAAGCTTACAGAAGGCAAGAAAATCGACCGTGTACTGATGTATAACCCCGATGCGGTTGCACTGTGGCTTTTTGAAAAATACACCGATATTTTCACACCCGTTATGCTGAACACTCAGCTCACACTGCCTCTGCAGACAGTAATGCCCAGCGTAACTCCCGTATGCTTTGCAACAATGTACACGGGTGCTGAGCCCGACATACACGGCATCAAGGCTTACCGCAAGCCCGTTGTAAAAACGGACAGTGTTTTTGATGCACTTATCCGTGCCAGTAAAAAGCCCTGCATAGTTTCAACAGGTGAAGACAGTATGTCCAAAATCTTTCTTGAACGAGATATGGATTACTTTATTGTTGACACACCCGATGAAGCGAATGAAAAAGCGATAGAGCTTATCAAAGAAGATAAATACGACCTCATTTGTGTATACAACGGCAACTACGACGGAACGATGCACAAAGTCGGTCCCGAAGGCAAAGCAGCAATCGAAGCACTGAAACATAACACGTCCGCTTTTGCAAAGCTTGCCGACGCGGTAAAAGAATATCAGCCGCACCGCAAAACGCTTATCGGTTTTGCACCTGATCACGGCTGTCACGAAATTGACGGCGTATCGGGCAGTCACGGCCTGATGATGCCCGAAGATATGAATATAATCCATTTTTACGGAGTTATCTGATGAAAAACACCGATATACTTATCATAGGCGGCGGTGCAAGCGGACTTGCCGCGGCAATTGAGGCAAAACGCACCGACAGTAATAAGAGTGTGACAGTGCTTGAGCATCTGCCCAAGGTCGGCAAAAAAATACTCGCCACGGGCAACGGACGCTGCAACCTCGGCAACATTAACGCCGCACAGCACGCATACACCAATATGCATTTTGCATCCTACGCTATAGAAAAATACGGCACTAATTCGCTTGTTGAGTTTTTTGAGTCAACAGGTCTGTATACCCGTGCCGACAGTGAGGGCAGGCTCTATCCGATGAGCAACTCTGCCGCAAGCGTGCTTGATGCACTGCGCTTTGAGTGCGAGAATCTCGGTGTGGTTTTCCGCTGTGAAGAAAAGGCAACCGAAATAAAAAAATGCACCGACGGTTTTACCGTAAACGGTGCTTATAAAGCAAAAAGCGTAATTGTAGCCACAGGCGGCAAGGCGGCACCGTCCCAGGGCAGTGACGGCAGCGGCTATCCCCTGCTCAAATCACTCGGTCACAAAATAACAGCCCTTGCCCCCTCACTTGTACAGATTAAAACCGATACGGCAAAAATAAAATCGCTCAAAGGTGTGCGTGCAAAAGCAAGCCTTACGCTCTCTACGGGCGGCAAGAGTGAAGGCGAAATTCTCTTCACCGATTACGGCGTTTCGGGTATTGCGGCAATGGATCTGAGCCGTTTTGTTAAGCCCGATACAAAGGCTGAAATCTCAATTGACCTTCTCCCCGAATTCACTCAGGGTAAGGCAAAAGAAATAATAATTCAGGTTGCAAAACATAGCCCGACAATTCCTGCAGAACAGATGCTCGGTGGTATAGTGCACAAGGCAATCGGCACTGCAGCTATCAAATCCGCACTCGGATTTCTGCCTAAAACAGCAGGTGAAATCAGACACAAGCAGGCGGCAATCATCGCCGCAGAGCTTAAAGATTTCCGCCTTAAATTAACAGGTACCAAAAGCTTTAACGATGCGCAGGTTACCAAGGGCGGCGCAGATGTGAGCGAATTCGACAGCCAAACTATGATGTCAAAAAAGCACAGCGGTCTGTTTGCCTGCGGTGAAGTGCTCGATGTAGACGGTGCGTGCGGCGGCTTCAACCTCGCATGGGCATTCGCCTCCGGCAGACTTGCAGGAGAAAACGCTGTAAAAAGGTAATACAAATCAATCTCTTTTCTTGATTTATATGGACAAATTCATTTCTTGAAAATTAAATGATGAAAAAATGAAACGTTTTTATACTCATCAATATCACAAGTCTGCATTTCAAGTTCAAGCATACCCTTATACCATTCTTCGGTATATTTTATTTCAAAATTAGCTGACACAGCAAAGAACGTTCTTATTCCGAATATATCCTTGCAGACAAGACCGTTGCTTTCAGCAAACCTCAGAAGCATCTCATTGTCGTATGTTCCCCTTTTACCGAAAAGGTTATTTCCGTTATCAGATTGACTTTTTAACAAGCTCAATGCACCTGCAGGATCATCGCTATATATAGCTTGTGCAAGTATTCTTCCTTTGAGATTATGTTTAACTATAGACAGAATGCCATTCGGTTTAAGATACTTTATTAACTCATTTAATATTTCTGTCGGACTTGAAACATACTCCAAAACATTGTGACAAATAACTACGTCGAAACTATGCTCTTCAAGTATTTTAAAATCGTTTTGAGTTGTAATAAGTTTATAATCGCCTTCAACTCTTTTTTCAAACATTTCTGGATTTGGCTCGTATGCGGTCACATTATGACTTTCAGCATAATATCTCGCCGTAACACAAAAACCTGCACCGTAATCTAAGATTTTCAACTTTTTATCCTTTGATAAATCCAACTGACGGAATATCATATCATAAAACATCTTGCCCCAAGGCTGTTCGATTAAGTTTCTGTAATCTTCTATTGAATCAGGCATTTTTTCGCCTCCATTTTTTAATTTGATAATACCATAAATCAAAATACATTTCAATGTGCACAGATTCGAAAAGCTTAATTCAAAATCATAATTAACAATTCCGAATAGAATCAGTATGTTTAACTTTTATATTTTGCAAAAGCCGATAATAAACACCTTGACATAACAAGTTTAATTTAATATAATAAAATGCGGTTGTGAAATCACAATCGCATTTTTCGTTCACTTCTTCACTATTCACTATTACTTATTAACTAAAATTCGGGGTGTAGTGGCTCACGGCTTGCCGCCGCCTGTGGCGGACAAAGGCAAGGCTTGAGCAGGAAGAAATACAGAGCATCGCGATGCGCTCCAAGCGAGCGAGGCGACAATATTTCTGACCGATAGTTGGTAGCGCGCCGCATAAATATCGCTTTCAAAAAAACAACTAAATATAATTTCGGGGTGTAGCGCAGTTGGTAGCGCGCCTGGTTTGGGACCAGGATGTCGGGGGTTCGAGTCCCTTCACTCCGACCACATGAAAGAAATCCGAACCCTCATCTTATAGGTGAAGCGTTCGGATTTCTTATTTCTATTACTTATCCGTATTGACAATAAGAAAAAACAGCATTTTGTAAAAGGGTTTACCGGATTACAAAATGCTGTTTACTTGTGTTAAAACTAATATTATCTTTGTCTCTATTTTTTATTCAAAGAATAATGACATAACGATAAACTCTTCTTTCTCTCTTCCAACATTCAAAAAACAAAAAAGTTTTCTTAGTTTTTTACTAATGCTCGGTTATTATATTTAAATCAAATAATTAAACGCTGACCATAAATATCAGATATGTTTAAAATGGATTTTACTGCATCTTCACATTGCTTATTATTAAAGATACAACTGTTGAGTTCATTTAAATCATTTACATAATCATAAAAACCTGATTGAATATCTGACAATATTAGTTGGGTACCGTTTTGATTTTGAACAGTAAAAATCATTGTATTATCAGCTAACTTTACAAATAAAGCGTATGTGTATTCATCTATCGATAACAAACAAGCCGACGGTTTATAAATTTTTCTTGCTTTTAAACAATCCTTAAAGGACTGATATATTCCTTCAAAATAGAAAAAAAGATTAATTTCTTGCAATTCAGGAACTTTTTCATATATATAATCTATATCTTCTTCGTGCAATATGATAACTCCATTAAACAACTCAACAATGTCTTTTAGCATTTGCCAATGACAAGCAGTAATATATCGCTTTTTTTCTGATATAATATGATATTCTAATATTATTAGTTCATGATAAGGCAGTACAATAAGAGCATCACAATTATGTAACCACGGCTCGCTTGATTTTAGATAAATAGTTTCAATATCAGCAGATGGAGTAGGAATATCCAAAGAATTAGCTTGGTCAATTATTATTTGCACATCTCCTATCACGAATGAATTTTCTATATAAATTAGTGCTTCAGAAACACAATCGTCATTGGGAAATAAGGAAGTCATAACATTCTTTAAATTATCCCATAATTCGAATTTTGTTTTTTCCTCATATTTTTTTATAACCAAACCACTTTCATCTATAAGCCGGTCTTCTGTAATTTGAGTTGGTATATCTATCTTTAAGAGTCTGTTTAGCGTTTCATTTAAAATTTTAAATCTTGTATCCGGATGATATAATTTAGGATTATCCATTATAGCATCAGCCAAAGACTCTGGTGTATTCCATTTTTCATGCGGTATTGTAAAAGGGTCAACAGACAATGCTAAACGTGGAATATCTCTACACAGGTTAGCTATATCAGGGTGGATAATTGATGCATTTTGGTATAAATCTATATAATCAAATGCATATACATCATAACACAAGCTATTCATTATCTCATTTATTGATTCATAATCTTTTAATCGCGCAAAATCAAGTATTTGATTTAATATTGCCATACTTTCAAATGTTGTTTCTGCCGCTTGCACTAAGATGTCACCAATAGAAAAATGATAATGCAACCTACTATACATTCTGTCTGCTCTTCTTAGCTGAGTCTGCAAAAAAATTATTATCCCCCAACGAGTGGTTTTTGCAAGAAGTTCATGAGATAATTCGTGCAACCTAATTGAATCGGTTATTTGCTTCCCCAATGGCACATGAAATTCATCTCCACCTCGATAATTTGCATTTGATTTCATTTGTGTTTTTCCCTCATATTTTTAAAAATTTCCTTGGTACTCGATATCCTATATGGTAAGCCATAAAAATCGCTTTTAATACACTATCATATTTTTCGCCATCAGATTTTGAGCAATAAAATATACCATCTGTTTGAAATAACTCACAATCAATAAAATTATAGTAACCATTTTTTATGTCATTTCTTATTTCAGGTTCCATAAAGAAAAATTGTGGTGAAAACAAAATAAAATTATTCTTACCTTTAACAAATATGGCTGAAATAGATGGGTGCAATCTATGTATATATGCACTTTTCTTAAATTCGGCATATTGTTCTAGGCATTTTTTGAAGTCCGAGTATCTGATTGGAAACAAACAAAAAACTCGACGATTTCTTTGTTTGTTGATTGATTGATATTTTTCTAAATCAGAGTACTGAATTATCAATTCACCTTCAAAAGAATCAACAATCCTATAAAAATCTTTTTCCTGAAAAAAGAACCAATAGCGAACATGATAATAGGTGTTGTAAACAATGCAAATATGTAAGTCTTTATTTGTATTATCAAACAAAAACATCATAACATTAAAAAAACACAATGAACTTGGAATACTCTCTAAATATTCAGTTTTATAATGTTCCCCACCAGCTACAGGTATTGCTATATCGTTATATATATCTTCAAAATGTTTCTCTAAAGGAGTTGACACAATAACCATTTCACATTCGGAAATTTTTTGGATTAAGTTTTGATTGTCTTCGCGAGAATTTAACAACTTGTTTTTCAGAAAAATACAGTAATCATAAAGTTCAGATGTTTTTTGCTCATATGATGTAAGATTGCAATTTAATAGGATTTCTTCATCGGTAATTTCAGTGTATTCCTTTCGACATAACAATTCTTTCAACGACAAAACTAATTCTCTAAATCTCTTATCTGGATACATTTGTGGATTTTCTATTAAAGTGTGCTTTAACTCTTGTGAATTATATATATCATCTAATTTAACACCAAGAGCAAGTCTTGCCAATCGAGCATGAAAAGAAACCGATACTATTTGTTCAACTGGAAAGCTTTCTACAATATTAAAATAATCTTTATTGTAGATTTGGTAATACAAACTGTTTTTTAATCTTTGAATTTCGCTTTTTTCTTGAGACTTGACAGCAAACAAATACTGCAAAGAAATTGAATAACTTTCAAAAACTTCCTCACAAGCATCTTTCATAACTTCTACTAAAGATTTAATTCGTTCATCATATTTCGCAAAAGAAGTTAAATATTTAATTGTAATTCCCCATAAAGTACTTTTTGCAAGCGCATAATGACCCATCTCATGAAAGTGATTAGAGAAGTTTGTTGTATGCAAATATGATAGTTCTACAACATCACCAAAACCATATCTTCCGCACTTATATGATTCACTCTCTAATGAAGGTTCAAAAGGATTAAATCTATTATGTTCGTCTGTTCCTTTTTTATTGTCAACCTTCGGTGTCATTAGAATTTCTTTTCTCCTCATAGTATTTGCACCAAGCCTTTATTCCTATCTTCATTATTCCAAGAAACAATAAATCTAAAATACCACCTACAATAAATGCATTTATATCAATATGATTTGAAATTTCAACACATATCTCACTTATTAATCCGGCAATAAGTAATTCTCCTTTACCTTGAAATCGTTCATCTTTCAAAAACAGATACACTTGTTCTTCTACAATTTTTAATACATTTGGAGGAGTAACTGATGCAAAACCTGTTTCATCTTTGTATATACTAACATTAAAATATAAAAGCATTTTCTCATACTCGTTAATATTAAAATCTTCACTTTCCAATAAATTTTTCCATTCAATCACTTTAAAAACATTAACTTTGCTTTTTGAAAGAAAGTTATTAGCTTCATTATAAAGTCTTTCGTAATTATCCATACTTCTATCTCCTAATAATTTTGATTATTTTTTATGTAATTACTTAACTGATTCAAACCATTCAGTGGCTTTTTTATAATAATCAGTTATATCATTGATTTCTTCCCGATTTAATTCGGAATACCATTTTTCATGTTTTTTAGAAAACTCAAAAAAATTTATTGCGTTTTCATAATAAGAGCTGCTTTTTTCGTCAGTGTTCATATTATTTATACACTCTATGAAATCGTATTTTTTAAAATCAGGAGTGTCTCTCCAATATCTTGCCCAATCTAACATCATAGGGCTCAAAAATTTAGTTCTATCGTCATTTGGTTTCAGATGATTCAAGTACGGTATAAAGTATTTATTATATACGGGATGTGAATTATTAAAGCTATTTCCAAAAGCAATCCCCAAAGAATTCTGAGCTGGTTCACCACGTGCAGCTTCTACTATAGGTTTTACTATATAAATAGACTTTGTGTGGTCCATAATCGCCAAACCTGTAGATATACATCCACGAAGAGGTATACCAGATACAATTGCTTGGCAAAAGAACTCCATGCAAGTTTGCAAGAAAGATAAATATATATTGTGTTTTTGATACAACACTGGATAATAGGCTGTTCCAACTTCACCTAATAATAGCGGATATGGTTCGTTGAAAGGTGTTGCCAAAGCGAAACCATCATGGCTTAATTCGTAATTCACATAAATCAAAAAAGTATCACTGAAATGACAAGCATTTATAAACCCATTTGCTTCTGCCATCATAATGTTTTGTTTCCAATCTTTTGTTACAGGTACAGGTACAACACTAGAGGCAAACCCAGTTGTACCATCATTATGAGTTCTTTGCTTATCTAGTGTGTCTAACAATTTATTGTATAGGTCGAGAACTACTTGATTACCTTTTGAACTTACTAATTTTGAAAATCCTAAGATATCAAATAATGCTACTGAATAAACTTGTTCATGTTGGCAAATTTCCTCCAATACATTTTTTAGTTCATCCGTATGTATAAGTTGTTTATTTGTCTTTTCACTATCCATAACATTTTACTCCCTTAAATAAAAATTTAAATAATCATTCAGGAATCGATTAATATTTTGTAATAGTTTTATATTATCTAAGTTCTTTGTGTGTTATTTATAATTTTTATTCAAACCCATCATTGTCCTTTTCTTCTGTGGTCTTATATGTTTAAATTATATCATAAATATCAAAGAATAATCGTATAGAAAATTAAAAAAATACATTTATTGCATAAGTGTCTCAACTTACAAATACGAGCACCATTTATTAAAAACTTAAACCTTATCAAAACACATAGCTTTTACAACTGATATTTAACTATTATTTACATAAAATAACACTTTTGTTCTGTAAACTGAACAAATATACTCATACATATACACTATATTCCTCATAATTATCAACTACAATTAACATTACAAAAATGCTCCTTTTTTCGACAAAAACGCTTAAATTTCTAACTATTCACATCGTTTCTTATCCACACATTCGACAAAACCTCATTAAATTTGCACAATGAAGTTACAAAACAAAAGGAGGCTATTTTATGTCAAACAAAAACACAATTCAATACCGTCAGGTTGGTGACTATTTAATCCCGAATCTTATCTTACCGCCTGAAGAAGCAAATATCACCCTCGGCAAAAGGGGAATGTTGCATAAGGATTATCTATTGAAAAATAACAAGGTGTTATTTACGACACTGCTTACTCAAGGCAAACTTTATCAACATTGTGCCGAGGTGGAAAATCAGGCTCGTGAGATGTTTGATACTCTCGTGGAACAAATGAAAGAGGCAGAGGGTGTGACAGAGGGGTTGAAAGAGAGAAATCAACTGGAGTGGGTATGCCGTATGCAAAACATTGAGACAAGGGCAAGAGAAATTGTTACAACAAAACTAATTTATATATAACACCGCTTTCAAAATATTGACTTTCTTGGTACAGAAGAGTATAATTATATAAAATTACTGAAAGGCAGGTGGACAAAATGACAATGACTATTATTTTACGAAATCGAAGTGCCGTTTTGTCCGTTTGTGATTGATGTAATACATATCTTTCTGAATTAGCAAGGCATCTTCGATTTTCGGAGGTGCCTTATAATTTTTCAGAAAGAGGTTATTTTATGTATTATGTAAAGCCATTAATAGCAGACGATGTTCATTATGTAGCATCAATAATGTCGGAAACAAACAATATTACAGCTCTCCATTCAACAAATCATTCATTGGCAGAGTGGAAATGTATTTTTGATGAAAATGCCCGTGATGCGGATGAAGAAAACTTTTTGATTTGTGCTGATAACGATGTATGTGCTTGGCTGAAACTGAACGGATTGCAAAACAAAGATACTGCTTGGATTTTGATGCTTGTTGTTTCAGATAAGTATAAGCATCAAGGTGTCGGAAAATTTGCTGTTGAATATGCTTTTAAATATCTGCATTCTAAAGGATTTAATCAAATCGGAGTTCAGACAACAAAAGATAATGTTGCAGCAATAAATCTGTATAAGAAATATGGTTTCAATATTGTGGAACTTAAAAAGTTTAAAACAGAATACGGCACAAAGACAAAAGCTTATGTTATGATGAAAACTCTGGAACCAAAGAAATATTCACTTGTGATTCCCGATGCAACTTATGAAGAAGCATATATTCAAATGATGGACAAATGGGAAACGATAGAGGAAAACATCCAACCCGAATTATTAAGACGGTACAGCAAAAGTTTAGGGGCAAATGTATCCTATTTAAAGTGGCTCGAATGGTGTGAGGATGACAGAACAACAGGTTCTATGTTGTCAACAGGTGTGCCTTGTACTCTATACTTTTTTGTTGATGATACAAGTGAAATATTAGGTGCAATTGAAATCAATCAAAAGAATACACATAGAGGTCATCTGCATGCAGGAATAGTGCCTTGGCACAGAGGCAAAGGGCTTGGTACAAAAATGCTTGAATCAGCCTTGAAAATTTGCAGGAACATGGGTATGACAAGTGTTGAGATTGTCACGTATAAGACCAATAAATCAGCTATCAAAACTATTCTCAAAAACGGCGGAGTTTTAATAGATGAATTCTATGAAGACGAAAAATGGTCGCAAAGATACAGAGTATCATTATAAAGAGGTGTAAAATGATAAAAACAATGAATGTGTCAATAACAAACATACCGGCCATATCGGCAATTTATTATTCACTGTTACAGTCGGGGTATGATTACTACTCTATCGGAAGAACACAAGAGCAAATCGAAGCAGTTAAATCATTTTACAAGCCTGAATTATCTTCCTGTTTCTTTTCACAAGCCAAGCAAACCACTTGCGAAGCATATTCTTATTGGCCGAGAGCAGCTTTATTGGAAACTGTCGTGTTTTATATGGATGCTGATTTAGCTCAGTTTTCGGATTTTGAATCTTATAAAGAATTTGTAATGACTGCAAGTAATTTGCAAGATATAGAAAGAGATGAAAATTTCTGGTCTTGGATTGCTGATTTCCCTAAGGAATTGAACAAGGTTATAAATAGCGAGTCTTTTAATAGATATTTAATTTGGGAAAACACTTGGATAGAGGAACAAAACAAAGCGAATACAGAGAATTTAAAAACTTTTCAGCAAATCATTAAAACTTGTATAAGCCATTACAATGCAAAAATTAGTAATATTAAAATAGCATTATCTCCAATTAAATGTGCATATTCAAGTGATTATCACTCTGTAGACGGACAGTTTATTTTTAGTTCAGGTCAATTTAGTATAGATTCTTCATATTACCTTTCCAATAGTGAAAACGGAAAACTTAATGCCTTTGAGGAATATTTAGTAAAGGCATTAACAAGAGATTTTATAGACAAAACGCCACCGAATGAGTTAGACAAATACATCGTATCTTTATTAAACGAGGTGTGAAAATGGCTAAACGAGTTGTAGTTGTTCCGTATAACGAACAATGGAAAACAGATTTTGAGATAATCAAGCAACATCTTTTTCCGGCAGTAAAAGATTTAATAATCAGCATTGAACATATCGGCAGCACTTCTGTTGAAGGTCTTTCTGCAAAACCTATTATCGATATTGATATTGTTATCAAAGACTACTCCGTATTTGATACTGTAGTTGAAAAGTTGGCATCTCTCAGTTACATACACGAAGGAAATCTCGGTATAAAAGACAGAGAAGCATTTGACTATAAAGGCAATGCAGATTTGCCAAAGCATCATTTATATGTTTGTCCTGAATTTTCAGCAGAACTTCATAGACATATTTCTTTTAGAGATTATCTGAAAAATAATTCCGAAGCCGTACTGAAATACAGCAAGGTCAAAGAAGAAGGTGCAAAGTTATTCCCCGACAGCATAGATGATTATATTGCTTATAAATCACCTTGTATTGAGGAGATTTATATTGAATGTAAATTAGAAGAATTTATCAAACAGCGAGATATAAAAGTCAGAGATGATGACCATTTGAGGGTTATCAAGTGTTTTTATCCGTATCTTCGCAGTGTTTCCAGTGATGAACATTTATTACCGTCAGTAATTGGAAGAATGCTTGACATTGATTTGACAGATGTTTCAGTTGTCACCGCCTGTTTTAATGGTGTCAATGATGGTAGTAAACCGCATTATGACAATGTTGACCTTTATATTAAGTTGAATAACACTATAAAAGTTTTTGTTTACGGAAGAAAACAGGAACATCTTACTGAATTAAAAGAAAATGAGTATGTAATATACCTACTTTCAAGTGATATATCAAACAATATCACACAAGAAGCAAATCATCATATCTTTATCGAATAAAAACTAGGAGCGATATATATGAAATGCGATTTAATAAACGCAATCAAACTGAATACTGAAACAATGTTTATCAATGCAGATATAATGCTTCAGACTTGCGATATGAACTATATTCTTTGTGATATGCCGATTTGGAAACATTGTTACCATATGTTACACAGTTTAGACCAATGGTACATAAACCCTAAGGAATATGATCATCCACCATTTCATACGGAGCATTTAAACTCTCTTGATATCGCAAGTGAAGAAATATTGTCAAAAGAGCAGTTGCAGGAGTATTTGCAAAGCATAAAAGCAAAAATTACAGATTATCTGGACAGCCTTGATGATGAAATGCTGTATGAGATACCAAACGGTTGTAAGCAAAATCGACTTGGCTTGATAATGTCGCAGTTCCGTCATTTTTATGCACATTTAGGAAACATAAACGCAACTACAATAGTTGAAACTAACCAATGGCCAAGGGTTGTTGGCATTACAGGTAAAAGTGGTAAATCGACAGAAGGATTGTGGGAATGATTTAATATGATTGAATTTAAAGAGATTGCAACAGAAGAAGAATTAACAGCCGTTCTTGAAATGTGTTATAGAATCTTAGGAAATGATAATGCAGAATTGTACGGATATGATGCATGGTTAAATAGATTAATAGACGGTTTACAACCTTTGATATATGCTTGCGACGATGATAAAATTATTTCAGCAGTTTTAGGTCGTGCTGAAAACAAAGATAGTCTTGTAATTGGTTTTGTTGCCTGTGATGAAAACTATCGCAGACAAGGTATTACTAAATAATTGATGAAACTTTTTGAAGAAAAAGCAAGAGAATTGGGATACAAATACATAACTTTAGGTTCTAAAGAAGATGCTTTTTACGAAAAATGTGGTTATAAGCTCATCTTTGAAATTAACGGTCAAAACATTTATCAGAAAGTTTTTTAGGGTGAAAAATGATAGACAGAAGTATTCCATATTACAATTTGATATTAAAATGCAATGAAATCTGTACAACGCCTGTTTCGCTATCTGAAGTATATAGCTTTAAGATGTATGATGTGGGTGATGAAAAATATTGGGCAAAACTCGAATATGAAATCGGCGATTTTTTATCCGTTGAAGAAGCTGAAATGTATTTCAAAACAAATTATTGCAATCAAATTGATGAACTGAAAAAACGTTGTGTGTTTGTTGCTGATACTTATGGCGATGTTGTAGGTTCGTGTATCGCTTGGAACGATTTAAAAGGCAATGATACTGTTGCTTCCCTTCATTGGCTCGTTGTTTCACCAAAACATCAAGGCAAACATATAGGTTTAGCACTTTGTCAAAAAGTGATGAATATATTCCGTGAACGTGGTGAAACTCCCGTATATATTCACACACAACCGTGGAGTTATAAAGCCATATTGCTATATATAAAACTTGGCTTTAAAATTCAGCAAACTGATACTTTCTCACATTATGAGAATCAGTATGAACAGGCTATAAAAACATTAGAAAACATATTAACAGAGAAGCAAATTTTAATTCTTAATCAAAATACAGAGTAATACTATCAGGAGAAAATGAGATGAACATAAAAATACGCAAAGCCAAACTCGGGGATGAGAAAATACTTGCACATATTCAGACAGAATCTTGGAAGTCTGCTTTTGTGGATATTATTTCTGCTGAAGATATAGAAAGATGTACTGATATAGCAAAAGCGGAAGCAATGTATGAGAATGTACTGAAATCCGGTTATGCTGAAGTATCAATTCTTAAAATTGATGGCAAACCTCATTGTATTGCTGCTTGGAGTAAAGCAAGAAATTCTCAGCTTTCGGACTGTGCGGAACTTATCTGTATTCATAGTTTGAGTGAAAACCGAGGCAAAGGATATGGCTCAATGATGATGAATCATATCATCGATGAAATTAAAAATTCGGGATATAACAGTGTGTTGCTTTGGGTGTTTGAAAAGAACACTCGTGCTCGTACCTTTTATGAAAAACACGGATTTGAACTGACAGATAACACACAGATTTCTTATGATGCGGTTGAAGTTATGTATCGTAAAGAACTCTGTCGAATTTAGTTTAAACCATTCTTTACATATACACGCCTCAAATTAGAATGATACAATATAACAAAAGGAGGCATAACTATGAAACCTACTAAAAAATTACCGTTGTTCTCCATTACGGGTGCTTCGTGTGCAGGCAAAACAACTGTTTGTAACGAGCTTTTCAAAAATGAAACAGACTATATTGTCCTTGAAAGTGACATAACCTGGAACGATGTATATAACACCCCCGAAGATGATTACAGAGCATATCGCAGAATGTGGATGAAGCTATGTGCGAATATTTCACAAATTGGTAAGCCCTGTGTAGTTTGTGGAGCTTGTACACCAAAACAGTTTGAAAATCAACCTGAAAGAGAATTGTTTTCTGATATGTATTACCTGGCTATAGTTTGCGATGATGAAACTATGATGCAGAGAATGACAGTCGGCAGAAAAGTTACCGATGAAAATTGGATTGCTTC
>JAFQEL010000007.1 GCA_017399065.1 Clostridia bacterium | reverse complement strand
GTAGTCTTGTACTGCTGACATTTTCTGCTCTGCTGAATATTTCTTGTACTTATATCCTTTTCTTCCCATAAAACAATCCCCTTAGTGTAGTCTCGAAAATTTTTCTTTTTTCGAGTGTCTACTCTAAGGGGACTATATCATTTTCACCGGGCTTTACTTATATGCTGTTAACAACAGTATTAATTTTTTCAATCAGTTTTATATCAAGTTCATTTATCGGATTTGTCGCAACTGCTTTACCCGTCAGCGTACGCAACCATATTGCCGCCGCGGCATATCTGCCGTAAGTTTCTGACAGATGATAAGTATCACGACAAAGCGACACCCCACCGTCTGTATAGTTAAACTCCTTTACATCGTCACGAAGCTTCTGTATTACAGTGCCTGCAGGAATAAGTGTCGCACCTGTAATTTCAATCGCATTGTCAGAAGCCGAAACAATGCTTTCAAACATTTTACGGCTGTCGGAATCATAACCTACAAAGCCCGAATGAGGTGAGCCGTTTTCATAGCTCCAGGTCTGGTGAAAATACAGCTTCGCCTGCGGCTGTTTCTGCTTTACAAAGCTGACAAGGTTGGTAAGATACGGCTCAAACGTATTGGGCATACCGCTGTATGCACTCGCCTGCTGAAAGGTGATAACGTCCCACTTATCTTCTGCCAAAGCTTCTTCAATGCTGATTTTTCGCTCTGCGACGTTTCCGTTTATCTCATAGTCATAGTCCGCATTATTTTCGTTCACGTTATGCCAATGTGTCTCTAAACTGCAACCGCCGATAAAAAGGTTTGCCGTATATAAATCAACTCCGTGAAGCACTGCCAGACGGTGCAGAAAGAAATGTGCATCAGTTGAAAAGCTGTTACCAATCGACAAAAGTTTCATATTCCGCTCCTTTTGTCAAGCATTCTGTTTCTGAAATAAATTATAAGGTCTGCACTGACCATTAAAAGATTGAGGAAATAGAAAAACAGCACATACCATTTCTCGCCAATTGCCGCCATATACGCTTCATTCAAAAACTTCGACACTATACCCGCTATGTATCCGATAATTATAAGGCACAGAAACACTGGGCTTTTGCCCTTTGCGGTACGTGCTTTATAAGATTTGATTACGTTAAAAGGCCACGATGCACCGAAGCAAACAATCATTATAACTTCTGCTATTTCAGCCATATTTTTCGCCCCCCGACATTCAAGACTCAGCGTAAAGTTACATCACTTTACAGTTTCATATTCCCAGGTAATTATTCCGCCGAATTCTTTGACGTTTGTGTAGCCAAGGTCGGCAAGTGCCTGAGAAGCAATTTTACTGCGTCTGCCGCTTCGGCAATAGACAAGAATAAGCTGAGACTTGTCGGGCAGCTCTTTCTCTGCCCTGTCAGCTATTTCATACTCGGGAACAAGTATCGCCCCTTCGATATGACCCGAATCATATTCTTCCTGAGTGCGTGCATCAATTATCACATAGCCGCTCTCGGTATCCATAATTCTTTTTGCTTCTTCTTGCGATATCTGCTCGTAGCTCACAGTTGTCGTCTCCTCACTTTCGTGATTATTATTTGTACAGCCTGCAAAAAATATAATACTTAAAGCTGTAACCGCCAGAGCCGCAACAATTCTTCTTTTAAATTTCAACCAACTTCACTCCTGAAAAAAGTATGTGCTTATTATAGCACACTTACGGCTGTCAGTGAAGAGTTTTGTTAAATTTATTACTTGCAGCTCGCACGGACAGATACACAATAGTCCATACGACAAAAAATACAACGGCAAAGATCGCCGTAAATATAACAAGCACCATCGGCTTAAAAGGAATCCACGAATTTGCAATATAGCATACCGAATATGCCACATAAAGGCTGCCGAAATGGCAAAACAGAGATTTGACAGTGCTCCAGTGCTCAATCTGATTGAATACGGTCGCGCCTGCCTGAATAAAAGCAAGCAGATATGTCGACACAACCGCGAGCAAAACCTGCATTCCGCTGAGTGAAAAACCTTCAACTGTATATTGTAATATCACAAAAATTATGCCGACTACAATCGGTCCGAAGCCCCCAAATATAAGTCCTCTGTGTAAAAACTCTTTTACATATTTATTCATTATAAACCCAACCTTTCTTTAACCGGTTTAAGTTGTCTTCTTGAAACATAATCCGTATAGCCGTTTTTGAACATTACACGCAGCGTGCCCGATACAGATGCATCAAATCGTTTTATCTGACTGACATTCGCAATACACGATTGATTAATTTTTACAAAGCTGTCGTCTGCAATATCCTCAATCTGATACAGCCTTAATTTTACCTGCAGCTTTTCGCACTCTGTTATTGCATAGACTTTGTTATCTTCAACAGTAAAACAATATACTTCTGCCTGTTTTAGCCTGACTGCTGATTTGCCTGAGTAGCCAATCAACTCAAGCTGTGTGCTTGAAACAATTCTTTCTATCGACTCAACGGTTTCGTTTCTTTCGTGAGCGTAAATTATTACCTCTTCCTCACGGTTTTTGTCAATTACGGTTTTGCATTTCATCAAAGCCCTCCCTTCGCTTCAATCATAATTTCTCGCTAACCAAAAATCAATAGCATTTAAGTGTTCGGCGTATTATCTGCAGTAAGCGGTAAAAAAACGGCAGTCTGATGACTGCCGTTGAAAAATCAGAAATTCACTTTATAGTGATGGATAAAAACTCCTATTACTTTGTTGTAATCGAGCACGTGCATAACTGCACCGTCTTCAGTTTCAAGGAAGGTCATACCCTCTGCCTCGACATTTTTGCCGCCTACATCTCTTACAGCCGCAACAGCAACCTCACCTGTCTCAACATCAACACTGAGTATGTTTTTGAAGTTTCCGTTATCCTCGGTATCGTTAGAGAGATAGAGCGTGCCTTTATAAAATTCTCCGCCCTGAATACGATGTATTCTTTCAATACCTGTCAAGTCAATTTCCTTCACAAGTTTCATCGAATCAGCGGTATCATAAGCGTAGACGGTTTCTATATCAGTCCACTTTGATGCATAAAGGTAACCCGTGTCAGGATCGACGGCACACCAAGGCACACCGTCGGTGTATATTTCGTTAGGCAAATCATAAATTTCCCCTGTAGGCTCAAGGGTTTGAGCATCAAAAACAACTATACAGGCATACACTTCGTCGCCGCCCTCAACGGGTGCATATATCTTCCCGTCGTAATAGCTGATGCCTCCGATGTGGTTATTCCCTCTGTCTGAACACTCCTTCGGAAGCGGATTGATATGCTGCTTGACAAGCTCTACATCTTTACAATCAAATTTTGCAAGAGCAGTAAGATTGAGAGCGGTTATTGAGCCGCTTGTGTAGTAATATTCACCATCCGTTGTAATTCCCTGCCCCATAATAAGAGCCTTATCAAACACAAAAGTATCCTTTGAAATAAGCTCTGCCGTATCTGTGCTGACAGCCTTGGGGCTTGTAAGTAAGGTGATAAGAAGAAGCGGTAAAGTAAGCACGTACATAATTTTGTTAAAAATAAACATTTTGTTTTCCTCCTTATTTATCCTGCAGATATTTTATTCCGATACGCTTTCGGATTTCGTCCATTTGCTTTGTTATGTAAAGGGTCTGCTCACGGGTAATAACCGGGCTTTCGGTAAGACTACCCAAAACACATTCACAAAAATGAGTTATCTGTTCTTCAAATCCGTTGCCTGCATACGGAGCAGAAATATTTTCTATCCTGCCGTCGTTGAAATAAAGTTCAATCTCTTGCGGGGCATAGAAACGCGGCAGACGCGCATAGCCCTTACTGCCGTAAATATATCCCTCGTTAGGCTTTCGGAGAAGTATTGCAGATGAGATGTCGGCAATCGCAGCATTTTTGTACTTGAGCAATACACATGTATGGCTATCGACTCCGCCGTACGTCGAGCAGTACGCACTCATTGCCTCAACATCCTTACCGAGATACCAGCTTGCGAAGTTGAGTCCGTATACACCTACGTCAAGAAGTGAGCCGCCTCCGTTTTCACGTTTGAATACGTGATGGCCCATCTCATCCTCATCCATAGTATAGCAGAATTTACCTTCAACTCCGAGTATTTCACCAAGCACATTGCTTTTGACAAGCTCGAGCATTTTGATTGTACCGGGTACAAGCCTTGCCCACATTGCCTCCATAAGAAGCACGCCGTTTTTATCTGCACAGTTGAACATTTCCTCTGCCTCTGTCAGGTTTACAGCCATAGGCTTTTCGCAGATTACGTGCTTGCCGCCGTTCATCATAAGACAAGAGCAGCCGATATGACCTGAGTGCGGTACGGCAATATATGCGGCATCAATAACGTCTGACTCTGCCATTTTCTCATAGCTGTCAAAACGGTACTCTATACCGAATTCGTCGCCGAATTTTTTTGCTCCCTCTGCCGTTCTTGAAGCAACAGCCGTAAGCTCGGCATTTTTTACATTTGCTATAGCCTCGGCAAAGCGGTGTGCAATAGTACCTGTACCTACTATACCTATTCTTACTTTTTTCATTCAATCACCAACTTTTTGATAAATTGATAATTCTATTATACATTTCGAAAAGGAAAATGTAAACCGATAATTGAAATATCTGAACTTTTTATTGAAACTCTTACGTAGGTTTTATAATCATTGAACCTTTTACGGACTGTAAATATATTTTTGAAATTATATTACGTCTTGTATATGCAACTTGCACTATACACAGCCGTATTTTTTTGTTATTTATTATACTAATGTGTGATTGACAATAATTGGTTATTAATATATAATAATTTTGTTACTTTAAATTTACTTTGGAATTATCTAAACATATATTTTGGAGGAAAAATGAAAAGGATTGCCGATTTAATTATAAAAGGACGGTATGCTCTGCTGATTGCAGCTGTTGCACTCTGTATAATCTGTGCAGTTTTGTCATTAAAAGTAGGTATCAACACTGACCTTACCGTTTACCTGCCAGACGATTTCTCGATGAAGCAGGGACTCGACATTATGAATGAAGAGTTCCCAGCTCTTGAACAGGCACAGACAATACGCGTAATGGCTGAAGGGCTGAACGAAACCGAAAAAGCTAAGCTGCTCAATAAGCTTAAGAGCATAGAGCACGTAAGCGGCATCACGCACAACAGCAGTGACGAATATAACAAAGGTGACAAAACTTTATATATCGTAAACACGGAATTTGCTTATGGCTCTGACGAAGAGCTTGCAATCGAAAATGCACTTGCAAATGAGTTTACGGATTATAATATCACCTTCAAAAATGATAACCCCGGTGATGTTGAAATTCCTATGTGGGTTCTTCTTTTTGCTGTCGGTCTTGCAATTATAATTCTTCTTTTAATGTGCGGTTCATGGTTTGAGCCACTGCTCTTCCTTCTCACGATCGGTGTTGCCGTTGTTATAAATGCAGGTACAAACATTGTACTCGGCTCAATATCAAACGTAACCCAGTCTATTTCGGCAATACTTCAGCTCATACTATCTATGGATTACTCTATAATCCTGATGAACCGTTATCGCCAGCAAAAGGCTGTTCACCCCGATAAAAAGAGTGCTATGAAAACAGCACTCACAAATGCTTTTTCCTCCGTCGCAGGCAGTGCTTTCACCACAGTTGTCGGCCTGCTGATGCTTGTGTTTATGCAGTTTAAGATTGGATTTGACATCGGTGTTGTACTTGCAAAGGGTGTATTTATCAGTATGCTCTGCGTATTTACCGTGCTTCCCGGTCTCATTCTTCTGTGTGACAAGATAATAACAAAAACAACAAAAAAAGAGTTCCCCTTGCCTATGGGTAAACTTGCAAAATTCAGCCACCGCTTCCGTCACGTTTTCACGGCTGTATTTATCGTTCTGTTTGTTGCTTTCTATATTCTACAAAACAACACACAGATTGCATATAACCTCGAAATGTCCGACCCGATAGCTGACGTATTTCCGCAGGCAAATTCCATTGTTATGATATATGAAAATGACGACGAGGAAGCTGTTGCGAAGCTTGCAGATGAGCTTGAGAATAACGAAAATATAAATCAAGTGCTCGGTTACCCCAATCTGCTCGCTAAAGAACACACTGCCCAAGAGATGATTTACTCAATTGACGGACTCAGCACCGCATTCGGTGTAGATATGGCTCAGGGATTTGAGCTTGACGAATTTATGCTCAGGCTGATTTATTACAGCTACTATGACGGCTCTTTAAAGCCGATTTCAATGAGTGATTTCATAACCTTCCTCACAGAAGATATTGCAAGCAACCCGACATTTGACAGCTATATCACAGACGATATGCGTGCTCAGCTTGACACATTCAAGGTTTTTGCAGATGCAGATGAACTCACAAAGCCGCTATCAGCCAAAGCTCTTGCAGAGTTTTTCGGAATGGACGAAGCAACTGCCAAGAGTATGATGCTTCTATATTACAGCGAAAACGGCGGAGCAGACTACGGCACGATGACGCTCGGAACCTTTGCTGATTATATCATAAACGACGTATCCAAAAACGAGATGTACGCAGATATGTTTGACGAAAACACACTCGCACAGCTCGATACGCTCTCGGCATACACTGACAAAGAAGAGGTTACAAAACCGAGAAATTATGAAGAAATGGCAGATTTGATGGGGATAGACCCGAATCAGATGCGACTTCTTTATATAGGCTATTCAGATGAAAACACACCGACAGATATACTTGCAGGTGCTTCAAGAGAGCTGAGTTTACAGCAGGTAATCAACTTCGTTGTAAACAACAGTAACCGATTCTCTTCAATGATGAGTGAGGAAAACCTGCAGCAGCTTCCTCTTGCACAGAAAATCATTAACGGCACAGCAGCAGACAAGGCATACTCACCCGATGAGCTTGCAGAGCTTATCGGTATGGATGCAGCTCAGCTCAGACAGCTTTATCTGCTTTATATAACCGAATACGGTGATACATCAGAGTGGAAGGTTTCAGTCAAAAATCTGCTTGACTGTCTTAACAGCGGTGTGCTCGACCGTCCCGAATACACAACAATGATTGAGCCAGATATGAAGTCTTCTCTCGGCAGTGCACAGACGATGGTAAGCGCTGTTGTCAGCGGCATTAAGCTCGACAGCAGCGAAATGACCGAGCTTCTTACGTCTCTTGCAGGCGAAGGCATGCTCGACAAAGCAACCGTTGACCTCATATATCTCTATTACTCAAGCGATGCTTACTTCAACCCTGAATGGAAACTCAGCATTGAAAAGCTTTTCAATCACCTTTCAACAGAGCTTGTAAATGACCCCGTATTCTCACCTGTAATAGGCGACGAAATTAAAGCACAGCTCAGTAATGCAGGCAAGGCACTTAATGACGGCGTAACAATGCTCAAGGGTGACACTTACTCACGAATGGTACTTCAGACAAGCTACCCCGTTGAAAGTGAAAAAACAACAGCTTTCCTCGACAGAATAAATGCATACGCAAACGATAATTTCTCAGGTAATCTTTACCTTATAGGTATGTCACCTATGACGTATGAAATGTCGGGCACATTTGATAAAGAACTTCTGTTCATAACACTTCTTACAGCTATTGCAATTTTTATCATTGTAGCAATTTCTTTCCGTTCAATGATAATACCGATGATACTTGTACTGCTCGTACAGTGCGGCGTGTTCATTACGGTTACCGTTATAGGCTGGCAGGGCTTCAGCATATACTTCCTTGCACTGCTGATTGTTGAATGTATACTGATGGGTGCTACGATTGACTACGGTATATTACTCACAAACTACTACCGTGAAAGCCGCAAAAAGCTTGAGCCGAAAGAGGCTCTTGCAGAAGCCTATAAAGGATCAATTCACACTATAATGACATCCGGTCTTATAATGGTAATAGTTACAGCTATAATATCAATTTTCTACAGTGACCCGACTGTTGCACAGATATGCCGTACAATCTCTATCGGTGTTACTGCCGCAATAGTTTTGATTGTCTTTATCCTGCCCGGTATGCTCGCCGCATTTGACAAGCTGATAACCAAAGAACGTAAAGCATTAAAAAAATCAAAGAAAAAATAAAATCTCTTAAAACAAGCTTTTGCCGAATTCTGCGGTAAGGCTTGTTTTTTATTCTGATTGCAAAATCGGATGAATTCCATTTTGTGACACAAAAAGTCGGCAAACTATGTTGAAAATTGTCTTTAAGTGAGGTTTTTAATGTTGATTTTAATATACCTCAATGTTATAATTTCAAATGTACCAAACGATATTCGCAAGCAAATCACATGAAGGAGAACTATGCTATGGCAAATCCTGAAAAAGCAAAAAATGTGTTTGATAACACATCCGCTAAGCTTCGCTTTATGCTCGAAAGCCTCTTCTGCAACGATACCGAGGCAGAAGAAATACTTAAACTGATTTATGCGGATGTTTTCTCCGCAGCAGAAAACCCGACTGAAGCAGACGTTTTCATAAAAGCTGCCGAAATATGCTTTGACAGAATCGGTAGACCCGAAAGAACAGACACAACCGATTTTTCTGTTGAAGATATGTTAGCTTTTTTTGAAAACTGCGAAAACTATGATACACCTGTTGGCGGTGAAGGTATAGACGCTGTCGATGTGCTGAATACTCAAACTGATTCACTTGACCCAATTTCGAAACTGATTGTCTTCCTCAGAATGTACTGTGATATGACTGTAGAAGAAATCAGCCGTATCGCCGGCAACAATGAAGCTGTAACCGCAACTCTTTTTAAAGCCTACCGCAGTATTATGCCTAATGCCGCTCAGATCTGTATGATCACACCAGCTCTTCAGGGCTTGCCCGCATTACAGCTTGTTCGCATCTCTTTGCTCAAGCAGGGCTTCAATACCGCTTCGCCCGAAAATATTTTTGACAGCTTATTCGTAACAGATACGGTAATTGCTCCCGAACCCGATAAGCCCGCTTTTGAGTCCGTTGAAGAAACGGAACAGCCGATAATTGAAGATGTATACAGCGACTCAGACCCCAACTCCGACACTATGAGTATTCCGACTGATTTTGTTGTTGATCCGATTGATGACTTTGAAGCCCCGGAATGGTCATATGTCAAAACCAAATTCGGTTTCGACTTTTCTGACGAAAAAAACCTGAGATTTTCCGAAGCATATTCTCTTATCGCTCAGGGATATACTGATTCTGCAAAAGAGATTCTGTTCTCAATAAACCGCGATGCACCTAACGCTGCCTCATTCCTCGGTTTGCTTATGATTGATGCAGGTGCCTCAACACCGGATGACCTGATGAATATACACATTGATTATGCAAGCCTGCCGAGCTTCAAGGCTGCTGACTACTACGGTAACAGCCAACTCAAGGATTTTCTTGACAACCTGCTTGACTGTTATGAGCCTGTTCAGGTACCCGTTCCCCCACAGCCGCCGACTCCTCCACAGCCTCCTGTCCCTACTCCGCAGCCACCCGTTTCAAACACTAATGCAAAGGTTGTTCCCGCTCCATCTGCAAACAGCAGCGGCAAGAAAAGCAACACAGGTCTTATAATCGGAATTATTGCAGGTGTAGCTGTACTGGCAATAGCAGCAGTGGTTGCGATACTGTTTGCAACCGGTATGATATCAATATCGAGCGGAGACGATATCCCTGAGGAAACGATGCCCGTTGTTGAAATGACAGAAGCACCCGAAGAAACAACCACTGAAGTCCCCACAACTCAAGCTCCTCCTGCTATAAAGCCTATTGAGCTCGGCACATCAACCGTTACGATAGACCGTATGGAAAACAACAAGTTTGAGTTCCGACCGACACAAAGCGGCTATTATGCCTTTGTGTCGGAAGAATATGGCCTCGACCTTGCGGCTGAGCTTTATTTCGGCAGCAGCTGTGTAGATTACAGCGACGATACCAACCGTGGTCAGAACTTTATGGTAATAGGCTACTGTGAGGCATTTTCACCCGTAACCCTTTCTGTTTTTGAGATTGAAAACGGCAGTGGCACAGCCGACGTCAAGCTGACCGTATACAAGCTTGGCGACAGTGAGGGCGAAGCACTCGTTAGATTTTTCGATTATTTTGAAAACAGCATCACGATAACCACTTCAGCAACACTTTATTCCGAGCATTCGTTTGACAGTACCCTCATCTCGCTCACCGAAAATTACGAATATTATCCCCAAGAATACTACATTGATGAATCAAGCCGTATTCTCTGGCTTGCAATCCCTGCCGAAACCGGTTATATCTGGTATCCTGACAAATACTAAGTTCATAAACATCAAAACGCCTCACACGATAAAATTCTCGTGCGAGGCGTTTTATTTAATTAATCAGAACAAGAAAGAAAAAATCATAACAATAAAATCAATAAATGCTATAAACCAATCAAATAGGAAGAAGCCTGTATTGCTTCCGCTCTCATTAACCGTTACATCAAATGTACAGGTTTTGGTAACACCACCCTCGGTATAGCTGACCGTAACAGTCTTTGTACCTTCTGTTGTTGAATCAAAGCTGTCAAGGGTATAGTCTGTTACCGTTTTGCTTGTGCCGTCGGAATAATTAGCCTTTACAACAAGACCGGTGCTGTCAAAGTCTTCGCCGACGGAATATGTCTGCTTATCGGGCAGTGATGAAACAGTAATACCGGAAAGAGTTTTGGTTGCAGGTGCATCAGGAGTACCGGGTTCATCGGGAACACCATCGCATTGAATCTTAAAGCCGTAATTGCCTGTTGAAGTTTTAATGGATTCACCTACATTAATTTTTATATAGTATGATTCGTCCTTTTCTAATACTATCTCTTTGCTACCTGCACTTTGTTGATTTGCAAGCAATTTGCTGTAAACATCAAAAACATATAAATTCAAAACCCATCTTTCACCACTGGGATTTTCATAAATATTGTAATTTTCCAAAGTAACCTTATATTTGCCGTCAACCGGAGCTGTAAATTTGTACCAATCCACATCACTTGTTCCGTCAAGCGAATATTTATACAACGTGTTTACATTGATCTCTGTCGCTTCAGCTTTAACATTAGAAATAGGATCCAACTTATATGTTATTTTAAATGCATAATTGCCAGTAGAATCATTAACACTGCTACCCATATTTACTCGGATATAATACGTTGTGTTTTTTTCTAATTTTATATTTGTATTACTTGTTGATTCTATGCGTATAAGCTGTTTACTATAAACATCAAAAAGATATAAATTCAAACACCATTTTTCGCCACTGGGATTTTCATAGATATTATAATTTTGCAAATAAAATGTATAATACGCATCTTCCTCAAGTGTAGTAAATTTAAACCAGTCCACTTCTCCGGCTTTGTTCAAGGTGCTTACATACTCCACACCGTACTGCGGAATATTGGTTGCTGTTTCTTTGCTGCTGCCGGCTGCAAGCTCGGTTGCAACAGCGAAGCTGTTGACTGCAAAAGCTGAAAGCATCATAACAACAGCCAACAAAAGCGATAATAACTTGCTCGTTTTTCTCATAAATAATTTCTCCTTTTTAATTTTTTGCCTTTTAAAAGCAAGCAAATTATATCATTATTGATATTTAATGTCAACTATAATATTTAAAATCATTAATATTTATTCTTTTACTTGATAAAATAAATCAAAACACGCTGTGAGGTTGTTTTATGATCAATTTTAAGATGATAGGTCAAAGAATAAAAGAAGGCAGAAAAGAAAAAGGCTTTACTCAGGAAACTTTTTCGGAAATGATTGATATATCTACGGAGCATTTGAGCAGAATTGAGAACGGTGCATACAGACCGAGTCTGAGCCTTATTGAAAAAATCTGCTCCGTACTTGAAACAACTGAGGAATCGCTTATGTTCGGTACAAAAAGCGAAGCCGAGACTGCCGCTAAGCTGGCAAATAAAATAGCCTGCCTTCCATCCAAGAAGCAGCAGGCAATCGAAAACATAATCGACCTCATATCAGAATAACGTTTATTATATGCAAAAACTGCAAGCTCACCTTCGGTAAGCTTGCAGTTTTATTTATTTTAAGACTTATTTATACTTGGGTCTCTTTACATAGCTTGTGTGGAGAACCTCATGTGCCTTGTGGCTGTTGGGCTCGCCAAGGAACTCAGCATAAATTCTCTTAATAGCCTCACTCTCGTGTGACTTTCTCTTGGGAAGGTTCTTATCAGCCTCGTAGAGAGCTGCTGCACGTCTGCCCTTGAGGTCAACGAAGTTGTGAACTACCGCAGACTGGATCGGCTGACCGCCGCCGTTTACACAACCGCCGGGGCAACCCATGATTTCGATGAAATGGTAATCAGCAGTGCCTGCCTTAACCTTTTCCATAATCTCATGTGCTGCTGCAGCGCCGCTTGCAACTGCAACCTTGACATCCATACCTGCAACTGAGTAGGTTGCTTCCTTGATGCCCTGGCCTCTGACCTCTGTGAAGTCAACGCTCTCAAGCTCTTCGCCTGTGAGAACTTCAACAGCTGTACGGAGAGCTGCCTCCATAACGCCGCCTGTTGCACCAAAGATAACTGCTGCACCTGTAGCCTCACCGAGCGGATTGTCAAACTCTTCGTCCGGAAGGTGGTTGAAGTAGATACCTGCTGTTTCGATCATACGTGCAAGCTCACGTGTTGTGAGTGCGTAGTCAACATCCGGGTAGCCGGAAGCTGCCTGATGGTCACGCTTTGTCTCAAACTTCTTTGCTGTACAGGGCATAATGCCGACAACAACGATATCCTTCGGATCAATACCCATCTTCTGTGCATACCATGTCTTGGTGATTGCACCGAACATCTGCTGGGGTGACTTACAGGTTGAGAGGTTGTTAAGATTATCGGGATAGTAGTGCTCGCAGTACTTGATCCAACCGGGTGAACAGGATGTGATCATCGGAAGTGTGCCGCCGTTCTTGATTCTGTCAAGAAGCTCGTAGCCCTCCTCCATAATTGTAAGGTCAGCTGCAAAGTCGGTATCGAAAACCTTGTCGAAGCCGAGTCTGCGAAGAGCAGCAACCATCTTGCCCTGTACGTTGGAACCGATGCTCATGCCGAAGCACTCACCGAGTGTAACACGGATTGAAGGAGCAGTGTTGACAACAACGAACTTCTCAGGATCGTTGATAGCTGCGAAAACAGCTGCTGTGTCATCCTTCTCATAGATTGCACCTGTCGGGCAGTTAACGATACACTGACCGCAGGAGATACAGGAAACATCAGCAAGGTCCTTATCGAAAGCGGAGCTGATGTGTGTGTCGAAGCCACGTGCGTTTGCACCGATTACGCTTACCTTCTGCTGGTTACAAGCTGCAACACAGCGGCGGCAGAGGATACACTTGCTGTTATCTCTTACCATGTGAGCTGCAGAATCGTCAAACTCAAATGCGGGCATCTCACCGTCAAAAGCGTGCTCATTATCTACGCCGAATTCCTTACAGAGCTTTTGAAGCTCACAGTTACCGGAGCGGATACAGGAGAGACACTCTTTTCTGTGAGTGGAGAGGATAAGCTCAAGAGTCATCTTACGTGACTGTCTTACCTTCTCTGTGTTTGTGAAGACCTCCATACCTTCGTTTACGGGGTAAACGCAAGCTGTAACAAGGCTTCTTGCGCCCTTGACCTCTACCATACAGATACGGCAAGCACCGATCTCGTTGATATCCTTGAGGTAGCAAAGGGTGGGAATCTCGATACCTGCATAACGTGCAGCCTCGAGAATTGATATACCGTTAGGCACACTTAAGGGCATGCCGTTAATTTTGATATTTACCATTTCCATTGTGTGGCACACTCCTTTCGTTATTTCTTATAGATTGCCTGAATCTTCTTACAAGAATCCATACATGCACCGCACTTGACACACTTCTCGGGATTGATTGCGAAGGAAGCAAGCTTGTGACCGGGAGCGATGTAATCTGTTCTTGCAATTGCGTCTGCAGGACAAGCTCTTGCGCACATACCGCAGCCGATACACTTCTCAGCATCGATATAGTAGCGGACAAGGCCCTTACAAACACCTGCGGGGCAAACCTTATCAACAACGTGTGCCTCGTACTCGTGTCTGAAGAACTTGAGTGTTGCGAGAACAGGGTTGGGAGCAGTCTGACCGAGACCGCAAAGTGAATTCTGCTTGATATAGAGAGCGAGCTCTTCGAGCTTGTCGAGGTCTTCGAGAGTAGCCTTACCCTCTGTGATCTTCTCGAGCATCTCCATCATACGCTTTGTACCGATACGGCAGGGTGAACACTTACCGCAGGACTCATCAACCGTAAAGTCGAGGAAGAACTTAGCGATATCAACCATACAGTTGTCTTCGTCCATAACGATGAGACCGCCTGAGCCCATCATACAGCCGATTGCTGTAAGGTTATCGAAGTCGATTGCAGTGTCCATAAGGTGTGCAGGGATACAACCGCCGGAGGGACCGCCTGTCTGAGCAGCCTTGAACTTCTTGCCGTTGGGGATACCGCCGCCGATGTCTTCGATAACTTCGCGCAGTGTTGTACCCATCGGAACTTCAACAAGACCTGTGTTTGTGATCTTACCGCCGAGTGCGAATACCTTTGTACCTGTTGACTTCTCTGTACCCATTGAAGCAAACCACTCAGCACCGTTGAGGATGATCTGAGGAATGTTTGCGTAGGTTTCAACGTTGTTGTTGTTTGTGGGCTTGCCGAAGAGACCCTTGACAGCCGGGAAAGGCGGACGGGGACGGGGCTCACCACGGTTACCTTCGATAGAGGTCATAAGAGCTGTTTCCTCACCACAGACGAATGCGCCTGCACCAAGACGGATGTGAAGATCAAAGTCAAAACCTGAATCAAAGATGTTCTTACCGAGAAGGCCGTATTCTTTAGCCTGGTCGATAGCAAGCTGAAGACGCTTAACAGCGATGGGGTACTCTGCACGGACATAAACATAGCCCTCAGTTGCGCCGATTGCGTAACCGCAGATTGCCATAGCTTCGATAATACAGTGGGGATCGCCTTCGAGAATTGAACGGTCCATGAATGCACCGGGGTCACCTTCGTCAGCGTTACATACTACATATTTCTGGTCTGCAGCATTCTTTGCTGCAAAGCTCCATTTAAGGCCTGTTCTGAAGCCACCGCCGCCTCTGCCGCGAAGACCTGAATCGTCAACAATTTTGATAACCTCATCAGGTGTAAGCTGGTTAAGGCACTTCTCAAGAGCCTGATAACCGTCGTGTGCGATATACTCATCAATGTTTTCGGGGTCAATGACGCCGCAGTTGCGAAGAGCAATTCTCTTCTGCTTTGCATAGAACTTTGTCTGCTCAAGGGACTTGACGGTATCCTCCTGAACTGTCTCTTCATAGAGAAGTCGGGTAACCATACGACCCTTGAGGAGATGCTCCTCAACGATTTCGGGAACGTCTTCTACTTTAACTTCGCTGTAGAAGCAACCCTCAGGATAAACTATCATAATGGGACCGAGAGCACAAAGGCCAAAGCAACCTGTCTTGATGACCTTGATTTCATCCTGGAGTCCCTTTGCTGCGATTTCGCTTTCGAGCTTTTCAATTATCTCATTGCTGTGAGATGAAGTACAGCCCGTACCGCCGCAGACAAGAACGTGGGAACGATACATTTTGTTTCCTCCTTGTTATTTGGCAACAGCGCCGACTGTGTATTCTGTAACGATATTACCGTTTACGATATGATCGTTAACAATCTTTGCTACTTTTTCTACTGTCATCTGAACGTATGTGACCTTCTCCTGGCCGGGTACAAATACCTCGACGATGGGCTCATACTGGCACATGCCAATGCAGCCTGTCTGTGAAACCGTAACACCCTTGAGTGAACGGCGTGCAAGCTCCTCTGTGAAAGCGTTCATTACGGGACGTGCGCCTGCTGCGATACCGCAGGTAGCCATACCGACAACGATTCTTGTTGCGTCTTCACTGTCGTTTCTTGCTGTCATATTTTTAAGTGTACGCTCTTTGATTGCCTGAAGTTCTGCAAGTGATTTCATTGGTTTACACCTCCGAGTAGGATATTTGTTTGTTCGTTGATATAATCTTTCATCCACTGAACTACTTCCGGCTCATTGAGAGGTACTCCGCCGAGTATTTCTCTCATCTCAACCGTAGAGAGAACAAAGCTTTCGCCGTCTCTGCTTCTTTTGTAGATGAAATCTCTGTCTGTGTTCATTGAGATAAGGATTGCAACCGTCGAGGTTACGTCGCCAAGTGGTGTAAAATCGATACTGTCGGTTTTAAATACAGCCGAAGTTGTTGTACCCTTACCTTTTTCGCTTTCTATCTTTAAGCATCCACCTGTTTGTTCTGCCGCAAGCTTAAACAGCGGTATGCCCATACCGACCTTGCGTGTTGTGCGCGTGGTAAAAAACGGATCGAGCACATTTGCAACCTGCTCAGCCGTCATTCCGCAGCCGTTGTCTCTGACTGTTATTGTCAGTTCGTGCTTTGCGGTATCCTCCGCAACCTCGATATTAGTCAGACTTGCGCCTGCCGCTATCGAGTTCTGTGCAATATCGAGAATGTTGAGTGAAAGCTCACGCATAATTTATCAGTCCTTGTATTTTGCAAGGATGCCTGCAATCTGGTCGGGTGTGAGCTTGCCGTAAACATCATCGTTGATGTTCATAACGGGAGCAAGACCGCAAGCACCGATGCAACGGCTTGCCTCGAGTGAGAAGATACCGTCTTCAGTACACTCGCCGGCTGCAATACCGAGCTGCTTTGAAATCTCGTCAAGTACTGACTGTGCACCCTTAACGTAGCAAGCTGTACCGAGACAAACGGAAATGTTGTACTTGCCCTTGGGTGAAAGTGAGAACTGAGCATAGAAGGTGGAAACACCGTAAACCTTTTCAAGCGGAATGTCCATACCCTCTGCAATCATAACCTGAACCTCGAAGGGAAGGTAACCGTAGATTGCCTGTGCCTGCTGCATTACGTGCATAAGCATACTGGAATCGTGCTTGTTCTCTTCGATGAGTGCGTTGAGCTGTGCCTCCTGCTCAGGTGTGCCCTTGAAGGGAATTTTGCTGATTTTTTTAAGCATTCGACTTTTCCTCCTTTGTCGTAGAGTGTTAAGACCGTGCAGCCTTTTGCTGCGGCAGCACCGCACCTTACGGAACGATATGCATAGGTCTTAATCTATACATGCATACAATTCGGATTATAACACAGTAGAAATCAAAAGTCTATATTATATAAATAAAAAAAGTAGCATATTTTATCAAATTTTCTGTATTCAGTGCCAATAAAATACAGAAAGGTTGCAGCCAAACGACTGCAACCTTCGTACAGTTTATTTTACGTCAACCGTTTTTGAGGGAAGAACACTCTCGTTACCTTCATCGTCAATAGTCGCACCTGCAATATACTCAAGCTGAATATTCATCTCGGAAATTGCTTCCTGAGCACTCTTTCCGTCAAGCTCCGAAGTATCAACAAGTACGCTTACGGGAAGCTCTTGCTTATCGTTTGCAGGCATACCGAATTCGCCATACTGTGAAACATTGCATACCCAGACACCATTTGCACCGTTATCTGCAGCAATGATTTTGTTTACATTAAGCTCTTCAGCGGTTTTATTCTCAATTTCAATATAAAGTGTATACCACTGCCACGCACTGTCTGTCGCGATAACTTCTGCAGCCGTTTCGCTATCAAGACCGAAAAGCTTTGCCTCGTTACTGAATGCAATGCTGTTTGTTCTGTATGTTTCAAGGAAGCTTGAACCGTCTTCAATAGTTGTACGTTTTGCACTGATCTGCTCCTCCGGCTTCACGTTATCTTCTTCGGGCACAACAATACTGTTTGTTACCTTAAGCTTTTTATAATCACTTTCCGACACTTCAGTTTCATCAGCAGGTGTTTCGTAATAAAGAACATTAACATCAAGCTCAGCTATTGCTTTGTACATCTCGGTTATGTTAACTTTGCGAGTATCGACAAGTACGCTCGCAGGATACTGCTGATCAGTAACATTTGCAGGTACGGAAAGCTCACCGTTAGCCGAAATATTACTCAGCCAAATTCCGTCAGGCATTTCACTTGCCGCAAAACCGACAAAAGTATGATTCACGGGCATATTATTATTGATTACAATATTGAGAGAATAGAATTTCCAGTTATCAGTATCAGAAAGGAATTCACCTGCCGTAGTTTCATCAATCTTAAGTTCATACTGCGCCGCACGCATAAAAGCTTCCGGATTGTCAATATAGTGGTATTTGGTTGCTTCATCCTCGAAGATCTGATCAAAGCCTGCATAGATCGTACCCTCTTTGTCAGGTTCAGGCTCATCCTTGCAAGCTGTAAAGCTAAACAACATTACAGCCGCCAACATTAACGCAACAATACTTTTAATCTTCATTGTACTTCCTCACTTTTCTTTTAATATTTTGTCTTGATCTTGCTATCGCCATAGTACCGTCGGGCACATCCTCGGTTATAACCGAGCCTGCCGCCGTATAAGCACCACTGCCTACTTTTACAGGAGCAACAAGGCAGGTATCACAGCCTATAAACGCCTTGTCACCTATGATTGTACGGTATTTACTTGTACCGTCATAATTTGCCGTAGCACATCCGCAGCCTATATTGACGCCGCTTCCGACATCGCTGTCTCCTACATAGCTGAGATGACTGATTTTTGTATCGGCACCGATAACAGAATTCTTGATTTCCACAAAATTCCCTGCATATACACCGTCCGCAAGAACACAGTTCGGACGTATATGAGTAAAGGGACCAAGCTTTACACGATTTCCAATCGTGCTCTCTTCGCACTGGGTCGCGTTTACTACGCAGTCATCGCCTATAATACTTGATTCAACCTTGCTCTGAGGACCTATAACGCACCTTGTACCTATAACGGTTTTGCCAGTAATTATCGTACCGGGTAAAATCTGCGTACCGATGCCTATTATAGCCTCAGGCGAAATAATCACGCCATCCGCACAAGGTATATCCACACCGCCGAGTATATGCTTTTCAATAACACTCATACGGGCATTCTCATTACGTTCCGTCAGACTAAGTCGGTCATTTTTGTCGGAAATAAAACCGGATGTTTCAGCCATTAATTACAACCCTTCTCAACATATTATGCCGCCGCCTACCACGGTTTCGCCATCGTAAAGCACAACGGACTGACCGGGAGTAACGGCTCTCTGCGGCTCGTCAAATTCAACTGTCATCGTGCTGTCGCCTGTTTGATAAACGGTTGCGGCAGCCTCCTTCTGGCTGTATCTTGTTTTTGCGGTAACTCGCAGAGATGAAGTTATTTTCTCCACTGCGATAAGATTTATTTCCCTTGCCTCTGCTCTTGCCGAAAAAAGTTCTTCGCTTGAACCGAGGTAAACTCTGTTTTGCTCCACATCCTTACGTATAACAAACAGGGGTGCGGGTGCACTTATACCGAGCCCTTTACGCTGACCGATCGTATAGCTTATAAGACCTTTGTGTCTGCCCCACAGCTTACCGTCAGTACCAACGAAATCACCGGAAGCAAACTTCTTTCCGGTAAAATCCTCAATAAACTCACGGTAACAGCCGTCAGGAACAAAGCAGATATCCTGGCTGTCGGGTCTGTCTGACGAGATAAAGCCGTTTCCCGCCGCTATCTCACGCACCTGAGGCTTTGTATAGTCACCGAGCGGGAACAAAGCAGCTGCCAGCTGCTTTTGAGAAAGCTGCCACAGAACATAGCTCTGATCTTTTTCGGTGTATACCGCACGTTCAAGCAATATTCTGCCTGACGGATCGTTTTTTTTGATTCTTGCGTAGTGACCCGTTGCAATCGAATCACAACCGAAATCTTTTATCTTTTCGGCAAGCGCACCGAATTTTATCATCTTATTGCAATATACGCATGGATTAGGAGTTTCGCCACTGATATAGCTCTGAGCAAAATACTCCATTACCGTATTTCTGAATTGATCGCACAGATCGACCGTAATATGTCCGAAACCGAGCCGAGCCGCAACAGCAGCAGCATCGGTTTCATCTCTTTCGGGCGCGCCGTCGAAAGCACGCATGGTAACACCCAGCAGATCATATCCGCCCTGTTTAAGAAGCAGAGCCGCAACGGAGCTGTCAACTCCGCCGCTCATAGCAACACCGATTTTCATCATTTGAGATCAAACATAGGTGCCAGTATATTATCGTTCGAACCGTCAATTGCGTTATACATACGGCGTGTGAAGAAATACTTCTTTACAAGTTCCGTTTCAGCAGTGTTTATATCTGCCTTACGGACAAGAAAGATCGTAGCATACTCAACAGCCGACTCACTGTCCGACGTTTCGCTGACAACAGCATCAAAGCCACGCTCATAGCCTGCGTTCATAGCCTCAACAGAACCCATTACCAATATATCTGCACCGGAATCAGCAACCTTGTCGTGTGCAACAGGCTTTATTTCATAACCTTTTTCATTCTTTTCGATATCTTCAATCTTTGCGTTCAGACCTGCACCGTCTTTAAGGGTGATATATCCGTTCGCTTCAAGAAGAAGAAGTGCACGTGCCATATTTTCCGCATCATCGGGAATTGCAATGCTTGCACCGTTTTCTATATCATCCGGACTATCCCATGATTTCAGGTAAATCGCTACGGGATAAAAATAGACCGGACCCATATTAAGCAAAGAATCGGAGCCGTATAAATTGTAATCATGCTTTGTCGCGATAAGTGTAAAATCTATTTCGCCTTTTTCAAGAGCCTCAATAGCCTGCTGACCGTCATCGTACTCTTTATACTCAAGCTTATATCCGTTTTCGGGAAAATGAAGCTCAAGTCCGTAAAGAACTTCGTCCTGCGGGTTCTTGCCCTTAGATACGCCTACGGTTATTGCAGGCAGATTATCAGTATTAATTTCAGGTTCTTTCTCAGAGCATGCAGTAAACGTAAGCATAAGCGTCAGAACCGCCATTATTAAGCAGATACTTTTTTTCATAGTTTCTATCACCTTCGGTATTAACAAAATACAACAATTACAGATACTATAGCATACATTTGTATTTTTTTCAAGCAAGTAACGGCATTCACGAAAAAGTTACATTTTATTATGTATATTATCTTGAAAAAATCCGCAGATTTGTTATACTTTGTGATATATATAATCGAAAGGGGAATTATATTATGAAAGCATCCGAGAGCATCCCGAATTATGCTCCGAAGCTGCGTGAATACGCAAACTACACTGCAAGGCAGATAAAAGATGTCTGCAAAACTATCGGCCCGAGACCTTCCGGCGAAGAAAACGAAAAAAAGGCTCAGGAGAGGTTTGCCGCTGAGCTTGAAAAATATGCCGACAGCGTAAAGATCGAGCCCTTCACCCTTCATCCCAAGGCATTTCTCGGTTGGGTCAGACTTTGTGCAATTATTATGATAATTGCCAATGCGCTTTTCTTTGCAGGCACTTTTATACCGGGAGCACCCTCATGGCTGCCCGTCATTCCGCTTGCACTCAGTCTTATCTGCCTTTTCTTCATTGTAACAGAGTTCCTTTTCTACGGTGAAACTCTTGACCCATTCTTCCCCAAGCGCACCTCGCACAATGTTGTTGCAAAGTACAACGCAAAAGGAACTGCAAAAAAACGCATCATCGTATCGGGTCATGTTGATTCATCATACGAGTGGCGTTACACATACCTCGGCGGCCCGCCCCTTATCACAACAGTTATCGGCGGTGCGGTAGCAGGTATCGTTATCGCACTTGTTGCCGAGATTTACAGCGTTGCAACAAACGGCGAACCTTCTCTGCTTATAAACATTCTCCGTTGGGTAATGCTCGCATGGTGCATCCTTTTCGGTGCAGCAATCTTCTTCCTCAACTACAAGCTTCCCGTAGAGGGCGCAAACGACAACCTGACAGGTTCTGTTGCTTCAATAGCAGTAATGAAGTATCTAAAAGACAATGACATCCGCTTTGAAGATGTTGAGGTTTGGACACTTCTCACAGGCGCCGAAGAAGCAGGCCTCAGAGGTGCAAAGGCATTTGCAAAAGAGCACAAAAAAGAGCTTGAAGATATGGAAACCGTATTTCTCGGTGTTGATACTCTGCGTGACTACGACTTCTACGCAATCTACAGCCGTGACATGACATTCACAGTCAAGTCCGATGCGCAGGTATGTGCACTGCTCAAGCAGGCAGCGCTAAATGCAGGTCTTGATCTTCCCTATAAGTCGATCTTCCTTGGCGCATCCGATGCAGCTGCTGTATGCAAGGCAGGCTTTAAGGGTGCAACACTTGCAGCTATGGACCCTGCACCTGCAAGATACTACCACACAAGACTTGACACAGGCGACAATCTCGACCTCAAATCAATTGAAACTGGTATCAACATTATGCTTGAATCCGTATTTCTTTACGACGAACAGGGTCTTAAAGATAATTATAATGCATAAAAAACAGTATGGCGCATGAATTTGCGCCATATTTTGTGCACATAATACAGTAAAAAAATCTTTACAAATTGGTGTTGCTGTGTTATAATTTGCTTTGCATGTTCCTTCTCTCGGTACAGGGAGTAAACCTCAACGAGGTTGTCACCTGCCTTGTTCTGGGGTTGTGAATAAATAATTAAAATGAGGTGAAAACAAATGACAAACGCAGAAAAGAGTGCAATCATCGCTGAGTACGCTATCCACGAGGGCGACACAGGTTCACCCGAGGTACAGATTGCTGTTCTCACAAAGAGAATCAATGACCTTACAGCTCACCTTAAGGAGCACCACAAGGATCATCACTCTCGCCGTGGCCTTCTTAAGATGGTTGGTCACAGACGTAACCTTCTTGCATACCTTCAGAAGGTTGACATTGAGCGTTACCGTTCAATCGTTGCAAGACTTGGTCTTCGTAAATAATTTCAGCACTAATAGGGCGGCTTCCCACGCGGTTGCCGCCCTGCAATTTTGAAAAGCACCGGAAAGCTGCCGACAGGCTTTAGCGGTAAATAAAGGATTTGAGCGGACAAGCTCGAATGTTTTATTTATTGCTAAAAGTCAGAGCGCTTTCCGGATTGGTAATACTAAAACTATGAAAGAAAGAGGTAAAGCAAAATGACTTTAAGAACTTTTGACACATTCAAAACCTTCAAGACAGAAATTGCAGGCCGCCCCTTTGTTGTCGAAATCGGCAAGATGGCTGAGCTTGCAGGCGGCGCCTGCCTTGTCCGCTACGGTGAGACAAACGTACTTTGTACGGCTACAATGGCTGCAAAGCCCCGTGAAGGCGTTGACTTCTTCCCCCTCTCCGTTGACTTTGAGGAGAAGCTCTACTCAGTAGGCAGAATCCCCGGTTCATTCCAGCGCCGTGAAGGCAGAGCAAGCGAAAAGGCTACTCTCGCTTCCCGTGTTATCGACAGACCTATCCGTCCTCTCTTCCCCAAGGATATGAGAAACGATGTCGGCGTTGTTGCAACAGTTATGTCAGTTGACCCCGACTGTTCACCCGAAATCACAGCTATGCTCGGTGTTTCAATCGCTATCTCCATCTCCGAGATTCCGTGGGACGGCCCTGTATCCGGTGTTGTTGTCGGTATGGTTGACGGCGAGTATATCATCAACCCCACAGCAGAGCAGAAGGAAAAGAGCGATATGTACGTTACAGTCGCTTCCACATCCAATCTCGTTGCTATGATTGAAGCTGCTGCAAACGAAGTTACAAACGACGAAATGTACGACGGCATCATGTTTGCTCACGCAGAAAACCAGAAGATCGTTGAATTCATCAACACGATCAAGGCTGAGTGCGGCAAAGAGAAGATTGAGTTCCCCTCAAACGATCCCGCTCCCGAGATGTTCGAAGCAATCAAGGATTTCGCTATCGAAGATATCCGCATTGCTCTCGACACAGACGACAAGCGTATCCGTGACGAAAGACTCAAGCCCATATACGATGCAGTTCACGAGAAGTTCGATGAGATTTATCCCGAAGAGATTGCAAAAATCGACGATTGCCTTTACAAGACACAGAAGTACGTTGTACGTCGCTGGCTTCTTGATGACGGCAAGCGTGTTGACGGCAGAGGCATCAACGAAATCCGCCCTCTCGCAGCAGAGGTTGACCTTCTCGACAGAGCACACGGTACAGGTATGTTCACAAGAGGCCAGACTCAGGTTCTCACAGTAACAACACTCGGTCCCATGAGCGACGTTCAGCTTCTCGACGGTATCGACAACGAAACCGAAAAGAGATATATGCACCACTACAACTTCCCTGCATATTCTGTCGGCGAAACAAAGCCCTCCAGAGGTCCCGGCAGACGTGAGATCGGTCACGGTGCACTTGCAGAAAAGGCTCTTGTTCCCGTTATCCCCAGCGTAGAGGAATTCCCCTACTGCATCCGTCTTGTTTCCGAGGTTCTCTCCTCAAACGGTTCCACATCTCAGGCTTCCGTATGCGGCTCAACACTTTCACTTATGGCAGCAGGTGTTCCGATCAAGGCTCCCGTAGCAGGTATTTCCTGCGGTCTTGTCACTGAGGGCGACCGCTTTATGACAATGGTTGATATCCAGGGTCTTGAGGACTTCTTCGGCGATATGGACTTTAAGGTTGCGGGCTCCAAGAAGGGTATCACAGCAATCCAGATGGACCTCAAGGTACACGGTCTTACTCCCGCAATCATCCGTGAGGCTCTTGACAAGACATACACAGCTCGTTGTGAAATCCTTGACGACGTAATGCTCAAGTGTATCGCAGAGCCCCGCAAGGAGCTTTCCAAGTACGCTCCCAAAATGCTTACAACAAAGATTCCCGTTGAGAAGATAAGCGAGGTTATCGGTAAGCAGGGTAAGGTTATCCAGAAAATCTGTGCAGAGTGCAACTGTAAGGTTGACGTTGAGGAAGACGGTTCAATCTTCATCTGCGCACTTGATATGGACGATGCAGAGCGCGCACTTCTTATGGTTAACACAATCGCTAACGATCCCGAGCCCGGCTCATTCTATAATGGTGTTGTTACACGTATTATGGACTTCGGAGCATTCGTTGAAATTGCTCCCGGTAAGGAAGGTCTCGTTCACATCAGCCGTCTTGACGTAAAGCGTACAGAAAAGGTTGAAGATGTTGTTGCAGTTGGTGACGAAGTTATCGTAAAGGTACTTGAAATCGATGACCAGGGCAGACTCAACCTCTCCAGAAGAGATGCACTCATCGAGATTGAGGGTATGGTTCCCGAAAACACAATCTCCGATGCTCCCCGCCGTCCGGCACCCCGTAAGGACTTCCGCCGCGGTGACAGAAAGCCCAGAAACAACAACTGATTAAAAACTTAATTGATAAAAAAATCAGCCTTGCTCAATGAGCAAGGCTGATTTCATTTTTTATTCTTCTATATACTTACCGACAAACTCCCATACTTTGTTAAAATAAGTTACGGGGTCGGTATTTACAGACAGCGCGTGGTCAGCTTCGGGTATTGTGAGTATATCCTTCTCACCGTTAAAGGCTTCATAATTTTTGTAAACCATCTCAAACGGAACAAAGGTATCGGCTTCGCCGTGAATAAACAGCATCGGAGTCTTTGACTTTTTGAGTGCTTCGACACAGGAAGCCTTCTTGAAATCAAGATCGATATGACGTTTTATACTGATCTGCGAAGCATAGAGATACGGAAATACGGGCAAATGAAACATATCAACAATATTGTGAGCAAACTCATCCCATACGCTTGTGTAGCCGCAATCTTCAACCGCACACTTTACGTTATCAGGCAGCGGCTCACCGACAGACATCATAACCGTTGCGGCACCCATTGATTCGCCGTGAAGGACAATCTGAGCTTCGGGGTCAAGCTCAACCGTATAATTAATCCACGCAACAAGGTCAAGCTTATCGAGATAACCCATTGTATAAGCGACTACACCCTTGGGTGATTTGACACCCTTTACCGTACCTCTCATATAGGGCATTACAAGGTTATATCCCTTTTTATAATACTCTCTCGCATAGCGTGCCATAACGCAAGGCTCTGCAGTATAGCCGTGGCAGATAATCGCCCACTTATGGCTGTCGCCGTTTCTGAAGAGCACCGCCATAGGTGTATCACCTATTGAATTGAGGGTTATTACGTCTTCGTGAGGCGTAGTCTCAAACCACTCCCCTGCACCCTCGCAGATATCGAAATCAGGCTTCACGGAAGGCTCAACAGGATCCTCGGCAAAATATTTTCCGAGCGCATCACTGCCCTTCTTTGTAAGCACGCCGTGCCAAAGAAGCTCGCCCACTATAGCAGGAGATACGGCAGCAATACCGAGCACAGCAGCACCTGTGCCAAGTAAAACTTTACTCAAACGCTTCATCTTTTAGTCCCCCTTTATATCTATAATTGGTATTTTATACCATTATATTCAATCGGTCAATGCAAAAAGAAATCAAAGCAAGAATTTTATTGACAACAAATCGGCAATTTGTTAACATATTATTAACAAGCAATAGAAATCAAAAGGAGAAAAATGATGTACTGTACAAAATGCGGAAAGCAGCTTGAAGATGGTGAAATATGTGTTTGCACTGCTCAACAGCCCGTTGCTCAACCCACTGCACAGCCCGTTGAAATACCGCCGCAACCCCCAAAGAGAAAGATGACAAAAGGAAAAATCACGGCAATTATCGTAATCAGTGCCGTTGCTTCATTTATTGTTTTTTTAGGTATAGGATTTTTAATAGGTAATTTTCTTGCAACAGCAGGCGGCTCCGGAATCCTTAAGCAGATAGATGCGAAATACCCTGACAAAGATTTTATTGTCGAATCAGACGACACAGTTTCACACGGCACGCTTACAGGCGATGTATACAGAAACGATTGGCTCAATCTGCAGTTAAAGTGCCCCGAGGGCTTTACAGAGGCTGATAAATCTCTGTACGAAGAATACACAATTGAAGATTCAGAATGTGTTATTTATTTTATTGCAGAAGACGGTGACGAAATATCAGTTGCTATAGGTGACGGTACATATACAACTCCCAAGGAATATGCCGCATATTACCACGCTTCACTTATACCGATTTTAGAAACTCAGTACGCAGATGCATACGGTGAAGAGGTAGAGATGAAGAATATATTCGACTCCGTTACCGTAGGCGGTATAGAATATCTTGTAAGTGCAACCTGTGCAGACCACGAAGAGAGCGTGGTTTATTGTATGCTTTGTGCACTGGTCGGAGATCAGCTTGTTGAAATAACAATCGTCACCGATACGCTTGACGAATGCACAGCTCTTATCAACGCATTACAGAGTTTAGCATTACAGATATAACGCTCCAAAAGCAAGGCGTTCAGTGCCTTGCTTTTTTATTCAGTATACAAATAGCACAAAAACGGACTTGAAATTTTGTTACTCAAACATCAAAATACAGAGCTGATTTTATTTGAAATTGAACTCAATTTATGATAAAATATTTTGGATAAAGTGAGGTCTTATCAGACTTCAAATATACATATCAGAAAGGATAAATACAAATGAAAAAAGCCTTATCACTTGTTCTTGCAGTTGTCATGCTCTTCTCATGCACAGTTATGGCATTTGCAGAGTCTGATCTCCCGATCCTTCGCTTCGACGAGGACGGCGAGTTCAAAATCCTCCACATCACAGACTGCCAGGACGAATTTCCTGCACACAAAGAGATGCTTCAGTTTATCGAGCACTCTATCAAAAAATACGAGCCCGATCTCGTTGTTCTCGGCGGCGATAACACCGTTGACGGTGACGGCGAGCAGGAGCAGGCTGTTGCTGAAATTGTAGAGATTTTCGTTGAAAACGAAACTTACTTTACTCTTGTTTTCGGTAACCACGACAGAGAGTACGGACCTGTAGAAGAGCAGATCAACCACAACGCTATTCTCCTCGGTTACTACCAGAAGCACGGCGGCAAGTACTGCCTTGCATACGATCAGGTTCCTACACTCTCAGGTGTAGCTACACACAATCTTCCCATCATGTCCTCTTCAAACCCCCTCAAGGTTGCTTACAACCTCTATATGTTTGATTCAGGTACAGGCGGCTACACAGATGAAAACGGTAACGGCGGCTACGAGTGCGTATACCCCGACCAGATCGAGTGGTTTAAGACAACCAACAAGCTGTACACAGCACTCAACGGCGGTAATGTTATTCCCTCAATGGCATTCCAGCATATTATTGTAGGCGAAATCATGGACGTATTCTATAAGGAAAAGTCTGAGGTTGCAATCAGCTTTGACAGCAAGTTCTGCAACGGTAAGGAATATGACCTCACATTTGCTGATTTCTCCGCTATAAAGGACGGTATGCTTACTGAGCCCCCTTGCCCCGGTGTTGAAAACTTCGGTCAGTTTGACGCTCTTGTCGAGCAGGGTACAGTTGCAGTATTCTCCGGCCACGACCACGTAAATACATTCACAGTTGAGCTTAACGGTGTAGACATCGTTAACACACCCGGTTGCACATTCAACTCCTACGGTCAGGATTACAACCGCGGCGGTCGTCTCATCACTCTCCACGAAGGTGAAACAGAGTACGATTCACAGGTTCTTCTCCTTGCAGAGGAAGCAATGGACAGCGATATAATCGAGCTTAACTTCTTCAGCAAGGTTTTCGGAGTGCTTATCAACAAGATTATCCTTGCTTTCTTCAATATGTTTTAATTCTTAGCAATAATCCTATCGGAAGGATTTGATTAGATGAAATCCAAAATATCACGAAGAATTCTTGTTGCTATCTGCATTGCAGCTCTCGTTACAGCAGCTGCAATCGTCACAACTCACGCTGCAGCACCTGCACCTGCTTTCACGGTCAACAGTGCAAGTCAGCTCCGTCCCGGTGACGAAGTAACGATAAACGTGTCGGTCAACAATAACAGGGGCTACTGTGCCGGTGAATTTATTCTCGGCTACGATTCCGACGTACTTACACCCATAAGCGTTGAAAGCGGGGAAGCGGCAAGTGAATACTTTGTATCCAATAAAGCTTATACCGGTAACGAGGTTTATTTCGCTGTTATCGATGAAGAGCTTATGACTGACGGCGGTACGCTCGCAAGCGTAACCTTTAAGGTCAGCGAAAATGTAGTACTCTACAGCGGCGACCTTACACTCAGTGTGCCCACACTCGTCGGCAATATAAGCGTAGGCTACGGTCTTAACAACGTCAAATCAACAGCAAACGGCGGCAAAATCTATGCTGCAAAGCAGATTTTTGTGCCCGATGCAGTTAACCCAAGTGTTAACGAAGAACTCAGCATAAAAGCTGCTTCCGGCAGTTATGTGCTCGGTGCTTCAACCTATGCAAACCTTACGCATAATGCCATTGCGAAAAATTTCACTTCTCTGGCAACAAAATTCACAACTGCAAACGGCACCATGTTACCTGCAAACTCACTTCTTACAACGGGTTGTAAGGTTATCGTCACTGACACCGACAACACAAGCAATACGCTTACTGTAAGTGTCAAGGGCGATGTTGACGGCAACTGCAGTAAGGACGCAAACGATGCATTCCTTGTCGGTATGTTTGAAAGCGGCCTTCTCACAGAAGATGATATCGGCACAGCTTATAAAGATGCCGCCGACCTTAACGGCGACGGAAAAGTAGACGACACCGACTTTGAGCTTGCAGTAAACGCACCGCTGAAATAACAAAAAAACGAAACAACCTGATCTGTGTAAAACAAGTCAGGTTGTTTTTTAATGCTGATATATAAAGTTTAAGTTGTCGTTCAGTCTAATACTACCGATTTTTTCTTTCCTTTTTTGTTTTTAGGAAACTCTCTGATGCGAATAACAAAATCAAGGTTGATCACTTCAGACATCCCTGCTTTTTCTACAAGAATTGCACCGTCAGCAATCTCTTTAATCACGCCTTCATATTGGTGATTGTTATCTAATGTGCTGATCAGACATTCTTTACCAATGAATCTCTTTGCGAGCTCTTTCATTTCTATATTGCCTCCCGTTTTTCTTTTCTCTATAATTTTTCTTATAATCAATGCTTTTTTTCTATTGCGGAGCATTATAAATATGATAATCCATAAAAGTATTATCGGTATATATGTTGCCGGATTCATTTACAACCTCCAGTAAGTTTTTATAAATATTTTTAAATAAGCTTTAAAACTCCTCTGCAATTTTCAGGCCGTTTGAAATTGCTTCATTGATTTTGTTATCAATCTCCGAAGCAGGAAGATAATCCGTATTCTGCACCGAAATTACCTGAAGAGGACCTATACCCCAAAGCCATGACAGAGCTTTAAGATACGGAGTAGCCTGCTCCAATGCATCACCTGTGCTGATATTCATACCTCTGCTGGTAATATAAAGCAGTTTTTCTGCCTTACAGTTGCCGTAGCAGGTTTTGTCATCTGTCTTGAAGGTTACATCCATAATCGAGCACAGCTCAAAAAAGTTCTTCAAAGCTGCAGGAAAAGACATATCCCAGAAAGGTGCGGCAATAACGATTCGGTCTGCATCGCGAACACTTTCTGCCCACTTCATAACCTGCATATCAATATCACCGCTTGTACGCTTTGTCACAAGCTCTTTTCTGACAATACTCAGATCAAGCTCATTGATAACCAAAGTCTGTACTTCGTATCTTTGCTTTAACGCTTCAATTACAGGTGCTGCAATTCTTTTTGTTCTTGATTGCTCATCTCTGATGCAGGCATCAATGTATAATAATTTTTTCGTTTTAAATCGCTCCTTAATTCCAGAATTATATCTTTACAAACGGTGTTTTTTCGTCCCATTTATAATGCCCAATTTCTCCGCACTGACCTTCGTCTGTCCGGTAATGTCTGCAGATAAGCCATTCGCCGTTTCCGAAAGAAAACAAGCCCGTACTGCCAAGCGGAAAATGCCAGCCATATATTCCCGTTTTTTTGTCATATAGCCCTTTTTTGGCAAGAGCCAGTGTTTCTGCTTTTTCACCTGTTCCGTTAAGTTCTTTTACTCCGGGCTGAGCCGACATATCAACACAAAACAGCGTATAATTCGGGTAATCTTTTTTGTGACCTTCGTAAACGGCCATAAAAAGAGCGTTTGTTTGTCTGTCGTATTCAAGATTCTGCACACCCCATTCCGTATTACCCGTATACACGAAAAACTTGTGCAAAGGCTTTTCAAATCCCGATCGGTGCATATTATTCTGCGAAAGCGGCAACGAACGTTTTTCCCAGTCCACCATATCATAGCACAGAATTATCTGATAATCGTTGTCCTTGCGTTTAACATCGTCATAAACTCCGTAGGCAACATACAGATATATACCGTCATCGTAACCTTGACCCGGCAACGGACCGAAGGTTATTCCGTCAATACCACTGCAGCCGTATTTGTGATTCAATGGCTGTCCGTCGCAGTCTGCACCGCTCCATTTGTAATCGCGCTCAACCTCATACAGGCAAACAGCAGTCATAATATCGCCGCTATCCGCACTCATATCAGGTGCGGTTATTTTATCAACGTCAAACCTGACTACATAAAAAGCATCATCAAAAGTACGCTCACAGCCGATAACATTCAGAATATCTCTGCCGATTATATCGTTTTTATACTCCAGCGAACCATACACACAGCCGTCTTTTTCGTTAAACGCAATACAGCCGAGATGACCTGCAAGGCCGTCGAGAGTACCGACAACTTTTCCGTCAAGTGTCGCCTTTATAAGCTTGGTTGTAAAGGAGTAATAAATATATCCTTTTCTGAGATCAACCGCTATTCCCTGAATGTGACATCTGCCCCACGCACCAGTACAGATTGGCAGAAGCGCCTGTCTTTTATCCAACGGAAGCTCACCTCTTTTATCACATTTACAAAACGAATATATCATAAAACAGTAAAAAATTCAATAATATAATGTCCGTTTACTACATACGCGAATCATATATCATCTGCCAAGCAGATATCATAAAAAAGCATCGACTTTGTCGATGCTTTTTTATGGAGCTGGAAACGTGACTCGAACACGCGACCTGCTCATTACGAATTGAGTAACAAAGCTTTCATACAGTTTCACAAGCTATCAAATTATGTTGATACAGAGCCATTTTGTGACACTATGCGTTTCACGGGCTTTCACGGAAAACAAACTCCAAACGCTAAAATAAACACCAAATAAACACCAAACAAACACCAAGATTTGAGCGGCTTTAATTATTGTCAAAATATGCTATTATTTGCTTTTGTTTCTGTTTGGGTGTTCGGGTTATGAAAAATACCCTAAAAACCGCTTGAGCGGCTAAATTATCCAATATCAAAACATTTATTCGAGTTGTTTCGTTATTCACATGCATTTGATACGTACAGTATCTGCATTTATTCCCCCGGCAGCGGCTTAATATTCAATGTTGTACTCTTTGCCGGTATTATCGAGCAAAACAAGTTTTACCCCTAATACAGCACCAATAACACACAGCTCTTGAGCGGAAAAATTATCTCTGCTCATTTTATTAGCTAAATTCTGTCGAGTAGTTCCGATCGCTGTCGCTAACTCTGTTTGTGTCATATTCAATTCAGAAAGTCTTTGTTTTATCGCTGCTGATGCCGACATTCAAAAAACTCCTTTTCTGCTTGTTGGAGCGGTTTACTTATCATCAGGTGTATATTCCAAAATGTCTCCGATTTGACAATCTAACAAATCACATAAACGAGCAATATTACTCCAACTTACAGCCTCACCGTTTCGAAGTTGCTGAATGACACTTTCGCCTAAAATCTTCTCTTTTCTTAATCTATATGTCGAATAGCCTTTCTCTTTCAGAGCAGAAAGCACATCTATTTTATACACAACGGGCATTATAATCGCTCCTTTTTCTATATTTCCGAGCGGCACTCGAAAAAAATCCTTTTTCATTGTCCTCATTATAGCATATTGTACACTGATTTTCAATGTATAATATGCACAAATATTCAGTGTATAATTCGTATTATATGTCAATAGACATACACAGATATTTGGTGTACAATATAATCACAGCAAAGGAGTGATAACAAATGTCAAAGCAAAAACGCAATAAGAAAAAGCGTAACCCGAAAAGAACACCGCCGGCAAAGAAGCCGAACAGCGCAAAGACCGCAGCGGAAAACACTGAAATAAGATTTTCATTTGAAAATGAATTATTCCGCAGTGAGTATATCATAGGGTTCGGTAATATTGATATTCCGCTCGATACCGAATAAAACAAAGCTGCTTGTAACCGCCCTGGAAAGCATTACAAACAGCCCATAAAACACCGCCGCAGCGGTTAAATACATTATAGCTTATCCGCTGCGGAATGTCAACAAAAAGGAGTTAAAAAAATGACAAATACAGCCACAATAAACACCACAGGCACCCCGATATTCCGCTCAAATCAGAATAATGTTATTCCTGCGCCGCTCGGTGCGACGTATAATATCGGCGGTGTTGATATCCCCGTAAAAGAATACATGACATTCCCGGATTTGGGATTGAGCACACCGCTGCCCGTTATTGAAACTGAATCTGATTACAGATGGCAGTACGGAGCTCTTATGAGCCGTCTTAAACATCCTGAGTGGTACACTGACGAGGACGTATATCAAACTATTGAAGAGCTCAAACAATGGCTTAAAGAAAACCGACACAAAGCAAAACCAACCGACCCTATATATACAGAAGAATAAAACATATCTGAGCGGCAAACCGTAAAAGGCAAGCCGCTCAAAATCTTTCTTAATACTTGTGCATTACTCATCAATCAAAAGATGATATCCGCTCAGCCGCAAGCTCAACACTGCTGCCGCACTGCTCTTGAAAGGCTCTCAAACCAACAGCTTTGTAACGATTATCAAAATCACCTAAGCAAGCCTTGTATTTGCGGATATATCGCCGTAACAGATACAGAGCGTGACGTTTCACTCGGCTTGCATCACAGCCTAAAAAATCTGAAATTTGCGCTATTCCAATGTTTTGGTAAAAGAACATAGTTATTACCCTTTGTTCTTGCCAATTCAAACGGGAGCATATTTCTGATAATATTCCGCTCAAATGCTCACTCACTATTTCTCTTTCTGCATAATCGAATGCTTCAGCCGCTGCTTCATCTATCAGAGTATCAGCAAATGTCAGAGTGTTTCCGCTCTCATCAGCGTTATCTATTGCCGCATCAATGCTGAGCGACAAATTGAGCGGCTCTATCTTTTCACCACGGCTTGAGCTTATGAGCGCCTTCAAATGATTTGTTAACGGATATTTTGTGTACGCAAGCAGAGAAAAGCCGGATGTTATGTCATAAGCATTTACAGCATCCACAAGAGCAAGGAAACACGACTGATAACAATCCTCAAGAACAACCCCTGCACCGTCAAACATTGCACGGTACTGAGAATAGTATTTAAATGCTTGCAATTTTAAGAATTTCTTTGTCTGTTCCCATAGCCGCTCGTATAATTCTTTGTAGCCTTGCTGAATAAGAACGGCAAGCCGCTCGTTACTTATTTCAAATTCAGTTGACAATCAGCACACCCCGTTATATAATATCCTTGTCAGAAATATTTATTGTTGGGGCTGCTCATTAGCTTTGAGCGGCTCTTTCTTTTTGTGATACATATTTCAGCGGCTGAGCGGCAATCCGCTCAAATTCCTCAATATCATATGACGGCTCAATAGATAATACGCCTGTTTTTTGTGCCGCTGCGCTATATATCACTTTACTATTATCTTTATTATCTCTTTTATTATTGGGTCTAATTATTTGACCTTGAGGGTCTAATTTTTTGACCTCTGCAGGTCTAATTATTTGACCTTGAGGGTCTAATTTTTTGACCCTATCAGTAGGGGTATAACAAATCCGATTTTTTCCATTTATAGTTTTTATACTTTTTGTTATGTAACCTTTAGTTATCATATCTTTTAATGCTGTGATAACAGTTTGCTTTGTTGCGCCTTTCATAATTTCGCCCGAATATTCTATTGTGCCATAATAGCAAGCCTCGGGACCTTTTGAAAAGCTGTATATTGCCATAAATAGCAAAAGTGCTTTAGTATTCAAATCCAAATGGTTTATCATCCAACCATATAGATTAATGCTCATATTATCAGCAATCACCGGCTTATTCTTTGATTCGCTTATTGTGTCCATTTTTCATCAACTCGCCTTATGACAGCTTCAGGCGGCATTTCTGCCGCCACATTAAGCCGCTCAAGCAGTTTATCAAAGTTTATAAGCCGTTTACTGCCCACCATTACAACGGGAATTTCACCGTTGTTCACCATACGGCGCAGTGCACGCAGGGTTATAGCTGTAGAGCTGTCTAATTCTTTGAGCATTTTAAGAGCTTCGGGCAATGTTCTCATTCTCGGTATGTAACTGATATTCATCAGCTCACCGCCTTAAGCCGCTCAATAGCGTTCAGAGCTTTTGCTTTTTCTTCCGGAGTAAATTCCTTTCTGAGCTTTCTGCTGAAGTTGTAATCAGCCATACCCAGAGCCTCGGCAAGCTGCCACAGTTTTACACCTGCCTTTTGAGCGGCTTCTCTTATTTCCTTGTTTTTCATTTCATTGTTCCTTTCTTTTAAAAATTGCTATTGACATCGTGCAACAACTTTGTTACACTTATATTGTAACGCAACAGCAACAGTATTACAAGAGGTTGCAACGAATTAATAACAAAGAGGTTTTTTTATGATGATTTGCAACAATATCGGTTCACGTCTGAGAGAATGCAGGGAAAAGCACGGATATACGCAAACACAAGTAGCTGAAAAAATGCACGTAAAACGACAAATAATAGGTTACCACGAGAGCGGAGAACGTCAACCGAATATAGATGATATTGTTTTTTATGCAAAGCTGTATAATGTATCTTCCGATTATCTACTCGGGTTATCTGATGCAGCGACAACAGATATAACAGTGCAAGAAATATGTAAAAGAACGGGATTTGATGAGGATCTCATTGAATTTTTACAAAAAGGAAAAGGCCACACAATAAAAAATCAGCATAACAGAGCTCGCTATTTTTATTGTTTCCCTAATGATTTTAGCTTTTTTATGAATTCATTTTTTAAGAATGAAACCTTTCAAACAGCTTGTTGGAATACCGGCTGTCTTATTTCGGATATCTCTGAAGCAAGCAATGCCACAGCTATAAAAGAAGAATGTTTATCACCTTTCGTTACAGATGTAGAAGGCTTTTTTTGGGGAGAATCAGAAAACGGTGACGGAAAAATTGTATTAACTAAATCTCAAGCCATTGAACATTATATCAATATAACAGAGCGACAACTAATAAAAGCATTTGAAGAAGTTACAGGTTTTAACCGATATCAAAAACTGCTTGAAGAAGAAAGAATCAGACTAAAGAATCAAAGGTGAAGAAAATGGCAACAGTAACTAAACGTAACGGTACATATCGTATTACCGTTTCGAGCGGCTATGATACGAGCGGTAAACAAATTCGCCGCTCAATAACGTGGAAACCTGAGCCCGGTATGACTAAAAAGCAGATAGAAAAAGAGCTTGAGCGGCAAAAGGTATTATTTGAAGAACAAGTAAAAAACGGGCTTTATATCGGTGGAAATATCAAGCTGTCAGACTTCTTTGATTTATGGGTGAAAAAATACGCTAAAGAACATTTAAGACCTACCACATTAAAGAACTATACCGACTGCATGAAGCGCATTACACCGGCCCTCGGTCACATTCAATTAAACAAGCTGCAGCCGCATCATTTACTCAGTTTTTATGAGAATCTTGCAGAGGAAGGCATAAGGAGCGACACAAAGTATAAGCCGCTGAAGGATATAAAAGCCTATATTAAAAAGCACAAAATCACTCAGCAGAAAATCTGTGATAAAACGGGCTTGTCTGCAGCTACTGTTCGTAGTGCCGCACGTGGGCAAAACATAAGCCGCTCAAGTGCAGAAAACATAGCCGCTGCACTTAATATTCCTTTTAACAGTTTGTTTGCTCCTGCAGGTGATAATAACAAGCTATCCGGCGCAACCGCTCTGTATTATCACCGTGTTATATCAACTATGCTCACAACAGCGGTATATTGGCAGATTATCCCGTATAACCCCTGCTCCCGTGTAAAACCACCTCGAGCGGAAAAGAAAGAAGCAAAATACCTTGATGAATATGAAGCAGCTGAGCTGCTTGAGTGTCTTGAGAATGAGCCGCTCACATACAAAGCATTGTTCACGCTTATTCTTTATTCCGGTATGCGCAGAGGTGAAGCCTGCGGTTTGGAATGGCATGATATAGACTTTAAAAACGGTATTATTGATATTAATAAATCAAGTCTATACCTATCCAATAGAGGTGTTTTTGATAACGATACCAAAACAGAATCATCACATAGAGTTATACGTTTACCCGGATCCGCTCTGCTGCTTCTTAAAGAACACAAAAGAGAGCAAGCAACGCAGCGGCTAAAAATCGGTGATAAATGGATAAACAGCGGAAAAGTATTTACAACTTGGGACGGTAAACCAATACACCCGGACACCGTCAGCGGATGGTTTCACGATTTTGTAAGGCGGCATAATCTGCCGGAAATAACCGTGCACAGCCTCAGGCACACAAACGCAACGTTAATGATTGCCAACGGTACCGATATAAAGACCGTATCAAAAAGGCTCGGACACGCAAACATTACCACCACCGGCAATATTTACACTCACGCTATTAAAACAGCGGATGAGAGAGCAGCTGAAGCTCTGCAGGATTTATTTTCTAATCAAAAAGCAAAACAGGCATAAAGAATGAGCGGCAAGCCACAAAAGGCAAGCCGCTCAAATCTTATATTCACAACCGTTTGTGATTTTCGATAATGGTTATTCGGCAGGCGTGCCGTTCCCCTGCATCTACTCGGGTTTCCCCTGTCTTGCCGTCGGCGTGTGGTCGACACGAAATTTACCACCTCGAATAACCTTTTTTATTTTATCAAATTCATTTCTTTTTGTAAAGCTGATATATACTATCCTGCATTATTTAATAATTCTCAAGGCAATAAACTCCAAATAAACTCCAAACACCTGTTTTTGAGGGTGTAATTCTGCACATTAAGCAAATATAAAAAAGCTCCAAACCGTTGATATAGAGCGGTTTGAAGCATTGGAGCTGGAAACGTGACTCGAACACGCGACCTGCTCATTACGAATGAGCTGCTCTACCAACTGAGCTATTCCAGCATAATATTCACATAACGCAGTATATTATAATAAAAATATTATTTTTTTTCAAGTCTTTTTTTGAAAAAAGAGCACTTATCTCTTGAAAATAATTTGCTATAGCTTTATAATTGTATTAATAATGTTTACAAAGGTAGGATAAAGTATGAAAAAACTGATTTGTATGCTGCTTGTTGCAATATCTGTATTCTCCCTTGCATCATGTTCAAAGGACCCCGTTAAAGAAACACCGACCAAAGCACCCACTGTACACAATTGGCCCGACAATGCGCTGTTTAAAGATGTGCCTGCAATTGGCGGTAAAATCAACTTCTATAACGAAGAAAAAGCAGAAGAAGGCTATGTCTACACCTTCTTTGCTGATGGTATTGACTACAAGGGTCTCAAAGACTATATAAAGCAGCTCGAGGATGCCGGCTTCAGCGTTTACGACTCCACAGGTCTTAATATCACAAAAACCGAAGATATGCTGCCCGATGAGTTAGATGAAGGCACCTACTCTGCAAAATGGATTGGCAAAAGACGCGGACTCTATGTTGCAATCAACTGGTATGCCGATGAATATTACGAAGAAAACAACCTTCCCAAAGACAACAACGTAAGACTCTACTTCTACACATACAACGCATTCAAAACCAACTGATAAGGAGATATAGCAATGATCAATCAGCTTGACAAACCCTTAAGCGGCGAGACCGTAGCAACAATGAAAACAAATATGGGCGATATCAAAATCCGCCTTTTTGCAGACCTTGCCCCCAAAACTGTTGAGAATTTCACAACACACGCAAAAAACGGCTACTATGACGGCCTTGTTTTCCACCGTGTTATCAAAGACTTTATGATTCAGGGCGGCGACCCCACAGCTACAGGCTGCGGCGGCGAAAGTATCTGGGGCAAAGCTTTTGAAGATGAATTCTGTGTAGACCTTCACAACCTCCGCGGTGCACTCTCAATGGCTAACTCAGGCCCCTGCACAAACGGCAGCCAGTTCTTCATCGTTCAGGCAAGCGACGTTGACCCTGGTTTCATTTCACAGATGGCTCAGCTTACAGACCGTGGTTTTCCCACCGAAACAGTTGAAAACTACAAGGCTGTCGGCGGCACACCCTGGCTCGATTTCAAGCACACTGTTTTCGGTCAGGTTTACGAAGGAATGGAAGTTGTTGACGCTATTGCCAATGTAAAGACGGCACGCGGTGACAAGCCGGTTGAGGACGTAGTTATAAACTCAATCGAGATCGCAACTGCATAAATGAAAAGCTCAGCGTCACGCACACTTGTTTTTTTGGCTCTTATTATAACCGCGGCAATCATAATCGTAAGTGCTGTAAGCAACGAGTATACTACTGTTCTACCGCAACCGAAGGAGCCTGTATCAATAATATCCGAAGAAGGGCTTATCAATATCAACACAGCCGATGCGGAAACTCTCACCTTGCTCGACGGTATAGGTGAAGCACGTGCACAGATGATTATTGACTTCCGAAACGAAAACGGATATTTTGTAACCAAAGAGGACATATTGCGTATAGACGGCATAGGTAAGACTCTGTTTGAAAAATTCAAAAACGATATTACGGTATAAAGAAAGCACTTCACTCATTTTACACAGAGTGAAGTGCTTTTTATATTTGCCGTGATTTTTATTTATCCTTCTTCGCGCTCTTCTTTTCGTATCCGAATGTTGAAGCAAAAAGATCAATCTTGAACGCTTTGATTACAGAGCTGAAAAGTCTTGAACCCTGAACAGGCATAAGGCGGTTGAATCTGCCCATTGCATTACCATCGAATCCTACAACAATATAAGATTTCTTACGGAGAATGCCCTTGAGGATTTTGTTGACAGCCTTGTGGCAAGGAGTTGATACCATATTGATAAGGTTCATACCGTCTGTTGCACCCTGATTTCTGAAAATATCCGTCTTGGTAAAACCGGGACAGACAAGGCCTATGTATGCCTCACCTCGAAGTTCTTCTCTCATAGCTTCTGTAAGACCCTTAACAGCCGCCTTACTTGCAGAGTACATAGATGTACCGCCGAGAGCCATAAGAGCAGCAGATGATGCAACGTTTACGATTGCGGGAGTTTCGCTCTTCATAAGAAGCGGAAGCATAATTTTTGAAGAGTATGCTGCTGAATAGAAGTCGATATTGATTGATTCATCAATTTCCTCTTTAGTATAGTTTACAAGTCTGTCAAACCGAGGAAGAACACCTGCATTGTTGATAAGAACGTCGGGCTGAATATTATTTTCAACAAGCCAGTCGTGGAAGTTCTGCCAGTTATCATAGCTTGAAACATCAAAAAGCTTATACTTAAACTTACTTGCATAATCGCCGAGTTCCTCTACGAAACTGACCATTTTCTTTTCACTTCTTGCAACACCGATTACAGTACAGTTGCGCTCTTTGATAAGTCTTTCAGCAAGCATTTTACCGATACCGCTTGATGCACCGGTAATAATTACGGTCTTGTTATCAATCCACTTTGCCATTACAAAACACCTCGGAAATTTAACATTAATTTGTAAAAAAGTATAACATAAATATTTACTCTTTTCAACAGTTGACTATTTTATTTTGACATTTTGTTTGTATTTCTCACTTTAAAACAAACAAAAAAGCACCCGTAAGAGTGCTTTTTGCTATCCCGGAATTATTACATCTTTTTTATTAATTCAACAAGCTCGTCAGGTGAAAAAACAATATGCTTTGAGCCTGCCGATTCAAGTGTTTCTCTGTCGCGGAAGCCCCACAAACAACTGACACAGTCAACGTCTGCATTGATTGAAGTCTCAACATCAACCTCGCTGTCACCAACGTATACTGTTGACCTGATGTCACTTCCGAGCTGTTCAACAGCGAACAGGAGCATATCGGGCGCAGGCTTGCGTGCAATAGTTTCACTCCTGCCGATTGCCAGCGGAATATATTTACCGAAAATCTCACTTACAAGCTCCTTTGTAAACACATCAGGCTTATTTGAAACAACAGCCAGCTTATAACCTGCCGTGCTTAATTCTCCGAGCATCCGCATAACGCCGTCATAAGGTGACGTTTTGTTTCTCATATTGGTTTTGTAATGAGCCTCAAACGCTGCAAGGCAACGTTCAAACGTCGCTTTATCTGTCCCCTTGGGCAAAGCCTGCTCTATAAGATAAATCACGCTGTGACCTACCATCATACGCACTTCGTCTGCAGTGTGAGGCGGATATCCCATTTCACCAAGAGCAAAGTTTACGCTGTCAGTCAGATCATCAAGTGTATTAAGTAAAGTACCGTCAAGGTCAAAAATTACTGTATCTTTCATTTTTTCTTCTTTCCGAAAAAGCCGCCTTTGCTTCCGTCTCCCGTCGGAATCTTTGAGCCTGATTCCTTCTCAAACTCGCGCAAAAGCTCTTTCTGACGTGCAGTCAGATTCTTGGGCACATTAACAATAAGCCGCACAAGCTGGTCGCCCCTGCCTCTTCCGTTAACAGACTGAATACCTCTGCCCTTGAGCTTGAACACCGCGCCGGGCTGTGTGCCTGCAGGCACATCATAGCGTACCTTACCGTCAAGCGTAGGCACTTCAAGAGTATCACCGAGTGCTGCCTGAGCAAAGCTGATTGTAACATCGCACCACACATCATAGCCGTCACGTTCAAAGAAAGGATGAGGCCGTACAAGCACGGTAACGTGCAAGTTACCCGACGGACCGCCGTTGATACCGCTGTTACCCTGACCGTTGACGTTGAGCACCTGGCGGTCATCTATACCTGCAGGTATATCAACCTCAAGTGTAACCTTTTTACTTACAGCACCCTTGCCCTTACACTTGGAGCAGGGAGTTTTAATTATCTGACCCTTACCACCGCAACGTGAGCAGGATTTTGAGGTTTGAATAACACCAAAGGGTGTACGCTGTTGCACATTTACCTGACCTCTGCCGTGACAGTCGGGACAGGTTTCGGGACTTGTGCCCGATGCTGCACCGCTGCCGTGACAGTCGGGGCAAAGCTCAACACGGGTGAAATCAACCTTTTTCTTACAGCCCTTTGCTGCCTCTTCAAAAGAGAGAGTAACTCGAGCCTGAGTATCGCTGCCTCTGCGTGGAGCATTGGGGTTAGCCTGTCTGCCGCCACCAAAACCGCCGCCGAAAAAACTGCCGAAAATATCGCCAAGGTCGAAATCCATTCCGCCGAAACCGCCGCCAAAGCCGCCACCGGGACCGCCTGCACCGTAATTCGGATCAACACCTGCGTGACCGAAACGGTCATACTTCGACTTCTTGTCGGGGTCAGAAAGCACCTCGTAAGCCTCGTTAGCCTCTTTGAACTTATCCTCAGCCTCTTTATCACCGGGGTGAAGGTCGGGGTGAAACTCCTTTGCCTTTTTGCGATATGCTTTTTTTATTTCATCATCGCTCGCCGATTTATCTACGCCGAGCACTTCATAATAATCACGTTTATCTGCCAAGGTATTTCCTCTTTCATAAACCGCTCAATGAGGGACGTAATTCGCCCCTCATTGCTGTTTTAATTATTAGTTGTTGTCGTCTGTTACGTCTGTGAAGGGTGCATCGTAGTAGCCGTTAGCATCTGCGCCGGGTGCGCCCTGAGCTGCGTCAGCAGCACCGCCCTGAGCTGCCTGCTGTGCAGCTGCAGCCTCCTGATAAAGGCGTACGGAAACATCGTTGAGCACCTTTGTAAGCTCTTCCTGACGTGACTTGATGAGGTTGATATCCTCGCCCTTAAGAGCCTCTTTGAGTGCATCTATCTTTGCGTTGATATCAGTTTTCTCCTGCTCGGACATCTTGTCGCCGTTTTCGCTGACAAGCTTCTCGCTCTGGTAAACCATCTGGTCTGCATTGTTGCGTGTGTCAATTTCCTCACGGCGCTTCTTGTCTTCCTCAGCGAAGCGTGCAGCCTCGTTAACAGCCTTCTCAATATCTTCCTTGGACATATTGGAAGAAGCTGTGATGGAGATTGACTGCTCCTTGTTTGTGCCAAGGTCCTTTGCGGAAACATGAACGATACCGTTAGCGTCGATATCGAATGTTACTTCGATCTGGGGTACACCGCGGGGAGCGGGCATAATACCGTCGAGGTGGAATACGCCGAGAGTCTTGTTATCTTTTGCAAACTCTCTTTCACCCTGAAGAACGTGAACCTCAACTGAGGGCTGATTGTCAGCAGCTGTTGAGAAAATCTGGCTCTTCTTTACGGGGATAGTTGTGTTACGCTCGATAATCTTTGTGTTGATTTCGCCCATTGTCTCGATACCGAGTGAAAGGGGTGTAACGTCGAGAAGGAGCATACCCTTAACCTCGCCGCCGAGAACACCTGCCTGAAGTGCTGCACCGATTGCAACGCACTCGTCAGGGTTGATGCCCTTGAAAGGCTCTTTGCCAAGGTACTTCTGAACAGCTTCCTGAACAGCAGGAATTCTTGAAGAACCGCCAACCATAAGAACCTTATCAATCTCGCTTACGCTCAGACCTGAGTCAGAAATAGCCTGACGTACGGGATTCATTGTAGCCTCAACAAGGTCTGCTGTCATCTCGTTGAACTTTGCACGTGTGAGAGTTGCCTCAAGGTGCTTGGGACCTGTTGCATCAGCTGTAATGAAGGGAAGGCTGATAGCGGAAGATGTAACACCTGAAAGCTCAATCTTAGCCTTCTCTGCAGCTTCCTTAAGGCGCTGCATAGCCATCTTATCGCCGCGAAGGTCGATGCCCTGCTCTGCCTTGAATGTATCTGCAAGCCAGTCGATGATTCTCTGGTCGAAATCGTCACCACCAAGACGGTTGTTACCTGCTGTTGCAAGAACTTCCTGAACGCCGTCACCCATCTCGATGATGGAAACGTCGAATGTACCGCCGCCAAGGTCATAAACCATAACCTTCTGGTCGTTCTCCTTATCGATGCCGTAAGCGAGAGCAGCAGCTGTAGGCTCGTTGATGATTCTCTTAACCTCAAGACCTGCGATGCGGCCTGCATCCTTTGTAGCCTGACGCTGTGCGTCTGTGAAATATGCGGGTACGGTGATAACAGCCGCTGTTACCTTGTCGCCAAGGTAAGCTTCTGCATCAGCCTTGAGCTTCTGGAGTACCATTGCGGAAATCTCCTGAGGTGTGAAGCGCTTGTCGTCAATCTTGACGCCGAAGTCTGTACCCATCTGTCTCTTGATTGATGCGATTGTGCGGTCGGGGTTGGTGATAGCCTGACGTTTTGCAACCTGACCTACCATTCTCTCGCCGTCCTTGCTGAATGCAACAACAGATGGAGTTGTACGAGCACCTTCTGCGTTAGCGATAACTACGGGCTCGCCACCCTCGATAACTGCTACGCATGAGTTTGTTGTACCAAGGTCGATACCTATTACTTTTGCCATAATTAATTACTCCTTTTATTATAAAGTGAAAATTTTTACTTATTTTATGATGCCCATTAGTTTGCAACCTGCACCGTTGCACATCGGATTATTTTGTCGTCGATTTTGTAGCCTTTTGCAAAGACCTGTGCAACTACGCTTTCGTCGAAATCTTCGCTGTCGATATGCATTACTGCGTTGTGCATCATCGGGTCAAATGCTTCGCCCGGCTCACCGAATGCTTCAACACCAAGCTTCTTGAAAATATCGACAAACTGTGTAAATATCATTTCCATACCTTTTTTGTATGTTTCGTAGTCTGCCGATGTGTTAGCTGTTGCACGCTCAAAGTTGTCGATAACGGGAAGAATCTCACCTATTATATAGGCTTTGATGTCGCCATTGAGTGCATCCTTTTCGCGCTGTGTGCGCTTGCGGTAGTTGTCATACTCAGCCGCCAGGCGGAGATACTGATTTTTCTGCTCCTCAAGCTCTGACTGAAGCTCGGCAACTTTCTCATCGGCTTTGTCAGCCTTTTTCTTTGACTTCTTCTCTTTTTTCTCTTCCTTTTCTTCTGCTGACTTTGTGTTTTCCTTCTCTGACATTTTAACCTTCCTTTCTTTAAATATATTCCTTTATTGTTCGTCAAGTGTTTCGGTAAGTATCTTGCCTACAAGACCCGAAACAAACTGCATATACGGAATAAGCTTTGCATAGTTGAGACGTGTCGGGCCGATTATGCCCAAAGCACCCGACCGCTCGCCGTTGATATCGTAGTGAGAAATAATAACACTTGAATTGGCAAGCTGTTTATATTTGTTTTCGGTGCCGATTTTTATATCAACATCGTCTGTGCCGCCTGCGATAAGCTTCGCCAACGGGTCGCCCTTTCGCAGGAACTCCATAAGCTCTATAACATTGCCGCCAAGCTCCCTGTGATTAAACAGATTTGACTGGCCCTCAAGAAGCACATCGGAGCTGAGCGCATCGTTTGCAAGGTCAGCAAGAGCAACAAAAAACGGTGACATTTCAAGGGCGTGCTCGCCAAGGGACGCAACCAACGTTTGGAGCATTACGGTACCGATTTCTTCAAGCGGTCTGCCGACAAAGTGTGAAGCACACACGTTGTAAAAACGCTCAACCGTCTGCGGAGTGATTGGCATATCGCTGCGGCAAGCCTTACTTTTGAGCGTGCCTGCCGAGGTGAGAAGCACAATCATTGCCGTGCGGTTACTTACGGGCACAATCTCTGCCCTGCGGACAGTTGCCTTATCACCTGCCGGCATTGTAGTTATCGCCGCACAGTTTGTAAGGTTGGCAATTACTTCACCCGCTTTTTCAAGCAGCTGTTCAGGGTCGCCGCTGCCGGAAGAAACCGTTTTGGTGATACTCTTACAATCCGCCTCGTTAAGCTCCATTTTATTCATCAGCTTATCGATATAGTAGCGGTAGCCGAGAGTTGTCGGCACACGGCCTGCCGATGTGTGGGGCTGCTCAAGGTAGCCCATTTCGGCAAGGTCAGCCATTTCATTACGTATGGTAGCAGATGAAACGGAAAAATCGAGCTCACCCATCAGGTTTTTTGAGCCGACAGGCTCACCTGTGCGGATGTAACTTTCGACCACGGCGGCAAGTATTTTCTGCTTTCGCTCGGTCATATTCAGCACCCGATTCATCCCCTTTCTGCTTTGTGCTAACTTTAGCACTCTTTTATTTCGAGTGCTAAACTACCATTATAATATATCGAAAGTCAAAGAATGTCAATAGCTTTTTACCAATATTTTTCATATATTATTTATCAATATTATATTGTCCTGTCATCCGCGTAGGGGCGATTCACGAATCGTCCGCCATAAAAGAGATATAACAACAAAAACGGGCGGCAGATTGCCGCCCCTACATTGTAAACAAATTTACATAGATATAGCAAATGTCATCCTGAGTGAAACGAAGGATCTTATCCGGCTCCCTCACCGAAGGAGCTGTCGAAATCGCTTGCGATTTTGACTGGGGGATTTTAAGATTCTTCGCCTGCGGCTCAGAATGACATTATTAAAGTTGCATCAACCGACTGAAGTCCTCTACCCTAAAATCCAAGAATACAACATAGCGAATCTTTTCTTGTGTTATTATAACTTCATCTATCGATTCTACTTTTGGTAGGGTGACATTTTATTGGATTAGTATTATAATTTACTGCAAAGGAGGTTTATATTATGGATAAACAATCCGTAGGAAATTTCATTGCCGAACAGCGAAAAGAAAAACACATGACACAAAAACAACTTGCGGAAAAGCTTAACGTCACTGATAAGGCAGTATCTAAATGGGAAACAGGCAAATGTTACCCCGATGTAGAAACACTTGAGCGATTGAGCGAGTTGTTTGATATCACTGTTAATGATGTATTAAGTGGAAAAGTTTTAGACGAAAACAATAAAGCTGATGAAGCTGATAAGAATGTTATCCAGCTTATGAAAGATGCAAAAAAAGAAAAAATTCAAACAGCGATTAAAGCAATTATTGCCAGTTCGATTTTGTTGTTTTTTCTTTTCAATTTATTAAGGCTTACAAGTGTTATGTTTCAGTTGGTTTCAGAATCAACAAATTTAAACGGTTTGGAAATTACATATTATAACGCTTTTGATTTTGCTTGCGCAGATTGTTATATTGCTGATGAAGAAACAAAAGTTTTGGAAATAACAATCCCCGATGAATGCAACGGAATTCCTATAAAAAAAATCGGCAGAAAAAATTTATCTCCTTTTTTTATTGATATAGCTGATTTATATATGAATGCCCCGGAAAACAGCGATTATTCTTCCACCGTATACACAATAGACGCATTAACATCCAATGCCATTGAAGAAAGCTTTACTATACAGAATGTTGTTTTCAAGTTAAATATCGGAAAGAACATAAACCAAATAAGAAATGTTGATATGGATACTTACTACCCACACATAAATGAAGATGGCAGCTTGACTTTTTATCATCCCGTTGTTGATATATACTGTTCTAAAGATAATGAATATTTTTATTCAAAAGATGGAAAACTTTTTAATAAAAAAACAAATGAGCTTATAACTGATTTTGCATATAATTATATAAATAACTGAAAATTCTAAAACAATTCTCAGTTCGTCGATTCAGTATTACCTATTTATCTTATCCTGTCATTAATGTGGAATGGGCTCTTACTTGTTCACTATAAAGTTAAACTAATAAATCTGCGGCACCTTCCTTTTTGGAAGATGCCGCATAATTATCGGATATTCAGTTTATCAGAATACGTCGTACTTGATTACGGAGTAAAGAAGTTCGGGAACAAGTGAGAGGAACTCAGGAAGCCACTCGCCGAGTGCATATGCGGCAAGGCCGAGGAATGAAGGAACGACACCGAGAATGTATTCAAACTCTGATGTTGTGTTGTCACCTGTAAATGTAGCCTTGTTCTCGCCGAGCTTCTTTGTTACAGAGTACTCGTCAACAAGAATTGTTTCGCCTGTTGCATCGTTTACGATGTATGTTTTGAGAGTGAGTGTATCGCCGTCAATTTCAACAGCCTCGAAACAGCCGCCGATATACTCTTCCTTCTCAAAGCCTACGCCTTCACGCTGAATAACGATTCTGTCGATAAAGTCTTCATCGAGGAAATGATTCTTGAGAAAGGGACGAACTTCATATCTCTTGCCGCCTGCTGTACCGGAGAGGACGTATGTTGTGCCGTTCTCGTCAAGCTTATTGTCAGTAAGGGGCTTTGTACGGATGTACTGATGATCGTGACCGTAGAAAGCGAAGTCAACGTTTGTTGCATCAAGAACGTCTGTAAGAGACTTCTGAAGGTAGAGAGCATCCGGCCACTTAGCATCCTTACCGAGTGAGTACGGTGCTTTGTGGAAGAAAACAATCTTCCAATCCTTATCTGTTGAGTTCATATCGTTCTCAAGCCACTTAAGCTGTGCCTGTGAGATTGAAAGAAGGTCGTTTGTGTTAAGTACAGCAAAGTGTGCATTGCCGTAATCGTAAGAATAGTTTACGCCGTCCTTAACCTGTACGCTCTCGGATGTATCGAGTGCGAACATATTGTTAAACCAGTATTCAACACCGAGACCGTCGTGGTTACCCGATACGGGAGCAAGTGTATAAGTTCTGTTGAGAGCTGCGAAAGCTTTATCGTAAGCATCCCACTCTTCGTTTGTGCTGTCGTTTGTGAAGTCACCGCAGTTGGAAACGAAGTCTGCACCGGGAAGTGTTGCGAAAGCAGCTGTAAGAGTATCTGCACCCTTCATAAAGCCTTCATAGTCGCCTGCCTGAACGTCGGCAATATTGATGAAGCTGACCTTATCATCACCGTTATCGGTAGTGAATGTGCCCCATTCGCTCCAGTTTTCGCCGTCACCTACACGGTAGGTGTAAGTAACTCCTGCCTCAAGACCTGTTGCTACAAGCTTGTGCATAAAGTTGCCTTCCCACTCTTCACAGACTACGTCTTTGACTGTGTAAGCAGAAGCATCAACGCCCTCAAACTCGATTTTTGTGTCAGCCTGCTTTGCTGTGTACCAGCAGAAGCCGCGTGATGAAGATGTGTCGCCGTTTACAACAACAGAAACTCTTGTCGGTGCTTCGGATGCTGCATCCTCTGCATAAGCAAAGCCGATTGAGCTTGTTGCAAGAAGGCAGACACAAAGAACTACGCTGAGAATTCGCTTGAAGTTTTTCATTTGTGTTTTCTCTCCTTTTTGTTTTACTTTTTTAAAAGCATTATTTTTTATCCACAGCTTTAAGATGTATTACGAAGCTGGAGCCGTCAGAGCAAGGTGAATTCTTGAGATTAAGGCCTGCCTTCATAAGCAGAGCACCTGAATGAACCTCGCAGGTTTCATCATCGTAATAATACTTATCGGGGTCAAGACCCTTGAGCCTTACGTAGAAGGTAGGATTCTGACACCTTAGCATGGTAACAAAGGTAAATATAGCCTCATTCTTATCCTGCGATACGTAACCCCAGGCACAGCGGTGTCTGTCCTGAGTAGGATCAATGAGTCTGTAAAGGTCACCGTAGTGAATTGTATCGTAATACTTGTGGTATTCCTTAACCTGCTTTTTTATAATAGCAAGGTCAGCATCGCTGAGCTTAATCGGGTCAAGCTCATAGCCGAAAGTGCCGCTCATTGCAACATTACCCTTGGTTTCGTAGCCTGTACGGTCACAAGCGGAAACGTGAGCACCGACAGTTGAAACGGGGTAGCAGATTGATGTACCGAACTGGATTGTAAGGCGTTCAATCGGGTCCGTATTGTCACTGCACCATATCTGCGGTGAGAAGTAGAGCATACCGGGGTCGAAACGACCGCCGCCGCCCGAACAGTTTTCGAGAAGGATGTGCGGGAATTCGTCGACAATTCTGCCCATAAGCTCATAAGTGCCGAGGACAAAACGGTGGAAGAACTCCTGCTGACGCTCTGCAGGTAGAATAGCTGAGCCTGCCTCGGAGATATTACGGTTGAAATCCCACTTTACGTAGTCAATCTTGTTATTTCTGAGTATAGCACACATCTGCTCGTAGATATTGTCACGGACATCCTTGCGCGTCATATCGAGAATGTACTGATTTCTACCTATTGAGTTTACACGCTCGGGCACGTGGATGCACCAGTCGGGATGAGCACGGAAAAGGTCGGAATCAGGAGAAATCATCTCAGGCTCAAACCAGATACCAAACTTAAGGCCGAGTGCATTTACACGCTCGATAAGGCTTGAGAGACCGCCCTTGAGCTTGTTTTCGTTTACGTACCAGTCGCCGAGTGAGCTTCTGTCATCATTACGCTTGCCAAACCAGCCGTCATCCATAACGAGCATCTCTATGCCGATTTCTTTTGCACGCTCGGCAAAGGCAATAAGCTTATCGTCATCAAAATCGAAATATGCAGCCTCCCAGCTGTTGATAAGCAAGGGACGCTTTTTGCTCTTCCATTCACCCCTGATAAGGTGATTGTTGTAAAGTCTGTGGAAAATACGGCTCATTTCGCCGATACCGCTGTCGGTATAGACCATAACGAGCTCGGGTGTTGTGAAGCACTCGCCCGACTCAAGACGCCAGCAGAAATCCGTCGGATTGATACCCATAATAAGACGGGGGGCGGAGTTGAAGTCTACCTCGATATCTGCGGCAAAGTTACCGCTATAAACAAGGTTGAAGCCGTAAACATCGCCATAATCTTCCGTTGCCTTATCGTCTGCAAGTGCAACAAAGGGATTGTATGTATGACTTGAGGAGCCACGCTTACTTGCAACAGACTGGATGCCGTGCTCAAGATGGCGTGAAACAAGCGTACGTTCCTTACACCACATACCGTAGTGATGAAGCATATTGTAATTCATTGTAGGCAAGTCGATACAAGCACTGTATGCACGCTGAATATCCATAGGCTTGTCGGATGTGTTTTCTACCTTGACCCAACGGGTCATCGCACCGTAGTTTTCGAAAACGGTATAGTAAAGATAAACCTTGGCACCCGTAACCTTGTCGAGAGTTTCAACCTCGAGCGTTGTTGCATCGTCATCACTCATAGTATAGAGAGACGGCAGACCCTCAAGTGCAGGCTTACCATTGATAATCTTATGAGAAACGTAACGGATATCGGTTGAAGCGTTGCCGTGATGATTACGGATTGCAAGTGCTGATATACGCATATCGCCCGTACCGTTGCAGGCATACTCAAACGGCCACGAATCACAGCTGAAGCCGTGCTCGCCTATTACTGCATTTGCAGGGCTGAATGAAGCATTACAGCAACGCATTGCAAGATCTTCTACGCCGTTGTCGGGAATATAGGCACCGTAATAGAGGTGGATAAGATAATCCTCCTCAAAAACCTGAAAAATATAGCTTGACGTTTTTGTGTCGAGCTTGAAGATTTTATTTTCGCTGTCAAAGCAAATCGGCATTGATATACACCTCTTTCTTATCCCTTATAATATAATAGATACTAAAAAATTTCAAGAAAAAACTAACGCAAAAAGCTACTAAAAAACGGAGCCCTTAACCTTATTCGAAAATAATATCAAACAGTCGTTCGACAGACTTGCCGTCAACCATATTCAAATTGGTAAACTTGAATTTTTCCGCTTTGCTGCATACATCAACATTCTTTATACATTCAATAAGCTCTTGTGTATTGCCTACGGTTTCACCCGGCACGTAAGAGCGGTAGTCATAATAAAACGGTCTGCGCGAAGTATACTCATCAAGGTCCGGTGCAAAGAATACGCAAGGCTTGTCAAGCAAAACAAAATCCATACATACAGACGAGTAATCTGTAATGAGCATATCGCTGATAAGGGTCAGGTCGTTTATGCTCTTGAAATCCGTCACGTCTATTGCACCGTCAATACGTGCTTCACCGTGAATCTGCGGATGAAGCCTTACTAGTAAACAATATGTATCGCCAAGCTCTTTTTCAAAAAGCGAATAGTCAAACGATGAAAGGAAAACTTTATCAAGCTCAGGGTCATCACGGAAAGTAGGTGCATAGAGCACAATTTTTTTGCCCTTACACTGCGGATACTTCTCTTCAAACTCTGAACGAAGCCTCTCCGCATTATCTGCTTTGAGAAGCACATCAGCCCTTAGTGAGCCTATAGGAAGCACCTTTGACTTATCAACGCCAAAAGCACTTGCATAGATATCTGCAACCTCGGTTGACGAACAGGTAACATAGGTCAGCTTGCCGTTTGCCGCAATTTCGCGTGCACGGATATCTGCAGTCTGCTCAATATCAAGACCGAACTTTTTGAACGCACCCTCTGCATGCCATAGCTGTACAATAACAGCCTCATCACGGAAATTCAGATAGCCGAGCGGCATAAAATTATCATTCATAAAAACATACTTCGCCGTTGCAAGCAGATATGCTTTTTTTGTAAAGAAAACTATCGCTTTGGGTACTGAAGCAAAATCGGCGTGTGATATATAAACTATATCGTAACCGCCTCGCCTTTCAAGCTCTGCCTTAACTTCGCCGAGGCTGTCATTAAAAGAAGCATTGTGCGGCGAAAGCAACACAACCCTGTTCGGTTTCAAGCCAAACAGGGTGCGTGAAATATTGAAGAAAAGAGCAAACAAACGGTAAAATAAACTTTTCATTATTTAGCCCAATCAATAACAGTTTTGCCGAAGCTGCGATGATAATCAAGGTCAAACGCACGGTGAATATCAGGGATACTCTCAACTCTCACAACGTCACCGACGAGATTATCAAGATAGCTGACAAGCTTCGGATATTTTTCGTAAAGCTCAACTGCCTTTGCAAAATCCTCAATACCGCTGCGTGATGAGCCGAACAGACGAAGACCTTTTTCGAGCACCATACGGGTGTTGATGCCGACGTTGTTTTCGCTCACACCCATAAGCGAGAGCGTACCCTCGGGATTTATCAGGTCGATTATCTGGTTGATTGCAGGCTGACAGCCTCCGCCGCCTACACATTCAAATGCGTGATCGACCGAAATACCTACAGGCACATGGTCAACGTGATAAGCAGCCTTGGCAAATGAGAAATAAGACAGCTTCTCCTCTACTGTACCGAAAATATAAAGCTCGGTTTCGGGGTAGAGATAGTGCAGCACAAGTGCTGTAATATAGCCGACATTACCGTCACCCCAGATGCCGATTTTGTTACGGCGTGAGTGAGCAATTTTGTCAAAGCGTGATATTGCGTGCACGCTGACACTGACAAGCTCGGTAAACGACGCAACGTTCATATTCATACCCTTGGGCAGTTTTACTACACGGTCAGGTGCGGCGGTAATGAAATCCTGAAGGAATCCGTCGTAACCGCTTGAACGGAAGTAGCTTGAGCGAAGGTAATTCTCTGCAACAACACTGTCGGTTTCCGTCGGAGTGTTGGGCACGGGCACAACAAAGTCACCCACCGAATAAGTGTCGGTAGGGTCGTAGACAACCTGCGCCACACATTCGTGAGTGAGTGCCATGGGCAACTTTGCCTTGAGTGCCTCGGGAGAACGCATACCCTGATAATAACGTTGGTCTGCCTTACAGACAGAGACCTTGTAAGGACGCATTATAACCTCACCTGCAGTAAGGTCAATCTCCTTATAAGCGACTTCTATCATTCTCGGGGAAACCAACTGATATACAGCATTAATCATTTTTTATCCCTCTAAGTCTTCGGTCGCACCGATAAGTGACTGGGCAACCTTCATATCAAACGGATAGGTGATTTTGATGTTGAAAACCTCGCCCTTAAGCACGTGCACGTGTTCACCCTTGAGCACATACATCTTGCAGGCATCGGTAAGAATATTCTTTTCTTCATCGGAAAGCGACTCGAAAATTTCCTTGAGTCTCTTTGCCTTGAAGGACTGGGGAGTCTGACCCTGATACATATGGTCACGAATCGGAATCGAGGTGATAGCCTCACCGTCACAGCTTTCGACTATTGTATCTGCTGCAGACACCATAGTGTCGCAGGCACCGTACTTTGCGGCACAGTCGATATTTTCGTCAATTATTCTGTGGGTTACGAAAGGACGTACAGAGTCGTGAGTTACAACTATTGTATCTTCGTCAAGTCCGTAATTCTCTTCTATATAAGCAATAGCGTTCATTATTGTATCGTTGCGTGTCTCACCGCCGTCAATAACTACAACCTTGTCTGTCTCACCAAGATTCTTTTCAATAAGGTTACGTGCGTGCTCAACCCAGGATTTATGAGTGGGCACGATAACTTTTTCAAAGCGTGAGTTAACAAAAAACTTTTCAACAGTATGGACAAGGATGGGCTTTGAACCAAGCTTCATAAACTGCTTGGGCATATCGGTGTTACCCATTCTGCTGCCCTTACCGCCTGCAAGAACAATGGCGAATACCATAATATCATTCCTTTATAAAATATATATTTATTTGCCGTTTACTTTTTGGTCATAGAGATCGCAGACCTCGTTAACCTCACCGTTAGCGATAATCTTGCCGTGGTCGAGAAGTATAGCCTTTGTGCAAAGGCGGCGTACCTGAGCTGTGTTATGAGAAACAAAGAGCACTGTAACACCCTTGTCAAACATACTCTTGATCTTGTTTTCACTCTTGATACGGAACTTTGCGTCACCGACCGAAAGAACCTCATCGAGGATAAGCACTTCGGGCTCAACCGCCGTAGCAATAGCAAAGCCAAGTCTCGCTCTCATACCTGAAGAGTAATTTTTGACGGGTACGTCGATAAACTCACCAAGCTCGGAAAACTCAACAATTTCGTCATAACGCTCCTCAATATACTTTCTTGAGTAGCCCATTGTAGCACCGTAGAGATATATATTCTCTGCACCGGTATAGTTAAGGTCGAAGCCTGCACCAAGCTCAAGAAGCGGAGCGATTACACCGTTAACCTTAACCGAACCCTTTGTAGGCTTGAGAACGCCTGCTATAACCTTAAGCATCGTACTCTTACCCGCACCGTTAAAGCCGAGGATACCGAGTCTCTCACCCTCCTCAATCTCAAACGAAACATCTGTAAGTGCCCAGAACTCATTATAATGGAGCTTACGGGTAACAAGCTTTATAAAATATTCTTTTATATTGTCAACTTTTTCTTTACTAAGGTTGAACAGAATACTTACGTTTTCAACCTTAACTGCTGTCTTTGCCAAACTAACGTCACCTCAGATGTGAAGAATAAACTTATCCTGCTTCTTCTGGAAGAAGATAACGCCGATAAGAAGTGTAACAAGGGCGAAGCCGAGAGAATACATAAAGTGATTCCAGTTCCACATCTGACCGTAAAGTACACAGTCACGGAACATTGAAACGATTGAATAAAGCGGATTTGCCATAAGACCGTACTGAACTATCTTGATTGCACCGAGCGACTTGACGGTGTAGAAAATAGGAGTCAGGTAGAAAAGAAGCATACAGAAAACTTCATAGATATATTCGATATCCTTGAAGAAAACGTTGAGGGTTGCAAGAATCATACCGATACCGAAAGAAAGAACAAGCAGAATAAGTATCGGTACAATCGCAAGCAGTACGTGCCAATTTATGATTATAACCTCATCGGTAAAGCACTTGAAGTATATAACCATAACAACAAGTACAAGCAGCGACATCGTAAAGGTTACGAAGTTTGCAAGCACGTTTGAAAGCGGATATATGTACTTTGGTACGTAAACCTTTTTTATAACGCTCGCACTCAGTCGGATTGAACGCATCGCACGCTTTGTTGACTGAGTAAAGAATTCATAGAGAAGTCGGCCGCAGAGAAGGTAAACCATATAACAGCCGACGTCCTTGTTGTTCTGACCGAAGATACCGCCGAAAACAAGTGCGAGCACAATAGTTGTGAGTAACGGCTGAAGGAAAGTCCAGAAAATACCGAGAACAGAGTTGCGGTACTGGAGCTTGACGTTCTTACGTACTATTTCCTGCAGCAGGAAACGGTATTTCCAGAAATTTTTGAAGAAACCTTTTATCTTGTTCATTTTTTACTCCTGTTTTTGGAATTTGCCCATTTAACAAAATACTTAAACATTGACGAAATCTGCACAAGCATAAGCCTGAAATTCTTCTTGCTCTCTCTGCCCCATACGTGGTAAACAACCGCCTCGGGGTAGAAGACTGCCTTTGAGTGAAGTCGCACCGTACGGGTGATATCACAGTCTTCGAAATACATAAAGTACCTGTCATCAAAGCCGCCGATCTGCTTAAAAAGCTCTGTGCGGAACATCATAAAACAGCCCGTTGCGTTTTCAATTTCACAGGGCACGTCGAGATTTTCGTCGAGCATTGCATACTCCCTGAGCAGCTTACCCGGCTCACCCTCGCCGCGCATACGGCTTGCAACAAGATATTTTATGCTTGGGTTGCGCTTGCCGAGAATCTGCATTCTGCCATCGGGGAAGCAAATTTTGGGCGAAAGCAGACCGATTTCGGGATGCTCGTCCATATATGCCGCCATTTTTGCGATAACGTCATCACTTATACTGATATCAGGATTAATGACACAGTGATATTTCGAATCGATAACCGACAAAGCGTTGTTGTGTCCGCTACCAAAGCCGTTATTGGTATGCGGCTCATAAACCTCAACCTCGGGGTATTTTTTTCTGATATAATCCGGAGTAGAGTCGCTCGACATATTATCAACAACCATAAGCTTGAAATCAACACCCTTGGTGTGCTCGAGCAGGGTTGATACGGTTTCATCTATGCTGCTCATATTGTTATGTGTAACAATACAGCCCGTTACATAGCTCTTTATGCTTACCATTCCTTTCACCTGAATGTGAGAATGTTTTTTGCTATATTTATCCGCCACGTGATTTTTTGAATAAGGCTCGTTTTGCCGCCCGTCATACTGCCGGGATTACGGCGGTAAAGCAGAAGCGGCTCATCAATAAGCTCTACTCTGCCGACCTTCTCACTGACAAGTCCGAGCCATTGGTCGTGCATTGGCAGATTCTTCGGAAAAGGCAGAGCAGCGGTAAACGCCTGCCTCGTAAGTGCCATACAAGCACCCGTATAGCAGTTTTTTATTATATTGTGCATTATACCGGTCTTTGCACCTCTGTCTTCAAAAAGAGTCTTGCCGCTCTTGTTGAGATACTCATCGGTGATATACGCGTTATGGAGCACACAGCACGCACCGCCTTTTATAGCAGTCATCACACGCTCAACCTTACCGTCAAGCCATACGTCATCCTGGTCGCACAGAAAGGCAACGTCACCCGTACACTCACGCAGAAGAAACTCTTTGTTTGCATCAACACCCTTTGCAGGGCCGTGAATATAACGTATGCGTGAATCACTGAGAAAAGGCTCAACAGCGGCATAGGTGTCACCGTCAGGCTTATCGTCAGAAACAATAACCTCATCTTCAGCACCAAGCTGAGAAAGAACAGACGAAATCTGTTTTGCTATATAAGTTCCACCGTTGTATGCGGCAATAAGAACCGACACCTTCACAGTTTCAGACACCTTTCTGCTGACCCTAAAACGATTTCAGGGCATATAAGCACATAATAATTAGAATAAGTTTAGCACACAATTATTAACAAAGTATTAATAACCAAGTCTGTCGGTCAAAGCATCATAGTATAACTTGTTAAACCAGCCCGTAGTATGGAGACTGACCGAGCCGGAGGAAAGAATCGAGATACGTATTTTACCGATATCCATACGTTTAAAAAACATATTGCTTTTAAACTGAGCCGTCTGTATACCGTCGTATTTAAAGCAACCGTTTACTATAGAAAAGAGACCTCTTGAATAAGAAAACACTCTGTCATCTGCCGCAACGGTTTTATTGCGGTAACTGAAAACCGCAAAAATTATGCCGAGCAAAACAACCGCAATACCGAGCAAAATATGAATTCTCGATATTACAATAGCAACAACCACAGATAAAATCAGATAAAAGCACAATGAAGCGGCAAGTCCTGCTTTATGAGACCTTACGGGCTTTGCAGTACAAACAAAATCCGGAGCACATTCACCTAAAATCCGCTCAAGCTCCTGCTTTTTTACAAGCAGACATATCTGCGGTGTTTCGTGTTTATCGTTACCCAGTCCGACAACAGCAACCTCAGCACGGTAATAGCCAAAAGCACGTGCAAGAAGCGGACGGCGTACAATAACCGCGTTGACTTTATCTTTATCAAACACATACTGTTTCTTTTTGAGCAGACCCGAAGTGATAAAAAACGTTTTATCATCCTTCTCCACTCTGAAGCCGTATGCGGACATAAACTGCATAATCATACCTGCCGCCCAGCTTAGCAGAGCAAGTGCCACCGCAGGCAGAGCTTTATAGAGCACTGAACTGCCGAGTGCAATTTTATCAACAGGAATACCCGCAACAAGAAGCACAAAGAAAATCAGAATCTGTACAAGCGGCTGACCAAGCAGCACGTCACGCAAAGCCTGTACCCACGTAAATGAGCACACAAGCCTTCTTGTCTGTGGTTGTTCTTCCTCCGTCTGTCCGTTACTTTGCTGTGTAAGCTCCTGCTCAAAAGCCTTTGCTTTCTCAAAAGGGAGTACAAAAGTAAAATCCGTTTTGTTCGCGGTTGCCGCAGAGTTTATGTCCAGTTTGATCTTAGCAGTTCCTACAATTTGTTCGAACACGTTGCGTTCAAGATTAACCGTAGATATACTGTCGAGAGGAAGACGTGAAGTGCGGTGCATAAGTGTACGTCTTTCAACGACAAGATAACCCGAATCGATATAAAATACGGTTTTGCTCCAGCGTAAAATCAGCCACACAACACCCGCAACCAGCAGCAAAGACACAACGATATTTACAGGCGCGGGAATTCTGCCGACAGACGAATATCTCAATATCTGAGCAAAACTCATGCCACGCCTAAGGTCTGCCGCAATGTCAAACAGAAGAGAAAATGCGCCCGTAACCAGTACTACGCCGAATGCACCTATCTGTTCTAAAATTATTGTAATATGGTTTCTCGTCGGCTTACTGAACATCGCTTTTGCCTCCAAGCTTATTTCCGACTTTTTCATTGAGATAAAGTGCAAGTTCCTGAGCTTCATCCTCGTCAAGGAAGCGTAGCACGGCGGTTGAACCCGCAGTTACTACCGACACCTTCGCAACACCGAAAGCAGAATCAAGGGGACCTCGTGAAACGTTTATCTGATGAATTCTGTTTACCGGAACTACAGTTCGCGAAACAAAAAGTACACCGCAAACAATTTCAACTCTGTCGGGAGTGATAAGATACTTATATCTCTTAAATCTCAATACGGGAAATACTACCGCCCAGATTACGGCAATCACTGCACAACCAATCATAACTCCGATTTTCAGAGCACCGTAAAGCCCGCCTATCATAACTGCCGCCATACAGGCAACAAGCAAAATAAGGCTCTGGATCACAGCCGTAACCGTCATAAGGTACTTTGCGTTTTTACTTAATGTTTTGTACTGCATATATTACTCCTCTGTCGTGAGAGCAGCGCTCTCAGCCTCAATGCCTTTCATAACACCTTCTGCAACGGCAGCGGCATATTTCTCAAGATTTTCATCAAAAAGTTCATTGTCACGCTCGGTTGTTATAAAACCCATTTCAACAAGACAGCTCGGCATATCAGTAGCACTGTTTACAAGGTAATCGGACAACGGGTTGCCCTGATAGCCTCTTTTAACACCTCTGCTGTCACCGAAGCCTATTTCATTTATCTCGTCGAGTATATTCTGTGCAAGTTGCACTTCGTTATAAAGAGCTTTGCTGTTGACCCATATTTCTACGCCGCTCACATCAGCCTCTGCACTGTTACGGTGAAGCGACACAAAGTATGTAGCACGTTTTTCATTGGCAAATTCCGCTCTTTCTTCAAGCTCTACGAACACGTCTTTTTTTCTCGTATATATAACGTCTATACCGTTTTCTTCAAGTATTTCACCGATTGCAAGGGCAAGCCGCAAATTATCATCCTTCTCATATCTTCCGTCATACTCCGCACCGACATCACTGCCGCCGTGACCCGCATCAATACAGACTCTCGGTCTGCCTGACGGTGCAAGTCCTCCGATTTGCCAGAACGAAATTGCCGCCAAGCATATTACTGCCACACACAATATACCGAATGCTGTCTTAATATTTTTCTTTCTTTTCTTTTTTCTGCTGTCTGTACTTCTTTTCATTTCACACACTCATCAAAGAGAATTTTTAAGTTCTTTCATAACCTTGCTTGCAATCGGCACGGCAACATCACTTCCGCCTCCGCCGTTTTCTGCAAGCACAACTATTGCATACGGGAAGCTTTCATCCGTGCTGAAGCCCATAAACCATGCGTGCGAACCCTCACCTGCAACCTGTGCGGTTCCCGTCTTGCCGCCAAAGCTCATACCGGGAAATTTGCTGTCACCGTAATTGTTTATCACATTGTTTCTCATCATTGTTTTTACCTGCGAAGCCGTAGCTTGCTGAATCAGCCTTTCGCTCTTTATGCTGCCGACAACACTGTGCAGATCATCCTCGATAAAATACGGCACAGGAGTTGAGCCGTCAGAAGCAATGCACCCTGCTATCATCAGCAGATGAAGCGGATTCACAAGTGTCGTATATTGACCTATCGCCGCCCAGCCGATATCTATATCAACGGCACCTTCAAGGTCAAAGCGACTCTTCGCAGTATTTACACCGCTGACATTGAAGCTTTTTCCGAAGCCCATTGATGAAGCAGTTTTTTCCAACACACCTGCACCAAGCTGAATTCCCATCTCAGCATAAGCACTGTTGCAGGATTTTGTAAGAGCTGTGCCGAAGCTTATTTTGCCGTGGGTATTGTTGCATATGATTTCGCCGCCCTGAGCAGTCGCAAGCGCACCCTTACACTCAAACTCACGGTTTTGTATATCGGGAATATTCTCGATTGCAGCAATCGTAGTAACTGTCTTGAAAGTCGAGCCGGGAGTGAAAAGTCCGCTGAGCAGACGGTTCATATAAACAGCTTCGTATTTATCGTCCGAATCCATATTTTCAGGCTTGTTTTCAGGGTCGTAAGAAGGTGCCGAAACCATACAAACTATTTCACCCGTCTTATAATTGTAAACCCCTACCGCACCCTTCTTACCGTCAAGTGCATCATATGCCTTTGCGCAAAGCTTTGCATCAATCGTAAGTTCAACATTACTGCCCTCACCGGTATTGATAAGCGTATAAATTCCGTCAACAAAGCTGTAACCCGTAAGCTCATCACGACAAATACTGTGCACACCCGTAGCGATAAAGCCGTAGGTGTCACCTACCGTGTGAAGCGTCGCCTTGCGGATATTTTTATCTGAGTTATATATTCTTTCTCCGTCCTTGCTCTGAGCAAGCACTACGCCGTTACGGTCAAGTATCTTACCCGCACTTTTAATTTCTCCGCCCGAATAAAGGTGACCGTTAACACGGCTGGTCGCCCATTTACCTCCTTCGGTAGCAAAGCTTACACCGAGCAAAGCAACACCTGCGATAAATGCAATAATTATCGCAAGCAGAACGTAAGCACGCTTTGTAACCGTATTCATATTTCAGTCACCTTCCTTTCAGGTAAAGTTTTTATTTTTATTTATCTTCCATCTGTTTTTCAAGTATCGGATATGTTTTTATATCCGCACTCTTGATAAAGGCAAACAGTGCCCACGAACAAATCATACTCGTACCGCCGCGGCTGATAAACGGTAAAGTAACACCGGTAAGCGGAAGCAGATCCGTAATGCCGAAAACATTCAGACTCAGCTGCACAAGCAGAAGTGCCGCAGACGCTACAGCCGCAATCGAATAGACTGTTGATCGTGCGTGTCGTGCAAGCCTTAGCGCATATACCGCAACAAAAGCAAAACACAGAATCACGCAGAAGCCGACAACAAGCCCCCACTCTTCACATATTACGCCGAAAATAAGGTCTGTTGTAGAGGCAAATATATGTCTCAGCCTTCCCTCACCTATTCCGAGTCCGAAGAAACCGCCACTTGCAGAATAGCTGAGTACTCTCGTCTGCTGGAAGCCGCCGTCGTTAGCGTATTCCCATACATGTCTGTAAGCTTCGAAACGAGAAGCAACGTAGGGCTTAAAGTAAATTATAAGACCTGCACCAAGCACGGCCGCAACACTTATAAGACCGATTGTCTTGATATCGCCCGAACGCATAAATGCAATTACAAGGAAAGTTGCAAAGAATATAAGTGCCGTACCGAAATCTCTCATAAGGAAAAGCGCACCTACGCAGCCGAGCGAAAAAATGAGATAACGTGTAAGGCTGTGCGTTGACTGAAGTTTTTCAAGCGTTGCCGCACCGACAAAAATAAAAGCAACCTTTACAAGCTCTGACGGCTGAATAGAAAACGAGCCGAGGCTTATCCAGTTAAGTGCACCGTTTATTGTTTCAGCCATAACAAGGTTTACACAAAGCAATCCTACTGCAGCAACGGCAACAGGTATACGCAGTGCCGATATTACCTCTACGTTACGCATTATCGCAAGCAGCACAATAAAAGCCGCAAGACCTATAAGAATTGCAATAAACTGCTTAAGAGCGTAATTGGGATAAACGCTTGCCACAGTCACAAGACCTATACCCGAAAGAGTAAAAGCTATTATCTCAAGCTCTGTGGCCCGCTGTTTAGCAAACCACCGGGCACATACAAAATACAGCCACTCCGTGAGGATGAATCCGCCGAAAACACCAACGACCTCAATATTGATTTCTTCGGATAAGAATATAACCGGCATCATCGAAATAAGCTGAAACATTGTTGCAAAAAGAAGCATCGAAAGCCAGTTGAACGGATGTTTGGGCTTTTTGGGCTTTTTGGGCTTTTGCTTTTTTTCGTTTTTTTCTGCCAAGCGTCTCACCTCCCGCAGTCGTAATTCAGATTACTTATTTTTTACGCACCTTATAGTGCTCGTTAAACACAAATATTGCACCGCCAAAGCTCAGTATATCCCCGTCTCTGAGTCTGCGTCTGCCCGTTGTAACAAAACGAGCATTAACCTTTGTTCCGTTCGCAGATCCAAGGTCTTCTACAAACCAGCCGCTTCCGAGCTTAAATACCTTTGCGTGTTCAGACGACACCGTCTGATATTTAAGTCTGATATCACAATCCGGAGAACGACCGACCACACAGTTTTCGCACCCTATTACGTAAGCCTTCTCTGCAGCCTCATCAATAAGCGCAGGCATAAATTCCACACCTTCGTTGCCTGTACGTACGGGAACACGCGCAGCAACACGAGCCTGCTTTCTGCGTTCCTTTTCCTTCTCACGCTCAAGGTCATCAACGTCAACGTCAAAAAACTCATACATAGCCGTACCGAAGCTGACTTTATCACCGTGGCTGAGCTGTACAGGCTTATCTATCTGCTCACCATTGACAAAAACACCTGTACGTGAATTCGTATCGGCAACCACCCAACCCGTACGCCTTTTTGAAATAACAGCGTGAAATCTCGAAACAGTTGCGGTTGTAAGTATCACGTCGCACGTCGTACTGCGGCCTATCGAATTTTCCCAACGGGTCAGAGGGATGCGTTTTTTCGTCTTTGCTTCGACAAGGTAAGAGCCGACCCTTGTACCGAAGCGTCGTGTCACAAGTGAAAAAACACAGCTGCCTATAATCAGCAATGCCAGTCCCGCCAACAGATAGCGACTCGCCTCAACGGCAAAATCATATATAGCGTCAAGCTCCATTTGTCAGCCCCTCCTTTCAAAGCAAACTCTCTAATGTTTTTAATACTATTTATATACTATTTTAATATTATTGACACAAAGTGTCAATAGCGACGATTCCCATTGACTTTTTTACAACTTGAATTTATACTGAATATAATACAAAAATCAAACAAAAAAGCTAAAAATCTATTAAGGAGATATAATATGAGTATTACAAAAAGCGTATTCGGCACAATGCCTGATGGCAGTGAGGTGCTTAAATTCAAAATAAAAAATGCGGAAGGCTGCTTTGCAGAGTTTATAACCTACGGCGCAACCTGGCTTAGTGCTTTTATGTACGACAAGGACGATATTCTGCAGGATGTATTACTCGGTTTTGACGATATGGACGGTCACATCAACCGCTCAGACTATCAGGGTCAGTGTGTCGGCAGATACGCAAACCGTATCGCAGGCGGAAAATTCACAGTAAATGGCACCGAGTATCAGGTTGACTGCAACGAGGACGGCGTAAAGAGCCTTCACTCAAGCGGTGAATTCGCACATGCAAACTGGTCGGCAGAGGAAATAGGAGACAATGCTGTTGAGTTCTCCTTTGTTTCACCCGACGGCACATTCGGCTTCCCCGGTACACTTACAGCAAAGTGCCGCTATACTCTCACCGACGACAATCAGGTTGTTATAGAATACAGCGCAGTATCCGACAAGGCTACAATAATCAACTTCACAAACCACGCATATTTCAACCTTGCAGGCTGCAACAGCGGAGACGTACTCAGCCATATTCTTCGGATTGATGCTGATGCATTCACACCTACAACTCCCGACAGCATTCCTACAGGCGAGATCCGACCGGTCGAGGACACACCTTACGATTTCCGCAAAGCAAAGGCTATAGGTAAGGATATAAAGGCTGATTATGACCAGCTCACAGCCGCAAGAGGCTATGACCACAACTTCTGCCTTAACGCAGGTGACCATGATAAAATAACAGTATACGAGCCGACAAGCGGCAGAACAATGTCCGTATGGACAGACCAGCCCGGTGTACAGCTTTATACAGGTAACTTCCTCGACGGTACAAGAGCAGGCAAAGGCGGCTGTCCGATGATTCAGCACGCAGGCTTCTGCCTTGAGACTCAGGTATATCCCGATGCACCCAACCACGACAATTTCCCACAGTGCACCTATCAGGCAGGTCAGGAATACAAGGCAAAGACAGTTTACAAATTCGGCACAAAGGAATGATGTTGAATTGAGAAAAAAAGAAATCGCAGAGTTTGCAGTTGATCAGCTGAAAGCTGACTATCCCGAAGCTATATGCTCTCTCGATGCTGCCGACCCCTTACAGCTTATAATCGCAACAAGGCTTTCGGCACAGTGTACCGATGCACGAGTCAACCTTGTAACTCCCGAGCTTTTTGCAAAATATCCGACAATTGATGACTACGCTTCGGCAAAAATTGAAGATGTTGAGGCAATCGTGCGCCCTTGCGGATTTTACCATATGAAGGCACGCGACATAATCGGTATGGCGCAGATGATACGGGATGTTTATAACAGCACCGTACCTGACACTATCGACGAGCTTGTTAAGCTGCCCGGTGTCGGCAGAAAAACAGCCAATCTTATCGTAGGCGACGTTTACGGCAAGCCTGCGGTTGTTGCGGATACACACCTGATACGCATTTCAAACCGTCTCGGTCTTGTAAATACCAAAGACCCGTATAAGGTTGAAATGGAGTTAAAAAAGCTTTTACCTCCCGATGAGAGTAACGATTTCTGCCACCGATGTGTACTCCACGGCAGAGCAGTATGTGATGCCCGCAAACCAAAATGCGAAATCTGCAACCTGAAAAGAGTATGTAAATATGCAAATGGGTAAAAAGCAGTAAAAACGGCGGAGAGCGAAAACTTTCCGCCGTTTTTATTAAAAAATCACACAAAATCTTAACCAAATACAATTTCGTTCCACTATATTAATGAAATCGCCGGTGAACTCAAAAAAGGAGGTGTTTAAATGGACAGAAAAGAGCTTGATATAAAAGCAGCGGATATGGCCAAATCCATATTATCATACTGCATCGCAAGAACCTCAAACCAATTTGAAGCCGAGGATTTGGCTCAAGATATAATTTTGGAAATTTATAAATCCGTTGGTGACCTTCGTGATACAAAAGCCTTCTACGGTTTTATGTGGGCAATAGCAGGCAACATATATAAACAGTGGTGCAGAAAAAAATCAAATAGCAAAGAATGTGAATTAACAAATGACCTTATCGATCATACGGTTTTTTCTGACGATAATTCTTTAATTTATCTGTTGCGACGTGAGCTTGCATTGCTTTCTGAAAAACACCGTAAAGCGGCTGTTTTATATTACATCGAAAATATGTCATGCTCACAAATATCCCAACACCTATCAATCAGTGAAAGCATGGTAAAATACCTGCTATTCAAATCAAGACAAATTTTGAAAGAAGGTATAAATATGGAGCGAAACTACGGTCAACAGAGCTATAACCCAAAAGAATTATCAATCCTTTATTGGGGCAACGGTACGAACACTTATAATTCTGTTTATGAAACCAAAATCAGTCAGAACATTCTTTTTGCTTGTTATAACGATAAGCTTACAGCGGAAGAAATAAGCCTTGAATTAGGCATTGCTATGCCGTATATTGAAGACATTCTCAAGCAGTTGGTTGAATGTGATGTACTCAAACTTAACGGCAGAAAATACTCCACCAACATTGTAATTTTCACCGAAGACTGTTCCGTGGAAATTGCAAGCAAAACACAAAAAGCAAGAGATAATATTACAAATGCACTTTCCGAAATCATATCAAGTAAAGAGCTTTCAAATTCCGAAGCTTGGTTAACGGTTTGCTGCATCCTTTACAAAGCAATTTTTGAGAAATTGCAGTCTGAAGTTGATATGGAGCTTCCAAAAAACAAATTCGGTGAAAACTGCATCGTCTGGGCAGTTGAAAAATCAGTAAATTCAATGAGAAACAAAGGGTTTGAATTTGGCGTATCCAGCTCCGAAAACAAAAGCGGTGACAAAATACAATTTTTTGACTTTACCGTTAACGGAGCGATGATACATCACAGCTTCTATTCCTGTAAAAGTATGACAGATATTTTTATCAGCATTGCAAAAGGAAAAGTCAAATTTGATAATGAGCTTGAAAACGTTGTCGTTGCCGAACTCCTAAAGAAAGGCTATGTGCTGTATGATAATGGTAAGCTCAAGGTCAATGTTCCGGTATTCACTGAAGAAAATTTTGATAAGTTTATAAATCAGTTTAACAGTACCGTTGAACTCATCAAAAAAAACGCCGAAAAAATAATGTACAATGCAGCAAAAATAATTAAGAATTATATACCTGTACATCTCAAAGCCCAAGCTTGTCATATGGCATACTTCAGAATTTTTGAAGATGCTGTTTCCTTTCCAGTAGGCAGCCTTGTAGAAAACAAAATTTTGTTTCCGTATAACAGCAACGGTTTTTTACCTACAACATACATAATAATTAAATAACAAAAACCGTACTGCTCCCTCAAATGAAAGCAGTACGGTTTACTATTTTTTATTAAATGCCAGCAACGCCTTTTTAAATGAAGCGATTTTTCGCATAGAGGTATAAACCCTGTACTCTTGATCGCCGTATCTTACCCTAACCCACTCCTTTGTAACCTCGTCAACATAATTCAGATTAACTATAAAGCTGTGATGCGGTTGTGCAAAAGCTTCAAGGCCGAGAACATCTTTCCAGAAATCAAGGCGATAGTTGGTTTCGATTTTTCCGTCAGTCAGATACAGTACAGACTTTCTGTCCTCAATTGTTATGTAAAGAATATCATTAGGATAAATTCTGCAAATATCTTTATCGCTTTTTTGTACAACAATTCCGGAGTTACAGCAACACTTTCGGCAAGCATTTTCTTCATCTCCGAAGTTAATGCAAAATCTGTCACATACACAACACTCAATCTCACTGTATGCAATATTGTTTTGTTTCATAAATTCAATGAGCTTTTTCTTATTCGCTTCATTTTTTGCAAAATCATTTTCCTCGATTGCCATAAAATACCTTCGTCTCCAATAATAGAAAAATAAAATTCTATTTATATAAATGACAAAAATGGCAAAAAGTAACAAAAATTTTTAAAATTTTCAATATTTCTCTGTTTTTCATAAATACAAATTCTTTTTATTGTATATACAAAACAAAATAAATATTACAAAAACGTATGATTTTACAACAAAAATGCAAATACCAATATACATTTTCAAAGAAAAAAGCTGCATCGCAACCAAACGGTTACGATACAGCTCGTTTTATAATATTTACTGAATTTCAAATTCAACATTCTGTGCGTGGCAGCAGGCAACAAGGTCGCCCATTGTTGCATCAAACATACCCTTGTACTTCTCGGGTGTGACAATCTTCATTGTCTCGATATCTGCTTTCATCGAAATGTTGTTTTCACTCTTGTACTTTCTGACTTCGGATACGCAGTCTTTTACAAGCTCACCGAATGCAAGGCTGTCAGCATCGTCCTCGCCGTCAACATTCCAGAAGTTCATGTGCAGGCAGTCAATGCCTTCCTTAGCCTTGAAAGCATCCTGATAAATGAACTCTGTCATATGCGGTACGAAAATTCCGTACATCTTGAGGATGTTGAGCAGGCAGTAGTAGATAGCTGCCTGACCGCTTCTGCGTGCCTCGTAGCCGTGTACCTCGGGCTGGTAGAGTCTTTCCTTACTGATTTCTACGTAGTAGTCGCAGAAATCCTTCCAGAAGAAGTCGTCAATCTCGTGTCTTGCAGAGCCGATTTCGTACTCGTCAAGAAGCTTGATGCAGCGGCGCATTGTCTGCTTACAACGCTCAACAATCCACTTATCAACAGGCAGAAGCTCTGCAGGAGCATCCTCCTTATTGAAGTCCTCAAGGTGAGTAAGTGTGAACTTGGAAGCGTTCCAGAGCTTTGTAAGGAAGCGATTTGCAATCTTGAGCTCATCATCGGAGAAGTAAGTATCTGTGCCGAGCTTTGTGTTTGCAGCCCAGTAACGGATACAGTCTGCACCAAACTCTTCAACAAGCTGTGCGGGAGACTTTACAGCGTTACCCTTGGATTTACTGATCTTTTCGCCCTTCTTTGCAAGAACGAAGCCGCAGACCATAATATCGTTCCACGGAATATTGCCTGTGTGATAAACACTCTTTGCGATTGTATAGAAAGCCCATGTTCTGATAATTTCATGAGCCTGAGTACGCATTGTCATGGGAGCAAGCTTGTCGGACATATCTGTGCCGTCGGGCTCTTCCCAGTGTGCGTTGATCTGCGGAGTCATTGAAGAAGTTGCCCATGTATCGAGAACTGATGACTCGGGAACCCACTCGCTGCAGCCGCATTCGCAGGTTGCTTCGGGTGTGAACTCAAGGGGATTGACGGGAAGAATGCTCTCGTCTGCAAACATCGGCTTGCCGCACTTCTTACAGTACCATACCGGGAACGGTACGCCGAAGTAACGCTGACGGGAAATACACCAGTCCCACTTGAGGTTTTCAACCCATACGTCGTAACGGCTCTTCATAAATGTGGGATACCAGTTGATCTTCTTACCTGCCTCAACAAAGAGATCCTTGTGAGTGAGGATATCGATGTACCACTGACGTGAGGGAAGAATTTCAATCGGTTTGCCGCAACGCTCGTGAGTCTGAACGGGGTGAACAATGTCCTCTACCTTTTCGAGAAGACCCTGCTCCTCCATCATCTTAACAAGCTCTTTACGTGCGCCGTAAACGCTCATACCTGCAACATAGGGTACGCTTTCATCCATACGGCCCTCTGTTGTGATAACCTTGCGGTAGGGAAGGTTGTGCTTCTCGCACCAATCAACGTCAGTCTGGTCACCGTAGGTAGCGCACATAACAACGCCTGTACCCTTTTCAAGGCTGACGATTTCATCTGTAAGAATCGGAACTTCGTAACCGAATACCGGCACAACAGCCTTCTTGCCGACATACTTCTTGTAGCGCTCATCCTCGGGATTGACGAAGAGGCAGACTACGCCGTAAAGAAGCTCGGGACGTGTTGTGGCAACTGTGAGAGGCTCACCGTCAACCATAAAGTAGATATAGTTGAATGTAGACTTGATGTCTGCACTGTCAAGCTCAGCCTGAGCGATAGAAGTCTGGCACTCTGTACACCAGAGAACGGGAGACTCCTTGACATATGCCTTACCCTCTTTTGCAAGACGGATAAAGGACTTCTGTGAAATACGGCGGCTGCGCTCATTGATAGTCTCGTAACGGAGATTCCAGTCAACGGAGAAGCCGAGTGACTGCCAGAGCTTTGTAAACTCGTCAACATACTTTGCGGTAGTCTTCATACACTTCTCGTAAAGCTCTTCGCGGGAAAGGTCCTTTGCCTTGATTCCCTCTTCCTTCTCAACAAGGCGCTCGGTCGGCAGACCGTTATCGTCAAAACCGAAGGGATAGAAAACATTGTAGCCCATAAACTTGCGGTAACGTGCAATCATTTCAGCCTGTGTGTAGGAGAAAATGTGGCCGATATGGAGTGAGCCGCTTACTGTCGGGGGCGGAGTATCGATTGAATAAATCTGGTTGGGGCTCTCGGGGTCAAAACGGTAAACGTCCTGATCTGCCCAGAGCTTCTGCATGGCTTTTTCAGCCGTTCTGAAGTCATACTTCTTTTCAAGCATTTTCTTTTACACCTTTCTTACTGCAATTACAACATTCTTGCCGTTGATGTCAAGAGCTTCGCCCTCAACAGAGTCTGCACGTACAATCTCATCGGCAAGAAGCTCCTTGGAGACAGACTCAACGCTCGGAGCAATAAGCTGCTCAAACTCATCGTCACTTGAGTAAGTGATAACGATTCTGTCCATAACCTCAAAGCCTGAGGATTTACGCATATTCTGTACCTTTGAAACAAACTCACGTGCATAACCCTTCTGAATGAGCTCGGGTGTGAGCACTGTATCAAGGATAACGGTAATATTTCTGTCGGAAGCACTTACGAATCCTTCCTTCTGACCGGAGCTTACAAGCAGGTCATCTGCAGTAAACTCAACGTCTGTGCCTGCAAGGTTAGCCTTGTGTGAGCCTGTAGCCTCGATATCGTCAAGCACACTGTCGCCGTCAACAGAAGAGAGATACTCACGGATAGCGTTGAGTACCTTGCCGTACTTCGGGCCGAGAGTCTTGAGCTGCGGCTTGATTTCGTGAGCGATGAAACCTTTTGTAGACTCAACCTGCTCTGCCTTCTCAACGTTGAGCTCCTCTGCGATGATTGAAAGCATCTCTTCGTCAAACTTAGCGTCGTCACCGTCAACGCATACAAGCAGACGTGCAAGCGGCTGACGAATCTTGAGGTTTGCAAGGTTACGTGCGTTTCTTGCAATACCGACAGAGCTGTAAACAAGCTCCATATCGTGCTCGAGCTTTTCGTCTATATAGCTCTCATCACATACGGGGAAGTCACACATATGGATACTGATAGGAGCGTCGGGATTGTTCTTGCGAACAAGTGTCTGATAAATGGTCTCTGTGATAAACGGTACAAACGGAGCAGCCATTCTGATAAGGCTGTCGAGTACTGTGTAAAGTGTTACGTAAGCGGCAATCTTGTCCTCTGTAAGCTCGCTCATCCAGAAACGGCGGCGGCAACGGCGGACATACCAGTTAGACATAATGTCAACAAAGTCAACAAGCTCTCTTGCAGCCTCTGTGATGTGGTAACCCTCAAGCTCTGTGTCAACCTTCTTAATAAGTGAGTTGAGAGCGCCGAGAATCCACTTATCCATCATTGTGAGCTTGCAGTCGGCAAGCTTATATTCTGCAGCGTTGAAATTATCGATGCCTGAGTAAAGGTTGTAGAAGTGGAATGTGTTCCACATTGTGCCCATAAATCTGCGCTGATGCTCGTTGATTGCGGCACCGTCGAAGTTTGTGGAAATCCAAGGTGCGGAAGAAACGTAGAAGTACCAACGGATTGCGTCTGCACCGTACTGCTCCATAACCTCCCACGGGTCAACAACGTTGCCCTTGTGCTTGGACATCTTGATACCGTCCTTATCGTTGACAAGACCGAGTGCTACACAGTTCTTATACGGTGACTTGCCGAAGATAGCAGTTGAAATAGCCTGGAGTGAGTAGAACCAACCACGTGTCTGGTCGCTGCCCTCACTGATAAAGTCTGCAGGGAACTGCTTCTCAAACAGGTCTTTATTCTCAAAGGGATAGTGGTGCTGAGCAAAAGGCATTGAGCCTGAGTCGAACCAACAGTCGATAACCTCAGGAGCTCTCTTCATTGTGCCGCCGCACTCACACTCGAATGTAAGCGGGTCAACACTGGGCTTGTGAAGATCAACGTCGGGTGATGCGCCTGTGAGAGAGCAAAGCTCCTCAACGCTGCCGATTACATGGTGCTTTTCGCACTTGTCGCAAACCCATACGGGAAGCGGTGTGCCCCAGTAACGGTCACGGGAGATAGACCAGTCAATAACGTTGCTGACAAAGTTACCCATACGGCCGTCACGGTAGGTTTCGGGCAGCCAGTTGACGGATGCGTTGTCTGCGGTAAGCTCATCGCGAAGTGAGCTCATTGCGATAAACCAAGAGGGCTTGCCGTAGTAGAGAAGCGGGCTGTCGCAACGCCAGCAGTAGGGATACTGATGCTCGATGGTCTGAACCTTAAACAGAGGACCTTCGTTGCTGAGCTTTGTGATGATATCGGGGTCACAATCCATAACAAAACGGCCTGCGTAATCTGTTGCCTCTTCGGGGAAGCAGCCACGCTCGTCAGCGAGCTGAACAAATGGAAGCTTATAATTCTTGCCGACACGGGAGTCATCCTCACCGAATGCAGGAGCGATGTGAACAACGCCTGTACCGCTGTCGAGTGTAACGTAACCGTCACAGGTTACAAACCAGGCTTTCTCGTAGTACTTGTCCTTAACATAGGGGAAGAGAGGCTCGTACTTGGTGTGCTCAAGGTCAGTACCCTTGTACTTCTCGATTACTTCATACTTACCTTCCTCGAAAAGACTGCCGACAAGAGCCTCAGCAAGAATATAGTTGCCGTCCTCAGCCTTAATCTTTACGTAGTCTGCATCGGGGTTGACGCAAAGAGCAACGTTTGAAGGCAGAGTCCAGGGTGTTGTTGTCCATGCAAGGAAGCATGTATCTGCATCATCACGAAGTCTGAAGCGTACGTATGCGGAACGTGTCTTGATATTCTTGTAGCCCTGAGCAACCTCGTGTGAGGAAAGTGCTGTACCGCAACGGGGGCAGTAGGGAACAATCTTGTGGCCGTGATAGAGAAGCTCTTTTGCATCGAGCTGCTTGAACGCCCACCATACGGACTCAATGTAGTTATTGTCATAAGTGATGTAGGGCTTTTCAAAATCTGCCCAGAAGCCGATACGCTCGCTCATATCCTCCCAGAGGTCCTTGTACTTCCAGACGCTCTTGCGGCACTTGTCGATAAAGGGCACGATACCGTACTTCTCGATATCTGATTTACCACTGAAGCCGAGCTCTTTCTCAACCTCAAGTTCAACAGGAAGACCGTGTGTATCCCAGCCTGCCTTACGCTCAACGTGGTAACCCTTCATTGTGCGGTAACGGGGGATAAGGTCCTTGATAGAACGGGTCAGGATGTGACCGACATGGGGTCTGCCGTTAGCTGTGGGCGGACCGTCATAGAAAGTGAATTCGGGCTTACCCTCATTCATCTTAACGCTCTTTTCAAATACGTTGTTCTCTTTCCAGAACTGACGTACTTCTTTTTCGCTTGCACTGAAGCTGTACTGTGCGTCGATTTTTTCAAACATAAGCATTTTCTCCCATGTTATAAAATATAAAAATACGTATACATAATATCACCCGTTATATATATAGTCAAGAAGTTTTTTATCCATAAAATGTTTTTGTCCGTGGTGCACAATCAGCACTTGATTAACTTTATGTTTTATGATATTATTTAACAACTGTCATCAAGCAAGAGGTGTTATTTATGTTGCAAAAAAGTGGTTATAGAAACAGTAGCATTGATATACTTAAGTTTATATTTGCAATTTCGATTGTCCTATTTCATTTCGGAAGCCATAGAGAAATCAATATTTTGCAAGGCGGATACATTTTTGTTGAAGGCTTCTTCATGATAACAGGTTATTTTATGATGGTTTCCGCCAACAAAACCACTGAGAAATGCATTGGCAAGGACACTCTCAATTTTATAAAACACAAATACCTTTCATTTGCACCTACACTGATTGCAAGTGTGATAATAGCACAAATTATAACTATAATTATCTACCGTTTATCTCCTACTGCTATTGCACTTGATTTACTTAATTCCGTTACAGAAATCATACCGCTTCAGATCACAGGCATACGTGGCAGTGCACTGACTGCAGTTGCATGGTATCTGTCAGCTATGATGATTGCTTTATTTATCCTCTACCCTGCAGCCAGAAAGTTCGGTAAAAGTTTCACTCACATTTTCTGCCCTGTTGTTGCTGTTATGATTTACGGTATACTTTGCAAGGAAGTCGGTTTTCTCAATACAATTACGGAATACGATTTTTTTATTCCCGTACAGTCCGGTATATTCAGAGCAGTTGCAGGCATCTGTACAGGTTGTATGTTGTATGAATGTATAAAAGCTACAGAGAAATATAAAGTCAGCCGTTTTGGAGAAGTATGTTTTCTCGGTGCAGAATTAATAAGCTTAGCTTTTATTTTTTTCGTTGCACGCTTTCTCCCAAAAACATATTACGACTTCTATACATTACCTGCATTTTTCGTTTTGCTGTACTGTTGCTTCGGCAGAAAATCCGTTATTTCTAAACGCTTTTCATTTAACTTTACGAAATTTTTTGGCACCGCCAGTCTGATAATCTATCTCAACCACAATAATTGGAAATATCATCCGGATATTTTTTACCGTGACTCCGTAATTTTAAGTTTTGTAATTTATTTACTTTTGGTCATAGGCGCTTGCGTTGCAGTAGCAATTCTCACAATATTATTAAGAAAGTTTTGGAAATTTATAAAAAAGCCATTAAAAAAACATTTTGTAGGTGAAGCATCAGATTTCTTACAATAAGCACAAAAGGCTTGCCGCTTTTGTTCGGCAAGCCTTTTGATTTAGTTTTATTCTTTATTTTCTTTTTTTTTGCGTATCCTCGAACGGTAACGCATCACAAACCACAGCACTGTAATAATCTGAAGAATGGTTGCAGGAATAAAGATATAGTTCAGCACAGTGATTGAAAAAGACAGACGCACACTGACAAACACAGACCATATAAGTGCACTGAGAGTCAGCAAACGTGCAGTAAGATTCCACCACAGCTCGCTGAAAACAAGCATAACAATAAGTGAAATCGGCACCGCGTATACGAACAACAGCCACGATCCGTTATTCCAAACGCCGAGCAAACGCAAGACCAGAAACACAATTGACGCAACAAGAAAAACTAAACCGACCGACAAAAGCGGAATGATAATACGGTTGGTAAGATAAGGCTTCTTTTTGGGCAGTTTAGGTTTTTCATCGCTTACGAGGTCATTGAGCGTAACACCGAAAAGCTCGGCAATTTTATTCAGAACAATCACATCGGGCACACCGTCGCCACGCTCCCATTTGGATACCGATTTATCGGAATAGTTGAGTTTTTCTGCCAACTCAGCCTGTGTAATTTCGGATGCTTTTCTGAGCTCCGTAATATTTTTCGCAATATTTTCCCTGAGTTTTTCTTCCGTCACGCTGTCACCACCTTTATTTTTTAATTCGCATTATAACACACTGCTCACAAAAAATCAAGCATATTTTCGTTGAATCTGCGTGCTTTCTACTATGGGTAGAGCGACTTGAATCAACTCTACCGGAGCAAAAATTATATGTAGAATTCGTTTTTTTACCAATAGGGTGACAAATCGGCATTGCTTTGGTTATTATCGTGACATGGGCATATTAATATAACGATGCCAAAATAACATAAACGGAAGGTTTCATTTATGGGGAAAATTAATTACAATTATTACAACGTTACTATGGTGTCAAGCATCAGAGAGATGGTTGACCTGGCACTCAAAGAAGCTGCCGATAAAATTGTTTACAAGTATAAAGTCGGTGACGAAATCAGAAGCATGACTTATGAGTCATTCATCAACCGTATGTATTCACTCGGTGCTTACCTCACCGCAAACGGTGAAGGAGCCGGCAGAATTGCCTGTCTCGGTGCAAACAGCTTTAACTGGATTACAGCATACTTTACTGCTCTTCGCAGCAGCGGCGTATTCGTTCCGCTTGATGCACAGCTTCCCGAGAAGGATATCATACACCTCCTCTGTGACAGTAAGGCAACCGTACTTTTCTACGATAAGAAGTACGAGAAAATGCTCCGCGAGCACACTGACGAGCTTGAAGGCGTAAAGCTTTTCATTGGCTTTGACAGAGACGAAGATGACGGCAAGTTTGTATCTTTCACAAAAGCAATTGAAGAAGGCTCAAAGCTTGACAAGAGCAACTACATCGCACTTACAAGCGATCCCAACGCAATGAAAATGCTCGTATACACTTCAGGCACAACAGGTATGTCAAAGGGCGTTATGCTCAGCGAAAAGAATCTTGTTTCCTGCGTATGCTACGGTCTTCAGGTTTCAACCGTATACGATGTCGGTCTTTCAATTCTCCCCTACAGCCACACCTACGAGAGCGTAGCTGATCTGCTCGTTTCATTCCATAAGCACTCAACACTCTGCATCAATGAAAGCCTTAAGGCTGTTCTTAAAAACCTCAAGACATATAAGCCCGAATACATCTACATCGTGCCTGCAGTTGCTGAACTTTTCGTCAGCAGAATATCACGCGAAATCGAAAATCAGGGCAAGGCTGAAATGTTCAAGCTTCTAGTAAAAGCAAGCAATATGCTCCGCAAAATCGGTATCGACAAGCGCAGAAAGTTCTTCGGCACGATCCACGAGAATTTCGGTGGTAACCTTCGCAAAATTGTCTGCGGCGGTGCTGCAATCAGACCTGAGGTCGGCGAGTTTTTCGACAACATCGGCATCAGCCTTATCAACGGCTACGGTATAACCGAGTGTTCTCCCCTCGTATGTGCTAACCACGATGCCGCTAACGATTACCATACAGCAGGCATCAAACTCCGCTGTATCGACTGGCGTATAGATGATCCCGACGACGAAGGCGTGGGCGAAATCTGCATCAAGGGCGACACTGTTATGCTCGGCTACTATAACAATCCCGAAGCTACTGCAGAAGTCATCGTTGACGGCTGGTTCTATACAGGCGACTACGGTTATATCAACGATAAGGATCAGCTTATCATCTGCGGCAGAAAGAAGAACGTTATCGTTCTCGACAACGGCAAAAACATTTACCCCGAAGAGATCGAAGGCTACATCCAGGGTATCGACTACGTTACCGAGGTCGTTGTCAGCGGCGAAATGAGTGAAAGCGGTAACGCAAGCTCACTTACTGCAGAGGTTTTCCTCAGTGAAGATAAGTCCGTTGCTGAAGTTCTTAAGAGCATCAAGGAAGTATGTAAGGAGCTTCCCATTTACAAGCAGATTTCCAGCGTTATAATCCGTGACGAGGAATTTGAAAAAACAACTTCCAAGAAAATTAAACGTTTCAAAGCAAAAAAAGACTCTGAAAACAAGGACTCTGATAAATAATGAAACCTGATTATTCAAATTGGCTCGTAGCTTCGGATATCGACGGCACACTTCATTCCAAGCTGCGTACACTCCCCGAAAACAACAAAAGAACAATCGACCGTTTTATGTCGTGCGGCGGCAATTTCACTCTTGCGTCCGGCAGACCCGTACGCTCACTCGAGCGTGCATACCGCAGGGTAAGCCCCAACTGTCCTGCAATAATTCTCAACGGCTCAGGTATTTACGATTTCAACGAACACAAGCTGATATGGAAAAACACTGTTTCAGCCGAAGGCCGTGAGTTTGTCAAGAAAATGAGAAAAAAATATTCTCACGGGCTTGACAGAATCGAGGTCGGAATATTCGGTCTTGACAAGGCATATATCACCGATAAGGGTATTCTATCAATCGGTCAGGTCTTTCTCGATGACGTACCGTATATTATCACCGATATTGACTCTGTGCCGGATGACGATTGGTTCAAGGTAATATTCTGGGGCAATCCGCTCACAATCAAAAAGCTCAAAGCCGATGCAGAGGCTGCAAAGGATATAGCAAGCTTTATGTCCTCGTCTCCCTTAACCTTTGAAATGCTCGAAAAAGGCGTACACAAAGGCACAGCCGTGCTTAAGCTTGCCGAAATCCTCGGCATTGACCGCGAACATACAGCCGCAATCGGCGACTATTATAATGACTGGGATATGCTCAAATCTGTCGGATTCCCTGCCTGTGCAGGTCAGGCACCCAAACCGATACATAATATCTGCAAGTATGTTGCCTGCCACTGCAACAAGGGCTGTGTTGCCGACCTGCTGAGAGTAATTATGAGCGGTAAAGCAAAGGCGTAAATAAGACGAATTGATTTATCAATTCAAATCATGTTGTAGCGCAACAAATCGTGGCTGAAAGCCAAATCATGCGACAGCAAATCATAAAAATACAAAAGCATTATGTATTTAAACAAAAGGCAGCAGCACTGACTTTCTTCGGTGCCACTGCCTTTACTATGTATATCCATTTGATTAAGGCATTAAAAGATGATTTGCCTTACGGCGTGATTTGATTTTTTCGAAATCATGATTTGCAAAACTTATTTTGCATGATTTGCGTTTTTATAAAACGCATTTATAATATATTAATCTTGACAAAACAATTCCTAAGACTTATAATTTTATAATGTGGTTTGATGTGCTGTGGAACTCATCCGCAGCACATTCAGTTTTTTAAGGAGCTATTATTATGAGCAAAACTTACCTGCCTGCAGGCTACAAGTCAACACTTTCCTTACATGACACCCAGATAGCCATAGGCTCAATCAAGTATATTTTCAATAAAAATCTTTGTAAGGCACTCAACCTCAGCCGTGTATCCGCGCCGCTTTTTGTTGACGCAAGCACAGGCTTCAATGATGACCTCAACGGCATCGAGCGTGCTGTCGCATTTGATATCAAAGAGACAGGCACCGTTGCACAGGTTGTTCATTCTCTTGCCAAGTGGAAGCGATATGCGCTCTATAAATACGGCTTCAGCATCGGCGAAGGCATCGTTACCGATATGAATGCAATCCGCCGCGACGAAGAGATGGACAATATACACTCAATCTACGTCGACCAGTGGGATTGGGAGAAAGTAATTTCCCGTGAGCAGCGAAACACCGATTTTCTCAAGGAGACTGTTGATGCTATTGTCGGTGCAATATGCGATTCGCTCGACAAGGTAAAGGAAACTTACCCCGACATCACCGTTACTCTCAACAGAAATGTAAAATACATAACAACATACGAGCTTGAGGCTCTTTATCCCGATATGACATCCAAGCAGCGTGAGAACGCAATCGCAAAAGAGTACGGCACAGTATTCCTTATGCAGATCGGTGACGTGCTTGCTTCCGGCGAAAAGCACGACGGCCGTGCACCCGACTATGATGACTGGACTCTCAACGGCGACCTTCTTTTCTACAACGAAGTGCTCGGCTGTGCATTTGAAATTTCGTCAATGGGTATCCGTGTCGATGCCGATGCGCTCCGCTCTCAGCTCAACAAGGCAGGTTGCCCCGAGCGTGCAGAGCTTATGTTCCACTCAATGCTTCTCGACGGTACTCTTCCCCTTACAATGGGCGGCGGCATCGGCCAGTCAAGACTCTGTATGCTTATGCTCGGCAAGGCTCATATAGGCGAGGTTCAGGTCTCTGTATGGGACGATGAAACCGTTCGCATCTGCCGTGAAAATTCAGTAGAACTTCTTTAATAAGGAGAATATAAAAATGAAACATTTACTTAAACTTTCTGACCTTACAAAGCAGGAAATTATTGACATTCTTGACCTTGCAGATCAGCTCAAATATGCCAAGAAAAACGGCATTGACCACAAGTATCTTGCAGGCAAGACACTCGGTATGATTTTCCAGAAATCATCCACAAGAACACGTGTATCCTTTGAGGTCGGCATGTATGACCTTGGCGGCAGTGCACTTTTCCTCAGCTCACGTGACCTTCAGATCGGCAGAGGTGAGCCTGTAGAAGATACAGCACGTGTACTTTCACGCTACCTTGACGGTATTATGATCCGTACTTTCGACCAGGAAGAGGTTGAAACGCTTGCAAAAGTAGGCTCAATTCCGATCATCAACGGCCTTACAGACTACTGTCATCCCTGCCAGGTGCTTGCTGACCTTATGACGATTCGTGAGCACAAGGGCTCACTCGAGGGTCTCAAGCTTTGCTACATCGGCGACGGCAACAATATGGCCAATTCCCTCATCGCAGGCTGCATCAAGGTCGGCATGAAGGTCAGCATCGCCTGTCCCGATGCTTATCAGCCCGATGCTGAGCTTATGAAGTGGGCAAGTGAAAACGGCGAATTCTGCTGTACAAGCGATATTGCAGAAGCTGTTAAAGATGCAGACGTGCTTTATACCGACGTATGGGCTTCCATGGGTCAGGAAGGCGAAGCAGAAGAGAGAAAGAAGATATTCAAGAGCTACCAGATTAACGATGAGGCTATGGCTCTTGCCGCTGAAGGTGCAATGGTGCTTCACTGTCTGCCCGCTCACCGTGAAGAAGAAATTACCGCAAAGGTATTCGAAGAGCACGCTGATGAGATATTTGACGAAGCTGAAAACCGCCTCCACGCGCAGAAGGCTGTTATGGTCAAGTGTATGGGTGACGGCACTCACTGATGAAACGCCTTTTATCACAAATTCTAAATCTGTTTTTTCCTACCCGCTGTCCTGTCTGTAACGAGATAGGACAGCGGCATATGCATTTGTGCGACAGGTGCGAAGAAGACGTAGTCAGAATCACCGACCGCTGTCTCGGTTGTGGCAGTCCGCGTACAGGCTGTACGTGCTCAAAGCATAATTTCTCACTTTTTCTCGCCTCCCCTTTTATTTACGAAAACAAAATTCGTGATGCAATTCACCGATTCAAATTCGGCGGTGAAACAGACCTTGTCAAATTTTTTGGCAAGGAAACGGCAGAAACCATTGACAAAGAGTTCGGAGACGTTAAATTCGACGTTGTTACCTGCGTACCGCAGACCAAACGCAAGCATCGTAAACGCGGTTACAATCAGTCGGCTCTGCTTGCAGAAGAAATTGCAAAACAGTTATCCTTACCGTATGACGAATTGTTGCTGATTAAAACACGCGAAACAGCAGACCAACATCACCTCAAAGGCAAAGAAAGAATAAAAAACCTCAAAGATGCATTTACTGCCGATAACCCGGATTCCGTCAGAGATAAAACCATACTTCTTGTTGACGATATTAAAACAACGGGTGCAACACTTAACGAATGCCGTAAAGCCCTGCTTAAAGCAGGCGCAGAGGCAGTACGCTGTGCAACAGTAGCTGTAACACCCGAAAGGACAAAATAAAACCACGCAAATCACTCTCAATGTGATTCGTGTGGTTTTTATTACAATAATATCAGCTGTAGATTCGCTTCACTGTATAACTATGGATTATATATAAACACAGGTGCAAACTTCGGACTTGCCGCCATAGAAAAATAATCCTCGTTACTTAATATTATATGGTCAACTACTTTTATATTTATAAGTTTCAGTGCATTGACAAGAGATTTTGTCGTTTCAATGTCGCTTCGTGACGGCGCGGCAGGTCCGGCAGGATGATTGTGAGCCAAAATAACACTGTCAGCATTGTTCTGCAGAGCAATCTGCGCAACTCTTCTCGGATCAATATGAGCCAGATTCAGTGACCCTTCTGCAACAAAAACAAAATTTTTGATTCTTCCCTGTATATCAAGACAAAGTATACCGACACGTTCAAGTGTAAAGCCGTAGAAACGCGGAATCAGATAATCAGTTGCCGCTTTCATATCAGTTATAACCCTGACTGCATCCGCCTTATCCTGAGAATATCGTCTAAAAAGCTGAGGCATAAGTGTTATAAGAGTAGCCGCCGCATCACCTACACCTTTTACAGTAACCAGATCGTCATAGTTTGCCTCAAAAACTGCTGAAACAGAGCCGAAACGGGTTATAAGCTCGTGTGCAACCGGGTTCGTATCACTTCTCGGGTTAGCATAAAAGAGTAACAACTCAAGTACTTCGTGGTCGGCAAAACTTTCAAGTCCGCTTTTCAAGTATTTTTCACGTACTCTTTCACGGTGACCGGTGTGAAGTTTAGCATTCTTGTCTTTATCCATATCATCCGTCCTGCTCTGCAGTCTTTCCGGAGTTATAACTACCCGGACCGTAATCCCACAGATACTTTACCTCGGCAGAAGTTGCAATCGTATTCTCCGTTTCAGCTTCTTGTATTAAAGACCCGGTATATTCTGTTAAAGGTACTGTAGTTGTAACCGTTGTCGGTGCAGCTTGCGTCTTAGTTTCAGACTCTGCACCGTCATCACTTGTAAAAAGTAAAATTGTAAGAAAAACGGCAACAGCTAACAGTAATATAGCCGTAACGGTAACTATCTTATTTTTTGTCTGCTTTGTCATTTCGTTCCTCCTACAAAATTAATCTAAGTAATAATACCACATAATACGCAAAAGCACAAGACCCAAACACAACTTGCCAAAAGCCCGGTTGGCGGCACTGTTATTTTTGCCCCATATTGTGTCCTCTTCAATATACAATCGCAAGATGTGCCTTAATGCAAAAAAAGGTTGACATTGACTGTGTTTTTGTTATATAATAGCACCTTGTAAGGTCTAAAGTGGGGTATAAGCCCAATATGCTTTTTTCCGCTTAGGTCATAAATCACACCTTGAATGGAGGTTATGTAAGAATGAAAAGGACTTATCAGCCCAAAAAGCGTCATCGCAAGATGGAGCACGGCTTCCGCAAGAGAATGGCGGACAGAAACGGCCGTAAGGTTCTCGCCCGCCGCAGAGCAAAGGGCAGAAAGCAGCTCTCTTACTAAGTTCGGGTAAGAGCTCACAAGGCGAACGGTTATGGCTTCAACTATAATTACTCTGAATCGGAATACGGACTTTCGCCGCACATATGGTCGCGGCAAGGTCTACACAAGTCCTGCACTGGTAACTTACGTAGCAAAGAGCAGTGCAGGAATTTGTCGTGTCGGAATTACTACAAGTAAAAAGATCGGCAACGCAGTTGAACGCAACCGCTCCCGCAGAGTGATAAGAGCGGCGTTCCGTGCAGTTCTGCCTCAGGTAGAAGGCAAGTGGGACATCGTTTTTGTCGCAAGAAGCAAAACAAAATACCTCAAAAGCACTCAGCTTGAAACAGTTATTTTCAATCATTTGAAGCAGGCGGGTGTTATACACCAATGAAAAAAGCAGTGTTACGGTTAATCCGATTCTACCGCAAAAAAATTTCGCCGCACAAGCCGCCTATGTGCCGCTTCTACCCTACCTGTTCACAGTATGCGATCGAAGCTATAGAGGTACATGGCTTGTTTTTTGGCAGTCTGCTGGCTATACGCCGGCTTTTGAGGTGCAATGTTTTGTTCCCGGGCGGATACGATCCCGTACCCCCAAAGAAAAACCACACGGAGGATAACTAATGAGAGATATACTTGCTGTACCGTTTGGTTGGCTGTTAGGACAGTTTTATGGTATTGTTGACATTTTCTTTGATGCAGGCAGCTATTTCGTAGCTATTGCCCTGTTCGCACTTGTCTTCAAAATCATTCTCCTTCCCAGCTCAATCAAGCAGCAGAAAAGCTCATCAAAACAGGCAAGGCTTCAGCCTAAGCTCCGCAGAATCCAGGAGAGATACAAGGGCGACAAGAACGCTCAGCAAAAGATTCAGGAAGAGCAGCAGGCTCTCTACCAGCGTGAAGGTTTTAACCCGATGAATCAGGGTTGTCTTCCTCTCCTTATTCAGTTCCCCATCATTATCGGTCTTTACGGTGCTGTTTATAAACCGCTCACCTATATTATCAGTTTACCTAAAGAAACTATCGATACCTGTAAGACCGTTCTGAAAACTCTTTTTGAGAAAAAAGTACTTGACGGATCATTCAACGATTATCAGGCTGAGATCCAGATTATCAAAAACATCGGTGCAATCAAAGATTACGTTCTCCAGAACGGAGTGAAAATCGAAAACTTCGATTCAATTATTTCCGAAATACAAAATTTCGGTGCTACACAGCTCTCATTCTTTGGTATCGACCTGACAGGTGAACCGAGCTTCAAGGTATTCAATATCCTTCTTCTCATCCCCATCCTGTCTTTCCTTTCTTCAATGGCTACGTCACTCATCAGCCAGATGCGCCAGAAGCGTACAAATCCCGCAGCTTCCAACAACGCTATGACAGGCTGTATGACATTCGGTATGCCCCTCTTCTCAGCATGGATGACTACAATGTTCCCTGCTGCTGTCGGTATTTACTGGATTATTAACAACATCTATTCATTCATTCAGACTCTGGTTGTAGGCCACTTCTACAGCCCCGAAAAAGTTATTGCACGCACAATGGTAGAAGAAACCATTTACCGCCGTTCAAAAGAGAACAATATGAAAGTCGTGACGGAAAGAAAGATTAACGAAGAAAAATAACACTTAAGGTGGTACAACAATTTGATTAAAGAAGCAATCGGCATCGGCAAAACGGTTGACGAAGCTCGCGAAAATGCGGCAGTTCAGCTCAGTGCACCGTTTGAAGCAGATGTAAAATTTGAAGTTGTCGAAATGCCCAAGAAAAAGGCTTTCGGTATATTCGGCAAAGAAACCCCCGCAAAGGTCAAAGCATTCTACGAAATCCCCGACAAGAAGCCTGCTGCAAAGCCCGTAAAAGAGAAGAAGGCTGAAAAGCCCGCTCCCAAGGCACCTGCAGCAAAGCCTGTTTCCGTAAATAAGCCCGTTGCCAACCCCGAAGCTTTCGACGGCACAAAAGCTTACATCCTCTCTATCCTCAAGGGTCTCGGTATTTCCGAGTGTGAGGTTTCCTTCGCTGAAGAAGAAGACGGTATCGCAATCGAACTCGACTGCGGCGAAGATTACGGCGTAGTAATCGGCAGACGCGGCGAAACACTTGACGCTATTCAGTATCTTGTCCGCCTTTATATGAACAAGGGCAAGGATAACTACAAGCGTGTATCCATCAACATCGGCAACTACCGCGAGAAGCGTGCAGAGACTCTCCGTGAGCTTGCAAAGCGTAACGCTGCAAAGGTTCTCCGCAATGGCAGAAACGCAGTTCTCGATCCTATGAACCCCTACGAGCGCAGAATCATCCACACAACAATCCAGGAGATTGAAGGTGTTGAGTCGCACTCTGTCGGCTCAGACAGCGAGCGTAAGGTTGTAATCACACTTGCAGAGGGTGTAAAGCCCACAAACCCCGACCGCCGTTACAACAACAGAGACGGCAAGGGCGGCTACAACAGAGGTAACCGCGGAGGCAGCAGAACCGGCTCTGCTCAGTCTGCTCCTCAGCAGCCTGCACGCAGTCCCCGTTCCGACCTTTCCAACGCAAGCCGTTACGGCAAAATCGAGCCTAAGAAGCCCGTTGTAACAGAAGAATAAAAAATTAAGGCATTGTCAGACGACAATGCCTTTTTTATATCTGTATTTAACTTATCATTGCTATAAACTCATTGAAGTTAGAAAAAAATATGTAGAACACAACAAATACCCACTTAACCTGTCTGAGCCATGCAAACGGGCTTTTTTCTACTACTTTCAGCTCGGGTTGCTCACCGGTTTCGCCCGTATAGTCAGGGTCAACCGTAAAATTAAACGTACACTCTGCCGCAGCGTGGTCAGAAACGTTGTTGCCTGCTTCATCCTTGATATAATTATATCTGAAGTCAACGGCTTCAAGCTTATATCCGCCACCGTCTTTGTACATAAACTTCTCAACGGAATCCCAGTTGCCCCAATCTTCCATACCGGTAGCATACCATTCCGAGAAATCCTCGTAGTCGCCGCCGTTGTGAAGTTCTATCCACGCATCCTTGAGTCCGCACAGCTCCTGAAAATAGTAGAGCATATTGCTGTTGTATCCGACGTCATGTGTGTACGCATTAAAGTCACCTGTTACAATTATGGGGCGATCATATTTTTCATAATTATCGCAAATCATCGTAGTAAGCTGTTTATAGTTGCTTTCTCTTGCCGCTATGGAGCCTTCAGTTTCGAATGCATCAGCGTGAATATCGTAAAAGTCAACGTAAACACCGGGAGCAATTTCAATAACGGCGTACAGTATACCCTTGGGTGTAAGTCTGTCACCTTCGGGAACAACACCGTATGAATCATTCCACTGCACACGTGTTTCGTTATATATTGTCATATCCTTTGTAAAGAAGTTGAGTCCGTCTCCGCCGGGTATTGCACCGGTGTGGTTTGTAGATATGTAGCCTTCAAGTGAATTCCTCAGGTGCTTATGATATCCGAAATCCTCCTGCACGGCAACTATGTCAAAGTCATTTTTAATAATATAATCACCGATAACACGCTGGTTACCACGAACGTCGCTGCCGCCAAAGCTCGGCAATCCAGCAACGTTGCAGTTTATCGCCTTCAGCGTGATAACCTCATCCTGAGCTGAAGAAGAAAATGCAAAGCATGACAGCATGAGAACCACACACATTACAACACACATAAGTTGTTTGATTTTCATTCAAAGCACCTCTCAGTATATTTTGATAAAAGAATAATAGCACCTCATCATCATATAAATAGTTAACATAAAATAAACATATTTGTAACTTTTTTTGAATTCAGAAAAAAGAAAGCCTGCATAGCGACTATGCAGGCTGAATTTTTATATTCTATTATACAATATTATACATTAAACAGAAGCTCGCTGTATGACGGATATGGCCAGTGCTTCTCTGCAACAATCGTTTCAAGCTCATCTGCAACCGCGCGGAGCGAATCCATTGCAGGCACAAGCTTATCACGGCAGTACGCCGAAGCCTCAAGGCTGTTGTTGATACGCTCGAGCCCCTTGACCGCACTGTCAAGCTCTTTAGTCTTTGTATAAAGCTCATCCGTGAGCTTTGTCAGCTTCTTGCAAAGTCTGAGTGTAGCATCGCTTTCGGAGCAAACGCCGATATCCTGCCTGAGCTTAACGCTCTCGGCAACCTCATTTGTATATGTGATAACAGCGGGAAGTATCTCCTTGCGTGCCATTTCAATCATTGTAAGGCCTTCGATATGAAGCACCTTGCTGTAACTGTCAAGCATAATTTCACAGCGTGAAGCGATTTCGCTCTTTGTGAAGATCTTATGCTTTGTAAACAGCTCTACATTCTTTTCGCTGACAAAAAGCGGCACTGCATCGGCAGTAGTCTTGAGCTCATAAAGACCTCTGCGGTGAGCTTCATTAATCCATTCCTGAGTGTAGTTATTGCCGTTGAAAATGATGCGTTTGTGACCCGTTACTGTCTCAGCCATCCACTTGTCAAGCTCAGCATCAATATCGTCAGCCGCTTCAAGTCTGTCAGCAAGTCGGTCGAATGAATCTGCAACGGCAGTATTAATAACCGTATTTATATCAGCAATAGAGAACGATGAGCCGAGCATACGGAACTCAAACTTGTTACCTGTAAATGCAATCGGTGATGTACGGTTGCGGTCGGTAGTGTCCTTTTTGAAGTCGGGCAGTACCTCAACACCTGTAACAACCTTCTCTGCCTTTTTGTTTTCACCGTGTTCACCACGCTCAATAGCGTCAAGAATCTCGGTCAGCTCGTCACCGAGGAATGTTGACATAATTGCGGGCGGAGCTTCAGCCGCACCGAGGCGGTGATCGTTACCTGCGGAAGCAGAAGCTATACGCAACAGGTCCTGATTGCGGTCAACAGCCTCAAGCACTGCACAAAGGCAGACGAGGAAGATTTTGTTGTCCTGCGGCTTTTTGCCGGGGCTGAAAAGGTTTTTGCCGTAGTTAGTGGAAAGCGACCAGTTGTTGTGCTTACCGCTGCCGTTTACGCCTGCAAAGGGCTTTTCGTGAAGCAGGCAGGTAAGGCCATGACGGTCGGCAACCTTTTTCATTATTTCCATTGTGAGCTGATTCTGGTCAGCCGCAATATTTGTGGTAGTGAAAACGGGAGCAAGCTCGTGCTGAGCAGGTGCAGCCTCGTTATGCTCGGTCTTTGCATATACACCGAGCTTCCAGAGCTCTTCGTTGAGTTCCTGCATAAAAGCCTTTATTCTGGGCTTGATTACACCGAAATAGTGGTCGTCAAGCTCCTGACCCTTGGGCGGCTTTGCACCGAAAAGCGTACGGCCCGTTACAACAAGGTCACGGCGTTTTTTATAAAGATTTTTGTCAACAAGGAAGTATTCCTGCTCGGGGCCTACGGTAGAGTTTACACGTGTTACCTGCTCGTCACCCATAAGCCTGAGCAGACGTGTTGCCTTGTCATCAATAACCTCCATTGAGCGGAGCAAAGGAGTCTTTTTGTCGAGCACCTCACCGCCAAAGGAGCAGAAAATAGTCGGAATGCAGAGGGAATCATCCTTAATGAATGCATATGATGTCGGATCCCACGCAGTGTAGCCGCGAGCCTCAAAGGTCTCACGCAGACCGCCTGAGGGAAATGAAGATGCGTCAGGCTCGCCCTTTATGAGTGCTTTACCCGAAAACTCCATTATTACCTTGCCGTCACCCTGCGGCTCAAGGAAGCTGTCGTGCTTCTCGGCAGTAATACCCGTAAGAGGCTGAAACCAGTGTGTATAGTGGGTTGCACCCTTTTCAAGTGCCCAGTCCTTCATAGCGGCTGCAACAGCGTTTGCAACCGTAATATCAAGACTCTTACCCTCTTCTATGGTTTTGTGAAGTGATTTGTATATATCCCTTGGCAGACGTGCGCTCATAACGTCATCGTTGAACACAAGGCTGCCAAATATTTCGGGGACATCCTTCAGCATAAGAAAGCACCGTACCTTTCTTTGAATAAAAGAATATAACAAAAATACGCTGTAATTCTATCACAAAGAGGTATCCATTTCAATTAATAATTTTAATTTCGGCAATCTACAAGCAAAAGCCCACCTCAGTCGGTGAGCTTTTGTTGTTTTTATATAATACTTTATGAAACTGTACTATTTCACAAATTTAATTCAATGTCATTCTGAGCGACAGCGAAGAATCTTAAAAGCGTAAACTGAACTTTTTTATAAACAAAAAGAATACTAGTAAAGAGAAGGCTACAAGAACATCCAAAATAACAGAACATATATTTAACTTCTGAATTATTATTGTATCCCAAAACAGCGGTATTCGTTTACTTTTATTTCATTAGAGGATTTCCAGATTGCAATTTTTGACAATTCCATATTCTCTATATTTTTAAAGTATAACAACGCCCAACATTACTTTCTTTTTTGCTTTTTTGCATACCCAAGTACGTTTATCATCCACAAATCTTTTGGCTACTTCGATAACCCTATGGTCATTAAAATTGCACAGTGCATCCAGTGCATGACCATCAACCGTTTTATCTTCAGTTAGCTCAATGAGCAATGGAATGGAACTGGTATCACCAATTTTACCAATGAGCAAAATTAACAATTGTCTTTGCTTTCCAAAAGACGATATTTGAGCGATTTTGTGATACTTGTCAATTAATTTTTTAACCTTAAGAGAAAACAATTTATCACACAAAAACCACAGATAACTTTCTATTTCCTTGCTAATAGGAATATGCTCATATTTTATCAACTCGTTGCAGATAAATTCAGCAACTTTTTCTTTGTCCTTTTTAGAAAACACCAACAAATCCAGTATTTCATCACGAGCTAATAACGAATCTGTTTTATCAAGCAAAGCAAAGAGTTCTGAATTGATATAAATCTTTTTTTGCTTTATTAACTCTTCTAAATCCATTATGTGCTCGGGAAGCGATGAACGTAGTTCCGGTATTTCCTTAAGAGAATCGATTATAAACTTTATATCTTTATGTTGTTTCTCCGGGTCATAATAGTCATTCAAAAAATCTTCAATGTTATTGGTTCTCATAATTTTTGGTCCTTATTCTTCATTATGAATTTTAATATTATTTCACCAGGCGAAGAATCTTTAAAAATCCTTCGCCTTACTTAGGATGACATTTTTATTAATATGAATCGGGCGACCACACAGGGTCGCCCCTACAACGTAGATTTTACATTTTTTGTAGTATTAAACTATGCTGTGACTTTGAACGGAGCAGGCTGACGGCATACAAACCTCTCCCATACAGCTGAGCGAGTGTCCGTTGGCAGTAAATTAAGCTTTCAAGTCTGCTTTGCTTTAATAGCCGTAACGGTAATCGGAATGCACTTTTGCGTTCCGATTAAACGAGCGGAGCAACGTCCGTCAGCCGTTGCGGAGTGCGTATAATCCAAAAAGTTCTTTTGGTTACTTTTGTAACGAATGACAAAAGTAACTGCGGCGTGCCGCATATAAAACTTATTTACGTTTCACTGATATAGACGTCAACAGCAACTATCGGCGCATCTTTGAGGGCATTATATGCAGGCGATTTTCTTACACCGTCAAAAAACTTTGCATCGCCGCTGTCGCCCCACTCGGATTCATCAATCCCTTTGTATTCGCTCTCGTTATAGATATAGCGCACATCCATAAACAGCTGATAAAACTCGTCGTTGTACCCTGTCGGAATCTGACGTGCAAGCGAAAAATAATATTCACCCTGCCATTCATACGTTTCAAACAGCACGTCATCCATATCTGCCTCAACTGACATCAGCGTTTTACTGCTCATCTTTTCAAATTCGTCAACAAGCTCAGCAAGCGGCTTAGCCGACTGCGTACGGGCACTCATATATTCCCACATTTTCTCAAGCTCTGTATATTGCTCGGTATCGTTAAGCTCGGTATATCCGTCAAGGTAAACAATAGTGTTTGTAACTACACCGTCATACAGCTCAACTCTTATTTCACAGCTTTCATAATACTGTTCATCATAGTTATCATAGCTGTCAATTTCAAGCATAAGCGAATAGCATTTGTAGACCTTTTCAGGTATATATCCATAGTCGATATTTTCATTTATCGAAGCAGGATAAAAGCCTTCTTTTTCGAGTAATTCAACCAGCTTTTCATCGCTCATCCCTACGCTGAATTTTCTCTCTATTGCGGCAAGTTCCCCCTCGGTAAGACTTGTATAATGCTTCGCACCCGTCTCACCGCTGGCTTTTATAAAATTGACCTTGCCCGGATATGCACTCGCTTCGTTAAAGCTGATTTCCAGGTGATTTTCGCCCAGAACATAGTTCTCAAAAACCGTGCGTTCAATCGGTTGAGCACCAATTTCCTCAAGCTTATCTCTGCAGGTATTAATATCTATTCCTGCAACGGTTTTTCCGCTTAAGGCTCTCGCATATTCCATCATATATTCACGCGATTCGTTTATATCATCGTCGTCAGGCGGAAAATACTCTATGTCATCATAGCTTCCCACAGCAGAAACAGTGTAATTGCAAAGCTTGCCGTCCTGAACTTTAAAGGTTACGTTATCTATGAATATCTCGTTTGTACCAATGATTTCGTAAGCGATATACACCGTGTACGTGCGATATACCGAGCCGTAATAATAAGCATCCTCATAAAACTCTCTTACGGGCATATCCTTCTCTTCAAGCAGATTTATAAACTCTGCTTCGCTGATACCGCTTGCAAAATCATCATCATCGAATACCATCTCTTTTTTATCCGTCACGGCAACGTACTTTGCAGGGCAGTCGCTGTAAATCGAGAAGCTGTCCGAATAACTGTATCCTGCCAGTGTCCCGTATTTACTGCTGAATTCCAAATCATCATAACCGGCTAAAAATTCATCCGAAATCCATACCTTAAACCCTGCCTGTTCAAGTACAGCTCTTCTCTGCTCAATATCATCACCGCAAACCTCTTTGCCCGCAAGCTTTCTGATAGCCTCGTTCATCTCTATTTTACTCAGATTCTGCTGATTGGAAGTCTTACGGACATTGTAAAGAAGTATACTGCCGAATTCATCCTTATACTCTACAAAAGTATCAATATCCATCATCGGCTCGGGCACAAGCCTGCCCTTTACACCTAGCACAGCTGTCGATAAACAAGCCGCAACACCCAAGCATATTGCCGTTGCCGCTATACTTTTTTTCATCTTCGGTTTGCGTTCAAGCTTCTGAGTTGAGAAATGAACCGTAAGCAGATACGATATAAACATTACTGCAACACCTGCAAGCAACACAACAGCTATCATCCACTTTTCAAAAGCCAATATTGCTTTGATGCCGACAACCCAATATGCCGTATCCATAAACAGTAAAAATACCCATTCGGAAAAGGTTATAACAGCAAGTATACCCATAGGTATTCTTAAGCCCCTCTGAGGTATATTGCTTACAAGCAGTACCGATGCCATTCCCAACGCACCGATAAAAAACAGTATCACCGTTTCGTTTACAGCATTCGCCAAAAATTTATTGCCCGGCACTATGTTAAGTACCGACGCAACCACCGTAGCAAGCAACAGCTCTGCACAGCAGATAATGTACCTTGCCGCAACACGCTTTGCCGTACTTACAGGCAACGCTTTTACTATGTTTTTCCAGCCGTGCCGCTCATCATTTGAAGCGTAGGTCAGCGGTGCTGTAAAGCTGAGCACAAACAAAATCAGCGAAAACCAGGGAGTCGATACCAGAATACTGAGTAAAATTACAACCGCATACACAATTATAAGTGCAATCATACGGCTGGATTTTAAAGCATACAATTCTTTAATCAATGTACCCTTCATACCGTCAGGCCTCCTTCTTTTCTTCGTTAATATACATCACAAACAGCTCTTCAATTCCGATAGAGTTCACCTGCAAGCCCTCCGGCACTGCACTTCGTTCAACTATAGCTTCTACCGAGTACGGAGTAACTCTTTTGCTCTTTACCGCCTCTTCCGGCATAGCTTCAAGCTCCTCTGCTGTACAGCATACCGAGCAGTATTTTTCAAGCAGCCTGTCCTTCTCTTCGCAGAGCATAAGCTGACCGCCTCTCATAAACGCAACGTAGTCGCAAATTCGCTCAAGGTCGCTTACAATATGCGAGGATATCAGCACGGAGTTGCCGCCGTCCCTCGAAAATTCATTGAGCAGCTCAACTATTTCCTTGCGTATTACCGGGTCAAGTCCGTTTGTCGGCTCGTCGAGTATAAGCAGCTTTGCGTTGTGCGACAGTGCAACAGCAAGGTTGAGTTTCATTTTCATACCCATTGACAGACGCTTAAACTGTTTATTTTTCTCAATTCCGAATCGCTCAAGAAAACTGAAATACGTCTCTTCATCCCAGCAAGAATATACATTTTTCATAATGGAGTTGAGCTGTGCACCCGTCATTGAATCCGAAAAAGCAGGTGTATCTATAACAACGCCTATCTCGTCCTTGGCAAGCAGCTTTTCTTCCTCCGTACTTCTGCCGAGCAGAGTCACACTGCCGCCGTCACGTGAAATTATATCAAGCATCAGCTTTATCAGCGTACTTTTACCTGCACCGTTTTCGCCGATGAGCCCCATAATACAGCCCTCGGGCAGCTCAAAGCTTATATTGCGTAGCATAAACTCACGTCCACCCTTGCTTGCTCTGTAAACCTTACACAAGTCTTTTACTTCAATCGCGTTCAACTCTTATTCCTCCTCGCTTATAATCATATACATCTCTGTAACCTCTTCTCTGCTCAGATTGCAGGAAGCCGCAAGCTCATTAATCTGCTGCATAAGCTGTTCTATCTTACGCAGGTTTTCTTCTCTGAGCAGTGTAATATTCTTCTGCGCAACAAAACTGCCCTTACCTGCAACGGTGTAAATAAAGCCCTCACGCTCAAGCTCATCGTAGGCACGCTTTGTCGTAATAACGCTTATTCCCAGATCCTTTGCAAGGCTGCGTATAGACGGCAGAGCCTCGTTTGCATCTGCCGCACCACTTATAATCTGATTTTTGAGCTGAGAATATATCTGTTCATATATCGGCGTACCGCTTTTGTAATTAATAAGTATCCTCATTTTCAACACCTACCAAACTGTATATATACACTATACACAGTTGTTTTCTTTTTGTCAACCCCCTGTTTTAAATCAGACCCGGAGCAAATTCAGACACAATTATAATAATAAATAACATTTTATCTGCCGGAAACGACTTTTTTCGATAATGAATATCGTTATGCTTTTGCAAGAAATCCTGCAGAATTATTTTTGCCTTTGTAATTTTTCTTGCACATTTTGCACACATCCTGCATATTTTAGGTGTGAAAACCTTTCTTTTTCACCAAAAATGAAATATAAATGAAATTTCTTAAAAAAAATCTTGCATTTTTTTGCAAGCCGCATTATAATTTCTTACATTGTGTTATACTTTTACAAAAGTATAAATATTCGCACAAAACTTATAATATGGAGAAATGTACCATGAATTATGTAGACAGAGTAATAGCAGACGTTGCTGCAAAGCACGCAAACGAGCCTGAGTTTGTCCAGACCGTAACAGAGGTTCTTGCTTCCCTCAAGCCCGTTATCGATAATCACCCCGAGTATGAGAAGTACTCACTCCTCGAAAGAATGGTCGAGCCCGAAAGAATGATCACATTCCGTGTAACATGGGTTGACGACAGCGGCAAGGTAAACGTAAACACAGGCTACCGTGTACAGTTTAACGGCGCTATCGGTCCTTACAAGGGCGGCCTTCGCTTCCATCCTTCCGTTTACAGCGGTATTATGAAGTTCCTCGGCTTCGAGCAGACCTTCAAGAACAGCCTTACAGGTCTTCCCATCGGCGGCGCAAAGGGCGGCTCCGACTTCGACCCCAGAGGTAAGAGCGATGCAGAGATTATGCGTTTCTGCCAGGCATTTATGACTGAGCTTTACAGACACATCGGCCCCGACATTGACGTTCCCGCAGGTGACATCGGCGTAGGCGGCAGAGAAATCGGCTACCTTTACGGCCAGTACAAGCGCATCAAGGGCGTATTCGAGAACGGCGTTCTTACAGGTAAGGGTCTCTCCTACGGCGGCTCTCTTATCCGTCCCGAGGCTACAGGCTACGGCGCAACATATTATGCAGTTGAAATGCTCAAGCACTTCGGCGAAGACATCAAGGGCAAGACTGTTGCTCTCTCCGGCTTCGGTAACGTTGCATGGGGTGCCGCAAAGAAGATTGCTGAGCTCGGCGGTAAGGTTGTTACAATCTCCGGTCCCGACGGCTATGTTTACGATGCAGACGGTATCTCAACCGACGAAAAGATTGAATATATGCTCGAAATGCGTGCTTCAGGTCGTGACAAGGTTCAGGATTATGCTGACAAGTTCGGTGCTGAGTTCCACGCAGGTGAAAAGCCCTGGGGTGTCAAGGTTGACATCGCAATGCCCTGCGCAACTCAGAACGAAATCAATATGGCTGAGGCTGAGAAGCTTGTTGCAAACGGTGTACCCTACTACATCGAGGTTGCCAATATGCCCACAACAAACGATGCTCTCGAGTACCTCAAGGAGAACTGCAAGGCAGTTGCTCCCTCAAAGGCAGTAAACGCAGGCGGCGTTGCAACATCCGCACTTGAAATGAGCCAGAATTCAATGCGCTACAGCTGGACAGCTGAAGAGGTTGACGCAAAGCTCAAGCAGATTATGAAGAACATCCACGACTCCTCTGCAGCAGCTGCTGAGGCTTACGGCTTCGGTTATGACCTTGTTGCAGGTGCAAACATCGCAGGCTTCCAGAAGGTTGCTGATGCTATGATGGCACAGGGCCTCATCTGATTAAACACAAACTGACAAAGCAGCAATCACCCTCTCGGATGATTGCTGCTTTTTATTATTTTCAATAGTTGCCCAATCCATATGTCTATGTTATAATTCTTTTGTCATTGTCGGGGAAGCAGGTGAAACTCCTGCACGAGCCCGTCGCCGTGAGGTATATATTTAACGCCGCTCCTGCCCGATGCCGCAAATCGGGGACAAGCCATTGAGATGAATTTCTTGAGAAGGCGGAGCTTGCGTATACCGCAGTCGAAATACCCGGATGACGATTGCCTGCGAACAAAGGTTGCGAGTGCTGACCGTTCAGGGACAAAACGAAATAATATTATAAGGAGACACAACTATGCAAAAGACTCAGATTAAAAAAATGTTGTCTGTGCCTGTTTGTGCGGTGCTCATTGCGGCTGTAGCACTTTTCACATCCGGATGCAACAGTACAACTCCTCCCGAAACACATTCCGCTTCCGAATCGGACACAGTAATCTCTGAATTTAAATTCAGCGTTATCGATGCCGACGGCAAAACAACTGACTTCACCGTCACAACAGATAAGAAAACCGTCGGCGAAGCGTTGCAGGACGAAGGACTTATTTCAGGTGAAGAAGGTCAGTACGGACTGTATGTCAAAACAGTAAACGGCATCACTCTTGACTACGATAAAGACGGTATGTACTGGGCTTTTTACATCAACGATGAAATGGCTCCGACAGGCGTTGATATGACTGAGATCAAACCCGGCGAAGTCTACTCATTCAAGGCAGAAAAATGAAGCTGAACGTTCGCGAAATTGCAGTTTTCAGTATGTTCGGCGCTATGATGTTCGCATCAAAAGTACTGATGGACTTACTGCCTAACATTCATCTTATCGGCACGTTCATCGTCGCAATAACAGTTGTTTACCGTAAAAAAGCACTGTATCCGCTTTATGTTTTTGTATTCATAACTGGCCTGCTGGGCGGCTTCGCAACCTGGTGGATACCGTATCTGTATATATGGACTGTGCTGTGGGGTGCAGTAATGCTGCTGCCGAAAAAGCTGCCCGAAAAGGCAAAACCGTTCATTTATTCTGCGGTATGTGCCCTGCACGGCTTCCTTTACGGAATCCTTTACGCTCCTGCCCAGGCTCTGCTTTTCGGATTAAATTTCAAAGGAATGCTGACATGGATTGCCGCAGGTCTACCCTTTGACATAACACACGGTATAAGCAACTTTGTCTGCGGATTGTTGATATGTCCGCTCATAATTCTGCTCAAAAAGCTAACCCCCAAGAACAACAGTTATTAAAAATCCCCGTCTGCGATTTATCATCACAGACGGGGATTGATTATTTACAGTGGAGAATTATTCTTCTTCCATTCTTGCCTTTGCGTCTTCGATAACCTTCTGCTGAACGTTCATCGGAGCATCCTCATAACGGACAAACTCAAAATTAAAGTGACCTCTGCCCTGAGTTACCTGACGGAGAACAGTTGCAAAATCGCCCATTTCAGCCATGGGAACTTCAGCAACAAATTCCTGAAGAGCAGGCTCATCGGACGGGCCCATACCGATAACACGTCCGCGGCGTTTTGTGATATCGCCCATAATATCGCCGAACTTTGACTCGGGCATATAGACTTTAAGAAGACCTACAGGCTCAAGAATTGTGGGCTGTGCCTCGGGGATAGCTGCCTTAAATGCAAGAGCAGCTGCAGTCTTGAACGCCATTTCGGAAGAGTCAACAGGATGGTAAGAACCGTCGTGAAGAGCAGCCTTGATACCTACCATCGGGTAGCCTGCGATAAGACCCTTTGCGATGCACTCGCGAAGACCCTTTTCAACTGCGGGGAAGAAATTCTTCGGAACTGCGCCGCCGACGACTTCGTCAGATGTGAACACAAAGTCCTCTTCGCCCATATACGGCTCAAAGCGAATCCAAACATCACCGAACTGACCGTGACCGCCGGACTGCTTCTTATGACGACCCTGCTTATCGACAACCTTACGGATAGTCTCTCTGTACGCAACTCTCGGCACTGTGAGGTCAACCTCTACGCCGAACTTAGCCTTGAGCTTAGACTTGACAACGTCAAGGTGCTGCTCACCAAGACCGCTGACGACCTGCTCACGGGTTTCTTTATTGATAGCAAACTTGATTGTGGGATCTTCTTCTGCAAGACGGAGCATACCTGCAGCAACCTTCTCTTCCTCGCCCTTCTTACGTACGTGTACTGCCATCGAGAAGCAGGGTGCGGGGAATGAAACGGGCTCAAGCTCAACCTCATTCTTCGGTGCATAAAGTGTATCACCGGTAACTGTGTTAGCAAGCTTTGTAGCAGCACCGATATCACCTGCAGGGATGCAAGCGGCATCTTCCTGCTTGCCGCCGCGTACCGTAACGAGCTTACCCATACGCTCGGGCTCACCTGTACGTGAGTTGACAGCCTGGACATCGGATGTGAGCTTGCCGGATATGACCTTGAAGTAGGACATCTTACCTACAAACGGGTCAGCAACAGTCTTGAAGCAGATAGCTGCAAGAGGACCGTTTTCGTCGCACTCAACGCCGCCCTCACTTGCATTTGTTGCATCGGGAGCAAAGTTTGCTATGCCGTCAAGAAGCATATCAACAGCATCCATTGTATAACCTGCACAAGCAAATACAGGTACAACTGCACCTGAAGCGATACCTTCCTTAAGGCCGTTTACTATCTCTTCCTGAGTAAATGCTTCACCCTCGAAGAATTTTTCCATAAGAGCATCGTCAGCAGAAGCAACAGCCTCGTTGAAAATGTCTTTCATGGCATTAACGCGGTCGTCATCAGGCATTTCGATTTCGTTTGCGTTGCCGTATGTGTATGAATAAGCCTTGTTTGTAACAAGGTTTACGTAGCTTACAATCTTACCGTCAACGATCTGCGGTACTACCATCGGGCAAGCAGATGCGCCGACCTGAGCAACGATTGTGTTGAATGTGCGGTAGAAGTCGTTGTGCTCTGTATCAAGTCTTGTGACAGCGAACATCTTTGCGATGCCTCTCTTGTCAGCTGCCTTGAGTGCTTTTTCTGCACCGACGTCAAACTTCTCCATACTGCCGCCGACTACGATAAGTGCGCACTCAGCTGCACGGATACCCTCGGCAATACCGCCTGCGAAGTCAAACATACCGGGAGTGTCGAGAAGGTTGACCTTACAGCCGTTCCACTCGAGGGGAGCAACAGCAGTAGAGACAGACGCTGTGCGTCGCTTCTCTTCGGGGTCGAAGTCAAGCACTGTGTTTCCGTCAGCAACACGGCCGAGACGGTCTGTTGCCTTGGCAATATAAAGCATAGCTTCGGCGAGAGTTGTCTTACCTTTGTCGCCGTGGCCTGCAAGAGCTATGTTACGGATGTCTTTTGCGTTATACGCTTTCAATGTGGTTTCCTCCTTACAGTCAGAGTTTTGTTCTGACCGATAAAAATACAAAAATGAAGTCTATATTCGCCAAAAAGCGAATACTATGGTGAATTATAACATAACCTTTTCACCATTTCAAGAATTTTTTTAGAAATTGCACAAAAATTTTATACTTTTGTAACTTCTTTTTATATACTTCTTTTTCACCAAAACTACCCAAAAACATTTGCTAAATCGCCTATAATGATATATAATGAAGATATTATCAATAAAACCACAATATAAAGCGAGTGACGCAAATGCAAAAAATCGCATTTAAGATAATTTCAGTTACCCTTGCAACTATAATAATATGTTGTTCTTTCACCGCCTGCTCAAGCACTGTAAAGGATGCTGAGCTGCGTTGTCCTATGGCAAATGAGCCCGTTTCCGTTGACCCACAGACGGCCGACACCTCCGAAAGCCTTACCATAGCGGCTAACTGCTACGAAAGTCTGATGAAGACCGACAGCGATGGTAAGATTGTGCCCGCCGCTGCTTCTGCGGTAACGTCAACGCCGGACGGACTTGTTTACGCATTCAGACTGCACGAAGGCAATAAGTGGCACATAAATTCCAATCACGAAGAAATTTTCGGCGAAGGCTATGAAACGGCAATTGACCTGCGTGTTACCGCACACGATTTTGTTTTCGGTTTTCAGCGTGCTCTTTCCCCGGATACAGAAGCACCTGAGGCTTACCGCCTGTATATGATAAAAAACGCTGAAAAGGTAAACAAGGGACAGCTTCCCGTCAGTCAGCTCGGTGTAAAGGCACTCGACGATTATACCCTACAGGTCGAGCTTGAATATGCAAGCTCAGAGTTTATGCAGATACTTACCGAGCCGGTTACCGCACCGTGCAACCGTGCTTTTTTTGAAGCTACCAAGGGCAGATACGGGCTCAGTGCCGAAAACGTACTCTGCAACGGTGCCTTTTACCTTTCACGCTGGTACAGCGGCAACAACATATTGCTCCGACGTAATACAGACAACCTTCAGTCACCTGCCAAGGTGTACTCGCTGACCTACGCTTTTACTCAGGACGAGCAGATTATTCTCGACAACCTGCTTGATGAAAAATATGCCGCCGTACCTCTTACAGCCTATCAGGCAGAAATCGCAACAGACGAAGGCTGTAACGTATACGAGATACAGAATACGGTGTGGGGCTTTGTTTTTAACTGCTCCGACTCCGTAATGAGCAATACGAGATTCAGACTTGCACTCGTAAAATCAATGAACTTCGACGATATACGTTCATCGGCAAAAGACAACCCGAAGCAGGCTACGGGCATAATCCCCCCATCCTGCACGGTTGAAGGCAAACCGTACAATCAGGTTGCACCAGTGCTCGGCTCTCTCAAATATGATACCACGGCAGCAAAGAAATATTTTGACGAATATACACAGGGCAAGGAATGCTCTTTCAGCATTCTCTGCACCGAGGAATACGAAACCGCTATACGCAGGATAATTCAGGAATGGCAACAGCTTTTCGGCATAAAGCTTTCAGCAAAGGTCGAGGTTGTAACCGCAGAAGAGCTTGACACGCGTGTACACAGAGGAAACTATCAGTGTGCTTTTGCACCTATAACAACAGATGCACAGACAGCAGTTGAATTTCTCTATTCCTTCCGTGATTCAGGCAATATATGCCACTATAACTCAGGCAATTTCAACACTCTTCTCTCTCAGCTTCTTACAGCCGGCTCGGCAGAGAGTGTTATCAAAGGCTGCACTGCAGCTCAGGAATACCTGATACAGAATGCCGTAATAGTGCCACTGTTCTTCCACAGCAGATATATTGCTACAAACCCTAAAATAACCTCTGTCAGCATACTTAACTCGGGTAATGTTATATCACTCTGTAATACAGAGCTTCTTAAATAAAGGAATATTTATATGAAGAAAAAACAAAAAGCAATAGCCGCCGTAAGCTGGTTTCTTGTAGCTGTATGCATGGCGGTAATATTCGCTCTTTCGCATCAGCCTTCCGAAGAATCGGGCGAACTCAGTATGGCGGTAATGGGATTCTTCGCAAAAATATTCACCGCTTTTATAGAATTTATCGGGCACGAGACCTTCCGCTCTATTGCACACGCACTCGAATACTGTGGACTGAGTCTGCTGCTGTTCAACGCACTTTATCAAACTACTCTTAAGCCCCGCATAATTCTTCCGTTTGCAATCAGTGTATTTTACTCTCTTACGGACGAAATACACCAGATATTTATAGACGGCAGAGCCTTTCAGCTCACCGACCTTGCGGTAGATGCACTCGGAAGCATTATCGGCATCGCCACAAGCTACGTAATATATAGATTTATTAATTACATTATTTCCCGTCGCAGAGGTAACAGACTTGAAAAAGAATGACGAATTTGAGCTTGAAATAACAGGTATGACAGCCGAAGGCAGCGGTGTGGGTCACAAGGACGGAATGGCCGTTTTTGTAAGCAACACTGCAGTCGGTGACACCGTACTTGCTCACGCAATAAAAGTAAAAAAGAACTATGCTGTCGCAAAGGCTATGCAGATTATCAAGCCTTCCGCCGACAGAATTGAAGTCGATTGTCCCGTTTTTAACCGATGCGGAGGCTGTGTATACAGACATATCAACTATGAAGCAGAGTTAAAAATCAAGCAACAACGTGTCGAGGACGCATTCAGGCGAATCGGCGGACTTGATATAAAGTTTCAGCCCATAGTAGGCTCGGAGAAAACAGACTGCTACCGCAACAAAGCACAGTTACCTGTAGGCAGTGAAAACGGCAAAGTAAAAATCGGATTTTATTCTTTTCACAGCCACAATATAGTCGACTGCAGCTGTTGCAAGCTGCAGCCCGAGCTTTTTTCTGCTATAGCTGAAAAATTCAAAACCTGGACAGAGGAAAACAGCATATCCGTTTATAATGAAGTTACCCACAAGGGACTTCTCCGTCACTTTTATATACGAGGCTCAAAGGGTGACAAAAACATATCCGTCTGCGTTGTAATCAACGGCAATACTCTACCCGAAGCCGAGTCACTGTGGAACAAAATTTCACCTCTCGGCGTAACGGGGCTGAGCATAAATATTAACCGTGAAAAGACAAACGTGATCCTCGGCAACACTGTAAAAGAGCTTTACGGAAAAGCTTATATTGAGGACACTCTGCTTGACACTGTCTTTGAGATTTCGCCGCTCTCTTTTTACCAGGTCAACCGTGATCAGACAGAAAAACTGTACTCGATTGCCGCAGAATACGCTGAGCTGACACCCGAAACCGTACTGCTCGATATGTACTGCGGAGTCGGCACGATAGGACTTACAATGGCACGCAAAGTGAAAAAACTTGTAGGCGTGGAGATCGTTGCACCCGCCATAGAAAACGCCAAAAAGAACGCAGAAATCAACTCAATCAACAATGCACGCTTCATCTGCGGTGATGCATCGGTAGCGGCAGAGCAGCTTAAGGCTGAAGGCATAAGGCCCGATGTAATAATACTCGACCCGCCCAGAAAAGGCTGTGACGAGGCACTCATTAAAACGGTCACGGAAATGTCACCGGAACGCATTGTATATGTATCCTGCGACCCTGCGACGCTTGCACGCGACTGTGCCGTGTTTGCAACTCTCGGCTATACAGTTGCACAAAAAGCCGACGGCACTCACCTCGCAACACCCGTGGATATGTTCCCGAGAACAGCACATGTCGAGACGGTTGTTTCTTTAGTCAAACTTCCGCCGGATGATGTTATCAACATTGAACTTGACCTCACAAAGCTTGATATATCAATAAATGACGGTAAGCCCACCTATGATCAAATTAAGGCATATGTGCTTAAAAAGTACGGCTTGAAGGTTTCAACACTCTATATTTCCCAAATAAAACGCAAATATGGCATTGAGGTCGGCGAGGCGTATAATAAGCCTAAAAGCCCTGATTCAAGAGTGCCCAAATGCCCCAAAGAAAAAGAAGATGCCATCACCGATGCTCTCAAATATTTCAAGATGATATGATTACAGCCCGCAGGTTTTATGCCTGCGGGCTGTCGCTGTTTTATTCAGGTGTCTTTGCAAACGCATCTAATGCAAAACCTGCTCCGTGTCTGAAGCCTGTTTTGTAGCTGTCAAAGTCAATATCTTCTGAGATGATTCCCCACAAATCAGCATACTCCAAAAACAGCTTTTTCTCGCTGCCTGTGAGTTTCATCCTGAGTTCTGCTTCTAACTCGCAAAGCCTGCTGAAGTCCTTTTGAAAACCTGAATTCTGCTTGATGTTGCGCATTTGAGGTTCAATGTTGCCGTAATAAAAATCTTCGATAAAATTCACCATACTCAACCTTTCTTCTGCACAAAATCCCTGTATGTTTTCTCTTCGGCTTTTCTCTAAGCGATGATTTTTCCGAGCACTTTTACCTTGTGCTTGAATATGATAAAATCCCGGTTGAAATGCAAATCAGGTACAATATAATACTTGTCCGGTTCAGGCTTAAAATCCTCAACAACAGCCGCAAACCTGAAACCGTCTATTTCAAGTGCCATATATCCGTCAAACACGGTGTCTGTGGGATCAAAAAGCAGAATATCTCCGGGTTCAATACCGTCGAATTGGATTGAGTTGTCTGTCAGCAGAACTTCATTTTTCTTTGTTTTTATTTTTCGTGCCTCATATTCAAGCAGGTACATATACAGCCGTTTTTCATAGATAAGCGGCGCTATTGAATCAAGCCGCATCCAGTTTCTCACAATCACATGCTCGGCACCTGAAAACGATTTCTTTGGTTCCTCAAACATTTTGATCAGTATACTGGGCTCCATTCCGTATTCTTTGCATATACCTGCAATAACAATTTTAGATGCGTACATTAATCATTCTTCCTTTCGGTGTTATTCAGAATTGCTGCAATTCCTTTTATGAATATTTTGCCGAATAGGAAATATAACGTCACGTTCAAATGCGCACGAAGTTTTACGCGAATAACGAATTATGGCCGTCTATAGCGCACAAATAACGCATAAACCACCAAGAAAATGTTAATAAAAACATAAGGATATCCTATACTTGTACAGTATGTTGAAGTTCATTATGTAAACTGGCTTTTGCTTTAAACTTCGCTTTTGCAGCTCAAGGTTGTCATAGTGGACATATAAAACAAGTTGAATATTGTTTCAAGTTTTGAAAAAATTGCAAGATTTACATGATTAAGAAATTAAATTTAAATATAATCCATTAATTCGCTTGACAATAGAACAAATGTTCGATATAATTTTCACAATGATCTTGTCTAAATGTTAAAAGAATAAAATATAATATATTACAGTATTCTATAATTTTGCGGAGGGAAAGAATTGATTTACAAAACTATTAATCAAATACCACCAGAACACCAACATTTATTTGAAAGGTTGATAAAAAACGGAGTTTTAAAAATAAATAGCAAAAAGGAGATAAATATTAGTAGCGAAATATATGAAGTAATACTCATTTTAGCGCGATTAGGATTAACACCCTGAAAGAGGCCTTTTATAGAGGTGCATTTAATAGTTGAAAATTGGTTTTAACTATGGTATAATTCCTCAAGAGGTGACTACCATGGGGAAAAAAGATAAAGTTAAACAATTAACTTTTGGTGTTTCATTTAATCATATGTTCAAACTTTTGGATTCTTGGGGCGAAATTGCTGACGATATTTTATATAGAAATAAATTGTTCTCTTCTGAGTTTTTTACCAATATCTCTACCCATTATACGACTGAGCGAAGATTATCAAATCCAGAAAAAAATCATGTTCTAATTTTGAGTTCAAATAAACTTGTTTTTACTCAAACAATAGAAAAAGACTTTGATAGCGAGTTTAATCTTTTTAAAAAACGTGTTGTTGATTATATTATCCCCAACATCTTGACAAGGTATACTTTAATAGTCAGAAGATTGGGAGTTGTATATACTTGTGAATTAGAGGATGAAATAATCAAAAAGTTTGCTGCCCAATATTTTAATCCTTCTGTACAGAATATTATGGATTTTAGATTTTCAAAAAAGGAGCCAACTGTAAAAGGTACTGTTTTTTCTGAAAATTCTGATTTTATTAATAAAATATTTACTGTAGGTAGGGTTTCAAACAACATCAAAGGTATTTCATATGATTATCAGTTGCATTTTACCCCATTACGTGAAGATATTAGAAATGAAATTGAAAAATTTATTTCTAACTCACAAAAAGATTTTGGAAGTGATATTATCGACAGTTTAGGAGATAAAAATGAGTAGAAAGAGAAAGAAAGGTAATTTAAAAAAGAACAATTCTCAATTGAAAGAATATAACAATTTTATTATGAATTCCTCTTTTTCTCCAAATAGTACAATACCAATTACAAATAATATGCTGTTGGGTACAGCTGAGTTTGAAGATGATAATGGTGAGTTAGAATCGTCTAAAGAAATAAAGAAAACACCGTTAAAGTACAAAGCTATTGATTGGCTTAAACAAAATATTTTCCCAACAATTATTACAACAATTGTTGTTGCTATTGGAAGCACGGTATTGGCACACCAAATAAGTATCGCTGTTGTTAATGAAAAAATTGATAATATTAAAAATAAAATAGAAGAACTTGAAGAAAACAGCGTGAATAAGGAGATTTTTTCTTTGCAACTTGAAGATATTGAAAAAAATATCAATTCTTCATATTCAATAACCTTGAACGATATAAAATGGCAAATAAAGATTCTTGAAGAAAAAATCGAAAAATTAGATTCATAAAATATTAAGAGCAACTCTTGTACTATAAGAGTTGCTCTGATTTTTTATGATAATACAATCATCCAATGGCAAAAATGCAATTTACGATAAAATCAATTATTAACTTAAACCAATGAATAACGAGCTGACAAACGGTATATTTCACTTCAACAATACAAGTGTCGGTTTTATTTGATGATGCTGCGGTTATGGTTGCAGTACCCTTGCCGACTGCTGTAACAACACCGTTTTCATCTACGGTTGCAACGGATGTATCGCTTGACTCAAAAGTTACCTTTTCATCGCAGACAACTGTCAGTTTTCTGCTTTCTCCACAGGTCATCTGGATAACAGCTTCAACCATAAATACATCTATCGGTATAAGCTCCAGAGCGACAACAGCTTCTTCTATGGCCTTTGCCATAGCATCAACCTTTGCTTGTTCAGATATACTGAAGTTTTTATCAACAGCATTTATCGCATTTTCAAGGTTTGATCTGCTTTCGGCTGTATATTTTGACAAATCTGTTGGCACTTTTGCAAGTGCTTCATTAACCTTTGAATAATCGGCTACAGCGGCTCTGTTTTCGCAAGCACTTGTTTTAATTACAACAGGGTCAAAACCTTTGTCTGTACTTGTTACAACACAGTAATAATAAGGTGCAGGGTAATTGGAAGGATTAAAGGTTTTGTTTATTGCACCCTCTATTGGTGTTCCGCCTTCGTTGCTGTCAATGCTGTTTGCATACCATTGGTAATGTCTGTTGAAGCCAACAACATCCGCTTCAAGTTCACCCATATATGATTTGTAATATTCGGGCAAATCAGTTATCACACCCGTTTCAGGTGTTATTTCAATAAACTTAAAACCATTTTCATTTGCCCACTGTTCAGCTTTGGTGCCCTCTGTTCCGAATATCTTATAGTGACCGCTTAATACATCATCTTTATCTACGGCAAACGCCTCCACAGTCGCCGGTAAAACCAATATAATTTCTAAACATTTGTTGTTAGCAGTAGGCAAACTGTTCAGAATTTTCAAATTAGAGAATTCGACTCTTGCAGGACAAAACACGTCGCCCTCAAAAGCTTTTTTGCCGATATCTTCAATAAAAGGCAAATCTAACGGTTTGATTATATCTGTTTCAGAAAAAATATTGCTCCTTGAAAAAGTAATTTGGGTTATAGTTTTCAGGTTATCAATACAAATGCTCGAAAGATTCCAGCAATTATAAAAAGCTTTATATCCTAAACTTTCAACTTGCGGCAAATAGGCATATAACAACTTACTTGAATTAAAAGCATGCCACTCAATTTCTTTTGCTTTGGGAAATCGAACACAAGACAAATATTCTGTGTTTCCAAAAGCGTAATAGCATATCTTTTCTAAATTCAGAAATTCCACTTTATATATACTTGAATACCTAAAAGCTTGTTTTCCAATCTCTTTTACGCCGTTACCCCAAACACCGTTTATCGTTTTATTATTTTTAAATCCTCCGGTAAGTACAATTATTGTATCAGGCAGTAATACATTAGTCACCTGACTATTGTCAAATATTCCGTTTGACAGATCAGCTACAGTAATTCCGTTTATTGTCTCCGGTATTTTTAAATTGGTTGCATTTCCCGAATAAGAAAGTAGTTTGCCTGTTAGGTCTATTGTAAAATCTTCATCTGTACCTTCTGAAAAGCTATAATAAATCCCATTAAAAAGCCTACTGGGGAGATATGTGTCACTGTATGCTACGGCATTAACAGCAACGGCATCATCTTCTATTTGTATTGGACGCTCATATAAAAGTCCGTTTGATTTAGTTGGAACTGTACCATCAATCGTATAATAAATTTCAGTGCTGTTTTTTGATGATAAATCTATAATGACTTCATCATCATAAATTCCCGGATTAACACTTGACAAAACATTTTCCTGACGAAACAACACACTTGCACCAACAGCATCCAATATACCTACTCCGTACAAATCAATTGTTTCAATATGTTCCGAATACGGTACTGCCGAACCTAATATAGCATCTTTTATATCATCGTTATTATAGTTAGGGTATATTGATTTAACCATAGCACAAGCCGCTGTTACATATGGTGCAGAAAAGGAAGTGCCGGAAGCAAGACCATAAGTATCATTTGGCCCGATTACAGAAATATCTTCACCGGGAGCCGAGATATCAACGTTCAATCCATAGTTTGTAAACCAACTTGGATAGTTGCAGATATCATTAGAGGATACCGTAATGCAAAACGGTGAGTCAGCCGGAGCCATTACGAATCTTGAAATATTTGAATATTCATTTCCGGCTGCAGCGACTACTGTCTTCCCCTGTAAATAAGCTTCTTCAACCACATCAAAAACAATATCGTTTTCTTCTCCGAGTCTATCTATCCCTATGCTTGCATTTATAATATCCACAGCTTCGTTTTCGCTTGCCGCCAGCAATCCCACAGAAATAGAAACTACACTACCATAACCTTGGCTGTCAAGCACTTTGTATGCAGTGATTTTTACATCGTCAGAAGTAGAATCGGCTATAGTTCCTGCTACCATAGTTCCGTGTTCATCAACTGTTTCTATTTCGCTATCAGGTACACCTACTCCCGATGAATTGAATCCTGTTTCTATCAATCTATCCCGTAAGAATTCGTGTTCAAGGTCTACACCACTATCAACTACTGCGACAACAACCTCTTCTGTTTCAATGCTGTTTTCGCATATATAGTCTTTCAAATCATAAAGACCTGTTGTTTCAGCACCCCAAGAATCGAGTCTGTCATATCTTTGAGTCGTTTTTCTCAATGCCGTTTCATTAATTTCAAACTCAGACAAAGATATTATTTCATCAGGATAAACCGCAATAATACCTTCTTGTTCCGTATAATAGTTAAAAGCAAATTCTGCATCATGCTCATTTTCGAACTGGATGATATGGTAATCTCTAAATCCGCTTGCCATTCCAATAGAATTAAGCTTTTCAGGCTTTTTTCCTGATTTAACAATCAAACGGCAGGTTTCAAATTCGCTGTTTGTTTCAGTAGTTTCTCCGCTGTTTAAAACTATGTTGTTATCAGGTGTTCTGTTTATAAGATTAATTGAATCATCAATAAAGCTTTGTATTGCTGTTTCTTCTGCCATTGTAAACAGGTTTAGTGGTGTGAGTAATATGCACAGTATAGATACTGTTAATAATATACTAATAACCTTTTTCCTAATAAGCTTTTCCATAACAACCTTCCTTTCGATGTTAGCAAAACCATGTTTCGGACTTAAACCAATTATAGAATTGCTAATTGATAAATTGCTATAGGTAATTCCAAAGGCTTCCCGTAAGGAGAAGCCTTATATTTACAATATTTCACAGTGTTTGAACAACAGGAAATAATAACACCGTTTTCTGATTGGTTTTTATACCTTTACTTCTTATACAGATTAATATGTATTGCAACAAATACTATCAATATCGTTAAAGTTATTACGGTAATAGTCCACGATATAATGGTAGGCTTTTGATGTAACAGATAATAATCAAATAAAATGTTAAGCAAAGGTGCCAGACAAACGGTTGCCAACAAAGTTAAATTTAATCTGTTATGATTTTTCATAAGCATTTTTTTGATAAAAACAATATTGTTTGCTTGAATCAATCACAGAACCGTCCCTTGATTGTTATGATTATACTGTCGTCAAACTTTAGGCGTAGAGTTCAGCTAAAATGTTGTCTTCAATATCGGACAATAGCATACTACTCATTCCAACATGTTGAGGTGATCTTGTGTCTGCAATAATCCAAGTTGTACTTAACCAATATGTGCTTTTGATTGTCTTAATTTCAATAGTCCAGGTTTCTACTTTATAAACATAACCCATTCCACTACTGGATTCTCCGCCGGCACTCTGCAAATATCTTGATTCAATTACTTCTCCATCAAAAGCTTTTAAAAACTCACTGATTGCTTTTTGAGGATTTTCCATACGCTGTTTCGCCTCTTCAGATAACATCCCTTCTATTGCCTGAATATCATTTGATTTTACAGCATCAATAATATCGTTTGTTATTTCATGCACGCCGGGAAATGTTAATTGCTGATATGCCCCCGAAAGAGTTGAACTGAAAGGAAACAGAACCAAAAGAAATGAAACTATGCTTATTATGATTTTTGCTAACATATTGTTTGCCTCCTAAAATTTTATATAGAATTGGAAATTGCCATAATAGCTTCCGTCAAGGTTGAGATAATCTCATCCTGCATCCCACTTTAGTTTTTTTCTCATTGCCTTTGATAGATGCAAAAACGGAATATTTGACTTTTGCTATTTACGTGAAGATTCCCCGTGTTTTTTCTCTGAATAATAATTTGCATAGCAATGTATTGTTATGAGTAATAAAATTAGTAAATTACGATTTCATAATTTTTAGCAATAAATTCATAGTAAGCATCTTCAAGATTATCCCAAGCTTTTTTATTTGTATAGCGCTGTGTTTCAAAAGTTTCGTATGCTTTATTCAGCTCTGGATGACGTTTAACAAACTCTCCTGAAGCCACATCATCAATGATCATTTTTGAAAAAGAATAATTCATCCCCAATTGGTAGATTCTCTTTCTTCTGTATTCAGTAACTTTGTCTTTGGATATCCCATATACTTTTTGGCAGTATTCTTCATCAACTCCCTCGTTGTTTCCGTCATCATTATCAATGTTATTGTATAATTCTTCGTCCCATATCTGTAAGGATAATCCAATTTTTTCAGCATAATCAGTGATAATATAATATTTGATTATATCTTCGGTCGTATATGTTTCCCTATCAATCGAGTATAAATCTAAATCCACTTGTGTTATTTCTATACCGTCAATTTTAGCCAGAAGTTTGGGAGATTTTGCATTTTTCATTGCAATGTCCATATTTTCTTTGTATGAATATGATGTTGTGTTAAATTCGGAGATGGAACTACTTTTTTCTTCTGATAAGCAAGCAGTTAATCCAATAGATGATACAAAAAAAATACATAGTACACTTGCAACTTTTCTAAATACATTTTTCATAAGGTCTCCTTGATATCTTCATAAGTTTGTCCTTTTGTCCAAATCAAATTGAGTGTAAAACTCCCTGAGTTTCAAAATTGTGTACCACACCTGCTTAACTTATTTGATAATAACACATAAATACATTTCCGTCAATAGTATTTGCAGCAAAGGTATTTACATCAATTATATATTGTGCTAATATTATATGGGTGATTAAAATGAGTCAAAGTAAAGATAATTTTAAAAGAGGAACAGCAGAGCTGTTAATTCTTCATTTGCTGCAAAAAGAAGATTTGTACGGTTATCAGATAACTCAGCTTTTCAACGAAAAGAGCAAAGGCGAATACACAGTGCTCGAAGGTTCACTTTATCCCGTGCTGTTTCGGCTGGTGGATGCAGGTTACCTGAGCGAATATGAGCAATTGGTAGGAGTAAAAAGGAAACGTAGATATTATCATCTTGAAGAAGCAGGCAAAGTATACTATCGCGAGCTTCTTGAGGAATTTGACGGGATTATATATGCAATAAACTCCATTTTAGACAGAACCATTGGTTATTCGCAGAATTATGCGTAAGGATGTGTCAATTTGAAACCATCAGATAAAATAATACCTTTTCCGTCAGATTCTGCAATTACCAATCAAGAGGTTGACAGATATATTAAAGAAATCAGCGATAATCTTGTTTGCTCATCCAAAACGAAAAAGCGTTTTTTAAAAGAATTTCGTTGTGATGTTAATGAGTACATCCAAACAAACAGAGTTCAGCAATTCGACGATGTAATCAAACAATTTGGCACGCCCGAAAAAATAGCTGAAGGGTTTATTACACCAGAAAATCTTAAGGTTATTCAAAAAGCGATTAGGTTTAAAAAAACAATCATCATTTTTTCTTCTATCGTTTTATTAAGTTTTATAATTTATCTTGTTTCTTCATATATTGACGGACACAAATCAGCAAACGGCTCGCATACAGTTGAAATAGTTGACGGAACCGATGTTTCAGTAAAAGCAGCATTAGCCGATGCACATAAGGATTATAGCGGATATGGCGTTGACAGTCCGGTTACAGAAGCAACATCCACACAACCTGTCAATTAACGCTCAGTATATATTGGATATTGACACAATAAGCTTATATTTGGAGGTTGGAGTTATGAAAAACAAACTTACTTGCATTTTGGTTTCTGTTTTAATGCTTTTATCGGTTATGCCGTTGAACGCTTTGGCTAATGGTAACAGTGCCATTATTGTTACGGATGCAAACGGCAATCTGCTGGGCGGTTTTGATACGCTTGCCGACGCTGTAACTGTTGCGTGCGAAAATGAAAACAGTAAGCTGACTTTGCAGAAGGACATTGTTACCAATGCACCGCAGGATATCACTTGCGGAAAATTCACAATTGACCTGAACGGCAAATCAATTGTGAACGAATCAAAAGAAGCTTTTAAAGACAGAGGCTTTAATATTGAAGATAAAGCAGAATTGACCGTAACGGATTCTGTTGGCGGCGGTATGATTTATGCCGATGACTACTGTATTATCAATGACGGTGTTTTCAGACTGAACAGCGGTACTATACAATCCGAACATACAGCAATTGCCGGTGGTAATAATGCTGTTTGTGAAATAAACGGCGGTACGGTTGAATCGACGTCTGCAAAGTGGGGCGATGCACTTTATGTTTACGGAACGTTCATCATAAACGACGGTGTTATAAATGGTCAAATCACTAATAATGGCTCGCTCATAATTAACGGCGGCACAATGTCGTTTGTTTATAACGCATGGATAACTGCTGGGGTTGTTGTAAACGGAGGAACGTTCACTTCTGCTGATACGTTTTACAACTGTGACGGCGGATATGTTGTTAATGGCGGAGTATACCCTAACGGTATTGCAATAAAAAACACACCTTATAACGAAGAGTATTATTTCGGTGAATATTCTATCGGTATGATACTGGGTGAAGGATATGCTTGCTTTGATAAAAACGGTAAAAGAATAGATATTGATGATAATACAGCAAAGATAGACGGCTATGTCAAGGTAGACAAAAGTATAAAAAACCTTGATGAAAGAGCCGTTCTTTCGGAAACTGAATTTGAATTCAGCGGTGAAGCAAATAAACCCGGACTGGTTGTTGACGGTAATCCGTTAGTTGAAGGAACGGATTATACTGTCAGATACAATAATAACATAAATACAGGCACAGCTACTGCAACCTTTACCGCCATAGAAAACGGATATTATACAGGCAAAACCACAAAAAAGTTTACCATAAATCCGAAGACCGTCGATGCAGTATGGAGCGAAACAGAGTTCACCTATGACGGCAATCCGCATACAGTTACAGCCTTTTATACCGATGTAAACGGCAACGAGGTTGAGGCAGTTATATCAAACAACACCGCCACTCAGATCGGTCAATATACTGCAACGGCATCTGTTGTTGACGGAAACTATAAGTTGAATCCGTCAACCGCAACTATGCGTTATGAGATAAAACCGGACACTTCAGCAATAGATAATCTTACTGTAGATAATGTAACATCCGACGATAAAGCGGCAATAGAAGCTGTTAAGGCAATAATAGATGATAATACGGACGAACAGACAAAAGCAGAGTATAAAGCAATTACCGATAAATGTGATCAGTTGCTTAAGGCTATTTCAGACAGCCAAAATTCAGTTGAAGCAATCGGGGAAGAACTCAAAGCGTTTGACGAAGAAAGAATAACCATCTTCCAAGAAGATGAAATTCAAGCTGTCAAAGCAAAGGTTGATGAACTTCTTACCGATGGTAATATGGGCGAAGCAGAAAAAACCACTCTCAATGAATATAAAGCACAGGCTGATAACCTCATAGAGATTATAAACACACCTTCGGAGTATATTTCTCTGCGTTTGGTATATTTCATTTGGGATTGTATATGTTGGAAACTTAATTCTGTTTTTTCATTTTTTGTTATCTAATACAAGTCACTTAAGAGAAGATATATAACAACCTATAAAAGAATAACTTATCACAAACCACCCGACCCGAGCGAAAACTCAAGTCGGGTGGTTCTTTTTACCCCTGAAACGAAATCACACCCGTTTCGGGGGTTAATTTATGCCCAAAATCAGACAAAAACGCCATTTTTGCCAAAAAACAGCCTGCTTTTAGCAGGAAAGTTGAAGTTGCGATTTGTAGTGCCGGTCATTCTTACATTATTTTTTTGATTAATGAATCACGTTTGGAGTAAAAATCACAGCGCAAGTGATTATAAAATCCCGGTTTAATTCAACCGTCAGGGATAGAAATTGCGAAGGCGGTTGGACGAAATAAATCAAGAAGGGAGTTGCAGCGGTATGCACTTTCAGTCCGAACATATCAAACGAAACCAAATAACTTCATCCAAGACACGGTGTCATTGAGGTGTGCAGCAAAAGAGTGCTGCGTTCGTTTGCGGAAAAGTGCGTGCCCGATGAGATCCGAACAGCTTTGTCTATGCAAGGGTGTTCGGAGCAGCAGTGAGAATGTCAGTGAAAACATTGCCTGTACCGGTGCTTTGTTTGAGCTGACACTTCTCACAGACACGGCAACTTTTCGAAAGAAAAGAGCCGGTCTTACTAACGGTTATTCAGGTTATTAACCGGAATAACCAGTTAGTAGGGCGAATGAACGGTTTCCGTATATACGGAATTCGTTTTGGCGTTATGGTTTGCATC
>JAFQEL010000006.1 GCA_017399065.1 Clostridia bacterium | reverse complement strand
TGTAATTGATCAAGCTATTCACTACTTTAATTACATCAAGCCTTTGCGTAAACTGAATAGAAAAACGCCAGTCCAATACAGGATCGAACTGGCTACTTAACTGATTCTTTTTTGTGTCTACAAAGTATTGACTATTTCAACTCCATTGAATTGCACAGGTTTAATTTTTATTCAGCAATATATGTCTTCACAATCTCACCGATATATACACGGTGATAGTCGCCGTTGTAGTTGTTTTCAATGCTTTCGTCGATAAAGCCCTTGGGGTCGATATCCTGGAAAGCAAGCTTTTTACACACGAGGTTTACCTTTGCCTGCTCAACACACTCGACGGAATCTAGTGTAACGGTTGTGAAGCCCGTTGCCTCATACTTGTCGCCGTCTCTGCCGCTGTTACGACCGAAATAGGTAAGCTCTTTTTTATATTCACCGCCGAAAAAGCTCATTGAGAAAACGTCGGTCTTTTCGAGAAGCTCATAGGTATATCTCTGCGGACGGATGAAGATATAAACAACATCCTTACCCCAGATTTCACCGATGCCGCCCCAGCTTACAGTCATAGAGTTCACAGCACCGTCAGCACTTGCGGTAACGAGTGCCCACTCGTCAGATATCATTTTGACCGCCGACTTATCAATATCGCGGATATTTACTTCTTTGAAAGCCATAATTAACCCTCCGTCAATAATAATTTTCGAAACATAAAGATATGATTAAAAGACTCTGTACAAATGCTGTGACCTTAAACGAAGCAGGCTGACGGCACATCAGCTTTACTCATATATCAGAGCGAGTGTCCGTCGGCGGTAAATTAAGCGTTTAAGATTTGATTCAAGTTGAGAGCCGTAACGGTAATTGGAATGCACATTTGCATTCCGATTAAACAAGCGGAGTGAAATCCGTCAGCCGTAAGCGGAGTGCTTACAACCTCAAGAGTTCTTTTGGTTACTTTTGTAACGAGTGACAAAAGTAACTGCAGCTTTATGCTGCATAGATGATTTGCTTCGCATGATTTGGCTTTACAGCCATGATTTGTTGCGTTGCAACATGATTTGAATCGATAAATCGATTCATAAAAAATCAAACTTTTTAAAGCAGTAATTCGTTATAACACGCTACGCTGTCAGGGTGAATACACGCACCCTTCTGCAGCAGCTCGTTTATGCTGTAGCGTTGAGTGTAGAGCATCGTTTCATCAAGGCTTTTTTCAGCCAATTCGCGCACGATTTCAACATCGTCATACACTCTGTCTGCCGAAATAAAGTCAGCAATATATATCACTTTTTCGAGCAGTGACATACCTGCACGTGCCGTTGTATGATAACGCACAGCATCGTATATCTCTTTGTCAGTTATATTCAGTTTCAATTTAATATATTCCGCACCGCTCATTGCGTGCCACAGCTTGCGGTTGACACGCTCAAGCTCGGTAGGAATAACTCCACCCTCAGCAAAAAGCTCAAAATGCTCACTTACATCGGCTTCTTTTGTTATATCGTGAAGCAGACCTGCAACAAGTGCTTTTTCTTTATCAGCACCGTAACGCTCAGCTAATTCAACAGCACTGTCTGCAACACAGAGCGAATGATGATAACGGTAATCGGAAAGTCGACTGCGAAGCAGCTCTTTATAGCTTTCAATCATCTGTAAAGTCCCCTTTCATCGATATATGCACGCACCGCAGGGTCAAGCAAGCCGTCTGTGCTTTCTCCGTTACGGATAAGCTCTCTTATCTCAGTCGAGCTTACTTCAAAAGGCATAAGTTCGGACACGACGAGGCTTTTGCCGTTGAAGCATTCGGGCACACCGTGAGCTTTGAGCAGTGAATTTTCCTCCTGCCTGTCAGCCGCACAAATTGTTACCATATCGAGAATTTCAGATGATTTGTACCAACGGTCAAAGCTGAGAAGCATATCAGAGCCTATAATAAAATACAGCTCATAATCGGGATACAACTCTTTAATCTCACAAAGAGTATCATAGGTATAGCTCTTGCCGCCGCGTGCAATCTCAATATCACTTATAAGTGCATCAGGAAACGCGAGCATACACATATTGATTCTGTCATTACTGTCTGCAAGTTCCTTCGCCTCTTTATGAGGTGGCTGAGCCGTAGGAATAACAAGAAGCCTGTCGAGCCCAAGTTTTTCAACAAAATGCTCGGCAAGCCTTACGTGACCGATATGCGGCGGATTAAAAGTACCGCCAAAAATTCCAAGCTTACTCATCTTTCTTTTTTATCTTTTGTTACTCGTCTTGCCTTACGTACAAAATGAACCTTGTAGCCCTGCTTCTTTGCTTCCTTTTTGGTAGCGGGACGCTTCTTGGGCTCGTCTGCCTTCTTCTCACCGTGAAGCTCGGGACTGTAGCGCCAGAGCACGATTACGCCGCCGATAACCTGAATAACCTCGGCACCTGTTGCGGCTGCAAGCTCATCTGCAGCCTGACGGGGTGTAATAGGTGTAGACTCAAGGAGTACCTTGACCTTTATAAGCTCTCTTGCACGCAGTGCATCATCCGTCTGCCTGATTATAGCGTCGGACATACCGCCCTTACCGATCTGGAAAAGGGGCTCGAGAGTATTTGCCTGCGAACGGAACGCAGCTCTTTCTTTACCTGTCATTTATTTAAACCTCAACTTTAGCCAGTGCCTCGGCTAATGCTTTTAGTGCATTGCCTCTGTGGCTTATTTTGTCTTTTTCTTCTGCTGTGAGCTCGGCAAAGCTCTTATCGCCTACCATAAACACGGGGTCATAGCCGAAGCCGCCGTCGCCTTTAGGCTCGTAGCCTATTTTGCCCTCACACTTGCCGCTGACGACAATTTCACTGCCATCGGGATAAGTACAGCAAACCGTACACATAAAACGGGCCGTACGCTTCTCATCGGGAACATCTTTCATATTCTCAAGAAGCAGTGCGATATTGGCAGGGTCGTTGCCGTGGTCACCTGCATAGCGTGCAGAGTAGACACCGGGTGCACCGTCGAGAGCATCGACCATAAGGCCCGAATCGTCACCGATGCAGGGCATACCCGTTTCTTTACAGCCGCTCTCGCTCTTGAGACGGGCATTCTCCTCAAAAGTAGTGCCTGTCTCTTCAACATCGGTAAGCTCAACGCCTGCCTGCTCGGCAGTAAGCACCTCAACACCGAGGGGCTCAAGTATACGGGCAAGCTCGTTGCGCTTTTTCATATTGTGTGTTGCAATAATATATTTCATTTTTTATTCCTCTTCAGGGTCCTCAGCTACATCAAACAGACCCTCTGCAAATGCGGCAGGGCTGAATGGCTGAAGGTCGTCCATCTGCTCACCGACACCGACAAATTTTACGGGCACGTTGAGGTCGTGCTTGATTGCAAGCACAACGCCGCCTCTTGCAGTGCCGTCAAGCTTAGTGAGCACGATACCTGTGATTTCGGCAACATTTTTGAATTCTCTTGCCTGATTGACTGCATTCTGACCTGTTGTTGCATCGAGCACAAGCAGGCTCTCCCGATCGGACCAGGGAAGCTCACGGTCGATAACACGGTAAATCTTTGCAAGCTCATCCATAAGATTCTTCTTGTTATGGAGTCTGCCTGCGGTATCGATGATAATAATATCGGCATTACGCGCTTTACCTGCATTAATTGTATCAAATACAACGGCTGCAGGGTCTGCACCCTCTTTATGCTTGACAATGTCGACACCTGCTCTGTCAGCCCATATCTGGAGCTGATCGATAGCAGCGGCACGGAAGGTATCTGCCGCACCGAGAATAACCTTCTTGCCCTGTGCCTTATACATAGCAGCCATTTTACCGATAGTAGTTGTCTTACCGACACCGTTGACACCGATAACAAGAATTATTGACGGCATTGTAATCATTTCCATCTGCTCTCCGCCATCAAGAAGCTCGGCAACAATCTCTTTGATTGCCACTCTTACCTGCTTGCCGTTACGGAGGTTTTCTTTTGCAACCTTGGCACGCAGGCGGTCAATAATCTCGGTAGCTGTTGTGACACCGACATCACCCATTACAAGAATTTCTTCGAGGTCATCAAACATTTCATCGGTGATTTCGTTGACGCCGTGTAGAACATTGTCGATAGCGCCTGCCATTGACAGTCTTGTCTTCTGCAGGCCTTTGCTGATTTTAGAAAAAATACCCATTGTTTATCTCCGAGCAGTAAAATTTTTATTTATCCTGAGGCATTACGCTGATACCGAGGTCGGTAAGCTGTACACCGTCAACAGGTGCAGGACACTCTGTCATAGGCTCTGTTGCATTCTGTACCTTCGGGTAAGCGATAACGTCACGAAGGCTGTCACAGCCGAGCATCTGCATAATAAGTCTGTCAAGGCCGATACCCATACCACCGTGAGGCGGTGCACCGAAGCGGAATGCATCAAGCAGATAGCCGAACTTCTCGTGAGCCTGCTCGTCTGTAAGACCGAGGAGTGAGAAAATCTGAGCCTGAAGGTCGGGATTTGTGATACGGATTGAGCCTGAAGAAAGCTCGATACCGTTGAGAACAAGGTCGTATGCCTTTGCACGTACCTTTGCCTTATCTGTTTCAAGGTAAGGAATACACTCATCAAGCGGAGAAGTGAAGGGATGGTGCATAGCAACAAACTGGCCGAGCTCTTCGTCCCAATCGAAGAACGGGAACTCTGTAATCCAGAGGAAGTTATACTTATCCTTCGGGATAATATCAAGCTTGCGTGCAACCTCGCCGCGGAGGAGACCGAGAGTTGAAAGAACGAGTGAATTCTTTCGGTCAGCGATAATGAGAACAACATCGCCTGCCTCGGCACCTGCCTTGGCAAGGATTGCCTGCATCTCTTCTTCTGTCATAAACTTTGCAAATGAGGAAGCAACCGTACCGTCCTCATTGAGTCTTACCCATGCAAGACCCTTTGCGCCTGAGCCCTTGACAAACTCTGTGAGCTTATCAATCTCTTTACGGGTGAGAGTTGTAACAGCACCCTTTGCTGTAATACCTCTTACGCTGCCGCCCTCGGCAATCGCGCCTGAGAATACGCTGAAGCCGCAATCCTTAACAATATCGGTAAGGTCATAAAGCTCCATATCATAGCGTGTGTCGGGCTTATCTGAGCCGTAACGCTCCATAGCATCTTTGTATGTCAGACGTACAATCGGTGTTTCGATTTCAACGTCAAGTATTTCTTTGAAGAGACGCTTTACGTAGCCCTCGCCTATTGCAAGCACATCGTCCATCTCAACAAATGACATCTCAAGGTCGATCTGTGTGAACTCAGGCTGTCTGTCAGCACGAAGGTCTTCGTCACGGAAGCAGCGTGCAATCTGCATATATCTGTCAAAGCCTGCAACCATTGAAAGCTGCTTGTAAAGCTGAGGAGACTGCGGAAGAGCGTAGAAGCTGCCCTTGTGGATACGGCTGGGAACGATATAGTCACGGGCACCCTCGGGAGTGGAACGGATGAGGATGGGAGTTTCGATTTCGATAAAGCCGTTCTCATCAAAATAGTCACGTGTTACCTTTGCAATCTTGTGACGGAGAATGATATTTGACTGAAGGTCGGGACGGCGGAGGTCGAGATAACGGTGCTTAAGACGTGTAAGCTCCGAAGTCTGGCAGCCTGCTACGATATCAAAGGGAGGTGTTTCACTCTTATTGAGAACACGAAGGTCTGTAACCTCGATTTCGATTTCGCCTGTGGGAATTTCGGTATTCTTTGAAGAACGCTCACGGACAACGCCCTTTGCCATAAGAACAAATTCGCTTCTTGCTGTGAATGCCTTGTCAAAAATCTCTCTGTCTGTGTTATCGTCAAATGCGAGCTGTACGATACCTGTGCGGTCACGAAGGTCGATAAAGATAAGGGCACCGAGGTCACGCTGACGCTGTACCCAACCTGCGACAACAACCTCTTTGCCTGCATCGGTTACACGCAGGTCGCCGCAATAATGTGTTCTTTTAAGTCCTGTCATAAAGTCCATTGTATTTTAACTCCTTTGGAATAACTTTTAAAATAAATCGGTTAAATTAACAGTACTGATATCGATACTGTCTGTTGAAGCGATACCCTGCACAGCCTTCTGTATGAGATAGCTCTGGTAGCTGTCCTCAAAACCGTCAAGCTCCATTTCAACACTTTCGCCGCCATCCATATCCTTGAGGATAACCTTACCGCTTTCAATCTCACTGTCACCGATAACTACGGTATTACGTACACCGAGCTTATTGGCAAACTTCATCTGTGCCTTAACGGAACGGCCTGCAACATCGTACTGCACGCTGATGCCCTCTTCACGAAGAGAAGAAGCAAGCTTTGCCGCCATAATGTTTGCATTGTCGCCCATTGATGCGATATAGAGGTCAGGTCGGTCTTCCTCAGGCAGAGGCGCATTCTGTGCCTTGATAACCAACATAAGACGTTCAATACCGAGTGCAAAGCCGAGAGACGGAGTTTTTGTGCCACCGAGCTCCTCTGCAAGGCCGTCGTAACGGCCGCCGCCGCATACAGTGCCCTGTGCACCGATCTGAGTTGAGACAAACTCGAAAACAGTGCGTGTATAGTAATCGAGACCGCGGACAATTGTCGGGTTGACAACGTAAGGTATATTCATTGCATCAAGATGCTTTTTAACGGTTTCAAAGTGAGCCGCACAGTCTTCACAGATATAGTCGAGCACCTTGGGTGCATCCTTAGCGATTGCACCGCACTCAGGGCTCTTACAGTCGAGAATACGCATCGGGTTTCTGCCGAGTCTGTCAAGGCAAGTACCGCAGAGTGCATCCTTATGTGACTCAAAGTACTCGTGAAGTGCCGCGTGATAATTCTTACGGCATTCGGGACAGCCGATTGAATTGATCTCGAGCTGAAGACCTTCGATACCGAGGAAAGAGAAAATCTCGTGTGCGAGCGAGATAAGCTCAGCATCTGCCGCAGGTGCCGCAGTACCGAGGCACTCAACACCGAACTGGTGAAACTCACGCAGTCTGCCTGCCTGAGGCTTCTCGTAGCGGTAACAGGAAGTGAGATAGCTTACCTTCTGAGGCAGAGGCTCATTGAAAAGGCCGTGCTCAAGAAAGGCGCGCATAGCACCTGCAGTACCCTCGGGACGAAGTGTAATGGAACGACCGCCCTTGTCGTCAAAGGTATACATCTCCTTCTGAACAACGTCGGTTGTATCGCCTACACCGCGGCTGAAAAGCTCGGTATGTTCGAACACGGGAGTGCGGATTTCCTTATAACCGAATTTGGATGCTATATCGAGCATAGTCTGCTCTACATAGCGGTTTTTATAGCTGTCTGCAGGCAGGAGATCCTGCGTGCCTTTGATAGCTTTGGTCACTAATGCCATTTTGAAGTATCCTTTCGCAAATGAATAAAATATGACTGCAGGGCGGACAATGTAATTTGTCCGCCCCGTTAATTATTTCTTCGGGTTAACAATGTCGCGCCAGTCGAGATCGCCTCGCTCAAGGCTGTGGATAATAGCCTCAGCAGTAGCGATATTGGTCGCAACGGGAATATTGTGCACGTCGCAAAGACGGAGAAGCGTTGCTTCGTTAGGTTCGCCCGGCTTGGGGTTAAGCGGGTCGCGGAAAAGAAGAAGCAGGTCGATCTCGTTACAAGCTATACGTGCTGAAATCTGCTGATCGCCGCCCTGTGAACCGCCGAGGAAGCACTGAATCTTGAGACCTGTCGCCTCACCGACAAGCTTGCCTGTTGTACCGGTTGCACATAAGGTGTGTCTGCTGAGAATGCCGCAATATGCAATACAAAACTGCGTCATAAGCTCTTTTTTGGCGTCGTGTGCAATTAAAGCTATATTCATACTATCTTTTCCTTTCCGAGTAACTTTTGCCAAGTCCCCTCTATCCAGTATATTATTTTATCAAATACAAAACAATAAGTCAAATATTTTTTTATTAAATATTTTAAAGATATCAATCGAGCTTCAGCGGTATACGTTTGCCGTCAAGTCTGCCTGCAATACGCTCAAAAGCTTTTGCGGATTTGCTGCGCGGCGGCAAAGGCTTGCCGCGGCTGAGATTGAAAGAAACGGCACTGTCCTGCTCAACTATACCGAGCAGACGCAGACGGGTTGAATCGATAACGTCGTCGATATTGAGAAGCTTACGCTTGACCGTAGCTTTGACATCAAAACGATTTATTATAAGCCTGCTCTGTTCAATTCCGAGAGCTGCAAGATTATCCGCCGCTATGGCACCGTTACGCACGCAGACCTCATCGGGAGTAGCGACGATTATTGCTGTATCGGCAGCTGCGGCAGAAAGCCTGAAGCCTATACCGACACCTGCAGGCGAATCAAAAATCATATAGTCAAAACGCTCTTCGTATTCGGCGGCAAGCTTACGCATAGCTTCATCCGTATACCCGTGCTCAAAATCCTTTGGCGCACATAGGAGCATAGGTCCGTATGCCGTAGGTGTAAGCGCTCTCTCCGCAGGGCATCTGCCCGTTATGACATCACCCCAGTTGAACAGCATATCTTCACCTGCACCAAGCATTATATCAAGACTGCGCAGACCTATATCACAGTCAACGACAAGCACGCTGTGACCTGCACGCTGTAACGCGCAGGAAAGGCCTGCCGAAACAGAGGACTTACCTACGCCGCCCTTGCCGGACGCAATCACAATCTTTTTTGCCATAGTATTGCTCCTCTTACCTCAAACTTTGTTTTAGTAAAGAATTTTAGTTTCCGGTATTATAATAGGTATTATAATACCAAATAAAATCCTCGATGTAAATAGCAAACGAAAAGAAATTTCATCTCTCTTCCAGATCTGAAAATTCTTTTCGTTTTTTATAGTGCATTTTACACCAATATATCAGTAAAGCACTTCCGCTTTACAAATTCATCCGTTTCTTCTATCGGATAAAAACGGTATACGCCTTGGTATGAAGCGTTTTTACAATCCGAAAGCACAGCAATGTAAAGTTAAAGACCATTACATAATATCAGGACATTTCCAATCAAATATAAGCTCCGGCTGCTTAAAGGGTATGCGTGAATAATTATCATACAGCTCTTTACCGTCTCTGAAATGCTCGATTACATTTGTAAGCATTTCGACATCCTCAATTCTGTGGAAATGTGTGCCGTTGCGGAAATACCACAGCAATTTATCTTCTGCACCGAGGAATTTATATACCTCTTTTGCTGCCATTGTTGTATGCCACGAGCCTACGGGATTGCCCCAGATATCGCTTGCAGCCTCTGAAACGAAGAGCACACGCGGTGCAATCATAGCCTTTAAGAAATGACAGTCAAACGGCAACTCATCCACACGCTCTGCGTAATCGCCGAGGTCAGGGCCGAACCAGAACGGAAAATTGTGCCAGATGTCACGAAGCTCCTCGCATCGCCTTTCTTCACCGTTTTCGGTTACAGCCTCCATAACAACACGGTAGCAGGAGCACGAGCCCGCACAGGTTTCGTTAGGGTTGACTATTGCGGCACGCTCATCGAGAGCACCTGCAAGGGCGGCTGTTTTACCGCCACGGGAATGACCCGTAAATGTAATACAGTTCATATCGGCATAGCCGAGGATCTCGAGTGCATCAACGCATCGTGAATAGCCCCACGCCCAGGCACCGAGTGCACCGAAGGTATACTCGGGATAGGTTTTATAGAGCTGACCCTTTCGCCTGCCCTCGTGCTGTACATCGTTCGCAAGCTCAGTACGGTTGAACAGCACAAGCGCAATCCCCTTATCGGTAAATGTGCTGATAAATTCTTTATCAAAAGGATAGTTGAAGCAAAGGTCGCCGTCGATTACAACGGGGCGTTTTTCGCCTTCTTTTGCACCCTTGATGTACATAGTAAATGTAACAGGCTTCTCTCTTGTGCCCGTTGTAATTCGGTAGCTTTCGTTTTCTCCGCCCCAGCCACTGAGCTTTTCGAGCTCAAGAAATTCGGGCTCGGGAGGCATTGTGCCGTACTGAAGCTCGATAACGTCTTTATACATCTCTTTACGGCGTCTTTCCCAGTCTTCACGGGTTTTGACACGGCTTCCGTTGTCGAATTCAAACGGGTCGGGGAGATTACCGAGCACCTCGTGCTTTGTAACCTTTATTGTATCTTCATTTACATAACTTCTCATTTCAAACAGCTCCTTATTGCACCTGTATAAGCTCATACAACGCATATATTTAAGCATATAATATCACATCTTAATACTAAAGTAAAACTATTTTTAAGGAGAAGAACAGATGTTTATATCAGCACTTCAACAGCTATGCTGGAATCCGCTGACACTTTGCGGATTTTTAGGCACAGGGCTGTATTTCAGCATCAAGACAAATTTTTTCCAGTTGCGACATCCGATACTCATATTCCGCTCAACCTTCGGAAACATGAACAAAAGCAAATCAAGCGACGGCATTTCTCCGCTTGCGGCACTTTCTTCTTCACTTGCCGCCTGTATGGGCACGGGCAACATAATAGGCGTTGCGTCGGCACTGAGTGCAGGCGGACCGGGTGCAGTATTCTGGATGGTTGTATCTGCTATACTCGGCGAAATGACCTGCTGTGCAGAAAACATACTCGGCATTGAATACAGAGTAAAAAACGAAAAAAACGAATGGCTGGGAGGGTCTATGATGTACATAGAAAAAGCCTTCTCAAGCCGAAAGCCTGCCTGCGTTTTCTCTCTTTTTTGCATAGCTGCTTCACTCGGAATGGGCAATATGACACAATCCAACGCAATTGCATCCTCACTTTGTACAAGTGAAAAGCTCTCACCACCCGCTGTAGGAATTGCTCTTGCGGCGGTTACGGGGCTGATAATTTTCGGCGGTGTAAAAAGGATTGCATCAATAACTGAGAAAATTATTCCTTTCGCTTCTGCCGTTTTCATAATCGCTCTGCTTGCCGTTATAATAAAAAACTGCAGAAACATTCCGCAGAGTATCGGTATGATATTAAAAGGTTCCTTCGGGCTTGACTCCGTACTTGCAGGCGGTGCAGGATACGGTATATCAAAGGCGATGAGAGTCGGTATTGCGAGGGGGGTATTTTCTAACGAAGCAGGGCTCGGCTCATCCCCTATCGTGCACTCTGCCGCAGACGTGCGCGACAGCGTAACACAGGGTATGTGGGGCATTACAGAGGTGTTTACAGACACCGTACTTATGTGCACTCTGACAGCGCTCGCACTGCTCACAAGCGGTGCGTGGAATTCCGACAGCACACTTACTCCTACGCAGATGAATACAGCCGCATTCGGCACTGTGATGGGCTCGTTTTCGTCAAAATTCGTGTCTGCTTCGCTTTGTATATTTGCGTTTGCAACAATAATAGGCTGGGCTTACTACGGCGAAAAAGCGGCGGAATATGCATTTGGCGAAAAAGCGATCACAGCCTACCGTGCAGTGTATCTTGTCTGCGCCGTTATCGGTGCTGTGTCAAAGCTCGAAACCGTATGGGCGCTGTCTGATATATTCAACGCACTTATGGCAATACCAAACCTTGCCGCACTGATAATTTTAAGAAAAAAAGCAGTACAGCCACTTAAGACTGTACTGCCAAAAAGAAACATTAAACTCAGATATTACCCTTGCCGTATTTCTTTGCAGTAATAAGCTTCATAATAAAGAGGAAGCCGACTGTAAGAACAACGCCTACGGGAAGAACAATAAATGCGTTGGGAACAAAGCCGGATACGATATACATTACAAATGATATAACCGCAACGGAAATCGCATAGGGAAGCTGAGTTGAAACGTGATTGAGGTGATTACACTGACCGCCTGCCGAAGACATAATAGTTGTATCGGAGATGGGTGAGCAGTGGTCACCGCAAACGGAACCTGCAAGGCAAGCCGACATAGCAACCATCTGAAGCTCGGGCTGCTTTGAGAATACAGCGAGAACGATCGGGATAAGGATACCGAATGTACCCCATGATGTGCCTGTTGCAAAAGAGATGAAGCAGGCAACAAGGAAGATGATTGCGGGAAGGAAGTTAGCAAGTGCACCTGCGTTGCTGAGAGCAGTCTCAACAAAACCTGTAGAATCAAGTGTTGCTGTCATATTCTTAAGAGATGTTGCAAATGTAAGGATAAGGATTGCGGGAACCATTGCGATAAAGCCCTTGGGAATACACTCCATAGCCTCTTTGACTGTAACAACCTTACGAAGCGCAAGGTAGCCGATTGTAAGAACAAGAGCGATAAGGCTGCCCCAGGGAAGAGCAACTGTAGCATCTGTGTTACCGAATGCATCGATAAAACTCATACCGTCAAAGATACCGCCGACGTATACAAGAGCAAATACGCAGATTGCAATAAGAACAACAATGGGAAGAATAAGGTCAATAACCTTGCCCTTGGGATTGTAGCTGTCTTCAACAGCTTCTGCCTTCTCACCGCTTGTGTAGAGGTCGCCGTTCTTCTTTGCATTCACTTCGTGGAGTCTCATCGGGCCGTAATCAAACTTCATAAGAGTAATTGCGATAATGAAAACAAGTGAAAGAAGAGAGTAGAAGTTGAACGGAATCGCTCTGACGAAATATGCCAGACCCTGACCTTCGGGGAAATACTCGGAAACTGCTGCAGCCCAGGAAGAGATGGGAGCAATCATACAAATAGGTGCTGCTGTAGCGTCGATAATATAAGACAGCTTTGATCTTGAAACTCTGTGGCTGTCGGTTACGGGACGCATAACAGAGCCAACTGTAAGGCAGTTGAAATAGTCGTCGATAAAGATAAGCACACCGAGGACAAAGGTTGAAAGCATTGCACCTGTACGGCTCTTGATATGCTTCTCAGCCCATCTGCCGTATGCTGCAGATGCACCGGACTTGTTGACAAGAGCAACAAGTATACCGAGTATAACAAGGAATATAAAAATACCTGCAGTGCCTGAAACAGCTGAAATAAGTCCGTCATTAATAAGTGTATCCATTGTGCCGGTAAAGCTGAAGCCTGAACCGAGGATAGCACCGGAGAGGATACCGATGAAAAGTGAGCTGTAAACCTCTTTTGTAATCAGTGCAAGACCGATAGCGATAACGGGCGGTACAAGAGACCACCATGTGCCGACCAGGTTATTGCCGCTGATAAACGCATAGGCAAGCAAGCCTACGATTGCTACAACAGCAACAGCCAGAAGAATTTTTCTTGACTTTGACATTATAGTCACTCCTAAAAATTTAATAACAAAAAAATGACACGGCGAGCACAAATACCAACCGTGTCATTTTAATGACCAAATGATATGATAGCACTCCACAAATAATGTGACAGTACGTAGAATATTCTTCTAACGTCCCAACAAAAAGAGTCTGAAACGGGAATACTCTTTTTGTTTCGGCAGCTTACCCTTTTACCTTGCAAAAACCCGATATAATGCAAAGCTACTTATGAAAGCCGCAACCTCTATCTGTATTTAATTTAAAGAAAATATATCACACAAAAACTATGCTGTCAACAAAATTCGGCAAAATCAGACCGTAATTTCGTTTACACCGCACTTAAGCACATGCTCACCGTCGGGAAGATATGCTGTAGCTGTGCTTCCCACAGGCACTGTGAAGATATAAACAGTCTTGCCGTCTGCCTTCTTCCACTCGCTTGCAACTGTACCCATACGTGTATCTACGCTTGCCTTGACCCAATCGAGTCTGCTGTCTGTAACGGGCTTAAAGATGATATTCTTATATGCAGGGTTGTTTTCATCAACGTTGATACCTGCCATATCACCGTACATCCAGTCTGCAACCGCACCGTAAGCATAGTGGTTGAACGAGTTCATATCCGTGCTCCACATTGAGCCGTCCTCACGAAGGCTGTCCCAATGCTCCCAAACAGTAGTAGCGCCCATCTTGACAGAGAAGAGCCATGACGGATACTCCTCACGGAGAATGAGGCTGTAGGCTGTTTCGGCATAGCCGTTATCTGTAAGAGCGTGAAGCAGGTAAGGTGTACCGACAAAGCCTGTTTTGAGGTGACCGCACTCGGTTACAAGCTCATTGAGCTGTGCTGCTGTTTCGGCAATATTGTCACTGATACCGAAATGCACTGCAAGTACGCAGGCTGTCTGTGTAGCAAACTCGGGCTTGATTCTGCCGTCAGCCATAAACTCACGTCTGAAAGCAAGGATTGAAGTCTCACGCTTTGCCTCCTGCTCGGCTGTATCCTCACCGCAGAGCTTCATAGCCTTGATAAGAATATTGCTTGAATAGATATAGTAAGCTGTTGCGATAAGGTCTTTGTCTGTACCGATATCGCACTTGCCGACATCGCTTGCATCGAGGTTGAGCCAATCACCGAAATGCCAGCTCTTGCACCAGATGCCGTCACGGCTTTGCATTTCTATATACTCGATATAATCCTTCATAGATTGAAGAGATGTTTCGATAAGCTCTTTGTTGCCGTATGAGAGATAAATCTGCCACGGACAGACAGTTGCGGCATCAGCCCAGGCGGCAGATGAATTCTCATCACAATCGAAAATATCGGGAATAACGTGAGGAATTGTACCCCACGGACGCTGATCTGCACGAAGGTCGGCAAGCCACTTGAGGAAGAAACGCTCAACATCGTAGTTGTAAGCAGCGGCCTTTATAAACACCTGTGCATCGCCCGTCCAGCCGAGGCGCTCGTCACGCTGAGGACAGTCAGTCGGTACATCGAGATAGTTGCCCTTCTGACCCCAGATGATATTTGAATAGAGCTTATTGAGTCTTGCATCCGAGCACTCAAAGTGACCCGTACGCTTCATATCGGAATGAACAACGATTGCCGTGAAATTCTCTTTCTTTATCTCGTCACTCCAGCCCGTAAGGCGGATATAACGGAAGCCGAAAAAGGTATGGTCGGGCTTATGGATATGCTCCTCACCGTCGCAGACAAACTCTGCCTTAGCCTTTGCACTGCGCAGATTGTCACGGTAGAAGTTACCCCCGGCATCAAGCACTTCTGCGTGCTCGATTGTAACAACTTCTCCCTTGTTGCCCTTTACCTTGAATTCGACGTAGCCCGTCATATTCTGACCGAAATCGATAACGGTTTCGCCCTTGGGAGTGATGATGATTTCTTTAGCTTCAAGTCTTTCCTGCTCGATGATTTTTTCGCCGTCACGGTCGATAAGAATATTTGTATCCTTCGGAAAAACAACGGCATCCATCGGCTTGGGGTCAACGTAGAGCGGGTCATACTTATATCCGTTGTAGAGGTCTGAATAAACGTTTTTGCCAAGCTCGGTAACCCACGTATCATCGGTAACGATTACCTCTTCGGTACCGTCTGCATACTCGATTGCAAGAGCACATATAAGTGCTGTTTCACGCACGCCGAGGAAATACTCGGCACATCTCTCGTTACCAGTAAAATATCTGCCCTTCCAGCCCGGACCTACACCGACAGAGATTTTATTTTCTGCGCCTATCATATCGGTTACGTCGTAGGTTTCAACCTGCAGACGCTTGCGGTAAGCAGTCCAGCCCGGTGTCATAACCTGGTCGCCTACTCTGTTGCCGTTGATACGTGCAACGTAAGTGCCGAGTGAGGTTATTTCAAGACTTGCATTTTTAACTTCCTTTTCTGTGCTGAACTGCTTTGTGTAGCAGATTTCGCACTCTTGAGAAAGCTTGGGACTTTTGATCCAATTTGCACTGAGAATATTTTTCATAAAGGGGTTACCTCCTTTTTATTCTTCGTATTCTGCGATTTTCAGCTGAATACTCTCCCAATCCTCATATAACTGCTCAAGGGAATTATTCAGCTCATCAAGCTTTGCCGTCAGTTCAATTATCTTCTCATAGTCTGCCGAGTTTTCGGGATTTTCGATTTCAGCCTGAGTTTCGGCTATGAGATTTTCGGTTTTTTCTATATTTTCTTCACAGCGTTTAAAAGCTGTGTTGAGCTTTCTTTTTTCGCTCTCTCTTTCCTTGCGGAGCTTGTAGTTATCTACCTTCGGTGCTTTCTCTTTCTGAATTACAACCTCGGATTTCAGTTTTTCGAGGCGTGCAAGGTACTCATCGTAATCGTTGCCGAATTCCTCGATTCCGTTTTTGGCAAGGCGAAGAATTCTTGTAGAGAGCTTATTTATAAAGTAACGGTCGTGCGAAACGATAAGCATTGTGCCGTCATAACCGAGAAGCGCATCTTCAAGAGCTTCACGCGAAGTTATATCAAGGTGATTTGTCGGCTCGTCAAGCAGTAGAAGATTGTAGCCGCCAAGCATAAGTTTAAGAAGAGCCACCCTCGCCTTTTCACCGCCGCTCAAATCACCTACACGGGCAAACACGGCATCGCCTCTGAAAAGGAAAGCGGCAAGAGCCGACCTGACCTCGGTCTGCGTGAGCTTGCGGTAACGGTCCCACACCTCATCGAGCACGGTTTTGTTTTCGTCAAGTCCGCTGAGTGTCTGGTCGAAATAGCCTACTCGCACATTCTCGCCGAATTTGCGTATACCCGCCTGCGGGATATACTCGCCCATAAGCACACGCAAAAAAGTTGTCTTACCGCAGCCGTTTGCACCGAGCAGGAACGCACGTTCACCTTTTTTTATCAGCAGGTCTGCACCGCTGAAAAGCGGCTCACCGCCAAAGCCCTTTGTGAGCCCTTGACATATGAGCACATCATTACCCGTTTCGACAAGCGTTCTGAAATTGAATTTCAGCGTTGCTTCGTCCGACTCGGGCTTTTCAAGTCCGTCCATAAGTCGGTCGATCGATTTCTGCTTGTGCTCTGCAGTACGGATGTTGCGCTCACGGTTCCAACGGCGTTGCTGTTCAATCATCTTTTCAATACGGTGAACCTCGTCCATCGTATTGTCGTAATGACGCTGTGCAATCTCTTTGTCTTTTTCCTTTTGCTTTATAAATTCGGTATAGCCGCCCTTATATATCCGCATTTTGCGGTGTTCAATCTCCATAGTGCGTGTTGTGACACGGTCGAGGAAATAACGGTCGTGAGAAATTATAAGTGCCGCACCCTTATAGTCGGCAAGAAATGCTTCAAGCCACTCCACACTCTCTATATCAAGGTGGTTTGTAGGCTCGTCGAGCAACAGCAAATCGGGATTCGAAAGAAGCAGTTTACCAAGGCTCAGCTTTGAACGCTGACCGCCGCTGAGCTTATCGCAGGTAAGAGAATGCATCTCGGGCGCAAAGCCCAAGCCCACAAGCGTAGAGCGTGCTCGACTGCGGCAGGTAAGGCCGCCCTCACGCTCAAACTCTTCGGTAAGGCGAAGCTGTTCCTCGATGATCGAATCAACAGCGGCACCCGCATCAATCATATTACTCAGCTGCTCGATACGCTTTTCTTTCTCAATAAGCGGCTCAAACACCGTCATTATCTCGTCATAAACGCTTTTGTGCGAGTTGCGGCAGGCGTGCTGCTCCATATACCCGACAACAGTATTTTTACCGGGATGTATTTCACCGGAAGTCGGACTTTCACTGCCGAGAACAAGACGGAACAAAGTTGTCTTGCCGGTACCGTTAGCACCGATAAGACCTACTCTGTCGCCGGTATTTATCTCAAACGAAACACCGTCAAAAAGAGTTCTGTCACCAAAGGACATATTCAGATTTTGTGCGGATAAAACTGCCATAATTTTTCTCCGAAAAATTAAATGTTTTACGATATGTGAACTGCGTTCACGCGATATATTTTGCTTTCCGCAAAATTTGATATAGGCTCGTTAAACTCGCCTGCGATATGATATAAATCCCCCGTGTGCCGCAGCACATATCGCATCCGTAAGGATATATCGAGCCGCAAGGCATATCGAAAATCCGAAGGATTTATATCGCTGCAGTTTATCGCAGATAAACTGCATTAAACTCTGCTTTCAAGTACTGTAAGTGTGCCGCTTACCGTATAGTCGCCTGCAGATGCGGGAACAAATACACCCTCACCCTTTGTGATATCCAGTGTGATATCGCCGCAGGAGATTGTGCCGCTGCCGTCAAGCACCATAATATGCACAAATGAATCTTCGTCAGCTGTGCCTGTATAGCCGCTTGTTACCTCTACCTTGTTTACGCTGAATAGCTCAAAGCTTACAAGCTCTGACTTTGTTGCACCGTCAAACTGCTCTGTTTTGGTAAGAGTGGGTATTGACGGGCAGGGTGGCTCGCACTTTGTAACGTCGAGTGTTTCCTTGATGTGAAGCGGTCTCGGGCCGTTGCACTTTGCATCAAAGCGGTTGTAGTCGTATGCTCTGAAGGTTACGTTTGAATTCTGCTGTACCTCTGCAAGAAGGATGCCCTTGCATATAGCGTGAAGCGTACCTGCCTCGATAAGGAAGAAATCGCCCTTCTTTACTTCGACATAATTTACAACGTCGTCAATTCTGTTTTCTTCTATTGCCTTTGCAAAATCCTCGGTAGAAATCTTATCCTTAAAGCCGTAGATGATGCGTGCACCCGGCTCGCAATCCATTATATACCAGCACTCTGTCTTGCCGTAGCCGCCGTTATATTTTGCGGCGTACTCGTCATCGGGGTGCACCTGCACGGAGAGGTCATCTGCCGCATCGATAAATTTGATAAGAATCGGGAAATACTCAAAGCTCTGAGCATTTTTGCCGAGAATATCTTTACCGCAAGCACTTATAACCTCTGTAAGAGTCTTGCCTGCATACTCACCGTCAGCAACGGTGCTCTCAAAGCCTTCAAAACAGGAGAGCATCCAGGCTTCGGCACAGTTTTCAAGGTCAGTTTTTATGCCGTAGTTTTCAATAAGCTTTCTTCCGCCCCATATTGTGCGTACAGAAAAAGGTATGAGTTTTGTCATATACATAATAAAAATCCCCTTTGAGGTATATTTTCTTGCATATCTGTCCATTATTCTATCATAAGATTTAGTATGAAACGGAGGACAGAAAATGGCAACGATAACACAGTTGATTATGAAAAAGAAAAACGCTAACGAAGACGATGAGCAGTTAATCAGCGAAATCCGACACTTAAGCGACGCACTGACACTGGCTTACGAAAGATTTGAGCTTCAGAGCGACAACGACCTTGTTGAAGCTACGATTTATGAAATCGAGGCACTCAAGGCACGCTACCGCTACCTGCTCGCTCTTGCAAAGCAAAGAAATCTCAAATCAAGCGAAACGAGGTTACAGGATTATGGGAATTAACACCGTACCCTTTCTTTTCGCAGGCATCTGCGTGATAACAATGACGATAACAATGCTCAGAAGAAAATGCCTGATAAAAGGCATACTCTCAAGTGCCGTGCAGGGTGTTGCCGCGCTTTATGCCGTAAACCTTGTCGGACTCATTACAGGCACGCACATAGCCGTAAACTGGCTGTCCCTCGGCACAGCCGCAGTGCTCGGCTCACCGGGAGCGGCACTGATACTCGTCGTACAGACTGTTTTTAATACATAACGGTACAGTAAAGCTTTTCGCCGGGCTTTACGCAAAGCTCAAACAATCCGTCAACAGCCTTATATTCTTTGCCGCCGCAGGAAACTGTTGCGGCATCCTTGATTTCAACCTTAACGCACTTATCTTCAGCAGATATAAGCTCGAAAGACTCTGCTTTACCGCTGCTGAACTTGGCTGAAACTTCAACGTTGCCTCTTGCCTTAAGGCCGCAGAATGAGCCCGAAAGAGCCTTGCTTGTTGCAGGAAGAAGTGAGATAAAGCCCTCGTGGCTCTGCATAAGCATTTCGCCTATACCTGCAGCACCGCCGAAGTTACCGTCAATCTGGAAAGGCGGATGAGTGTCGTAAAGATTCGGCAGAGTTGAGCGAGTAAAGAGAAGTCTGATATGGTTGTAGGTTTCCTCACCGTCACGCAGACGTGCAAAGAGATTTATAAGCCACGCTCTGCTCCAGCCCGTATGACCGCCGCCGTTTGCAAGTCTGCGGTCGATTGTAACGCGGATAGCGTTGTAAAGCTCGGGTGTAGCACGGGTGATAAGGTCTGCAGGATAAAGACCGAAGGCGTGAGAAATGTGTCTGTGACCGGGCTCAGCCTCTTCATAATCCTCAAGCCACTCCATAAGCTGACCGTATTTGCCGACCTGAATTGCAGGCATCTTGCCGAGTGCCTCAGCAGCCTTTGCGGCTGTCTCGCTGTCTATACCGAGCAGATTTTCTGTTTCGATATAGAATTTAAGCAGACCGCTTACAATCTCAACATCCATTGTCGGAGACATACACATACATACGGGCTTACCGTCTGCACCGATATAGTCGTTTTCGGGTGAAGCAGAAGGACCCGTAAGGAGCCTGCCCTTATCATCCTCAACCATATAGTCGAGGAAAAACTCAACGCAGGCTTTAATATATTCGTAAGCTGTATCTTTGAGATAACCGAGGTCATTTGTGTAAAGGTAGTGCTCCCACATATGGAATGCGAGCCATGCACCACCCATAGGCCAGAGACCCCACACACCGTCTGCAGGGCCGTTGAAACCGTAAATATCACTCAGGTGATGTGTAACCGTACCCTTACAGCCGTAATAATCCTGCGCAGCCTTTCTGCCGCCGACAAGAAGATTTGTATTCATATAGTCAAACAGTGCCTGAGTGCATTCTGAAATATTTGCCTGCTCAGCGTGCCAGTAATTCATCTGCAGGTTGATATTTGTATGGTAATCGGCATTCCAGGGATTCTGCATACGCTCGCCCCATACACCCTGCAGGTTTGCAGGCAGAGTGCCCGGACGGCTGGAGCTTACAAGCAGATATTTACCAAACTGCCAGTAGAGCGACATAAGACCGAAATCATCTGCTTTCTTGTCCTTCTTGAGTCGTTCAAGTCTTGCACTTACAGGCATAGACTCAAGCTCTGCATCACCGTCAAAGCTGATATCGGAGCGGCACATAATTGCGGAAAAGCTCTCTGTATGAGCCTTCTTCATTTCATCGTAATCGGAAGCATTTGCAAGTTTCTCCTTGCATACGTCAATGTAATTCTCTGCAATATTGTCAGTTACGATGCTGATATAAATTACTGCACTTTTTGCATTCTCAACACGGAACTTACCGTCATCAGAAGAAAGTACGCCGTCGCTTACAACACGTATACCTACGCAGAAAAAGTGAGTGCCGTTTGCAGTACCGCAACGAACAATAAGCGTATCATCCTCTGCCATATAGCTCTTTACAAGCTCACGTTCAAAGCCGAGGGTAAAGCTGCTTTCAGCTGAAAAGCTGAACTTTGCGGCAAGGAGCTTTTCCTCGTAAGATGCGAAACATTCCTCAACGGTCTCAACACCTTTTTGGGTGTATTTTACGGTTGCGATACCCGTATTCAGGCAAAGATCGCGGCTGTAATCCTTTGCTTTTGATTTATTGTCAAAATCGATATTGATTTTACCTGCAACCTCAAAGGATGAGATAACGTTAAAATCGTTCTCAAGGTTATCCTCTGCCCACTTTGCGGCCTCAAAATTCTTGCCTGCAAGAAAGAGCGAGCGAATATACTCAACCTTCTCTTTGAAATCACCTGCAGGCTTCATATCGGTTCTTTCGTCCCATACGGTTTCTTCGTTGAGCACGAAAAGCTCGCTGTCCGTCCTGCCGAAAATGCTCAGACCCATTGAACCGTTGCCCACGGGAGTTGAGTTTTCCCAGTTATTTGCCGAATTTTCAAGATGAAGTATGTAGTCTTTCATAGGTTTTCCTCCGTCTTTTATGTAACGATTGTAACATCGCATTTATTTTTTATTTTGTAGTAATCAAAATACCTGTTTTCAAGAGGTATCCATTTATCTTTAAAAATTTGTGTCGCAGATTCACCGTTGCGTTCAGCAATCCGTGAAAGCTGTGTTTTTTTATCCGTTGTGCAAAAGATTCTCAAATCATACTCAAAATCAATCAAAGGGTGCATACAGTAGCTGCCCTCGACTATAATCAGCCGATTTTCGTCAACTGTAATACTGCGAGTAACCTCACCGACACTGCAGTCAAAAACACCGTAAGAAAACGCCTCGCCAGAGCGTATACCCTCAATAACTTCAGCTATAAAACGCTCACGGTGAAAATTACCGCCCGGCTCACCGAGTCTCTCATCGGTACGCATCTGAAACGGCAGAAAAAAGCTGTCTGCCCGAATCACCGTGCCGCCGAACAGCGACTGTATTTCATCAGCAAGAGTTGATTTACCCGAGGCACAGTTACCGTCAAGAGCAATAACTGCCCTGCCGTTATATATTATTTCTGCAATTCGTTCCTTTAAAATATTATTCATTCTCTGCCGACCATTCGTTTAATATTTTGGAGCACGCTGTACGGCACAGCCATATTGCCGAGTCCCTTACCGATTGAAAGATGCGGCTTCATTTCGCCGTGGAAATCCGTACCGCCCGACAGCGCAAGACCGTATCGTGCCGCCATAGCCTGATATTCAGCCTGCATCTTTTCATCATATTCGCTGTAATAACCCTCTACACCGTCAAGCCCGTATGAAACAAGCTCTTTTACATAAGTCTCCAACCCATCACCGAGCTTCATCTGATGAGGATGAGCAAGAAAGGCTACACCGCCTGCAGCGTGGATTGTTTCAATTATACGCTTTGCCTCAAGCTTCTGATTGGTGAAATATGCAGGTTTGCCTGCGGCAAGATACTTATCAAAGCTCTCTTTTACAGATTCGGTATAGCCCTTCTGCATAAGCAGCTTTGCATAATGTGCTCTGCCGATAATTCCGCCGGGTGCAATGGCCGCAGCTTCTTCGAGAGTAACGTCAAAGCCGAGCTGCTGTAGAAGCTTTGCAGTCATTACGTTACGTTCTCTTCTCAGGTCGACTATTTCGGTAAGCACAGCTCTGAGCTGAGCATTATCTTCGTCAATATAAAAACCTAAAATATGAGTCAGTGTCTTTGAGCGTGCCGAAAACTCGATTGCGGGCACAACCTCAATTCCGCACTCTTTACCCTTGGCGACAGCCTCTTTTATGCCGTCTACCGTATCGTGGTCGGTAAGTGCGATTGCCGCAAGACCCGTATGTGCCGCGTGTAGTACAAGCTCGGACGGTGACATAGATCCGTCGGAGCAGTCAGAATGGGTGTGAAGGTCAATAAATCTTTGTTGCATTCTACTACACCTTTCTTATAAAATATACAGAATTATAGTAACACAGCAGATAACTATTTGCAAGAGCAAAACTCATACATATTATATAAAAAAACACAACTTAAATTCCGTTGCAATTCACGGCGAAAAAATATACATCTGAAAATTTTGATTCAGATTTATGTAAAGCAGTTCATCTTTACAGATATAGCAAATCACCACAGCAATCAGCAGACTAACCAAGCTTTATGCCTTGAAATCACAGTACCTAATCCAAATCACACTCATTGCCGTTCACAATTAAAGATAACACCAAATCGTAAAGTCAATCGACTTGACACGCAGATTCGCTCAACAAAACCGGCAAAACCGGAATTAAAAAAGACTGCTTCATTACAAAGCAGTCCTAAATATTACTGTTGACGTTGCAGACAGTAAGCAATTAACGCAGCATCAATTCTTAAATGACCCGTACTTATAAAAATCTGCTTACTCAAAAACACCTGATGAAAGGTAACGGCTTCCGCTGTCAGGCAGAATAACAACAATATTCTTATCCTTGTTTTCAGCTCTCGAAGCAATATTGCAAGCGGCGGCAAGAGCCGCACCTGAGGATATACCTACAAGGCAACCCTCTGACTTTGCAACAAGGCGTGTGTATTCGTATGCACTGTCATCGCTGACAGTTACAATTTCATCAATAATATCTTTATCCAGGGTATCGGGCACAAAGTTTGCTCCGATGCCCTGAATTTTATGTGCGCCTGCAACACCTTTAGTCAGCAGCGGTGAGCTTTCGGGCTCAACACCGATAACTCTGATATCGGGATTCTGCTCTTTGAGATACTTCGCAGTACCGCTTATTGTACCACCCGTACCTATAGCCGCAACGAATATATCAACATTACCGTCGGTATCGCTCCATATTTCGGGGCCTGTTGTAAGGTAATGCGCCTCGGGATTATCGGGGTTTGTAAACTGACCCGCAATAAAGCTGTCAGGCATTTCTGCGGCAATCTCCTCTGCTTTTTTAACCGCTCCGCTCATACCCTCTGCGGCAGGTGTAAGCACAAGCTCAGCACCGTAGGCGGCAAGAAGCTGACGACGCTCAAGCGACATACTCTCGGGCATTGTCAGTATTATTTTGTATCCCTTTGCCGCGGCAACCATCGCAAGACCTATACCCGTATTGCCGCTCGTAGGCTCGATTATAACACTGCCCTTAACGAGCTTACCGTTTTTCTCAGCCTGCTCAATTATGTGCAGTGCTACTCTGTCTTTAACGCTGCCGCCGGGGTTAAAATACTCGAGCTTTGCAAAAACCGCCGCTTCAATCCCCTGCTGTTTTTCAAATCTCTCAAGCCTCATCAGCGGTGTAGCACCGACAAGAGAAGATATATCGCCGTGAATTTTCATCAGTTATCACTCCGAAAAATTGTTATTCCTGCTTTGGATTATACTATATTTTATCCGTTCAGGTCAATAATAAGCGTTTAAAGGATAAAAAACGGGCGACCAAATGCAGAGGGTTGCTAAGGACAGATAAAATTATTGGGAGACACTTTGTGATGAAGTGCTCCCAATTTTTTATATAAAAAGTGACACTTTCGACTTGAAAGTGTCATAGTGGGTTATATACTCTAAAGGCAATTACGCCAAAGTGAAAATATTTTCTTCGGTGAGTATTAAGTGATATTGCAAATTAAAATTTGCAGTTATATTTTTGATAAATCAAAAGTGATATTGAAGCCTTACGGCTTCAGTGTTATTTTATTCGCATAAAACTGTCCGAAGGACAATAACACTGTGCAAAGCACAATAAAACTGCGAAGCAATATCACTCGCCGTATGGCGAATAAAACTGCCGAGTGTCCTTATGAACACTCGGCAAAGGTCGCCCGTACTTTCGTTGTTCCGTATATTTTACTCAATACTTGTTTTCGAGATAATCTCTCTGAAACAATCGGGAGCATCGGCATGGTTAAGGTAGTATGTAACTGAGTCAACCGATATTGTATCAAGACCTTGTTTTACTACTGTACCATCAAGGTACTCGATTTCTACATAGTGAGTATTCGTACCCGGAGGTAGTGCACCTTCCACTTTCCTATTCTTATCAACAGTAAACGTTGAGAGCCAATTTGTAATCTCTGCCATATTTTCTGCCGAAACATCACTGCCCTTTCCGTAACCGTAGTATGCATAAAAAGTAATTCGTGCAATATTTTCGGTATCAAAAACCTTATTGTCTTTTTTATAAACTGCGTACGCATCAATCTGCAACGGATAAGTTTCCATAACTCTTCCGTCATAAATTACCGTTACAACATCGCCTTTTTTGAGCTTTGATGTATCAATTTTTGGTGCATACGAGAGCATTGAGCTGAGTCGTACTGTTACGGGTGTACCCTTTTTGATTCCGCTCTGGTCTGAGGTCAACTCCATATTTATCACCTTGTCGGTTGCGGAGGTTACCTTACCTGTCAGCTGAGGCTCAGCTTCGGGGCTTATGTCAGCAGTAACACCGTTGATTTTTTCATCATCAACGGGTTTACTTGTTGCTTCAACCATTACCGTTGTATATTCCTGAGTATTTTCCTCCGTAGTAGCCGATTCGTCAAGCCCGAAATATTCTGCCGCCTGTCTGATACATTCTTTATCCAACGCTTGAACGTAGCTTTGAGTGTCGTAGTCTACACCTTTCGGGAATTTTTCTTTAAGGTCTTCTGCATATTGCGCACCCATACCCGGCTCCCAGTATTCTGCAAGAGCGTAGGTTTCCTCACCTGTTGAAATATCCTCCTCAACAAGGAAAGTAAGTGCAAGCGGAATGATACAGCCGCCCTTTTCAACGAGCTTACCGTTTTCTTTGCTGTACTCCATATACATCGAAACAACATAAACAGTGAGCATACGTGAAGTGTTGCCTTCAGCTTCTGTTTTGTATTCTTTGGTTGCAAGCACCTTATGTGCTTCACAGCTTATCATACCGTCAAGATAATGTCCTTGATTGTTTTCGATTACGTTTAGCGTTATCAGGCTGTCAAGCTCACTGCTGATTTTGGGTGAATAGTCAACTTTTTCGCTTCCCTTTGGGTTTGTGAGCAGACAGACAGCGGCTATGATACAAACCGCTACGCCCGCAATAACAACCCAGAAAGCAGGCTTTTTATAGTTCATAACTCCTTTAATCCTTTCCTTTACACCGACCTCACCAAAAGCAAGAGGGCAAGCGGCAACGGACCTGCGGCTGATGCTTGCATTGAGCAGAGCTGTTGAATAGCTCTTGCGTACATCTTCGCCAAGGTTTTTTATAACCTTTTCGTCGCAGGCGGCTTCAATATCTCTGCAAAGCAGAATATAGGCAACCCACATAAGAGGATTAAACCAATGAACGCTCAGCAGCAAATAACCCAATGGCTTTATAATGTGGTCAAAACGTTTTATATGTGCTTTTTCGTGTGCGACAACAAGCGGAATGTCTGTCTCATCTGTTTTATATGGCAGATAAATTCTCGGTCTGAGCAGACCTAAAACAAACGGAGAACCGACAGACTCACTCTGATATATGTTACCTTCCTTTTTCACAGCGGTACGCAGCTTTATTTTCAGCCTTAAAAAGCTTATGAAAGCATAGCTTGCCATAGCAAACATACCTAAAAGCCACACAAAGGCGATAATCCCTGCAACCTCAACACCTGCACCTGCCGAAATATCCGCACCCTCATACAGGCTGTTAACCGCGCTGTCAACCGCCGAAAAGCCTGTATTCACTTCAAAGCTGTCGTTATAAATCGCAGACGGATTTACGGTCTGCGTACTTGGGATAAGGCTGAAAATACTTTCAAGCGAAACAGGAAAAACCAAGCGTACCGCAACTATACCCCACAGTGCACAGCTTACCCATTTCGGTGCTTTCTTCAATAAAAATCGTGCAACAACCACAATGAGCACTACCCAGCCTGCCGTTATGCTGATATTTACAAGCTCAATAAACGGTGCAGAAATAAAAACGAGAAATTTCTCAAACAGATATATTATCTCCTGCATAATTTACTCTCCTATAATCCTGCGGATTTCCTCTGTTTCCTTTTCGCTTAACTTTTTACTTTTTGCAAATGCGGCTATAAACGCAGGCACTGAGCCGCCGAACTTTTTTTCAACAAGCTCGTCAATCTCCGATGCCTGCACCTCCTCTTTTGAAACAAGCGAGGTTACTATTGTTTTTTCGTTCTTCACAACGCCCCTGTCAGACAGCCTTTTGATTACCGTGTAGGTTGTGGTTTTGGACCAGCCGAGCTGTTCTTTGCAAAGCTCAGACAGCTCGCGTGAGCTTATCGGCTCGTTCTCCCATAAAATCTGACAAAAGCGGTATTCGCTTTCAAAAACCTTCGGCACAGCCATTTTTCTCTCTCCTTTTTGTTTATTCTAATGCATTAGTATAATTTTATTCTAACCCATTAGAATAAAATTGTCAACAGTTTATTTTTCTTTTTATATGTTTGTTGCATTTATATAGTTTTTATGTTATATTTTTCATATAAATAATGTGGCAATATGAAAGAGAGGGCAAACAAAATGAGCAAAACTCTTATTATGGCTTACGATATAGGTACAACAGGTGTCAAGACCTGCCTTTTTGAGGTTGAAAAATCTGTAAAGCTTATAGGTGCGGCTATGGAGGGCTATTCACTTCACGTAAAGCCCGACGGCTCAGCCGAGCAGATTCCTGCCGAGTGGTGGAGCGCAATCTGTAACACTACCAAAAAGGTGCTTGCAGACACAGGCATCGACCCCAAGGAGATAGCAGGTATTTCCTTCTGCTCACAGATGCAGGGCCTCGTAATTGTTGACAAAGACGGTGAGCCTATCCGTAACGCTTTCAGCTATATGGACCAGCGTGCAAAGGAAGAGCTCAAGGAGAATATGGCATACGGCATTCAGATTGCAGGTGCCAATATATTCAAGCTCATCCCCTCCCTTCTTATAACAGGTGCGGTTTCCGCCAGCGTTAAAGACCCCGTTTACAAATACAAGTGGGTCGAAAAGCACGAGCCCGAGAATTTCAAAAAGATTCACAAGTGGCTTGATGTTAAAGAATACATAATCTGCAAGATGACAGGCGAATGCGTTATGACGCAGGACTCCGCATTCGGCACACTGCTTTACGATATCCGTGAGGGCAAGCGTGGCTGGAGCAAGACTGTCTGTAAGCTTCTCGGTGTTGATATGGCTCACCTGCCCGAAATCAAGAAGTCATCCGACAAGGTCGGCGTGCTGACCGAGAAATCTGCCGCAGAGCTTGGTTTGTGTGCAGGCACAGCAGTATTCGGCGGCGGCGGTGATGCTTCGCTCATCGGTGTAGGTGCAGGCGCAACAGCACTCGGCGACACCCACGTTTACTCAGGTACATCAGGATGGGTAGGCACTGTTGTTGACAAGAGCATTGTTGATACATCTGCTATGATCGCCGCTATTGTCGGTGCTCAGGATGGCTACTTCAACTACTTTGCAGAACTTGAAACCGCAGGCAAGTGCCTTGAATGGGTCAAGGATCACCTTGCACTCGATGAAATAGGTATCTATCTCAAGAAAGAAAACGTCGCAGAGAGCAAGGAGAGCGTATATACAAGCCTCTACGATTATATGACAGACTCTATCAAAGATGTTCCCGCAGGCTGCGGCGGTGTTATCTTCACACCGTGGCTTCACGGCAACCGTTGCCCGTTTGAAGACCCCAATTCAAGAGGTATGTTCTTCAACATCAGCCTTGAAACAGGCAAGACAGAGCTTATCCGTGCCGTACTTGAGGGCGTTTGCTACCACCTCCGATGGTTTATCGAAACTCAGGATAAGAAGATTAAGACATCCGATACAATCCGCTTTGTAGGCGGCGGTGCTCTCTCCTCACTCACCTGCCAGATTCTTGCCGACTGTACAGGCAAAACCATAGAAACAACAGAAAGCCCGCAGAATGCTGGCTCTGTCGGTGCAGCTATTACAGCAGCAGTCGGTCTGGGCGTAATAGCCAATATGGAGCAGGCAAAAGACCTTGTAAAGGCAAATGCAACCTACAAGCCCAACCCCGCAAACAAGGCTGTATATGACAAGAATTTTGAAGTATTCAAGCAGCTTTATAAGGCTAATAAAAAGAACTTCTCAATGCTCAACGGCTGAGAGGAGCAGATGAAATGAAAATCATTGACATTTCACGTGATATCCTGACAACAGAAGTTTATCCGGGTGACCCCGAGCCGAGAGTGCAGAGCTTTCAGAAAATGGAAGAGGGCGACGAATGCAACCTCACGGCTCTCTATATGTGCCTGCACAACGGCACACATATTGATGCACCCAATCATTTTATTGAAGACGGAGCTACCGTCGAGACGCTTGAGCTTGAAAGATTCATCGGCGAATGTACTGTAATAGAAGTACCCGAAGGCCCTATACACGGTGCATATATTGACGATAATATAACCGAGGGCTGCGAAAGGTTGATCATCAAGGGTAACGGCAAGGCTTATTTCTCCGACAGCGGTGCGTTTGCGCTTGCTTCTCTCGGCGTAAAGCTTGTCGGCACCGACGCAAACTCCGTCGGCACACACGGCGCTCAGGTCGCACCTCACCGTGCCTTTCTTGGTAACGACATACCGTTGCTTGAGGGGCTTAATCTCGAGGACGTCACACCCGGCAAATATTTTCTGATTGCTCCTCCGCTTAAAATAAGCGGTGTCGAGGCAACTCCGACAAGAGCATTGCTTATATCGGACTACCTCTTCTGGGGTAAAAAATAAGGTCTTATATCTTGACTAACATACATCAATATGGTAATATATTCGGGCGGTCATTTCTCCGCCCGAATCTAATACGCCCCCATAGTTAAATGGATATAACGGGCCCCTCCTAAGGGTCTGTTGTAGGTTCGATTCCTACTGGGGGTGCCAAGAAAAAAGCAAGTCGAAAGACTTGCTTTTTTTTGAAAACTTAGTTTGCCTTACGGCAAGTGAAGTTCACTTTGTAAGTGAAGTTGCTTACGCAGTGAAGTTTGCTTCGCAAGTGTTTTTAGGCAAACTTAACTTCACTTTGTGCGTTAGCACAAAACTTCACTATGGC
>JAFQEL010000005.1 GCA_017399065.1 Clostridia bacterium | reverse complement strand
TGAGGTTACCTGTGCTTTTCGGCGGTCGATCGTAGTAGTGCCGCCGTTGTCGCGGACAACCTGAATCTTGCTCGGGCTGCCCGTGACATTAATTTTGTAATCGCGGTTACCGTAGGTAACGTAAGGAGTGTCGGTTGCAGGTTCAATGCCAAATATCATATTCGGCCAAGGTTTTCTGACCTCAATAGAGTCAAGTTCAAACGGCATTATACCAAGACGTTCGAGACTGTCCGGTAAATAATAAGTCATTCCCCACACTAAAACAAAAGCACTATTACCAATATTTTTATATCCCTCAGGAATAACAATACCTGAAACATAACGAAGACCCGGATCGGTTTCTGCTTCTCCTATAGTGTCTGATGGTGTTATATCATAAGGAAATTGGCAATAGTCAAACACACACAGATGTTTTCCGGATTTGATACTTCCTATTGTAGTTACAGGATATCCGCCTAAATGTGTCGGAAAAACAAACAATGTTTTATTAGGACCGATAAAATTGGTGCGTACATTTAAGATAGTAGCTTCACCGTCATTAACAACATATACAAATTGTGAGCCATTTACGGTTGCAAAACGAAGATCCTCTTCTCTATACAAACCGTCCCTCTCACCAATTTTTAAAAAATAATCGTAACCATAACAGAAATCATATTTATCATATACTGTTTCAGCTGATGAACAAATTACCGTAGAAACCAAGATTAAAGCCAAAACCATACACAACGATAATGCTTTTTTCGTCCTCTTCATATCCGACACTCCTTGCTAATTATCATTTACTATTATAAATTGGAAACACAGGGGACGGTTCTCTGTGTTAAATTAAAACTTAACCTTAACCTCGTGTGAGCCGATATCGGTTTTGATTTCGAGAGTGTAGCCGCCATACTCGCAAGGTACAAGCTCGTACTCACCTGTGCAAATGACTTCTGCAGGAGTTGCAGGCAGGTAGATGATTGTTTTTGTATCAAACACTTTGGCCTGCTCATAGGTAAGGGTAAAGGTATTTTCTTTTCTGTCGTGGCGGTATGCCTTTATTTCGCCCGTAACAGCTCTCGGGTACGGTCTGTGAAGCTGGTCCATTACGCCGTCGCCGATAAGTCCTTCGTGGTAACACCAGTATGTATTGCTCCACTTGCGGTCATCAAAGAATTTAAGCAGATGATGGATATGGGGATACCACTCCGTACCCTCGGAATAACCGCCCCACTCGCCTACAAGCACAGGGATACCCAGACGCTTCTGGCTGTTTGCGTGCTCACCGAAGATAGCATCGGTACGGGATGAGCTTGCGTGCTTATAAAGCGGAGTATCGACCATAAAGTCGTAGCCGTGCGGTGAGAAGCAGGCTTTCTCCTCAACCTTATCGCCGTATGTAATCGGGCCTGCCTTGCACGGAATTGAAAGGTTTGAATAGTAGCAATTGTCTATAAACATAATGCCGTTGTCGGTAACACCGCGGATTGCGCCTGCTGTTTTGTTAAGGAAAGGAGTATAACGCTCACGGTCAAACTTTTCAACAAGCTCAGCGGCACCGAGTGCGACATCGTGAAGAATATCGCCGTTATACTGATCAAGCACTGCAGGAATATCAAGCTTTACAGCATCCTTAATCAGTTTACAGCGGTCAATACGCTTGTCTGTAAGAGTAGTCTTGACAAGCCCCTTGATAAGCTGACGGAAAACCTTACCGCCGTCACTGCCCAAAAACGGCTCGTTGAACATATCAAAGCCAAAGAGCGCCGGGTGATTGCAAAAACGCTCGGCAAGGTGCTGCCACATATCTGCAAAATAGTCAAGCAAACCTTTATTCTTATAAGGAGCATTAGTCCAGAATCGGTCGAATGCCTTGTGCACGCCTTTATCCCAGAAATAGCCCTCTGCCCAGACCACTTTAATTTTCTTTTGCTTTTTGTTACCCATCATTGCTGCCCATTCAGGTGCACCGTCGCCCCACTCATAGCAGTAGTTTGAGAAAAGGTCCTGATGCATATCGATATAGGCATAGAGTCCGTACTTTTCGCACTGGTCGAGCATTTTAACAATAGCATCAATATATTTCTCGTTATATTCACCGGGCTTTGGCTCAACAGCCGCCCAGGTGATGCCCAGACGGACAATATTCATACCGTTTTCGGCAAGAGTTCTAAACATCTTATCATCATATTCATAAACGTGGCAAAGATTGCCGTTGCCGTCAGGCCAGCCCTTATCGCAGAGATTTACACCGTTGAAAATTCGCTCTCTGCCATATTCGTCAACAAAACTTGTACCGGATGTAAGAATTTTTTCCATGCTCTTATTCTCCTTTATAAATCTTGAACTCACTGAGTACTACGCCTACGTGCTCCTCGCCTATTTCAAGAGCTACACAGCCGTTTTCAAAAACGGATGCAGGCAAATCGTAAACCGCACAGGTAAAGCGGTCGTTGAGCATTTCACTCTCAAACTGCTCATCCTTTTCGCCGCCGAAAAATTTGCCGCGGTAAATATCAGTACCGTTAGCCTTGATATAGAAGCTGTCAAACATATCGTATTTATTTTTCTTGTATGTAATACGAAGCTTATAATCGGTATCGGGCTCGAAGCCTGCAAGCTTACAAACGAAAGTATAGTTGTCAAAAGCCTTGAGCATACACATCGGAATTGAGCCGTTGTTGACCTCGGGTCTGTCTCCCTGATAGTCCATATAGAACTCGCCCTTCTGTCTTTCACCGAGCACACCAAAGCCGTATTCAGCAAACGAATAGTAGTACTCGCCCTTGCCGATTTTATTGCGGTTGAATACACGCTCAAGGAAAGCTTCACGCTCACCCTCCGGCATAGAATCGGCAGCCTCGTATCTGCCGAGGAGCCACGCTCTGTCGGTTACAGGCAGGTCGATTGTATCGAGAGTAGCGCCTCTCTCCCAACCCGATGCGTGATAATTCTCAACATCGAGCTGCATACCAATCTGCTCAAACAGCTTGTCAGCAAGCTCACCGAGTGAAGCACGCAGTGCATAATATTCTCCGTCGTAGTCTGTCATAAGCTCTTTGCGTGCACTTTCAAAATCACCTTTTGCGGCAAAGCATCTTGCTTCATTAATAAGCTCAAGCTCAAACTGTCTTCTGCGACGGACAAGCATATCGCACTTTGCTCTGAAGAGCATCATTACAAAACGCCAGTTGTTTATAAGTGCGGGTGCTTTTTCAAGCTCCGACTCGATAATCTGCAGAGTGTGCTCGATATGCGGATTCTCCGCAGGGTCACCCTCCCAGTTACGCTCAAGGCCGAGAATAGCATCGGCAATTTTCTTTGCATCTGCCTGCCAGATGAAGAAGCGTGCATAGTCACAAAGCGTATCGTAAAGCGACACATCGGGAAAGAAGTCCATATCGCTCCATACAGCTTTATTGACATCGTCATTTACGCCCTCAGAGTAGCTGACACTGCCGACAACGTAAGGACGAGTGAGTCGGTGAAGGAGTCTGTATTCGGTGGGTCTTGGGTTAATACTCTCACGGCTGAGAGTTGATGCAAGCGCATAATGCCAATCGTCCCTGTCAAAATGCACGGGATATTCACATCTTACGTTATGGGTTATATCGGGGTAAAATCTGATAGGATATTTAGCCGGAAGCTTACGTCTGAGGTCATCCATAAGGAATGCGTGGTTGGGGCCTGTGATGACACCAGTAATCTCGTCAGGCAGCTTTTCCATTTCGCCCATAAAATCCTCAGGCCAGGTGATATTGGAATGAGGAGCCTGGGCAGAAGGCCACATCTCGGCATTCGGCTTGACAGACTTGAGCACCTTTGAAATAGCAATACAACGTTTTACAAAGTCATCGCCGTCCATCTCACCGGGGTCACCGCCGGGAGGAAAGATTGCATTGATTCTCGGCATTGTTTCAAACACCTTGCGTCTTTTAGCAAGTGCCGTTTCTTCGTCTTCCTCATCTTTATTGGGATACCAGCAGGATACATCCATATCAAGCTTATCAGCATATTCGCTCGCCTTAGCGGCAAGCTCAAGCGGATGATATTTCATCAGCGGATTTTTCTCGTCCTTATCGCCACCGGGAATATGCTCACAGGTGTTACAGCCGAAAGCCATAATATCGCGATAAAAACGGAAATACTCGTCAGGGCCCCACGCATCGTAGGTGTTAGGGATTGTGCGGTAACCGCACTGGTGACCTCTGATTTTTTTATCGGGTGTATACACACCGTCAATATTGCGGATAAGGGTAATTTTATTGGAAGAAAAAACGCATTTTCGCAGAAAGTACGAGTAACCGAATATAAGTCCTCTGATACCCTGTGCTGTTATTTTGATATGTGAGCCGTCCTGCTCAATAATATATGTATCTTTATCGCCAACAGAGCTGTCACTGACAAGGTCAACGCAAGGCTCACCGCCCTCAAAAGGCTTATATCCTGCACGCAGTTCGATCTCTTCACTGAAAAGCTCACGGGCATACTCTGCTGCTTCACCGACAGCATTTACACTGAGAAAAGAAAAATCGTATTTCATACCAATCACCCTTTACCTGTTTTTATTTTTTCAGCTTTTTAACAACAAGTGCCGCAACGCCTGCCGCAGCACCAACGGAAAGTGCTGCAATTGCCGCACGTCTCGGTTTCTCAAGGTCATCCGCATCGATGAAATAGCTTACCATTGATGCAGGAGTTTTGCCGAGAAGGTCAAAATATGTATAGTGCGTTGTTTCAAATGTGTCGGGATTATTCTCGTCAATATCAAACACCCTGACACCTCTGAGGCTGTTGCCGTAGCAACGGAAGGAAGCAGCAGGAGTCTGAATCATTCTGACACCCTCGTGCGTGATATCAAACATATTCATATGGTGGTGACCGTAGACAACTGCCAGCACATCGCCCTGCTGTTTTACGGCATCGAACTGACCGTAGTTATCCTTACAGCCGGGTGTAGGCTCGTAAAGTCTGCCGCTGTTTACCTTTTCGGGCTTGAGGCGTATATAACGCTTCTTATCGTAAAGGCGGACTGCGCCTTCGTCATCGGGTCCGCACTCTTCAACACACTCATCAATCTCGCTCATCGGAATGTGCTGGAACATAAGTGACGGCACGGGCTTGCCCGAATTTTGTGCAGCAAGCTCGTTACTTGTATTCACATACCACTCAACGGCATCTGTCGTAACGCCCTCAAAACCCTTATCAAGCTCTTTATCAATACGGGACGTATCCATCATCCAGAGATTGAAAGCAGGCTTTCCACCCGAGTAAATAGGGATATTATGTGTACCTACATCACCGTTACCGTAGGTATCGACAAGACCGACAAAGCAGGAATACTCACGGTAGAGGTCGATAATTTCCTCTTTTGTCATTTCGCACATATCATCGTGATTTCCGAAAATCATTGCAAAAGGAATATTCCTCTTCTGAAGCGGATCGAGAATAACGGCAAGAGACTCCCTCATTCTGACTAAAGTTGCACCCTTACCCTCTGCAACCTTTTTGTTGCCGAAGCGTGCGTCGAGAAGATGATTGCTAAGCACATTATCGCCCGTAAATACAACAAGGTCCGGCTTGAGCGTATCGTAAGCCTTATCAAGCATTTTGAGCATAGAACGACGGGGATAGTGCATATCCTGCGGGTCGCTGACCTGGAGAATGCGGAATTTGCCGTTATTGAAATTAAGTGTCATAAAACTCACCTGCAGTAATTATAAATATACAGTAAAATTTTACATTACATTGATATCAATGTCAAGTTGACAAACGCTATAAATACTGATAAAATAAAAGCAGTTACAAAGAAAGGATGACTTAAAATGACAACTATTGATAAAACAATGACAATCGGCGATGTACTTGACGCACACCGTGAGCTTGCACCCTATTTTCTCGAAATGGGTATGCACTGCCTCGGCTGTCCCTCTGCAAGAGGCGAAAGCGTAGAGCAGGCATGCAGAGTACACGGCGTTGACGTTGATGAGCTTGTTGCAAAGCTCAACGCAGCACTTGCAAAGTAAGAAATGAAGCTTTCACCAAGACTTAAGGCCGCAGCGGACTATGTCCGTTGCGGCAAAAAAATTGCCGACATAGGTACAGACCACGCTCACCTGCCGATATATCTGGTTGAAAACGGAATATGCACCTCTGCAATAGGCTCAGACGTAAGGCCCGGGCCGATAGCTAATGCTGAAATCAACGTAAAAAATGCAGGCTTTTCCGACAAAATCAGCCTGCGCCTTGCAAGCGGCCTCGACAAAGTTGAGCCTGACGAAGCCGACGATATAATTTTCAGCGGTATGGGCGGAATACTTATTGCCGAGCTTATAGAAAAAGCTCCGTGGCTCAAGGACAGCGACAAGCACCTTGTGCTTCAGCCGCAGAGCCACGCTGAAATTCTCCGCTCTTTTCTGACCAAAAACGGATTCAGAATTGAAAAAGAAAACATATGTGAAGACTCAGGCAGAACCTATTGCATTATGAGCGTATACTTTGACGGAATAAGCCGCATATATCCCGAATGGTATGAGTATTACGGTGAGATTCCCTCTTGTGAAAATCCGCTCGCTAAAGATTATCTGCTCCGCCTTGCCGACAGATACGTACGCGATGCAGGCAATATGCGATGTGCCGACCCGACAGCAGCTGAGAAGCTCTACAGCGTTGCCGACAAGCTGGCAGAAATTGCAAACAAATAACAAAGACCTCTGTAGTTCATTGCGAATTACAGAGGTCTTATTTTCAGTTAAAAAGTGACACTATGAAGTTCCAGATTCCGACAAAGAAGTTTACAATCCTTTGCCATATCGTAATTTCTCCGCCTGAAGGCTCCTGCGAAGGAGCTGTTGTTTCGGGTACTGAAGGTGATACTGTTATATCGGGCACCGTAGTATCATTATCGGTAGCTGAAGACGTCGTGTCGGTTGTATCGTCAGGAACTGAAGGAGCTTCGGGAGCAGTCGTAACCTCACCTGTCGGCTCGCTTGTCTCTTCCGGCTCCGGTAATTCAACAGTAATACTGTTTGCATTCAGTTTGCCTTTAACTATCGCAAACCATACTATACTTTCACTTGAGCTATCATAAAAGACCTGACCGTATCTGGGAAGCACGGCGTCTGCACCGTCGCCCTTAACAGCCTTATCCCATACAGCTTCGCCCGAAGCATCGGCAAGCAGAACGTGAATTTCCTGCGTATCTTCTTTATCGTTACAGAGCATATAAGGAATTGCAACATAGCTGTCGTCAGTCTTTATCGCTTTGGGATTTATTACGGTATCATCACCGGTGTATTCCGTAAGGTAAAACTGAGGCTCAGCGGTAAGCGTTTCTGTATCAAACATCTGCACAAAAATGTTTGCGGATGTCTGTTCTAAAGAATCGGAAGTATTCTGATAAGAACCTGTGAGCATATAGCTGTTGCCAAAACGCATAAATCCGCCAAGCTGACCGTAGGTGTGGTTGCTTGCATACGTACCCTTGAAAATAAAGGAGTCACCCTGAGCAACCTTTCGCCACTGAGTATTGCCCGACATCTTTGTTATGTGATAAGACCTCTTTGGCAGAGCATCACCGCGGTCAACGTAAACGAAATCGCTTCCGTCTTTGAGTATAAACTGGTGGAAAGAGTGACTGGCATACGGAATAGCAGACATATGCTCAACCTCAACCTGCTTGAAGGTGTCAAGGTCTATTGCAAAAGCATAGGATGACTGATGAACATCACCGTCAGCGGTAAATTCGTCTTTACCCGTAACCGGATTGGTTTTTACGGGGAACATATCCCTCGCAATATAGCCTGTCAGATAGTTTCCGTTTGCGGTCATAGCGTTGTTGCCGCAGTTGATTTCGGCAATTCCGAGCCACGAGCCGCTTGCCATACCGCTAAGCTCAAGTGAGCGTATTGTTTTGCCGTCAGAGCCGATATTGACGAGCTTCAGTGCTGTACCGTTGCGGTTATCAACGGCAAGCGGCTGTGCAAACAGCACATAGTACGTACCGTCGTTGCCCTTACAGAAAGCGGCAAAGCTTGAGAGCTGAAGCGGCACTGCAATATTATTGCGTACACTGTAATCTTTGTTAAGCTCGATAATGCTCAGCGATCCGTCATTCATAACAACGCAAAGGCAGTATGTACCGTCGGAATTCTGCACTGCATTTATATTCGGAGTTACACCATGGTCATATCCGTTAAACCATGTTATTGCGTCATTATCCGTTGCAGCTATGGTCGCTGCGGTTGTAACGTTATTGCAAAGCGTTTCGTCCTCCGCAAAAGAAGAAAAGCCGAGCACGGACAGCACCAGAAGCGGCACCGTAATCAAGCACAGAGCCTTTATGAAGCCTTTATTTTTCATAAAAATATCATCTCCTGTTCTGATATCAATATACCATTTTAAGTTTCAAGGTGTCAACGCGGTTAACTTTCTTTTTACCTTGAAATAAAACTGTTGAAAAATATAAATACTTGTGATACAATACTAAAGATAAAAATTAAGGAACGGTGAAATCAATGTCAGGACATAACAAATGGAGCACGATCAAGCGTAAGAAGGAAAAGACCGACGGCGCACGTGCAAAGGTATTTACAAAAATCGGCAGAGAGATTGCAGTTGCAGTACGTGAGGGCGGTCCCGACCCCGCATCAAACAGCAAACTCAAGGATATTATCGCAAAAGCTAAGGCTGCAAACGTACCCAACGACAACATCGACCGTATTATCAAAAAGGCAAGCGGCGAAACAGGCGGTGCAGATTACGAGTCAATCATGTACGAAGGCTACGGTCCCTCAGGTATTGCAGTTATCGTCGAGGCTCTTACAGACAACCGCAACAGAACTGCAGGCGACGTTCGTCACTACTTCGACAAGTACGGCGGAAACATGGGTCAGAGCGGCTGCGTTTCCTTTATGTTCAACCGCTACGGTGTAATCCTCATTGAAGCAGAGGATGTTGATGAAGAGACACTTATGGAGGCTGCACTTGAAGCAGGTGCTGTTGACTTCATTACAGAGGACGAGAGCGTATTCGAAGTACGCACTGAGCCCAATGACCTCGGCGCAGTACGTGATGCACTTGAAGCTGCAGGCTACAGCTTTGCAGTTGCAGAGGTACAGTATGTACCCACAACTTACACAGCACTCACAAGCGAAGACGATATCAAGAACATGAACAAGATGCTCGAAATGTTCGAGGATAACGACGACGTTCAGGAAGTCTGGCACAACTGGGAAAATCCCGACGAAGAATAATAGACTTTATCAAAGGCAAGGTGAACTTTTTTACCTTGCCTTTTTCAGAAATGAGGATACATATTATGAAAGGCATTTTTGAAAAATTCAGATTGTTCAGAGAAAACGCTGACGAGCCTGACTACGATTGCCGTGAAAACTGCTTTATGCGTCTTTACCGCAATGTTAAAAAAGCAGAGTATGATGAATGGTTAAGCCTGCTTGTATCGGACGGGTTTGAAGTTTTACAGCAGACAGACGTTAACTCAAACCTCTACACCTGCCTTTCAGGTGATATTGTAATCAACGCATTTTTCACACCGTGCGACGGTACACTGCGTGTTGCCGCAACCGAAAAAAGAATTGTGCCCTGCTTCACAGAGCAGACCTGCGAAGGTGAAGGCGAAACAGCATTCTACGGATTTGAAAGCGACCAGACACTTATCGACTGCGGTATGTGCCTTATGGTGCAGTGTCCCGATTACAGCTTCTTTGTTGTAGACAGCGGTCATTATATGCAGTTTAACGACAACGACAGGATTTATAAGTTTATGCGTGAGCGTACACCCGAAGGTCAGAAGGTTATTGTAAACGGCTGGCTTCTCACTCACGCACATTCCGACCACATTTCCAAGTTTATGGACTTCCTTCGTTACAACCGTGACGATGTTATTATCGAGGGCATTTACTCCAACCTTATTCCCGACACAAACTGCAACGCTCAGTACTGGGGCACGGAAGAAATACTTCTTTCACGCAAGCTGTTTAAAATGCTTACCAAAACAGACATACCGACTTACAAAATACACACAGGTCAGCGTTTTTACATCCGTAACCTCTGCTTTGACGTAATGGGCACTCACGAGGATATTTACCCGCAGGTGATGAAGGATTATAACGATTCATCGTGTATGGTTATGCTGACCGCAGAAGGCTCACGCATATTCATACCGGGTGATGCAAGCAACCTTGCAAGCCTTGAGCTTACAAAGCGTTACGGCGAAACACTCAAGTGTGACATCGTACAGATTGCTCACCACGGTCACAACGGACTTTACAAAGAGGCTTATGAGCTTCTCGGTGCGGATGCGGCTGTATTCCCGATAACCCGAATCAAGTTTGACGAAGAATATCCGCGAATTGAAGCCAACCGCAGGGCAATCGAGATTGCCTCAAACTACTACATAACATCCGACGGCACTGTTAAATTTCCCCTGCCCTACTCGGCAGACAAGATTGAAAAGCTGCCCGACGAAACCTTTGAAGACTTCGGCAAGATAGAGCGTCTGTGGGGTTACACTTACACCGACGAAAGAAAAAAAGAGCTGTTTGATTTATTTATTGCAAACGGCGGTGACATCAACAGCACTAACCTGCCCGTAAGATACGAAGGTATATTTGAAATGTGAGGAAAAGCCAATGAAAGAAATAGATATTTTTGACTTTGACAAAACGGTTGTACCGTTTGACAGCGGCTCGGTTTTCTGGATGTACTGCCTGATACACAACCCGTGGATTGTAATCTGCGTGCCCTACCTGCTGGTTATGATGATTCCCTTCTTCATCGGCATCAAAGACCTGACATACGTCAAAAAGCACGTTTACTGCTACGTACCTCTGATTAACCTTGAGAAAAACGTAAAGAAATTCTGGGACAAGCACGAGAAGGACGTTTTCGAGTGGTTCCGCAAGGAAAACCGTGAGCGCCCTGCGGTAGTCATCAGTGCAAGTGCCGACTTTCTGCTTGACGATATCTGTTCAAGACTCGGAGTTGAGAAGCTTATCTGCTCAAAGCACAACAGCAAGACAGGCGCAATAATCAGCCTCAACTGCAAGAATGAGGAAAAGGTAAGACGCTACAACGAAGAAATCAGCGGATGCAAGGTGATCAACGTCAGTTCCGACTCAATCAAGAGCGACCGCCCGATTTTCTCACTCGGTGAAAACTGCTTCCACATACAAAAAGACGGTGAACGCAAGCCGTTCAAGTACGATGAAATGTACAAATAAAATCGACAAACCTAAAATAAAGCTGACAGCTATCTGTATTGAATAGCTGTCAGCTTGTTTTATTTACTTAACATTAAAAGAACAAACCAAAGAACCATATAATTGCTCTTATGGGAAACATAATAATAGTAATAAAAATACTTTCTCCGCCACCTGAATTACCGGTATTACCGCTGCCGGAACCGGAGCCTTCTTCAGTAACTTTAACACTAATGGTTTCCGAATCAAGCACTGCACCTGTCTCACGGTCTTTAAGGCTTATTGTAACAGTTGTACTGCCGACAGAAACACCTTTTATGGTTAACGGAACTCTCTTGTTGCTAAACTCGCCCCATTCACAGGTCGCAATATTTTTATTATTAACGGAATATGAAATGCTGATACCGTTGGCATTTGAACCTGTGTATGAGCAATTAACTTTTGTTGTGTCGCCTTTTTCAAGTGATACCGAAGTGCTTGAAACAGAAAGTGTAATCGAAGAACTACCTGATGAAGATGAAAGCTTGAAGCTGTAGTTGCCTGTATGGCCGCCACTAGCTTGTTCAACCTCAAAATAATATGTTCCTGCAGAAAGCGAAAGAGATTTATTCAAATTAATCAAACCGGTTGAGCTATCCCAAAATTGAAGTCCGCTATTCCATATTTTTTTTGCAGACGAATCATAAATATAAAAATATGCATATTGCATAGAAGCGGAAACACTCAAATTTACAGAACCGGATGAAGATACAGTGAATTTATAAAAATCTTTATTATCATTCAAAGCAATCTGACCCTTATATGTTGTTCCCATATTAATATTATCAGAATTGGAAGTAGTATTATTCTTATCGCTCTGCGTTTCTTTAAAACTTTCATTGGCACTGGAAAAACTCGTGCTGAAATTATAATTACCCGTATATCCGTTTGAACCTTGTTTTATACAAAAATAATAACTTCCGGATGTCAAGTCAAGATATTTATCAAGAACTATCAGTTCAGTTGTGTAATTCCAATATGTGAGTCCACTCTCCCAAATAGAATTACCGTTTGAATCATAAATATAAAAATACAGATACTGTATACCTGCGGAAACCTTCAACCTTACGCAACCTGAGTTTGACAAGGTAAACTTGTAAAAATCCACATTACTGCTACTCGTAATTGATCCACTGTAAGAGCTGCCTACGTTAATACTTGAAGCAGCTGACATTGAATCGCCTGCAGCACTCGCTGTTATAAACATACACGAAGCTGACAACAGCAAGGCTAAAACCAATGACAATAATTTCTTCATTTTTAAAACCTCCAAATATTATAAATATCCCAAAACGGGATATTTATAATATACCAAATGGGTATAATTTTGTCAAGGAGATTTTGAAAAAACGGAGTAAAAAATGAGACTTAAAGCATTGCGTAAGGAAAGAGGCATATCGCAGGTAAAGCTTTCTATGGACCTTAACCTGAGCCAAAACACGATAAGCCGTTATGAAACAGGCGTAAGAGAGGCAGATTACAAAACCCTCATACTGATAGCTGACTATTTTGATGTTTCAATAGACTATCTGCTTGAACGAACAGACAACCCTGTGTTTTTGAAATCACAAACCACGCCCAAAAGGACATAGTTTGAATAATAACCCTATAAGGGTAAACAATACCACCTGCTCCTAAAGGGGCACCTAAGCAACACCAACTGCAACCCGGTGTTGCTTTTAATTTATCTAAACAACCACAAGTATAACTTGTGGTTGTTTAGATAAAATGCTAACGGGAGAGCTTCCATGTCCTCCCGTTGTTATTATATATCTTTCGCGGTGTAGTGTAGGGAACACTCTTGTGTCCGCTCAAACTAATCAACCCGTCAAAACTCCTCATCCCCGTAAATTGCTTCATCCCAAAGCTCCCTTTGAAGGGAGCTGTCGAGCACAAGCGAGACTGAGGGTTGCTGTCGCAAATATATCAATATTTATTTTGCAATCCTCAGTCACCTGCGGTGACAGCTCCTTTTAAAAGGAGCCTTTGGCAAAACAATTTACGAGGATATAAGAGAATGAACGGCAGGGGCAAGCCCCTGCCCTACCCGATACCTCCTTAGAATGAGACTTATTTTCGGGCTATTTTATTTTTTATCGATTCATATATTTCCACTATTTTAAATCTTGGCTCATACTTTGGTGAGGATGAAACTATTTTCATTTCGTCATCGGTGAAAAACGCATCCGCATCGGCACTTGCGGCAGGCAGGCACAGCGGCGGAAACATAACGCACCACCAGTTTTGCCCTTCGGCAGAGCCTATATTCACACGCACGGCGGTATAGACACCTGCAGGCATGGTAAAATCCTCATAACAACGTGTGGCAAAAAACTCCTCACCTACCGTTATACTGACATTATAATCACACCCGTTTTCTTGGAGCACCGCTTCGGCAACATCCTTCAGCTCATCAACACGCGGTGTGATTATTTTTTCGGCTTCGTCAGCGGTAACGGTGCCGTCAAAAATTTCGCCGCCCTTCTCTAACACAGCATCACGCACCATAAGTTTCAGCCGCTGGTCGGTTTCAGAATCCGAATCGGCAACAACGTGAAGCCTGAGCACATCACGCCGCACCTCGGCACAGCCCGAAGCAAAAGAAACAACACTCAGTGCAGCCGCAATAACGGTAATAACAGCAACAATTTTAACAAACGATTTCATACCAAAACTCCTTTAAACAATAAATGCGTTTTCCAAAACGCAAATCATGCAAAATTAAATTTTGCAAATCATGATTTCAAAGAAATCAATTCATTAATAAAGTAAAAGTCACCGACAGCAAATATGTCGGTGACTTTAAGTTTTGGTATATTTTTCCTTGTTTATTCATCAGGCAAGGCCGAGCTTGCGTGCCATTTCGGCAGTCTTGAGCTCAAGCAGCTTTGAAACGCCCTTTTCCTGCATCGTTACACCGTAGAGGATATCTGCCTCCTCCATAGTGCCGCGACGGTGGGTGATAAGAATAAACTGGGTATTCTTTGTCATACGGCGTGCATACTGCGCGTAGCGTACAACGTTGACATCGTCAAGCGCAGCCTCAACCTCATCGAAGAAGCAGAAGGGTGCCGGCGAAACCTTGAGAATTGCAAAGAGAAGAGCAATCGCCGAAAGTCCCTTTTCACCGCCTGAAAGAAGGTCGATATTCTGGACATTCTTGCCGGGGGGCTGAACCTTGATTTCAATCGGACACTCAAGCACGTTGTGCTCATCCTCAAGCAGAAGCTCTGCCTTACCGCCGTCAAACAGCTCGGCAAAGGTTTCGCCGAAGTGACGGTTGATTTTAGCAAACTGCTCGCGGAACTGTGCAGCCATTTTTGCAGTAAGCTCACCGATGAGTTTTTCGAGCTCAGTTTTGGATTTTTCAATATCCGCAACCTGTGTGCTCATAAACTCATAACGCTCGGAAACCTCTTTATACTCATCAATAGCGGCAACATTTACATTGCCCAGAGCACGGATTTTATTCTTGATTTCCTGCAGCTTGCGTCTTGCCTCGGAGATATCGCCAAGGTCGATATTAAGCTCGATAGCCTCACTGCGTGTGAGCTGATATTCGTCATAGAGCTTTGAAACGGTATCATCAAGCTCTTTTTCCATAACGACCTTACGCTCTTCAAGACGGGCAACCTCACCGCCGAGCTTCTCACGGTCGGCTGACTTTGCTCTTTCCTCCTGACGGAGAAGCGAAGCCTTTGCATCGAGTGAGTTTTTCTTTTCGATAAAGCCTGCGATATCGGCCTTTGTATCTTTACTGCGGTTGCGAAGCTGTGCAGCCTGCTCTTCAAGCTGAGCAATATTGACTCGTATATCACAGCTCCTCTGTGCAATCTCGCCTATTTCACGGTTGAGGTCTTCAACCTTAATACCCTGGTTTGCAATACGGTGACGGAGAAGAGCAACAACCTCAAGCTTTGCCTGAGTATCTTTCTGAATTGAAAGGATATCCATTTTGGCTCTGCTTTCAGCCTTCTGAAGTTCACTCTCATCTTCGCCAAGGCGTGCTCTGCCGCTGTTAGCCTGCTCAATCTCAAGGCGGAGTGCGGCATTGTGCTCTTCAAGTTCTTTTGCCCTTGCCTTAGCATCCTCAACTGTAGCGTTGAGTACAGAAAGACGCTCACCTGCGTTTGCCTTTTCGTCAGCAAGCTCATCAATCGAGCGTAGTGTATCCTCAAGCTTATCAACAATCAGCTTGAGCTCGCCCTCACGGCGGATTACGTCTTCCTGAGCACGGGTAAGGTCTGCCTGAGTGCCGGCAAGGTCTGCTCTGCAAGCAGAAAGGTCAGCAAGTACAGCCTTGTAATCAGACTGCATAGAATCAAACTCGCCCGTAAGCTTTACAACCTCATTGTTAAGTCGCTCAATTTCGCTTGCACGGCTGAGAATACCAGCATTCTGTGTACGTGAGCCACCTGTCATAGAGCCGCCGGGGTTGATAACCTGACCGTCAAGGGTGACGATTTTGAGCTTATGCGAATACTTCTTTGCAATCGAAATCGCACAGTCCATATCCTCGACAACAACTGTTCTGCCGAGAAGCGAGCCGATAACCTCATTATACTTCTTATCGCAACCGACAAGCTCGCTTGCAACAGCAACATAACCAAAGCAATCGTCAAGGCCTTTTTCTTCAAGTGTTCTGCTCTTTATGGCAGTAAGCGGAAGGAAGGTTGCGCGACCCGATTTATTATCCTTAAGGAAATTGATAGCACGCTTTGCATCGTTTTCCGTCTGAGTAACGATATTCTGAAGTGCTGCACCGAGTGCAGTTTCAATTGCAACGGAATACTGCTCTTCAACATTGATAAGCTGTGAAAGCACGCCATCAATACCTCTGAGTATACCACGCTTGACCTCACGCATAACAGCCTTTACGCTGCCCGAGTAGCCTTCCATATTCTTTTCAAGGTCATCGAGCATCTTTGCCCTTGAGCGTACACGGTCGATTTCAAGACCTAATTCATCAATTTCACGGCGCTGCTTTTCAGCTTTTTCAGTGCGCGATTCAACCTTTAATTCGTAGCCACGCACTGCATTTGCTGTTGAAACAACAAGCTCTTTAGCTTCATTAAGCTGAGCTTCGCTCTCTGCCTTCTTTTCTTCAAGCTGTACTTTTGCATCATTACGTGAAGCAACGATATCGTCAATTGTTTCAAGACGTGAAGTGATTTCTTCTATTGACGAATTTGCCGTTGACACTTCAACACGGCAGTCGCCTATCTTAACGGCATACTGTGAAATTTCTTCCGACAGCGCCGCTATTTTCTCTACAAATTCACGGCTCTTTGCCTGCAGACCCTCGATTTTCTCGGCAGCCTCGGCAAGCTGTGCTCTCTTTTGCTTTTCGGCATTTTTGAGCAGCTCAACCGTTTTCATTGTTTCGGTAATCTCGTCGTCAAGAGTCTGCTTTGACTCGACGGCAAGCTCCATCTCACGTGTGATACGTGCGATAGTCTCATTATTATGCTCAATTGAGTTGAGCTCAACAGCAACCTGAGCATCAAGCTGTGCAGCCTGCTCCTCAATACCCGAAGCACCCTCACGTGCTTCGTCGATACTGACGGTAAGCTGACGGCTGTTTTCCATAGCCTCTTCCATTTCCTGAACTATGTTTTCAAGCTCTGCCTCGACAGCCTCATACTGTGCCGTTGCAGTATTAAGTTTATCCTCGTGTGCCTTTAACTGCTCACGCACCTTGTCGATTGTGTGAAGCCACAGACCTATTTCAAGCACCTTACGCTCCTCAGCAAGAACGAGGAATTTCTGTGCCTTTTCGCTCTGCACCTTAAGAGGGCCTACTCTGTCCTCAAGCTCGGTAAGAATGTCACGCAGACGGATCATATTCTCCTCTGCCTGAGCAAGCTTGCGGTTTGCATCGTTACGGCGGTAGCGATAATGAGAAATACCTGCCGCTTCCTCGAGCATATCTCGACGCTGGCTGGATTTGGACGAAACCATATCGGCAACTCTGCCCTGGCTGACCATTGAGTAACCGTCACGGCCAAGACCCGTATCCATAAACATCTCGTTTACGTCCTTGAGTCTTACAACCTCGCCGTTGATAATATATTCGCTTTCGCCCGAGCGATAGTAACGTCTTGTAACACTTACCTCATCCTTATCGCACTTAAGAGCACGGTCGGAATTATCGAGCCTGAGAGTAACCTCGGCAAAGCCCTGTGCTCTGCGCACACCCGTACCGCTGAAAATAACGTCCTCCATCTTAGAGCCACGCAGATTCTTGGTGGACTGCTCACCGAGAACCCAACGGACAGCATCGGAGATATTACTCTTACCCGAGCCGTTGGGGCCGACGACAGAGGTTATGCCCTGCCCGAATTCGAGCACGGTTTTGTCGGGGAAGGATTTAAAGCCCTGCATTTCAAGTGATTTTAAAAACATTTTCTCACCCTACTCAATTTCTTTTACTGTCAATTCATATCTTTCAAGCCGCTCATCACCCTTGACTTTGCAATCGTAGCCGAGGTCTGCCAAGCGGTTAATATTCTTCCTTTTCTGCCCCACTGCCTTTGATATTTCGGCACGGGCAACTGCTATTTCATAGCTGCCCTGAGTCTTATTCTCAAGGGCGGATTTTATTTTGCGGTAGTATATTTCGCCCTCGCAAAGCTCACGCAGTGCGGGATGATAACCGCCTGCAATATAACTTTCGCAGACATCCTGCTGAGCGTGAAGTCCGAGACGGATTACGTTTATGCCTGCCTTATCAAACATCTCAAGCAGATGTGAACAAAGCTCAACACTTTCGTCAAGCGAAGGTACTTTGTATTCACCGCTGAGGTAAAGCTCTGCGAGCATCGTACCCGGCAAAACAACCGTCGGATAAATACGCACCGTATCGGGTGACAGCGAAATAAACTTTTTTGCCGTCATAATGCTGTCATCATCAGCCGAGCCGTAGAGACCCGTCATCATCTGAAGACCAAGCTCAAAGCCGTATGATTTGATAAGCTTTGCCGCTTTCACTACATCATCTGCGGTGTGACCTCTTTTGTTGAGCGAGAGCACACTGTCATCCATACTCTGTGCACCGAGCTCAATTGCACGCACGCCGTATTTTTTAAGGAGCGACAGCACCTCATCATCGATAAAATCGGGGCGTGTAGAAACACGTATGCCTTTATTCAGAAAGCCGCTTTTTATGTAAGGCTGTGCCGCTTCGAGCAGAGAGAGCATATACGCTCTGTCAATCGCAGTAAAGCTGCCTCCGAAGAATGCAAGCTGTACATCTGCGCCCTCACATCCGCCCTGCATAGCCTTTTCGCAGGCAATTGCAACCTCTGATGGCTCGGGCTGTTTTGAAGCACCCGAAATCGTACGCTGATTGCAGAAGCTGCACTGATTAGGACATCCGTTGTGCGGCACAAAAACAGCTATATTTGCGTGCTTCATACCGCAATGCCCATCAGCTTGAGTGCTTCACCAGCCGCAGCCTGCTCGGCAAGCTTTTTGCTGTGACCCGCACCCTTGCCGATAACGTTGCTGTTAAGATGAATTTCGACCTCAAAGGTCTTATCGTGTGCAGGGCCGCTCTCGCCTACAAGCACATATTCAAGCCTTTCCTCGGGGTTACGCTGTATTATCTCCTGAAGGATTGTTTTGTAATCTTTAAAAGCTGAATCGCCTGCAGACTTTTCACTGGCCTTGACAAAGCGGAGCACAAACTTCTTTGCACATTCCATTCCGCCATCAAGATAGATAGCGGCTATGACAGCCTCAAACGCATCGGACACGATAGACGGACGCTCTCTGCCGCCGGTATTGAGTTCACCTCTGCCAAGCAGGATAAATGAGCCGAGGTCAATCTGCTTTGCAAAGCCGAAAAGCGACTTTTCGCAAACTGTTGCGGCACGGAGCTTTGTAAGCTCACCCTCTGGCATATTCTTGTGATGGCTGAAGAAATACTCAGCCGTAATCATACCGAGCACGGAGTCGCCGAGAAACTCAAGCCTCTCGTTGAATGCACCGCCACACTCGTTAGCGTATGACGAATGAGTCAGTGCCGTAACAAGCAACTCTTTATTTTTAAACGTGTAGTTGATTTTCTTCTCAAACGAAGTAATATCAGGTTTCACTGTCAACACTTCCGATATTCCTTGAAATTTCGCCGACAACGTCTTTCTTTACGCAGCCCGCGGCCTGGCGTATGGCATTCTTGAATGCTCTCGCATCCGATGAGCCGTGTGCCTTTATAACAGGCTTTGCAATACCGAGAAGCACTGCACCGCCGTATTCTTTATAATCCATTTTAGCTTTGAATTCATTCATGCCGCCCTTGACACCGAGGTAAGAGAGCATTGAAAAAATATTCTTTTTGAAAACAGCCTTGATATTTTTTACAAGTGCACCTGCAACGCCCTCATACATTTTGAGGATGACGTTACCCGTAAAGCCGTCGGCAACAATAACATCTGCCGCACCGTAGGCAATATCTCGCACCTCAGCGTTACCGATGAAATTGAGATCGCTCTCCTTGAGCATTGCATAGGTATCAAGCTGAAGCTGTGTGCCCTTGTTTTCCTCAACACCGATATTGGCGATACCGACCTCGGGACTTGCAACGCCCATAATATTTTTCATATAAATTGAGCCCATTGTTGCAAACTGACAGAGATGCTCGGGCTTACAGTCAATATTTGCACCGCAGTCAAGAAGCATAAAAGGATTCTTCTGCGAAGGCATAATGCTCGCAATAGCCGCACGCTTGACACCCTTAATACGCTTGACGATAAATGTTGCACCCATAACGATGGCACCTGTGCTTCCCGCTGAAACAAAGGCGTCGCCCTTACCTTCGACAAGTGCCTTCATACCTACGGCAAGTGATGTATCGGCATGCTCTTTCATAATAGTTTTCGGATTGTATGACATCTCAAAAACACTGTCTGCCTGAAGAATTTCCATTCCGCTTATGTTTACGGAATTTTCTTCTGCACACTTTTTTATTTTTGCTTCGTCGCCGACAAGCAGGATGTCAACGCCGAGCTCTTCGACAGCCATACGGCTGCCCTTGAGTATTTCAAGCGGTGCATTATCGCCGCCGAAAGCATCAACAATAATTTTCATTTACTTTCACTCTTTTCAGTTTGTTTCCAAATCTTTCAGACCTCTGTCGGCAAGCGCGGCATAGCGCTCGCGCTTATCCCTTATTTTGGGTTCAATCGGCGGCAATATGCCGAAATTGGCACCCATAGGCTGAAAATCTTTTGCAGGTGACGAGCTGATATACTCGGCAAGTGCACCCATCATAGTTGTATTTTTGAGCACAAGCGGCTCTTTACCTTGGATATACCTTGCGGCATTGACACCTGCAAGTATACCCGAAGAGGCTGATTCCATATAGCCCTCGACACCCGTAATCTGACCTGCAAAGTACAGACCGGGTCTTGTACGGAACGAATAATCTGCACCGAGGAACTTGGGGGAATCGATAAACGTATTGCGGTGCATAACACCGTAGCGAACAAACTCGGCATTCTTAAGAGCGGGTATCATTGAGAAAACCCTCTTCTGCTCACCGAATTTGAGGTTGGTCTGGAAGCCGACAAGATTGAGTAGAGTACCCTCGGCATTCTCTCGTCTTAATTGAAGCACCGCCCACGGTCTGTGCCCTGTCTTCGGGTCACGCAGACCTACGGGACGAAGCGGACCGTAACGCATTGTATCAGCACCGCGTGAAGCCATAGCCTCAATCGGCATACAACCCTCATAAACATCGTGACGCTCGTCAAATGCGTGTACACCTGCACGCTCGGCAGTTGTAATCGCTTCGTAAAAGGCTTCGTACTCTTCTTTATTCATCGGGCAGTTGATGTAATCATCCTCACCGCCGCGGTCATATCTGGACTGGGTAAAGACACACTCGTAATCAAGACTTTCGGCGGTAACAATCGGAGCCGCCGCATCGAAAAAGCTGAGTCTGCCGCCGCAAAGGCTGTCGATATCCGCCGCAAGCGAATCCGAAACCAATGGACCTGCCGCAACGATAACTACCCCGTCTTCGGGGATTTTCTCAACCTCACCGTGTTTTACGGTAATGAGCGGATTTTCATCAATCAGCTTTGTTATGATTGCGGAAAACTCATCACGGTCGACAGCAAGCGCACCTCCTGCAGCAACCGCACACTGCTCCGCCGCTATCATACAGACTGAGCCGAAGCGGCGCATTTCTTCTTTAAGCATACCTGCCGCACTGTCAAGACGCATAGCCTTGAGTGAGTTTGAGCAGACAAGCTCGGCATAGCCCGTCATTTTGTGAGCAGGTGAATATTTAAGGGGCTTCATCTCCCACAGCTCGGTTTCGATGCCTGCCTTTGCAAGCTGCCACGCGGCCTCAACACCTGCAAGCCCCGCACCGATAACTGTTGCCTTATTCATCTTCTTTGCCTTTCTTTCTGCTTACCTTTTTCTCAAATCCGCAGCCTTCGTTGAGGCACGAAACAACTCCGCCCCTCTGCTTGAAGAGTGACTTGCCGCACTGCGGACAGTTTTCGCCTGTGGGCTTATCCCATGTGACGAAATCGCACTTGGGCCATGACTCACAGCCGTAGAAAACGTGACCCTTACGGCTGCGCTTTTCTACAACCTTTGCACCGCACTTGGGGCAAAGAGCGTTTGTCTCCTGAATAAGGGGCTTTGCATTCTTACAGGTCGGATAATTCGGGCAGGCAAGGAATTTTCCGAAACGGCCGATTTTGACAACCATCATTGCGCCGCACTTGTCGCAGGGAATATCTGTCTTATCCTCTTCAAGCTCGATTTTGACGCCCTGCATTTCTGCTTTCGCCTTATCGAGTGTTTTTTCGAAATCACCGTAAAAATCGTGAAGTACGGCGATATAATCTGCGTTACCTTCCTCAACGTCGTCAAGTGAAGTTTCCATCTGAGCAGTAAACTTGACGTTGACAATCTTTGGGAAACGCTCACCGAGCAGACGTGTTGTTGCAACACCGAGCTCTGTGGGCACAAGCTGCTTTGATGAACGCTTAACGTACTCACGTTTGATAATTGTAGTAATAATAGTTGCATAGGTGCTCGGACGGCCTACGCCGTTTTCCTCGAGAGCCTTGATAAGAGAAGCCTCCGTATATCTGGGAGGAGCCTGAGTAAAGTGACGTGCAGGCACAAGCTCTTTGAGCTTGAGCACTTCGCCGCTCTTGAGTTCGGGCAGCTTGCCGTCTTTTTCTTCATCTTCCTCTGTGGCTTCTTCATAAAGAGCTGTAAAACCCTCAAACTTTACCTCGTAACCTGTTGCCGTAAATGTGCAGTACTGCTCGTCACCGGGCTTCTGTGCCTTGATTTCAGCCTTGACGGTATTCTGTACACAGTCTGCCATAAGGCTTGCCATAAAGCGGAGCCAGATAAGGTTGTAGAGCTTATACTGCTCTGTAGTCAGGCTGTCCTTAACCATTGCAGGTGTAAGTGCAGGGTTGGTAGGACGAACAGCTTCGTGACCGTCCTGTGCGTTTGCACGCTGCTTGAAGTATCTGGGCTTTTCGGGCAGGAACTTTTCGCCGTATGCAGCCTTGATATACTCTGCACCCTGCTCTCTTGCCTGCTCGGAGATACGGAGTGAGTCCGTTCTCATATATGTGATAAGACCCATAGAGCCGTGACCTTTGATGTTGACACCTTCATAAAGCTCCTGGGCAATTTTCATCGTGCGCTGTGACTGGAAGTTGAGTCTGCGTGAAGCCTCCTGCTGCATTGTGGATGTAGTAAAGGGCGGTGCAGGGCTCTTCTTTCTTGTACCCTTCTTGACCGAGCCTACGGTATAGGTTGCACCGTCAAGACGGGAGATATATGAATTTGTCTGTTCCTCTGATACGAGCTTGACCTTGCCGGTCTCGTCGCCTGCAAAAGCAGCGGAGAAAACCTTGCGTGACGAAGAAGTAAAGCGTGCATCGAGTGACCAGTACTCTTCCGGAACAAACTTATTTATTTCATCCTCTTTATCGACAATAAGACGTACTGCAACAGACTGAACACGGCCTGCTGAAAGACCGCGGCGGATCTTCTGGCTGACAAACGGGCTGAGCTTGTAGCCGACAAGGCGGTCAAGAATTCGTCTTGCCTGCTGTGCATTGACCATATCGATATCAACCTGTCTGGGGCTCGCCATACCGTTGGTAATACCTGTACGAGTTATTTCGTTGAATGTGACACGGTTTTTCTGGCTCAGGTCAAGATCAAGCAGAGTTGCAAGATGCCACGATATAGCCTCACCCTCACGGTCAGGGTCGGTTGCGAGAAGAACGCCGTCGCTCTTTTTGACAGCACTTTTAAGCTCAGCGACAAGCTTTTCCTTACCCTTTACAATCTCGTATCGGGGCGCAAAATTATTGTGGACATCAACGCTCAGCTTTGAAGCAGGCAGGTCACGCACGTGGCCGACGGAAGCCATAACCTCATAGCCGTCGCCGAGGAAATTTTTGATTACTTTTGCTTTTGAAACAGACTCAACAATTACAAGCTTTGACATAAGCTCATATCCTTTCGTTTGAAGGGTAGATTTATTTTAAAGAATTCATTAAACAATTTTGTATCGGTTACCGGGACAGCTTGTGATAATACCCTCGATTTCAAGCCCGGTAAGTGCCGCTGACAGCTCGGGTGCTGACAGACCGCTCTCAATAACAAGCGTATCAAAAGGAATTTCGGTATCGCCGAAAAGGCTGTATACCTTACGCTGAATGTCATCAAGATTATCGGGTGCACGTTGCTTTACGGGTACACTTTTTCCGGTTGAAGCAAGTGTACGCTCAACGTTATCGAGATTGATAAGCTCAGGATAAGTATACACGTAATCGGACAAAACATCCGCCGCAGAAAAAACAGGCTTTGCACCGTTTGCGATAAGAATGTTTGAACCTATATAGGCAGAGCTTATAGCATCACCCGGCACTGCGCAGACGTCTCTGCCCTGATGCATCGCGTGACGGGCAGTACCGAGCGAGCCGCTTTTTTCGCCCGCCTCGACAATGACGGTTGCAAGCGACATACCGCTTATTATACGGTTACGCGTAGGGAAGCTGCCCCTTGTGGGACTGCTGAGCGGATAATATTCGGAAATAACCGCTCCGTTTTTTGAAATGCTGTTACGCAGTGATTCATTTTCAGGCAGATAAGAAGCACCGAGACCGCAGCCCATAACGGCTACAGTTTTGCCGCCTGCACTTATCGCACCCTCGTGAGAAGCAGAATCGATACCGAGAGCACCGCCGCTGACTACGGTTGCGCCTGCTTTTGTAAGTGAAGCCGCAAGCCTGTACGCGACCTCCTTGCCGTAGCGCGAAGCATCTCTCGCGCCGACAATCGCGATATTAAGCAGCGATTTAAGACACTCAGGGTCACCGTTGACATAAAGAACAGAGGGGCTGTTGCTTATGTTTTTCAGATGAACGGGATAGTATTCATCCGTCTGTGTAACTATATGCCACGAATTGTTGGCACATATCTGTGCCGCCTTTGAAGCGCGGGTAATTTCACGCTTTGCAAGCCGTTCAATCTGAGCAGGTTTGAACACACCGAGCATTCGCCATTCGGTTTCGCTCGATTCAAAAAAGTCACGTGCACTCGGGAACTCTGACATAACAGTCAGATAATCCGAGCCCGGACCGAGAGCGTGAGCCAGCCATATTTTATATGCATCTTCGGTATACACCGTGCTCATCTCATCAGCTCCCACATAATTATCGCCGCCGCCATAGAGGCGTTAAGTGACTCTGCTCTGCCCTTCATCGGCACACGCACCCTGTACATACAGCTTTCCGCAGTTACCTGCGTAACACCGTTGCCCTCGTTACCGATAACGCATACGGTTTTTGAGCCGATATCCGTTTTAGTGATATCACAGGCAGACTCGGACGGAGTTGATGAAAGAGTGACGTAACCTTTTGATTCAAAGTCCTTCATAGCTTCGCTCATACTGTCAACCGTAACAATCGGCAGACGAAGGAGCGAGCCCATAGCGGCACGCTGAGCCTTGGGATTATAGATATCACAGCAGCCGCAGAGCACTGCGCCGCCGATACCAAGAGCCTCTGCCGTACGTGCAATCGCACCGAGATTTGAAGGGTCCTGAATATTCTCAAGGGCTATTATTTTTGCGTTACTATATATTTTATCTATATAATGTTTTTTGTCAAGGGTTTTGCAAACACAAAATATGCCTTGCGGCGAAAAGGTATCGGACAGCTTTGCGGCAATATCTTCTGAAACCTCACCGCTCTCCGCCGCCTTTTGCCTGAGCAAGGAAACCTCATCAAAATACTTTTCTGCAGCCTTTGCGGTATAAAAAAATCTTACAATATCGACATTAGCGGATGCATCGGCGCACAGCCTTGCACCCTCAAGAAAAAACAGCCCCTCTTCACGCCTTGCCTTGGCACTGTCACGAAGACGCACTGCTGCCTTGATTTTTTCATTTGCTTTTGCAGTAATAAGTGTTTGCATAATAATTCTCCTAATGCGTTTTTATAAAAACGCAAATCACGCAAAATATAGTTTTGCAAATCATGATTTCAAAGAAATCAATTCATGCCGTAAGGCAAATCATAAAACCGGATTGAAATGATTTGCTTGCGCATGATTTGGCTTGGCGCCATGATTTCTCGCTTTCAGCTCCATGATTTGAGTTGATAAATCAACTCATTGAAAATTTGTGTATTGCCGAGCATTTTCGCAAAGTATGACCGAAAAACAGTCATCTAAAACACTCTTCTGTGAGCTGATGTGAAGCCGTAGTGTGCTTAGCGGTGTGATGTTTTTTTGTCAGGCAAAGTGAAAAGCAGAGGCAATACTTGGTGTATTGCCGAGCATTTTCGCAAAGTATGACGAAAAAACAGCCGCCGATAACACACTTAAGGTTTCATATCAGCGAACCCTAAAAAATCAAGCCCACGGTATATCCGAGGGCTTGACAGAATTCGTGATTATTAAAGTGCAGCCTTTGCTTTCTCGCAGATTGCTGTGAATGCAGCGGGATCTGAGATAGCGATTTCGGAAAGCATCTTTCTGTTGAGGTTGATGCCTGCCTTCTTGAGGCCGTTGATGAGAGTTGAGTAGTTCATGCCGTTCATCTTTGCAGCAGCAGAGATACGGGAAATCCAGAGACGGCGGAAATCTCTCTTCTTAAGCTTACGGCCGATATATGCATACTGGCCGGACTTCATAACAGCCTGCTTAGCTGTCTTGAAAAGTCTTGCCTTTGAGCCGTAGTAGCCCTTAGCCATTTTGAGAACTTTATTTCTTCTCTTACGAGTCATTGTTGCGCCCTTAATACGAGCCATGATTAGTTACCTCCAATAAATTTTACTTTCTTACGCGACCCTATCCGAATTATTTGTAGGGAACAAGGCGCTTGATCTGCTTGCAGTTTGTTACGTCAGCAACAGCTGTCTTGCGAAGATTTCTCTTGCGCTTTGTGCTCTTCTTTGTAAGGATGTGGGACTTGTTGGCGTGACCTCTCATGGGCTTGCCGTTCTTGGACAGCTTAAAACGCTTCTTTGCACCGGAGTGAGTTTTGATTTTAGGCATTGGTTTATCCTCCTTGTTAGTATTACTTGTTGGGCTTAGGTGTGAGGAACATCAGCATCTGGCGTCCCTCAAGTTTAGCGGCCTTCTCGACAACAGCTGTTTCTGCACAAGCCTGTGCAAAACGCTCCATAATTTCGATACCGAGGTTTGTGTGAGCCATCTCACGGCCTCTGAAACGAATTGAAACCTTGACCTTGTCGCCGCCAGCAATGAAACGCTTGGCGTGGCCGACCTTAGTGTCAAAATCGTGCGTATCAATGTTTACCGAAAGGCGGACTTCTTTAATATCAACTACACGCTGATTCTTACGTGCTTCTTTTTCACGCTTGGCCATATCGAAGCGATACTTGCCGTAGTCCATAATCTTACATACAGGCGGCTTTGCCTGAGGTGAGATTTTGACCAGGTCGAGATCACGCTCTTCTGCAAGGCGGAGAGCCTCGCTTGCTGACATGATGCCGAGCTGTTCACCGTCGTTGCTGATTACTCGCAACTCCTTATCCCTTATTTCTTCATTGATCTGCAGTTCTTTAGCACTAATGTTCAAGCACCCCCAAAAATTAATAAATGCGCGGGCAGAAAAACACCCACGCATACAACATTACACCTTAAAATACGGGCATATAGCCCCGCAAAAGTGATGAATATTGACCGCCGTAGAGCTTTGCCCCGACGGTGAGGACATGGATGATCCTGCTTTGTTTGCTAAATGATAATAACAGACTTTGTCAAATCTGTCAACAGTTTTCCAAAAACTTTTTGTTTTGCAAAATTCATATAATAAAATCGCTAAAAATCCTTGAAATTGTATCGTGTTTGTTGTACAATAAGCACACATATTTCAGGATCACCCCAAGGAGGTCATTAATAATGCCTACAAATGAAGCGTTAAAAATCAAAACCAAGAAAAGTAATCTTTATCTCCGTGTATCAAAGGGACACTTTGCAACCAACCACTCACACAGCAACTACTATATAGATGTTGTCGCTCAGAAGTCACGTCTTTCCGAGGCAAAGGCTGTTGCTAAAGAGCTTTGCAGCGCATACAACTACAGCACAACTATCATTGACACAATCCTCTGCCTTGACGGCACAGAGGTTATAGGCACCTGCCTTGCAGACCAGCTCACAAAGAACGCATTTATGAATATCAACGCTCACCAGACGATTTACGTTGTCACACCCGAAATGACAAACTCGTCACAGATGATATTCAGAGACAATATCGTACCGATGATCCGCGGCAAGCACGTGCTCGTGCTCGCTGTTTCCGTTGCTACGGGTTTCACCGCCAAAGCCGCAGTCGAAGCAATACAGTACTACGGCGGTGAGGTTTCAGGCATTGCTTCAATCTTCGCCACAAGTGAAGAGTGCTACGGCTATCCTGTCAACTCCGTATTCAACCCCAACGACCTGCCCGATTATTTCACTGTTCATTCACACGAGTGTCCGCTTTGCAAGGAAGGTAAGAAGCTCGACGCACTCATCAACAGCCACGGATATTCAAAGCTGGGCTGAGCATTACAATAACATACGAGAAATTTTCAAACGGAGATACTTCAAAAGGAGCTGTCTCCGTTTTTTTTTTGAGAAAACACCTTCTCACCGTTCAGGGTTATATTACAAACTATCGTTTGCAGTGATATTTTTGCTTGTCAGCAAAAGTTATATTGAAACCCTGCGGTTTCAGTTATCTTATATTCGCCCTCTAAACTGCCTGAAATGCAATATAACTATGCGTAGCATAATATAACTGCAAAGCAATATAACTCGTTGTAAAGCGAATATAACTGAGGCGCGCTTCGCAAGGAAGCACGCCTCTTGACAGCAACGCTTTATATTTTTTTGCATCTTAGGAAGTGAAAATATGTGCAAGTAAACAATTGCACACCGCAATACTTTATGGTATTATATATATTTGTATGAGTATAAATATATAGTACAATATTAAAATATAACTCTTAAGGAGATTCCGTATGGATAAGCTTACCGTACTTGCACTTTTCGGCGGCAATTCAAGCGAACACGACGTTTCGACAGTTTCCGCTCAGTCCGTTATCAATAATATTCCCCGCGACAAATACGACGTAATAATGCTCGGCATCACAAAGGACGGTCGCTGGATGCGTTACAGCGGCGACACTGTAAATCTGCCCGAGGACAAATGGCTCGAGGACGAAGCCAATCTTCACCCTGCATACATAGTACCCGACTCTTCTGTCGGCGGCATTGTTGAAATTATCGAAGGCAAAGCTGTGACAACAAAGGTTGACGTCGTTTTCCCCGTACTCCACGGAAAAAACGGTGAAGACGGTACCGTACAGGGTCTGCTACAGCTTGCAGAGCTTCCGTTTGTAGGCTGTGATATGCTTTCAAGTGCCGACTGTATGGATAAGGCAGTCACAAACGCACTTGCAGACAGAGCAGGTATCGCTCAGGCAAAATGGCTGAGCTTTACAGAGCACGAATATCGCAGCAATCCGCACAAGCTGCTTGACGAAGCAGTCGAAAAGCTCGGTTACCCGATATTCGTAAAGCCCGCAAATGCAGGCTCATCCGTAGGTATCAGCAAGGCGACTGACATACACACACTTGCAGACGGCATTGAAACCGCCTTTGCAAACGACCGCAAGGTTGTACTTGAAGAAACCGTATTCGGCAGAGAGGTAGAGTGTGCCGTGCTCGGCAATGACGAACCTATCGTCGCAACACCCGGCGAGATTGCTCCCTGCAACGATTTCTACGATTTCGATGCAAAATATGTTGCAGGCACAAGCGGCCTTTTCATTCCCGCGCGTATCAGCGAGGAACAACTCGAAGCAGTTAAAAAGCAGGCAATCAAAGCATATAAGGCACTCGGCTGCGAAGGCTTCTCAAGAGTTGACTTCTTTGTAAATGACAAGCAGATACTGCTCAACGAAATAAACACTATACCGGGCTTCACATCAATAAGCATGTATCCAAAGCTGTTCGAGCACACCGGTGTATCTTATCCGGAGCTTCTTGACAGGCTAATCACACTTGCCCTTGAGAGAAAGGAGAGCCGACGATGAGTCGCAAGGTAGTAATCACAATCAACGATACACATATCGTTGACGGCCAGACGGAAACAGCAAAGCTCTCCACCGTCGGAAAATATAAAGAAAAAGAAAACGGTTACCTGCTCACATACCAGGAAACCGAGGATTTCAAGGGCAGCGAGACAACCGTTTCATTTATCGACGGTGTTGTCACAATGAAACGACTGGGCGGCAAGCATAATGCACAGCTCATAGTCGAGCCCGGCAAGCGTTACAGCTGTATGTACGCAACCGAATACGTTGACCTTATGCTCGGTGTACACGGCAAGGAAGTAAAAAGCCGCGTAGGCACAGACGAGGGTGAGCTGAATTTCAGCTACACGCTCGATTTCAACACCGGCTTCTGCTCACACAACGAACTGAAAATTACTTTCCGATTTGAATAAACGAATTGAGGTATAAACAATGTCAATAATAGTTAAACAGGTTCAGGACAAGCTTAGCGCGGCAATCAGTGCTGCATTTGAAAAAGCAATCTCAGCAGGCACACTGCCCGAAGCAGAGATACCTGCATTCAATATCGAAGTGCCTGCAGACCGTGCAAACGGTGATTTCTCGACAAATGCCGCTATGGCAGGTGCAAGAGTATTCCGCCGTGCACCCCGTCAGATAGCTGACGCTGTCTGTGCAAACATCGACCTCGAAGGCACATACGTAGCAAAGTGCGAGGTTGCAGGTGCAGGCTTCATCAACTTCTATCTTAGCGACGAATATTATTCAGCAATTCTCCGCGACGTACGTGCCTGCGGTGCAGATTACGGCCGTTCGGACTACGGCGAGGGTAAGACCGTAAACGTTGAGTTTGTTTCCGCAAACCCAACAGGCCCGATGCATATGGGTAACGCAAGAGGCGGTGCACTCGGTGACTGCCTTGCTGCTGTACTTGACTGGGCAGGCTACAAGGTAACACGTGAATTTTATGTTAATGATGCAGGTAACCAGATTGCAAAATTCGGTCTTTCACTTGATGTACGCTATCAGCAGATTTTCAAAGGCGAGGATGCTGTAGAGCTTCCTGAGGACAGCTACCACGGAGAGGACATCAAGGAGCGTGCACAGCAGTTTGCCGACATCCACGGCGACAAGTATATGAACGCTACAGAGGAAGAGCGCAGATCCGCACTCGTTGAGTTTGCACTGCCGCTCAATATCGACAAAATGCATGCTAACCTCGACAAATACAGAATCGATTACGACGTATGGTTCCGCGAGAGCTCACTTTACAACAGCGGTGAGCTTGAGGAGACACTCGGTCTGCTCAAAGAAAAAGGACTCACCTACGAAAAAGACGGTGCAATATGGTATAAAGCAACAGAGCACGGCGGTGAAAAGGACGAAGTTCTTGTCCGCGCAAACGGCAACCCGACATACTTTGCCGCAGATATCGCATACCACCGAAACAAGCTCGAAAACAGAAAGTTTGACAAAGCAATCAATATCTGGGGTGCCGACCATCACGGCCACGTTGCAAGAATGAAGGGTGTGCTTGAAGCACTCGGCACAGACTCAACAAAGCTTGACATAATCCTTATGCAGCTTGTCCGTCTCACACGCGGCGGCGAGGTTGTCAGAATGAGCAAGCGTACAGGTAAGTCGATCACACTCGAGGACCTTCTTGAAGAAATCCCGATTGATGCAGTACGTTTCCTCTTCAACATCCGTGAGCCCGGCTCACAGATGGATTTTGACCTTGACCTTGCAGTTGAGCAGAGTGCACAGAATCCCGTATACTACTGCCAGTATGCACACGCAAGAATCTGCAGTATCTTTAAAAAGCTCGGCATTGAGGACATCAACGCTGTTGATTGCACAGACGATGAGCTTAAGCTCCTCACAGCTCCCGAAGAAAGAGAGCTTATCAGCCACCTGGCTTCTCTCACAGGTGAAATCGTAAACTCGGCAAAGAATTACGACCCGGCTCGAATCACACGCTACTGCGTAGAGCTTGCAACACTCTTCCACAAATTCTACAATGCCTGCCGTGTCAGCAGCGAGGACGAAGCACTCACACACGCAAGGCTTTACCTTTGCTCTTGTGTTAAGTCAACTCTCAGCAACGTACTCACAATGCTGAGAATCAATGTCCCCGAATCCATGTAATCGGAGGGATACTTCAATGTATAATGTAAATATAATCGCACACAGAGGTGCAAATAAGCGCGCTCCGCAGAACACTCTGCCTGCATTTCAGAAGGCAATCGAAATGGGTACCGACGGTTTTGAAACCGATGTGCATCTTTCAAAGGACGGCGTGCCCGTAATCTGCCATAATTACACGATTGACGAAACCTCAAACGGCACGGGTAAAATTGAAGATATGACGCTTGAGCAGCTCAAAAGCTACGATTTCGGTGCATATTACGACCCAAAATTCAAGGGCACAACTCTGCCGACACTCGACGAGTTTCTTGACCTTGCAGTCGGTAAGGACCTCAAGGTGCTCAATATTGAGCTCAAGCCCGAGAAGGACACCGCAAGACGTGAAACACTTGTACGTAAAACACTTGAAGCAGTAGAAGCAAGAGGACTGAGCGATATACTCCTCATTTCAAGCTTCAGCCCCGAAATATTGGAGTATATCAAGCAGATTGACCCGAACTGCAAAACAGCATTTCTCTACCCTGCAGGTTACGTCAGAGCTCACCTTGCTTTCATTCCGCCTTTCAATCTTATGTCCAAAATGCAGTGTCATGCCGCACATCCGCATAAGCTGTGCATAAGAGCGGACTTCGTCAAGAAAGCACACGAAAAAGGTCTTGAGATAAACGTCTGGACTATAGATGAATCAGAGGATATCCGTGCAATGATCGAAGCAGGTGTTGACGGAATTATCACCGACTGCCCCGACAGAGTACGCAACATCCTCAACGAAATGAACGGTTTCCCGGAAGAATAAGAATAGTACAAAAATTCAACCGCCCTGTTTGGTTAAACCAAGCAAGGCGGTTATTTTTTAGCCTATTAGCGAAATAATAACTGTAAACATTTTTTCGAAAATTGAGAAGATAAATCTGAATATAGCCTCTATATCAAACCTCATATCTGACTCCGGCTGAGTTTCAACAGGCGGCTGTACAGTGTCCTCTTCGGGTGCAGAATCTGCTTCAAGACCTGCCGACTGGTCAATTACCGAGCAATATTCAATATAGAACGAATTTGACTCAAGTTCTGCCTGAGTTGCACTCTGATTGACATTGTCAAGTAGTACACTTGCCCTCTCAAGAAGCTGTACATCAAGTTCATCAACAGCACCGTCGTGGTTGCAGTCTGCAGCCTTGTAAACTGCCTCGCCTACTACTTCACGGGTCAGCAAGCCAGACACAAGCATTTTCACAAGGAACGCATCATTAGCATCATACCAACCGTTACCGTCAATGTCACCGAAGATAACGACAGTGTATTCACCTATAATATCGGCTCCGTCAGTAATGATCGCTTTTGACCCAGTGCCAAGTGTACCATTAAGCGTTTCATATTGCCACTCATAACTGTTTATTTCAAAGTCCAAATAATCATCCAAAGATGTCTCACCGACACCAACGCTACAAATCAAGCTATCATCAAAAATAATTTCCACACCATTCATAGCAGTAAGTCTAGTTCCTGGTATAAGTTCTTCATAGCGCATTCCACAAGTACATTGATAACATTTATACCCATCTTTAGTAGTACTCGGATTAACAAATCCAATATATTGTTTAACACACTCATGATAATCGTGTTCTTGATAAAAGTGAATCCGTGCATTTAATAAAGACGAATTATTGTTACCAACAGATATATTATTCCACTGCTGTTCCGAACCAGCATAAGAAACATCAGTAAGAAAATTGAGATTCCAAAATGCATAATCACCAATTTTTGTTACTCCTATAGGAATATGTATTTCCCTTAGATTTTTACATTGCTGAAAAGTTCTTTCTGCAATACTTGTTACGCCATTAGGAATTATTATACTTTCTATGCTTTGACAGCCAGAAAAAGCATTTTCTCCTATTGATACAACACCATAAGGAATAATCACATTCACAAGATTTCTACAACGACTGAACACATTTGAACCAATTTTCGTTACACTATTAGGAAGATTGACCGTCTTGAGATTACCACAAGCCGCAAATGTATAATCATCAATAATTGTTACTCCATTTGGAACTGTTATCACTTCAAGGCTGTCGCAAGATTGGAAAGCACCCTTGCCAATTGCTACTACTTTATTTCCAAACATCACACTTGTAAGGCTATCGCAAGATTCAAAAGCATATTCTCCAATAGTTGTAACATTATTACCAATTATTATTTTAATCAGTTTATCAAAGTTCCTAAACATTTCATTTTCTATAGCTGTAACTCCATTGCCAATTATCACATTTTCAAGACCATAGCAGCAATCTAAAACGTCCTTACCGATAGTTGTTACACTATCAGGGATTGTTAAGTTTGCAAGGCTATCACAATAATAAAAAGCCAAATTCCCAATAGCTGTTACGCTATTACTAATTTCAACGCTTTCAAGAGCTCTGCAATAACCAAAAACACTATTGCCAATAGCTATAACAGAATCAGGTACTTTTATATGTTTTAGACTTTCACAATAATAAAATGTATAATCATTCAGCTCAGTTATGCTATTAGGAAGCTTTACACTTGTAAGAACTGAACAACCATAAAATGCATATTCACCAATTTTTTTTATATTGTCCAAAATCTCAACACTTGTTACTGATGCATCTTTAAACGCATAATCTCCTATCTTAGTTATCGATATACCATTCACACTAGAAGGGATAATAACATCAGTTACTCCATCATAAAATTTGTCAATAGTATAGCTACCATCTACAACAGTTGCATCATACGGTAAAACCGTAATTTTACAGGAAGCAGACTTGCCGTTGAGTGTGGTGGCGGTAATTACAGCTTCACCATAAGATACAGCGGTAATATTACCGTATGCACCTACAACGGCAACACTCGGGTCACTCGAAGAATAATACACTTCTCTGTCAACAGCATTTGTCGGGTAAGCAGTAGCTCTGTTAAGAATGCCTTCATTCATAAACAGTGTATAGCTGCTTCTTTCAAAAGAAACACTGCTGACGCTGACAGTCGGAGCAGCAGTAGCGTGACTGAAGCTGACACCGTAAACGTTTTTATACATCTTCTGTGCAAGGCTGACCCATTTATAATATCTGCCTTCAACAATACTCATCTGCGAATCACAAATATCGGCTACCGTCTGATAATCCTGACAGCCGAAGGCAGACTTTACCATACCCCAGAGCGAACCGTTACCGAAAGAGGAATAAGCAAGCTTCTTAACCGCACTAAGTGCATAATACTGATTTGCCAGAGTCAGATTGTAAACTGTCTTGCATTTCTCGGCATTAGCCGATGTTTTGCTTGAAAGATAACTGCTGCGGTATGAAGACATAAGAGAACGCAGCTCATCTTCAATCAGTGTTGATGCCTCAATCACCATATAACAAGTAGCTACATCCGACACGTCAAAAAGCATATTAGTGACAGCCGAGCCTATGTCCCACACAAAAGTAGCTAAACCAAGAGCCGATTTAAACAAGGTAGATGCTACCAATTTAGTGGTAGTAAACAACAAGCTATCAACAGCATAAGACGTTATGTTACCGTTAAGTGCTGTGTAAATTTCTTCCGCAGAATCAAGCTCACTGTATATTCCTACAATATCAAGTATTGCGGTTTTAAGGTCAGAATTACCGCTGCGGTGATACATATCAAGCAAAAGTGTAATATTATTCTTATTAAATCCCGCAATTGCGTAAAGTGAATTAGCCCTGCTTATGGCATTGCTTATTGTAGTACCTACGTCAGCAACTACATCCAACAAAGCTAATGCATCCATAACATCGGCATATTCCATACTGAATCTGTTGCAATCTATCAATTGGTCGCCAAGTATTACACGTTCAGTATCACTTAATCTATTGAAGTCGGAGTTCATATATTCTTTCAGATTTTCGATTCCAAGGGATTCGATCAAACTGTCGGCACTTGCTTCATACGCCTCTTCAACTACCTTGTTTGTATTGGAAACCACGTTGCTTTTCAACGAATCAACAGAATAATCAAGAAGCTCATTATTCTGCAGCAAGTCCATCAGAATAACTGAATAAAAATGTTCCGGATGAGCAATCAGATTTATATCGTTATCCCAAAGCTGTACAGCAGCAAATGTAGCACCCTGCAAATTTACATCCGCTGAATAAACCTCATAAACATCACGGTGGAACATATCATCGTTAATTACCTTGCTGTAAATATCAACGCTTCCGTTAAGGATGGTTCCGTCATGCTCAAGTTGACTCATTAGGTATTCCATTTCAAAAACAGAATAATCCAAATAATCATCTGTGCTCAAGGCCTCTGCCTTAAAATCAAACAGGTTAGGCAAATCAAGCCCGACGAAACCGCTGAGCGGAGCAGAACCAACAAGCATAACTACCGCAAGGGAGACTGCCAAAGCACGCTTGAGAAATCTTTTCATATAGGGATACCTCCTCAAAAAATCGAACCTAAACAGAATAAAAAGTGCGCAGCCGAAGCCACGCACGAAAAACGCAGCTCCTTCTGTTGCGACACAGTTCAGATTCAAAGAAACGTGAAAACAGAGCATACATTTTTACCAAAAGTATGCGCTTCTTTGAATCATATTAATCTGTGTCGCAAGGTTAGTTTAACACTTTTCCGCCCTAAGGTCAACATCAAAATTCACACTAATAAACCGCAACCCACAAAAAAGCGCCCTTTCGAGGGAGCTGTAGAGCGAAAGCGAGACTGAGGGTTGCCAAACGTTAAGCTCAAAACAATATTGTTGTTGCAATCCTCCGTCACGGCTTGTGCCGTGCCACCTCCTTTCAAAAGGAGGTTAACACTCTCCGTAAAATTTATATCCAATCGGTTTTTGTTGCAAAAATCGGTGCAGATATGTGGTTTCTTTGCCCCGAAGGAGTACTAAGGTACTTCGAGCGGGCAAAAAAGCACGCAGATGCCCTGATTTTTCGTAACAAAATTTCGCAACAAAAAAGCAGCCACCCTATTGGGTGGCTGTTTTTATTGGTGTTGGCAACGACCTATCTTCCCGGGCGGTGACCCACCAAGTATTTTCGGCACGATTGAGCTTAACTACCGTGTTCGGAATGGGAACGGGTGGACCCTCAATGTCATAATTACCAACTAAGGGTGTTGGCGTCGACCTATCTTCCCGGGCGGTGACCCACCAAGTATTTTCGGCACGATTGAGCTTAACTACCGTGTTCGGAATGGGAACGGGTGGACCCTCAATGTCATAAACACCAACTATGTTCTGCAAGTTTCTGTCTCGCAGAGTGCTTTGATATAATAACAAAAGAAAACAAACTTGTCAATACTTTTTTTCAATTTTTTTCAAAAAATCTGCAACATCGCCCGAAACCGCAGTATAAAGCGACTCCTTGCAAGTAGGGAGCACCTGCTCAAACGGCAGATGAAGCGGATTTGTTTCAAAAACCGCAGTTACACCGTCTGCTTTTTTGAGCAGACTCATACCGCACAGCACAAGCACAGGCTTACCGCCTGCCCTGCCGATAACCTCACACGGCACCTTACCCATAAGGCTCTGGCTGTCAAACCTGCCTTCACCCGTAATTATAACATCAGCTTTTTTTGCACGCTCATCAAAGCCGCAGATATCGAGCACGGTTTTTGCACCGCTTTTAAGGGTCGCACCGAGGAAAGCACGGAAGCCGTAGCCCATACCGCCTGCCGCACCCGAGCCTTTATCAGCGGCAAAATCGACACCGAGACTACTCTTTACCGCAAGCTCAAAATTACGAAGTGCTGAGTCGAGAAAAACAACCATATCTGCATCCGCACCCTTCTGCGGTGCATAAACATAAGCCGCACCGTTTTCACCGTAAAGCGGATTTTCGACATCGCAAAGCACAGTAAATTCACAGCCCTCAACACGGCTGTCAATGCCCGAAGCATCGACCGATCTAACCTTTGACAAACCGAAGCCGTCAGGCTCGACTTCGGCTCCGTTTCCGTCAAGGAAACGCACACCCAAGGCAGAAAGGCAGCCTATACCGCCGTCATTTGTTGCACTGCCGCCGATGCCGAGAATTATACGCTTACAGCCCTCGTTAAGCGCGGCAAGTATCAATTCACCCGAGCCGTACGAAGTAGCAAATACGGGGTCATTTTTACCCTTTACAAGCGGAAGTCCGCTCGCCTGTGCGGTTTCGATAACGGCTGTATCACCCATAACGGCATAATGCGCCTTAACCCGTGTAAAATCGGGTGCCGTAACCTCCACCTCGTTTAAGCTTGCACCGCAAGCAAACACAAAGCTGTCCGCCGTGCCTTCGCCGCCGTCGGCAACAGGTATACAATCGACCTCGCAGCCATCGATAGACGACTCGAGAGCACTCTTTACGAGGTCGCACACTTCAAGTGCGGAAAGTGAACCCTTGAACGAATCGGGCGCAACAAGCACTCTCACAGCACAAACTCCTCTGCCGAATATTCACCGAGAGAAACAGGACGTGCGGGAGTGCGGTTGAGAGGGTCGTACTTGAATTTACGGCAGGATGATGTATTGAGCATAACGCCGCGCTTTTCGCAAAGCACGCCATCCTCGCCCGGAGTATGCTTGCCGTGGGCACAGTTAGCACATATTTTATCTATTGATTTGAGATTGAGCAGTTTCTTTTTCACTATACCTCGCCTCCGAAAGTATACTTATTACTGTTTCTTAAAATATATATTAACACATTTTTTTGTTTCTATCAAGGTCAACAACAAAAACCGTACAAAGACCGAGCAATGCTACCGCCGCAGGTGCCGAGGCAGAAAACACTTCAACAGCCGTATCGGGTGCAAGAGGGACAAAAGTTGACACGCTGACCGGGAAAAGTGTGAGCAAAACATAGCACACAACTGCGGCAAGGGCGGCATGAACAGCACGGAAAGCAAGAAAAAGCGGCAGAGGTGTGCCGACCTTACGAACATCACCGAGCACCTGGCATACAACGCACAGCCCCGACCAGCCGAGCGTAGCTGTAACGGTGTAGATATTGCCGTACTCAGCGGCAGAGCGGCAGCCTCCCGTAACCTCAAGCACACAGCGTATCATAGACATCGTATTATCGCTCAGACCGAGCTCTTTCAAAAGTGAAAACAGACATGAAAACAGCGTGATCCAGGCACAGATTTTCATCACGGATACCGACGCTTTTTCTACAGACTCAACAAAACGGTAAGAGAGAGAATCAAGCGGATTATCCCTTATTATGTTCGTATGAGGCACAGGCGACATAAATCGCAGAGCAATACCGATCAGCACGGAAGAGATACAAAGCGAAGCAAAAATCAGCACGCCTGCCCTGCTGTCGCCAAGCATTACCGCACCGACAGCCGTGACAGCAAACGCAGGCCCTGAATTGACGCAGAAAAGAGTCATACGCTGAGCCTGCTCACGGGTAACTTTACCCTGCTCATAAAGCCGTGAAGTGACGGCACAGCCTACGGGATATCCGCCGGCGAGTCCGAACAGCACAGCATAAGCAGCTTCACCCGGCAGACGGAACAGAAACCGCATCACAGCAGACATAACCCTCTGCAATTTATACGGCACCGCAAAGCCCGAAATAAATACGCTTACGGCAAGAAACGGAAAAAGCGAAGGAACCGCAACGTTAAGACTCATCTCAATTCCCGAGCGTACTCCGTTAAGTGCCGGCTGCGAAAAAAACAGAGTCATTATTCCGAAACCAATGGCGAGCAAAACCGCAAGAAAGGAAAGTCCACTGAATTTTTTCACACAGCATCACCCCAAAACATATTTACTGAAAAGCGGACGTATATATTACCTCGGGGTGATTATCCTTTGAAAAAAGAAAGGCTGAAATCTCAGCTCATACAGAATACGGGGCTGCCCAAAGCCGCATTCAACGGCTACGCACAGATAAACCTGACAGGCAACGAAGAAGCTGACATAGACGGCTGCAAAGGAATTATAGAATACAGCAGTGAAAAAATAACGCTCGATCTCGGCAACTGCTGTGCAAGCTTCTGCGGCGACTCGCTCGGAATGCAGAACTTTGACGACGAGCGCACGGTAATAAGCGGAAAATTCCTGAGCATAGAATTCAGTTAGGGTGATGAACTATTATTTTCACAAAGCTGCTCAACCTGTTTTACGGATACGTTTACTTCAAAGCCGACGGAGGCTTCAGCGAAAGATTTTTAAACCTCTGCAATAAAAAAGGGATTATACTGTGGGAGCTGAACGTTGACGGCAGCTGTCTGACCGCCTGCACAAAAGCCGCTCACTACCGAAAAATAAAGAGCTGTGCCACACGCTCGGGAATGCTGACAAAAATAACGTCACGCCACGGTCTGCCATTTTTTATAAACCGACACCGTCGCAGAGCAGGTCTGATGTACGGAGCAATATTCGGGGTTTGCTTTATTACGGTAATGTCTACAATGGTATGGAGCATCAACATAAGCGGTAACAACCGCATCACCGACGAAGAAATACTTACAGTGCTTGCGGAATCCGGAATCAAGCCCGGCACACTGAGAAAAAACGTTGATGCGGCATCTGCGAGGTTTCACGCAATTCATTCACTGTCCGAGCTTTCATATATGTCGGTCAATATGCTGGGTTCAAGCATTGAGGTGATAGTTGCCGAAACGGCAGACAAAGCACAGAAAAACGACAGCGATCTCCCCTGCGACGTTGTAAGCAAGGTTGACGGACAGGTTGCCGCAATAGAGGTATACCAAGGCACAAAGCTGCACGGCGAAGGCGAAGCAATACGAGCCGGCGAAGCACTTGCGGGCGGCTTTGTTGAACTGAATGACGGATCTGTAAAATTCAAGCACGCTGAAGCATATGCACTGATACGCACGGACTTAAGCTTTGAAACAAGCACGCACAGAAAATCGGATACACTGACTCTAACAGACGAAAGGGTAAGAACAACAATTCATTTTATGTGCTTTAACATACCGCTGTACATAGATGACGGCACAAGCCCGACCTTCACAAGACACAGCCAAATGGTAATAAACAACACCGTTATACCTATAGGTATAACGCAGAGGATTTACCGCAAGTATTCCGAAGCGCTGACAGAATATGATAATGACAGACTGATGCTGAGTGCTGCAGAAACACACCTGACAGAAAAGATGAAGAAGCTTGACGGAGCATATATATGCAGCGAAGAAATAAATATAAACAACACAGGCACCTCGGTAATCATAAAAGACGAGGTGCTCGGTGAAATCAGTGCAGGCATCGCAAAAGAGATGCTTACCGAATAAAAAGACCGCCCCATAAGTAAATGGGGCGGCAAAATTGTCATAGATTTTATGCTAAAAAATCATTGTGCATTTACCATATTAAGTCTTTCGTAAGCATCAGCAAGCTTATTGTGCAAGCCCGCAAGCCAGAAGAAGCTGTAGATCGGAATAAAGCCCATGATGAACTTACCGAAAGTACCGGACGGAGAAACACCTGCGGAAGCTCTGTAGCTGAGACGGCCTGCAAGACCGTAGAACTTGAACATCCATACGATCGGATAAATGCCGAAAGTGATAAAGCCAAGGAAAAATGCGCTGACATAGCCGCGGATAGGCTGCTCACCGGCCTTTACAGCCATATCATTGAGGTTCTTTGTCATTCTTGACCATATGACAATACTGTAGATACCGAATGTGATGCAGCTTAAAAGCCAGAACTTTGCACCGGATACTCTTTTGTACATATTTTTCACCTCTTTTCGCTATTATTTTATTATCTTTGTTGTATCATAAAGATATAATGCTGTCAACATTGAAAACAATATCTGTGCCACAAATTTCACCTTGACAATACAAAAACATCTCACCGGTTTTCCAATGAGATGTCAATTTTTAAAAAATCATTTAACTTCTTTTAAAGCCCGAGCCAAAACTATTAATCAGTTATTACCTAAAACAGGATCGTTTCCGAAAAGCTCCTCATGACAATCTTCGCAATAAATACCCCAATCTTCATTCATATCAGAGTTCTCTTTAACTACAATTTCTTCATTACATTTATCGCAATGAAGAGTTTTGGTTTTTGCACATCCGCCTAAAGCAACCAGAAGGCTTGTCGCTGCAAGAAAACACAACACTTTTTTCACAAAAAATCGTTCCTCTCTTATTTATATTTCACGTCAAGCATACTGCTTTATGAAACTATTGTCAACCTATAAAACCACCGCTTACCGATTGTTAGGTAAACAGAGTACGTTTTTGGTTATAGATTTTTATATCTTATTTTTCGATTTTTCTTTTGATTTCTTCTGCTCTTTTCTCTGCCATATCAGCCTCAACATCGTAACCTCTGCTGCGGTAGATATCTGCCATTTTCATGCATTCATTATAAGCCTTTTCATATTCTCCCATTTCTTCATACAGACCGACTTTGCAATCCATTTCATCGCAGAAGTATGTTCCGATTTCGCCTGCTCGGTTGTAGTATTCCAGTGCTTCATCATATTTTTTGAGTTCCTTTGCGATGTCACCGCCGTGAATATATATCCGCCAATCATCGGGAAATTTTTTAATTGCGTCTCTGAAAAGATTATAGGCATCATCATATTTTTCAGCCCAGATAAGGGCAATCAAGAGATTGTCTGTTTCTCTCGGATTATCGGGATTTGATTTTACTTTTTCTCGGAGTTCGGAAATAATTTCATCTTCTTTTTTCAGAAGAAAGAACATCCATATTCTCTGCATGCAGGCGAGCTGATAATTTTCGGGGTCATCATTCGGGTCATCGCTGACGGCTTTGTCATACCACTCAACTGCAATGTCACTGCAATAATTCATCATATACATATGAATCCAACCGTAGAGCCACTTATCCTCGGTTGACATCTCGCCCTTCTTTATAAGCTTTTAGTATTCGATACGGCAACGCATAAAGTCTTCGGGGTCACGGGATTTCTCATAAACAGAAGCAAGTCGCTGTGCGTAGTTTTCGTAAG